>JAGYJR010000005.1 GCA_018401995.1 Flavobacterium sp. | reverse complement strand
ACAGTCCGAACAGTCCGAACAGTCCGAGGAAGAACAGAAGTTTTCAAAAAGAAGACCTCCTATAATGGAGGTGGGTCCTGATGTTAAACGTTTTAAGGTTCCTGTATTGGATAGAAAAACTTATGTACAAGCTTTTGGAAAGGAAAACCCAAAATTCAATACACATAATTTTAAAAGAAACATTGGTAGAAAGAACAATGTTGTTTCTAATAAGTTTAAGCAAGAATACTCTACAATATTTAGAAAGCAAAAAGCAACTTCACTACCTCCAATTTTAGCATTAGAGCCTATTCATTATCGCATGATTCTTTTAGCTCTTTTCTCATTTTCAAATGATGCACCTATTTATCAAGATTTTTTTAAGAAGTACTTTAATATTACAAAGCTTCATTCATTTGAAATAACAATTAAAAAACATACTGGTTGGATTAAAGACCATACTTATGAAAACTTTTTCGATACTGAAGGAACAGTAAGAAATTTTATTGAAAAAATTCATCTATTACAATTAGATGAAGAAATCGAAAATTATCCAAAATTAAACACATCAATACAATATCCAGAGAGAGTAAATTCTGTTACTTATAAGTTTATAGGCAATAGTGCTTTGTTTAAACTCAAAGAGATTTTTGGATATGAAGATGATATTTTTAAATTACTAAATATACTACTTACTACAAAGAACCTTGAAGGAATCAATTTAAAAGTAAAGAAAGAAGATATAGAATATCCAATTACATTTAAAGAATTAAGTGAAGGAGAACAACAATTTATTGCTATTAAAGGCATGATTTATCTTTTGCAAGGAAAGAATTCATTATTCTTGTGGGATGAGCCAGATACCTATCTAAATCCATCTTGGCAATGGGATTTAATACCAAATTTGGAATTAAATAATGATGGATATGCAGAAGAAGATTATGCAGAAGAAGATTACGTTCAAAGTACAATACAAAGAGACCAGTTTATATTAACAACGCATTCACCAGTTCTTTTGAGTACTGTAAAAAAACAAGCTTATTATATAGATAATGGAACAATTTCTTCTATTAAAAATACTTATGGTTTAACAGTTGATGAATCGTTAATTAAACAAAATATTACACCAAGAATAGAAGAAGTAGATAATGCTTTAAAAACTTATTTAGAGCTTATTGCAACTGGTCAATCACAATCAGAGGAAGCACTTCAATTGAGAGCCAAATTAGAGCAAACAATGGGAGCTAATCACCAAGAACTTCAAAGAGCAAACGTTTTAATTAATTTTTACGAATAATGAGGTTTATCAGAAAAAATCAGATAGAACCTCAACTTCTTACAAATTTGAAGCAAAGGTTAATTGCAGAAGGAAAAAAATTCTCATTCAAAGAATTAATAAATCCAGATAAAAACAACTTCAGAGAGATACTTATTGCAGAGCAAAAGTATTTATGCTGTTATTGTGAGCAAGAAATTGAAAACCATTCTTTAAGGGTTGTTTTAGAACATTTTCTACCACAGTCAAAATTTAAAGTTCAAGAGCTTGATTACTTTAATCTTCATTTATCATGTACGCATTCAAATAAGCATTGTGATACGGTAAAAAGTGATGAGCTTATAGTTAATTTGTTATTACATCCAGATTGTGCTTCATTTTTTAAGTATATGCCAACTGGTGAAATTTTACCAAATACACACGAATACAGAAGCTTTTCAGATTTTAAAGCAAATATTGCATCTCTACAAATAAGATTTCAAGCCGTTGTTCACCTTATAACGGTTTTAGACTTAAATAATTTGCAATTAGTAAGTGAGAGAAAAAAAACGTTTGATGACTTGATTAGAGTAAAAGATACACAATTTGATACACTAGACAAAATAGAAGATTATTTAGAAAAAGAAAATGCTAAAGCTAATAGTTCACGTTTTCCTTCACTTGTAGAGTATTTATTAAATAAACAAAAAACAAAAGTTTAGAATTTATTCCTTTTTTAGCTTCAAAACGAACTAAAACAACAACCGAACCGACAACCGTAAAATAAAAAACCCTGTAAGTGTTTAGTTTACAGGGTTTTACTTTGAAAAGTGGCGGAGAAAGAGGGATTCGAACCCCCGGACCTGTTACAGTCAACAGTTTTCAAGACTGCCGCATTCGACCACTCTGCCATTTCTCCAATAAGTCGCGCAATCATTTCCGTATTGCGAGTGCAAATATAGAACGATTTTTTATTTCTACAAATGTTTTTAATAGAAAAATGCAAAAAAAAGCACACCATTCCTTTAATATTTTGACTTTCAATTTTATAGCTAATTTTTTTCTTTTCTATTTTTTTACTCCCAATTTCTATACATTTGCACTTCAATACAAAAAATGGAATTTGCACTCGAATATCTTCTCCTAATACCCATCGGTTTCATTGCCGGTTTTTTAAATACCGTAGCGGGTGGAGGAACGTTATTAACCTTACCCATGCTTATTTTTTTAGGGCTACCAGCACCAGTTGCTAATGGCACAAACCGTATAGCCATTTTAGTGCAAACCTTAACTGCCGTAAAAGGATTTAAATCAAAAGGCGTTTCTACATATCCCTTTAGTTTCTACCTTGGATTATCAGCCTTGTTAGGTTCGTTTATAGGAGCTAAATTAGCAATTACCATATCAGGTGAAGCATTCAATAAAATCTTAGCCTTTATCATGATTATGGTCGTTCTAATTATTTTGTTCAACACCAATAAAACAACCAATCATATGCAAGAGCGCACCAATGGCAAACATTTATATTGGGCTGTTTTTATTTTTTTCTTCTTAGGTATTTATGGTGGTTTTATTAATGCCGGAATTGGCTTTTTAATGCTAGCCATTTTACCATATCTAAACGGTTTATCTTTATTAAAATCTAATGTTACCAAAGTTTTTGTAGTAGCCGTATATACCATTGGTGCCGTTATAGTCTTTGCAATAGAAGATAAAATCAATTATCCTTTAGCTATAATCTTAACACTAGGAAATGCATCTGGCGCATGGGTTGCAAGCAGGTGGAGTGTAAAAAAAGACGATAAAGTAATTAAATGGTTTTTGTTAATTACGGTATCGTCCTTAGCAATAAAATTGTGGTTTTTCTAGTAATTCACATAAGCTGTAATCTCTAATCCGTAACCAATCATTCCTACACGCTTCGTAGGTTCGGTGGTATTAGAAAGCAGTCGCAACTTAGAAATATTTAAATCGTGTAATATTTGCGCACCAATACCAAAATCTTTGGCATCCATTTTAATTTCAGGTGCTTTAGTAATGCCTTTCTCTTGAAGTACTTTCAATTCTCCCAAACGAGAAAGTAATTCTAACGATTTTACTTCTTGGTTAATGAAAATAATTGCGCCTTTTCCTTCCGCATTGATTTTTTTGAACATAGAATCCAAACGTTTATCCGCATCATGGGTTAAGGTTCCTAAAATATCATTGTTTACTTGCGTAGAGTTTATTCTAGTTAAAATTTCCTCACCATCATTCCAAGTTCCTTTCGTTAAGGCCAAATGCACTTGTTTATTGGTAGTTTGCAAATAAGCACGCAAACGGAAAGTACCAAAACGCGTTTCTATATCAAAGTCTTCTTTCTTTTGAATCAAACTGTCGTGTTGCATACGGTAAGCCACTAAATCTTCAATAGAAACCAATTTCAAATCGAATTTTTTAGCTACTTCAACCAGTTGAGGTAAACGTGCCATTGTACCATCTTCATTCATAATTTCAACAATTACTCCAGCCGGTTTAAAACCTGCTAAACGAGCAAAGTCAATCGCGGCTTCTGTGTGCCCCGTTCTTCTCAATACACCACCTTGTTTGGCTATTAAAGGGAAAATATGTCCAGGACGAGCCAAGTCAAAGGGTTTGGTATTAGGATCAATTAACGCTTCTATAGTTTTAGCACGGTCAGCAGCAGAAATTCCAGTAGTAACGCCATTTCCTTTTAAGTCAACTGAAACCGTAAATGCTGTTTCCATATGGTCGGTATTATTGGTAACCATAGCATGTAAATCCAATTCCTTACAACGCGACTCAGTTAGTGGCGTACAAATTAAACCGCGTCCGTGAGTGGCCATGAAATTAATCATTTCTGGAGTTACTTTTTCAGCTGCGGCTAAGAAATCGCCTTCATTTTCTCTGTCTTCATCATCAACTACTATAATCACTTTTCCTTGACGAATGTCTTCAATGGCTTCTTCAATAGTGTTGAGTTGTATTTCTTTTGACATGATTTTTAGTTGTTATTGTTGTTTAAATATTTCCCAAAGATTTTTTTAATTGGATCCGTAATCCAATCAAAACTGATCATCAATCCAATATCATTAGTAGCTCTATAGGTAAGCATAATTGCAAACGGTGTCAATAGGAGAGAAGCCATCCAAACCCCTAAAAAAGGATGAATACCATCTTCTTGCGCCAGTTTTCTTCCAAAAGTATTGATGAAATGAAACGTAATAAAAATAATTACTGCAAATACCATTGGTAAACCCACACCACCTTTTCTAATGATGGCTCCTAAGGGCGCTCCAATGAAAAACATAAGCAAACACGAATAGGCAATCATGAATTTCTCATAAAACACAATCCAATGCGAGTTGATGTTTTTCTTTTTAACAGCCAAATCACTTTCAGCATTAGAAAGCGTATATTCCGTACTAGAAAGATTGTTTTTTATAATCTCAAAGAGTTGTGCTTTTTCGGTATAATTATATATACTTAATAAATCTTTTGTTTGATTAGTAGTGCTATTGGCCTTAGGTTTATTATCCTTTGCCCAGTCACTTCGTAAAGAAATATTTTCAGCAAAAGAAACAATGTCTTTATTGTAATTGGTTTTCAAAGAGTCAAGCGTATAATTCAGTTCCGATATGGTTAACATTTTTTCAGAGGTAACATCCTCGTCTGTATTATCCATTTTATTTAGCTTCGTTAAATCAATAGAAACAATGTAACGCTCAAAACTACTTTTAGCAAAAGGTCTTTTTTGGCGCTCTTCATACGAACTTGGTAAAACATTTTCGTAGTAATTACCATCTAAAAGTTCCAGTTGCAGGTAATTGCTATTGGTATTACTTTTTAAAATACCATTCTTTGCTTTGATAACAGTGTTTGCGGCAATTCCAGCATTAGTGTTTTTTACATGCATAACAACACCTTCTAGAAATTCACCATTATCTCCTGATTTTTTATCTACTTTGATGTTGGAGTTCCCAATAGTATTAAATTGACCTTCAGCAATAGCCATAGCAGGCTTTTGTTGGACAATAGTTTTTCTTAGGTTAATGAACTTATATTGAGCTCTTGGAATAACATTGTTCGCAAAGAAAAATGAAACCAGTGCCAATAAACCAATGCTTAAGGTTAGCATTTTCATAGCACGTTGCAGAGAAATCCCAGAAGATTTCATAGCAGCAAACTCATAATTTTCTGCAAAACTACCAAACGTCATAATAGATGCCAATAAAACCGAAAGCGGTAACACCATTGGAACTATCGTAGGCGCATAGAAAGAAAGAAATTTGAATACAGTAAAAGTATCCAAATCTTTTCCAGCCAATTCAGAAATGAAAAGCCAAATACCCTGTAAAACGAATATAAAAAAAAGGATTACAAATACCGAAGTAAATGTAATCATAAAGGATTTGATAATATATTTGTCTAAGATTTTCACCTTTCTTAATCTAATCGATTGATGTAATAATTAGGATATTTTGATTCGGTAAAGGTAAAATGATTTTTTGACAATGGTTGGTCTGTTTTAAAAGAATTAACAGTTAATGTAGTTCTTGTACCGTTTTTCCCTATTTCAATCAGATTGTAAATGTGTTTGGTTTGCACATCAATACCAATTAAAACTTCTTTACGTTGGTCTTTACTACTAATAGGAACTAATTTTACATATTGAATTTTGCGTCCTTTTACATTCTGAACAATATCCCAAGAATACTTGAATCCAGAATTAAAGAAGGTTAGCATTTTATTTGGTGTAACAGCGTCTTTATCGCTATCGTCAAATTTAGAAATAGAAATCTCTTCGTCTTCAGGAACAATCGTATAAACTTTTTTACCGTCAAAAATTTTGGTTACTCCCATAAAATTTAGGTGGTACAAATTGCCTTTCAAAGTAACGTTTCCTTTACTTTCTTGATTGATGTTTTCCTTCGAATTATTTAATGCATATTTGAATTCAATAGTAATATTCTCATACGATTTAATTTTGGCAGAAACTTCATCTAATAAACCTTTTGCTTTTTGAGCATCTTGTGCTTGTGTAGAGAAAATACCAATAAATAAGGCTAATACTATAGATTTAAAAAAAGTCATGATATAGATTTAATTATTTTGTTCATTATTTAAAAATTGTTCAAGAGAACTCAAATCAGGAATTAATACCGATCTTGCTTTACTTCCCTCAAAAGGTCCTACAATCCCTGCAGCTTCTAATTGGTCAATAATTCGACCTGCGCGGTTGTAACCCAATTTTAATTTACGTTGTATTAAGGAAGCACTTCCTTGTTGGGCAGTTACAATTACTTCTGCTGCTTCTCTGAATAGCGAATCCCTTTCAGATATATCAATATCAAGAGTCATGCCACTTTCTTCACCCACATACTCAGGTAATAAGTACGCATTTGGATACGCTTTTTGGCTTCCAATGAATTCGCAAATTTTTTCTACTTCAGGTGTATCTACGAAGGCACATTGTACACGAACCATGTCGTTTCCATTGGTATACAATAAATCACCACGACCAATCAATTGATCCGCACCTCCAGCATCTAAAATAGTTCTTGAGTCAATTTTCGACATTACACGGAAGGCAATTCGGGCTGGGAAATTGGCTTTAATCATTCCCGTAATTACATTTACTGATGGACGTTGTGTAGCAATAATTAAGTGAATTCCAATAGCACGAGCCAACTGAGCCAAACGCGCAATAGGAGTTTCTACTTCTTTTCCTGCAGTCATGATTAAGTCGGCAAACTCATCCACAACTAACACAATATAAGGAAGATAACGATGTCCGTTTTCAGGATTTAATTTGCGTTGTTTGAATTTATCGTTGTATTCTTTGATGTTTCTAACCATAGCATCTTTCAGCAACGAATAACGATTGTCCATTTCAATACACAACGAATTCAAGGTGTGAATTACTTTGGTATTATCCGTAATAATTGCATCGCCATCATCAGGTAATTTGGCCAAATAATGACGTTCTATTTTATTGAAAAGCGTTAATTCTACTTTCTTTGGGTCAACCAAAACAAACTTTACTTCTGCAGGATGTTTTTTGTACAAAAGCGAAGTCAAAATGGCATTCAATCCTACTGATTTTCCTTGTCCAGTTGCACCAGCCATTAATAAGTGAGGCATTTTAGCTAAATCTACTACGAAAGTTTCATTAGCAATTGTTTTCCCAAGTGCAATTGGTAACTCCATTTCGGCTTGTTGAAATTTCGGCGATGCAATAACCGATTTCATAGCCACCATAGTCGGTTTGTTGTTTGGCACTTCAATACCAATGGTTCCTTTCCCAGGAATTGGCGCAATAATACGAATACCTAATGCTGCCAATGAAAGTGCAATATCGTCTTCTAGGTTTTTAATTTTTGAAATACGAATTCCTGCATCGGGTACAATTTCGTATAAAGTTACCGTTGGTCCCACAGTCGCTTTGATTTGGGAAATACCAATACTATAATTGCGTAAAGTTTCAACAATACGGTTTTTATTGTTTTCTAATTCGTTTTGGTCAATGGTAATGCCACCTGAAGTATATTCTTTCAATAAATCTATTGGAGGCATTTGGTAATTAGAAAGCTCTAAAGTAGGATCAAATTCGCCAAAATCTTGTACCAATCTAGCGGCTAAATTCTCTTCCATGACTTCTTCTTCCACCATTTTTTCCACCACAAAATCACTTGGTTCTTCTTCCACAGCATTTGTTGTTGCCATTGGAATAACGTCTTCCACTTTTGGTTTTGGTTCCAAACTCAATTCAGAAGCATTTGCAATTGTTGGTTTTAAAGCTTCTTTATTAATTTCGAAAGTAGAAGTCGGTTTTAATTCAATATTTGATATGGCATCTTCATCTTCACGAATAATAAAATCGTCTTTGGTATGAGTTTCTGTAATACTAAAATTGGCTAATTCCGCTTCTTCTTCAGCGGTTAACTCTTCTTCATCGCTAGTTGCTATAGGTGTTGGAATAGAAGACTTTTCATCTTGTTTGAATTCTTCAGCAATTTTTGCATTCGATTTTTCAAAGAAATTCTTAATTCCATCAGGCGAAAGGTTGATTTTAAATATTAAAAATAGAATTATGGCAAAAATTAAACTGAATAAAGTACCAATTTTACCAATGTAATCCTGAATAAATAAGTTCATTTCGTAACCAACAACACCAGACAATTGCGGAATAAAATCCCAAAAGAAGCCTAGTAAAATAGAAAGTACAATAATGATGTAAAAATCCCAAAATAAAGTTTTTTTCAATTTGCCTAATGCCATATCTAAAATCAGATACGCGCCAATCATAAAAATCACGCGAATGAATAGAAATGAGGCAACACCAAAACCACTATACATGAAAAAATGAGCTAAATAAGCTCCAAATTTTCCTAACCAATTGTCTACTGAAGCGTTTCTGTTTAAAAATTCTCCAGCGTGACTTTGATCGAAATTACCCGTGATAAAATAAGAAACGAAGGAAAGCAATAGGGTAGCAGCAAACAAAACAAAAAGCACGCCAATTGCGAACTTTTGCTGTCTGTTTATTTGCCAAGATTTAGATACTTTTTCAGTAGTCGTTTTTGCTGTTGCTTCGTTGCTCTTTTTTGCCATGAATATGCTGTTATTTACAAAAATAACAAAATTAAACTAAATAGGGAATATAAATTATTGCTCCAATAATAATAGTTGTAAGTGCCGCGAAAAACACAGCACCAGCAGCAATATCTTTAATAAAGCCAATTCTTTCGTGAAAATCGGGATGTACAAAATCGGCTACTTTTTCAACGGCGGTATTTAATCCTTCAATGGCTAAAACCAAACCAATAGCTAAGTTTTGAATCAACCATTCTTCTTTGGTAATATTGAAGTAAATCCCAGCGATTGTAACTAAAATAGCAATACTGAATTGCACCATAACGCTATGTTCGGTGGTTACCAACTTTAATGCGCCTTTTATAGCAAATCCAATACTTTTGAACCGTCCAGAAAAGAAAGAATTGTCCTTTTCAAATTTCATTATAGTACGGCTAAAGCGGCTTCGTAATTTGGTTCGTTTGCAATTTCACTCACTTGTTCCGTATGTAAAATAGTGCCGTTTTCGTCTAATACAATAACTACTCTAGAATGTAAACCTGCTAAAGGACCATCAACAATTTCTAAACCGTAGTTTTTTCCAAAGCTACCAGTGTTGAAATCTGACAAATTAATTACATTTTCTAAACCTTCAGCACCACAAAAACGTTTTTGAGCAAAAGGTAAATCTCTAGAAATGCACAATACTTTTGTGTTTGCTAATTGACTAGCTTTTTCATTAAAAGTTCTAACAGATGTAGCGCAAGTTCCAGTATCGATACTAGGAAAAATATTTAAAACTAAACGACTTCCAGCGAAAGTTGCTAAAGTAACTGTTGATAAGTCAGTTTGAATCATTGAAAAGTCAGTTGCTTTTGAACCTACTTGTGGTAATTCTCCGTTTGTTTGAATTGGATTTCCTCCTAATGTTATTGTTGCCATAGTATTTTTTTTAAGTTTCAAAAGTAAGCATTTTTATTGAAATGTTCTAACTGGAGTTTTGATAAAATTATGAGTAAAATATCTTACTAATGTAATTTGTTTTTTACTTGCGAAGTCGAAAAGCCGCAAAGTTGATTTGTTTTTAAAGCCACGGATTAAAGGATTCCCACGGATTACTTTTTTTAAACTGTGCTAATCAGCGTAATCAGTTGCTAATAAAGCTTTGTAAAATTTAATTCCTTAATGTTTTAAAAAAAACTCCTTTAAAGCCACGGATTAAAGGATTCCCACGGATTACTTTTTTTAATCTGTGCTAATCAGTGTAATCTGTGGCAAAAAACTAGAATCAAATGATTGTTACTTAATGTTCTAAATAAAAAAATCCAATTTTTTAAAACCAAAGTAAAACTCTTGTCGTAAATGCCATTATAACTTAAAAAAATTAAAATCATGAAAACCAACAAAATTGTAGCTATTGCTCTTTTATCATTAGGAATGTTATTTTCATCTGATGCTGTTGCACAGAAAAAAGAAAAAACTGTTGAAGTAGGAGGTGCTCCTATGTATCCAAGTAAAAATATTGTAGAAAATGCTGTTAATTCTAAAGACCATACCACTTTAGTAGCAGCAGTAAAAGCTGCAGGTTTAGTAGAGGTTTTAATGTCTGAAGGTCCATTCACCGTTTTTGCCCCAACAAATGACGCGTTTGCGAAACTACCAGCCGGAACCGTTGAAACCCTACTTAAACCTGAAAATTTAGGCACTTTACAAACCATTTTAAAATACCACGTAGCTGCTGGAAAATGGAGTGCTTCTGATATTGTAGCAGCCATCAAAAAAGGAAATGGAAAATACAGTTTCAAAACCGTAAGTGGAGGCACATTAACCGCTTGGATGAAAGGTAAAGACGTTTACATTACAGATGAAAACGGAAATAGTTCAAAAGTAACTATCGCTGATGTAAACCAAAAAAATGGCGTAATCCACGTAATCGATACCGTTGTATTACCGAAATCATAATAGTTGTTTAGTTTAGTTTTTTGTTTAGAAAAGCTCTTGATTGACTCAGGAGCTTTTCTTATTTTACTTCCCCAACCAATTCTTAAAATCAAAGAAATTTTGAGGCGCTACACCGTGTCCAACTGGATATTCTTTATAAGTGACATCCAAACCTAAGTTTTCTAGAAATGGTTTTGCTTTTCTTGCCCAATCCACGGGAATTACTTGATCTGCACTTCCGTGAGAAATGAAGAATTTTAAGTTGCCAATGGCTTTGTTTTGGAAACCTTCAGCCAACACTTTTTCATTCAAGTAACCACTCAATGCAACCACACGATTCACTTTTTCTGGATATGAAAGCGCTGTGGCATAACTCAAAATTGCTCCTTGGCTAAAGCCGATTAAAGTTACATTTTTACTATCAATTGGATATTTTTCACAAAGACTATCGATGAAATTTGCAATGGTGTCTCTTGACGTTTTGGCTTGTTCGTCGTCTGAAAATTTGTTTTCATCGGCATCAAAATAAATGGCATACCAAGCATGACCATAAGGTTGTAAATCATACGGCGCACGTACTGAAATCACATAGTATTCTTCTGTTAATTCAGTAGCAAATGAAAACAAATCTTCTTCATTACTACCATAACCGTGCAACAATAGTAAAACTGGATTTTTCTCTAAAATAACTTTTGGTTCACGAACTAAATACTGTAATTGCATGCTTTTGGATTATAAATTTCTAAAAAGGTTTTGGTAAAATTCGCCAACGATTGGTACAATTTTCTTTTCACCGTTCAAACAACCTATAAATCCATAAATCCAAAGAATAAAAATGAACAACCAAAAAGCTGTAGAAACCATCCAACTATCAAAATAGCCAATAGGATAACCCAATAAAAAGAAAGTTAAGAAAATCCCTAATGCCTGACGAATATGGAAACTCGCAAATTCGCTTTTGCTTTCTTCTTGGTTCATAAAAATGGCAATTACGGTTCCAATAATGGTTAAATAACTGAATGTTGCCGCTTGTTTTCCTTTTTGAATATCGTTCATATTTAATGTCTTTTTTATTTATACTTTTTTCAGTTCGAGTTTCAACACCCCTGAAGTCCCCTCGAGGGGACAATCCAACTAATAAATTTTCACTTATTCGTAGTTAGGTTGAATCAATAAGAACTGTAATTATTTATTACTTATTAATTGACCGTTGTTGTAAATTCCAATGGGTTTTCCTTGCATTTTTTGTCCTAGAAAAGCCGAGTTCTTAGATTTGGAAAGCACGTTTTCTTTCTCAAAGGTCCAATTTTCTTTGGTAGAGAAGAAAGATAATTCGGCTTTATTGCCAATATTTATGCTGTTTTTTTCTATTCCAAAGATGGTTTTGGCAGCCGTTAATTTTTCGATTACAACTTCCAATGGTAAAACCGTTGCTAATGCTCCAAAAGCACTTTCTAAACCAATGGTTCCGTCTTTCGCCAAATCAAATTCTAATTTCTTCAATTCAATATCCAACGGATTGTGATCCGAAGTGATACAGTCAATCGTGCCATCTAAAACGCCTGCGATTAAGGCTTTTCTTGTAGCTTCATCTCGTAATGGTGGTGAAACTTTATATCTTGTATCAAAACCTGTCAACACTTCATCATTCAAAACCAAATGATGCACCGAAACACTGCAAGTTACTTGTAATCCTTTAGCTTTTGCTTCTTTGATTAAAGCAACTGATTTTGCAGTCGAAATCGTTGGAAGATGTAATTTTCCGCCTGTATATTCTAGTAAAAATAAATTTCTTGCTACTTGTAATTCTTCGGCTAATGTTGGAATGCCTTTTAAACCTAATTTGGTGGAAACAACACCTTCGTTTACAATTCCTTTTCCTTTCAAACTATTGTCTTGACAAAAACTAATGACTAATCCGTCAAAATCTTGCACGTATTGTAAGGCAATCTTCTGTAAATTAGCGTTTTGTTGGGCTTTTTTGTAATCTCCAAAAGCGATTGCTCCAGCATTTTTCATATCGAAAAGTTCGGCTAAATCAGTTCCTTCGCTGTTTTTGGTTAATGCTCCAATTGGAAATAATGTAGTAGCTTGGTTTTTTGCCCTTTCCAAAACAAATTTCACTTGCGATTGGTTGTCAATTACCGGAAAACTATTGGGTTGCAATGCTACTGCTGTAAAACCGCTTTTAGCCGCTACTTGTAAGCCATTGGTAATAGTTTCTCTTTCTTCATAACCCGGTTCTCCGAAAGAAACCGAGCTGTCAAACCAACCTTGAGAAACGTGTAAATCGTCCATGGTTACCAAAGTATCGTGTGTTTCATTGGATAAATCATCAGCGATGTTTGTAATAATTCCGTTTTCGATTAAAATATCTTTTTGTTGGTTGTGAAACGGACTTTCTGGGTCGATTATAGTTGCTTTTTTAATTAAAACAGTGGTCATTTTACGAATTTTTGGATTAGTAGTTCAATCAATAAAAATAATAGTGTTCCTATCAGAAACCATTTCCACAAAACCGTATCGGTTCGTTCTGCTAACAGAGTGTTCAAAACCGATTCCGAGTTGTTGACATAGTTTACCTTTGGTAGTGTTGTGTTGGTATTCAAATTGCTTTCGTTTCTTGGATAATTGAAACTTACTTTAGCAATGGTATTGTTTTTTTGTTTGATAGCAAAGTTTCCAGCTTGTTCTGGATAATCGCCAAAATTGATTTTCACTTTGGTAGGTAAAATTTGTTGCATGGGAATAAAACTCGACGAAGCATTCTGAATACTCACGACTTCATCTTTACTCAAAGTTGCTTCAATCAAGAAACTTTCGTTGGCACCAATGGTGAACGTTTGGTTGTTCGCATTTGCATTTGTCATTGCCATGTTGTAAAAAACAGGAACAATCAATGGTGAATTTTGAAAATTGGTTTGTTGCTTGTTAATTGGTGTGGCAAAAACATAGATTTTTCCTAATTGATTGCCAATGGAAGCCAAGAAATTACTACCATCATCGTATTGCAAAATTCCAGCGGCATTGCCATTGAAAGTCAGTGATGAAGTAGTATTTGGATATTGAAAATTGCTTACTTCTTTTTCAAAAACTTGGTTGAAAAGCGGATGTTTGAAGCTAATTTTCGTGATGTTTTTGGTGTTTTTTTCTTGTTTGGCAAAAGTATTTCTTCCAAAAGTGTTCAGGAATTGGTTCAAATTCGAAACATTATTTTCTTCGGAGGGAATTAAAACAATGTTTCCGCCTTTTTCGTAGAACGCTTTCAAATTGGTTTGCAACGCTTGCGGAATTTCTACCAATTCATTCAAGATAATCGTGTTTTGTTCTTCGATTTTACTGTAATTCAGTTGGGCCAATTCGGTATCCGTAACTTCAAACTCGTCTACAGTAATGATGCGGTTTAGGAATTTATTTTTGGCAGTAGTTCCAATGAATGTAACCTTTGGTTTTTGGGGTTTTCCAAGCGTAAAAAAGTAGTCGTTATCGAAGCTTAAACTGTTATCTTGAATGGTAACTTTAGCTTGAATTTCTTTTTTTGGAAGTGCTAATTTTACCGTTTCTTTTTCGGATTGCATTGGCACAATGGCTTTGGCAATTACGGTATCATTTTGGTAAACTGCTAACGGTATGGCTTCCTCATAATCTCCAAAACGTTGCAGTTCGACTTCAATTTCGTTCAAATTTTCTAGAGATTGCAATAAACGAACATTGGAAATCGCAATATTATTGGTATTCTGAGCTTTGGGTTGCCAAAAATAAACGGGATTATTTTCTGAAATTTGTGCTAGTTTTTTGGAAGAAAATTCCACAGCATCCGAAATAATGAAATAATCGATAGTTGCATTTGGTTTTTTGGAAGCCACTTGCGTCAGTAAATAATCGACTTCAAACGAAAACGGCGCATACGTGATTTTTTGGAGTTCGTTTTGAATGGTTTTGGCATCAACATCCCAAAAATTTTCATTGGTAGTTAGTAGCGAAAATTGTTGGTTTTCATCGAAATTTTCTAAAATATCTTGAATGCTTCTTTTGAGCAATTCGCCATTTTCACCTTTGGCTTGCATGGAAAACGAATTGTCTAACAAAATGACTAATTCATTGTTTTTAGCTGCGGCATTTTTAGCTGTAAAAAACGGTTGGGCAAAAGCAATAATCAAAAAAGCAAGCAAGAACAATCGGGTGAAAAGCAATAACCATTTCTTGATGGTAGCACTTTTTCGGGTTTGAGTTTGAAGTTCTTTAAGCAGTTTGACATTGGTAAACAACTCTTTTTTAAAGCGACGTAATTGAAACAAATGCACCAAAATTGGTATAACCAAAGCGAAAAGGAAATACAGGATTTCGGGGTGTTTAAATTGCATTTATTTTGTTTTACTTCATTTTTTAATCAGTTTTCAAAAATACAAAAAGAAGTTGAGTAATGGAAAACTAATCTTATGACTAATTTTTTCCGTTTTTAAACCTTACTTTTTCTACAATTGGAGCTGGTTTTGCTGTTTTTTTCTTAAAGTTTTTGGCTGGAGCCTTTTTGGTATTGGCGCTTGTTGGTTTTTTATCAGAAAATTTCTTTTCTGTTGGCTTTTTTGTATCGTCAGTAGCTTTTGGTGCCTGATTTTTATGCGATTTAATTACTTCCAATGGATTTTTTGGTTCTTCTTTAGTACCGCGTAAATGAATAACTAATCCGTTAAGGAAATTTCGTAAAAGTTGGTCGCCACATTCCATGTAATTTGGATGATCTTCTTTTCTAAAAATGTTTCCTAATTCGCCTTTTGAGATTCTAAAATCAACTAATTCTAGGATTTCAACTATTTGGTCATCACGTAATTGTAGAGCAACTCGAAGCTTTTTGAAAATATCGTTATTAGTCATAAATGTAAAAATTATGCTCAAAGGTATTCATTTAATTTCAGATTTATTATTTTTACCAAAAAGAAAACGCTTTATGGATGAGTTTCAAGATAAAATAAGTTTGTTGCAAGAAATGATTGCATTTGCTGTTGTTGATGGTGAGTTGCACGATAGAGAGTACGATTTTATTTCGATTATTGCACAAGAATTAGAGGTTGATAAGTCAACCTTGCATAAATTATTTGAAAAGAAAGAAAGTAAAAATGTGGTTAAAGATGAATTTCACCGCATTTGTCAATTTTATCGTTTAGCGTTGTTAATGCATGCCGACGAATACGTTCATGAAAAAGAATATGTAAAGCTGAAAGAAATCGGAATCAATATGGGATTGAATCCGTATGCGATGAAGCGTGTGTTGCAATTGATGAAAGAATCACCAACAAGAATGATCGAAGGCGAAATCTTGTTGGCAATTTTTAGTGAGCAGCATAATTAGTAGTTGAACTCGCTTTTATTGTTTTTGATGTACCCAACAATCAAAGCGACAACATCTTCTTCTTGTTCGTCATTAAAGAAAATTTCGTCTAAATCTTCCCAACCAGAAAATACTTTCTCGTCTAGATTTTCAATTGTAATTATTCTAGTTTCTAAATCTTCTGAGAAATTGTTGATTCCGAATAAACCAATAGCTTTTGCAATGATATTTGCTGTTTTTGTAGCGCCAATTTTCTTGTACGCTTCTACAATTTCTCTAGCATAATCGCCAGTTTCATTTTCGAAGAAGAACTGAAATCCGCCTTCGTTCATGGCGCCTTCAAAAATATCGATTAGTACAAACGTTTTTTCGCCTTCAGATAAATCGGTAAAGCCGTCTGTTTCTTCTTTTTTATTCCAAATAATGGTACCAACCGCTTCGATGATTTCGATTTCGTCTGCTAGGTTTACAATTTCGTTTATTTTACTCATGGTTTTTGTTTTATAAAGAGTTATTATTTTTAATTTTCATAAGTTGAGGTGTGATAATTAATGAAATTAACAGTGCCGAAATTGTTGTAACAATAACGTTGCCATATTGCCTTAGTTCAAGTCCGTTTAAAAGTCTTAAACTAATTATCATTAAAGTTAGTCCAAATATTACTATCCAGTATTTTAAATTTATATTTACTTTTTCAGTTTTATATATTGGTAATTTATAAATAGCAAAAGCAATAACAAAAGCACCAACCAAAGTTGATGAATGTTGTAAGATTTTCAATATTGGAATTTCTACAGCGAAAAGTTTTACGGTTTCAGATAATCTTGGAATTGTTTTCACAAAATAACCATCATCATGTGTGAAACTATCCCAGAAAATATGAGAAGCAGCTCCAATTAAAATTGATATTATTACAACAAACCAGTTTCTTTTGAAATATTCATTCCAATTAAATTGACTAAAGTTTAAAAATTTTGATTTTAAAAAAAATGGTGAATTTTCGAATAGGTTATTTCGGACTATGTTATGATAAATAAATGCAAGAAGAATTCCTAAAGGTAAATCAAACCAGAAAAGTCCTTCAATTGTGTGGCTATAATTGCTTTTAATTCTCATCCTTATAAAGTATTCAAAATCGGGAGTTAGACTACCAATGACAAGACCTGTTAAAGAGAACCATTTTTTTGGTAAATATGTTAATGGTAATATTAAAGCTGGATGTGAAAATGTAAAAGGCATTCTTTATTTTTTATTTAATTTTCTCCTGTAACGCTTGAATTTCGTCTCTAAATTTGGCAGCTTGCATGAAATCCAATTCTTTAGCGGCTTTTTCCATTTGTTTTCTTAAGTCGCGAATTTTCTTTTCTATTTCTGGTTTACTTAAATACAAACTTTCAGGTTCAGCAGCTTTCAAAGCTTCTTTTTCAAAATAACCTGTTGACACCGAATTACCACTTAACGCACTTCCTAAACTTTTGTTTAAGGCTTTGGGTTGTAAACCGTGTTTGGTGTTGTAATTGGTTTGTTTTTCTCTTCTATAATTAGTTTCGTCAATGGTTTTTTGCATCGAATTTGTAATTTTATCCGCATACATTATAGCTTTTCCATTTACATTTCGTGCGGCTCTACCAACAGTTTGCGTTAATGAACGATGGCTTCGTAAGAAACCTTCTTTATCTGCATCTAAAATGGCTACCAAAGAAACTTCGGGTAAATCCAAACCTTCACGAAGCAAGTTCACACCAATTAATACATCAAACAATCCTTTTCGTAAATCTTGCATGATTTCTACACGTTCCAAAGTATCTACATCCGAATGAATATAGCGACAACGAATCGCCACTTTAGTTAAATATTTCGCCAATTCTTCTGCCATTCTTTTGGTTAATGTGGTAACCAAAACACGTTCGTCGGCTTCACATCGCAGTTGAATTTCTTCAATTAAATCATCAATTTGATTCGCACTTGGACGAATTTCTATAATTGGGTCGAGCAATCCTGTAGGACGAATAACTTGTTCTACATAAATGCCTTCCGATTTTTGCAACTCGTAATCTGCTGGTGTTGCCGAAACATAAACGACTTGATTTTGTAACGCTTCAAATTCCTCAAATTTCAACGGACGATTGTCCATAGCAGCTGGCAAACGGAAACCGTATTCTACCAAGTTTTCTTTCCTGCTTCTATCGCCACCGTACATCGCATGAACTTGCGAAATCGTCACGTGACTCTCATCAACCACCATCAAATAATCATCTGGAAAATAATCTAATAAACAGAAAGGTCGAGTTCCAGGTTCTCTTCCGTCTAAATAGCGGGAATAGTTTTCAATTCCAGAGCAATAACCGAGTTCTCGAATCATTTCCAAATCGAAATTGGTACGTTCTTCCAATCGTTTTGCTTCCAAATGTTTGCCAATTTCTTTGAAATAATCGACTTGTTTTACCAAATCTTGTTGGATTTCCCAAATCGCATTTTGCAAGACATCGGGTGAAGTTACGAACATATTGGCTGGGTAAATCGTTAGTTTTTCGTAGCGTTCGATTACTTGTGCGTTTTTGGTATCAAAAGCTTCAATTTCTTCAATTTCATCACCAAAAAAGTGAATTCTGAAGGGTTCATCGCCATAACTTGGGAAAATTTCTACGATATCGCCTTTGATTCTGAAATTTCCAGGCGTAAATTCTGCTTCGGTTCTGGAGTACAAACTTTGTACTAATTGATGGAGTAATTTGGTACGCGAAATTTGTTGGTTGACTTCCAAATTAATCACGTTTTTCTGAAATTCTACTGGATTTCCAATTCCGTACAAACACGAAACCGACGAAATTACAATAATATCACGGCGACCCGAAAGTAGGGCAGAAGTGGTACTTAATCGCAGTTTTTCTAGTTCTTCATTAATCGATAAATCTTTCTCAATATACGTTCCAGTTACAGGAATGAAAGCTTCGGGTTGGTAATAATCGTAATACGAAACGAAATATTGCACTGAATTATTCGGAAAAAACTGTTTGAATTCAGAATATAATTGGGCAGCTAAGGTTTTATTATGTGCTAAAACTAGTGTTGGTTTTTGGACTTCTTGTACCACATTAGCTACAGTAAAAGTCTTTCCAGAACCCGTAACACCTAACAAGGTTTGGTATTTTTCACCATTGAGAATGCCTTTTGAAAGTTTTTCAATAGCTTGTGGTTGGTCACCAGTTGGTTTATAATCGGAAACGACTTGGAATTTCATTTAAAAGTGCAAAGTATAAAGTGTAAAGTACAAAGTTACGAAGTTAATCCCAACATTCCATCAACAACAAATCACCTTCTTCGTGTTTAATTGAAACGATACCGTCTTCGGAAACGTGATTGCTGCTTCCAGTTCGATAACCAATAGTGAGTTCGTCATCTTTTAGCGGATAGAATAAGTTTTTGGAATGAATTCCTGTTACTTTTCCTATTGGAATTAAAGAAATAGTCGTGTTTTTTGGATACCATTTTTCGTAAACATTGGGTAATAAGAAGATTTTGGAATGGTCATCTAACAATACAATTTTCAGTTGATTTCTGAATTTTACGATACTGGTAATATTGGTAATCGTATGATCGGCGCGTTTTCCTGTTGCCCAAATCACATTTACTGCTTTATGTCCTTTTACTACCAAATAATCTAATGCTTTTTCTAAATCGGTTTTGTCTTGGTTGGGTGTGTGTACAATTTCCAATGGATATTGTTTTTCTAAGTAATATTCAGGATTGAAACCTCGGTCAAAATCTCCTAACAAAACATCTACTTTTATTCCTAATTCAAAAACACGTTCAATGGCAGAATCGAGAACAATTACTAATGGCGACCATTCCAATAATTGTCCCATAAGCTCTTCACCACAGGAAGCACCATTGGCAATGATTAAAGCTGGTTCTTGATCGTCTCGGACTATGTGGTGTGATGACATTTTTTTAGTTTAAAGTTTCTGGTTTCAAGTTAAACTTGATTTTTGAATTTGTTCTTGTCTTTTTACTGAACTAAGTAATCTATTTCGTCAATTTCAGATAAATGAAAATACCCTAAAGGAAAATTATCTGAATTGGTTTGGTTTATTATATTTCCTCTCAATGTTGCTGGAGGTGTAGCAAATGGATTTCCGGTACCACTTCCCGCAATAGTAGTTAAAATATTCATATAATTATAATAACCAAATGTGATTCCCTGAACACTTAGTTTTAATGTTATCCCTGACTCCGTTTCACTACTTCCGTAAAAACCAAACATGAGATTTCCTTGAAAAAACTCATCACTTACTACACCAAATTCTGGAATTTGTTTATTCGGATTTTTAACTCCTAAAAGGTAATAATTGTCTTCTGAACCGTTATCTTGAAAAAAATATTTAATTTCAATTTCATCTTCTCCGCCAAAGCCTTGAGCAATTTCTTGTTGTACGTTTAATATGGGAGGACCTGCAACAAAAGTATTCGTAGCCGAATATAATTCTCCATTGTAAACGACTACTAGTGAATATGTTTCTCCGATTACGGGATTAAAATTGTTACAAATATAATTTCCTGTAACTCCATCTTCAAGAAAAATAAATGTTTCATTAAGTGAGTTTGTTATTGTTACTGATGCACCATTAGCAGCAAGAATATCGTTTGTGAAAAAATCATTAGTTAAACTAAGCTTTATTACTTGTTCAGCACCAGTAGTTCCTTTTTGCCATTTAATAATTCCATCAATAACTAATTTTGGTTCGGCATTATTTAAATCTACATCAATTACATCTTCACAACTTGAAAATAACACAGTTGTAAAAACTAAAACGAAATATATAATTAACTTTTTCATGCTTTTAGAATTTAAAATTATAAGAAACTGATGGAACTATTCCAAAAATCGACAAACGCACGGCTTCATTATTACCTGTTTCTGAATTTTGTCTGAAATTAATAGAAGCAGCATTGAAACGACTGTATAAATTGTAGATACCAAAAACCCATTCACGTTTGTATTTGTGTTTTTCTTTATGTTTTGGCGTTAAAGTAGCGGATATATCCAATCGGTGATATGCAGGTAATCTATCTTCATTTCTTGAATTATAACTAGGAACTGTTACACCTTGAAATACATATTTCCCAGTAGGAAATGTTACAGGTTGACCTGTTTGCAAGGTGAAATTGGCTCCAAAAGTCCACTTTTCATTTAGTTTATAGCTTCCGGTTACTGCTAAATTGTGTGTTTTATCGTAAGCAGAACGATACCATTCTCCGTTGTTAATGCCAATTTCTGTTGGTGTTCTTCCCGGTGTTTGTTGCTCGGAACGTGACAAAGTGTAGGCAATCCAACCGTTTAAATCACCACTATTTTTTCTAATTAACATTTCTAGACCGTAGGAACGCATTCTTCCATTTAAAATTACTTGTTCAATCGCTTCATTGGCAATTAAATCGGCACCATCAATATAGTCCATTCGATTTTCAACTTTTTTGTAATAACTTTCTAATTCTAAAGTATAGTCGCCATTATTAAAGTTTTGGAAGTAACCAACAGCCACTTGATCTGCTATTTGTGGTTTTATATAGTTATCACTTGGCGTCCAAACATCTAATGGTGTCGGCGATTGTGTATTTGAAACCAATTGGAGGTATTGTGCCATTCTATTATAACTTGCTTTGATGGATTGATTTTCATTCAATTCATAGGCAATCGTAAAACGCGGTTCAAAATTTGAGTATTCTGCAATTGATTTGTTTCTACCATAGAATTTGGTATCAATTGGTGTTGCTTTTTCATAGATTTTAAGCTCTTCGTTGTACAATACCGGTTGATTGTTTTCATAAATATTAACAGTTGAACTTCCTAAACGGTTGAAAAAGCTATATCTAAATCCGTAGGATACTGATACTTTTTTTGAAAGTTGTTGTTCTATATCGCCATAAAAAGCGGTCTCAAGTGCGTATTTTCTATCTAATTGTCTGAAGTTTATTGAAGATTCTTCATTTATTGGTTCAATTGTTCCGGGATTCAAATCGTACTTAGTTAGATTTGTTCCATAATTTAAGGTGATTTTATCTGAAATGTAGTGTTTAAAATCGTATTTTATATTATAGTTTTTGATTCCAGAATCCCAATTGAATCCTATGAAGTCTAAAGTTAAACCATAATAATAATCACTATAAATCAATGATAAATTTGAAAATAGTTTTTCGGAAAATAAGTGATTCCATCTTAAATTAAGTGTAGTGTTTCCGTAGGTATTTGTAAATGATTCATTCAGAGAAAATATATCTCTTCCAAAATATCCCGATAAAAATAAACTGTTATTTTCATTGAGTTTATAATTGATTTTTGTGTTTAAATCATAAAAATAAGCTGTATTTTGGTTGTCGGTAAGTTTTAAAAATAGGTGGGCATAAGATCCTCTTCCTGCTACTAAAAAAGAAGCTTTATCTTTAACTATTGGTCCTTCTGCTAGTAATCGACTTGAAATCAATCCAATACCGCCATTCATGCTAAATTTATTGCTGTTTCCGTCTTTTTGGTAGATATCTAAAACGGAAGCCACTCTTCCACCATATTTTGCAGGAATACCTCCTTTATATAATTTTAAATCTTTTATAGCATCCGCATTAAAAACTGAAAATAATCCGAAAACGTGTGAAGTATTATACAATGTAGCTTCATCTAAAAGTACTAGATTTTGGTCGGCTGCACCACCACGAACATTAAAACCTGATTGTCCTTCTCCAGCATTGGTAACTCCAGGTAAAAACAAGAGTGATTTGATAACATCTACTTCTCCTAATAAAACCGGCATTTGTTTAATAGTGGCAATAGATAATTTATTGGCACTCATCTCTGGTTTTTTAATGCTGATTTTGTATGGGTTTTCAGTTACAACTACTTCATTTAATTGTACATTAGATTCTTTTAATATAAAATTTTTTCTGATATTTTGTTCTAAAACAATACTTTCTACTTTATCATCAAATCCTAAGTAAGAAATTGTTACTGTATAATTTCCTTTAGGTAATGTAATCGAGTAGAAGCCATATTCGTTTGTTGTGGTTCCTGTTTTTAATTCATTGATAATAATATTGACACCAATAAGTGTTTCTCCGTTTATTTCATCAGTGATGGCTCCACTCAATGTAAATTTTTCTTGAGCATGAAGTTTTAAAATGAAAAAAAACATTGAAAATATCAAAAGAATTCTTTTATTTTGAATCATGGTATATTTTTTGATTTACAAAATTGGCGAATTATTTCCAAAGTTTTTATAGATAACTTGTTAATCATTGGTTAATTTGTTGTTTTTCGAACAATATAATCTTTAGGTTTGTGTAAAATGAAACAGATGCGTTACATATTTTTGGTTTTATTAGTTTCTATAAGTGTTTCAGCTCAAATTGATCGGAAAAATCAGCCGCTCAAATTGCAGTTGGTAACTCCTGTTGAAAATCAGACCGAAAATAGTACTTCAGGACCATCCATTGAATATAAAAGTATTTTTGATAAAGATGATAATCCTTTAAAACGTTATTCAATAACGAAGAAAAATGAAACTTCAAAAAGCATTTTAGAAACAAATAGTGATTTTAAAAATCCTGGTGACGAAATCAAGAAAAAGTTAAATCGCCAACAAGATGATGTAGCCATTGATCCTAGGTTTAGACAAAATCAATTTCTTGGTGAATTTAAAACTGAAACTAAGTTTATTAAAATTGTATGTTATGACCATCAATATCCTGATGGTGACCGTGTTAGAGTTTTAGTAAATGATAATACTGTCATTAGTAGCATTTTACTCCAATCTGTAAAAAGAGAATATTATATTGATTTGTCAGATGGCTTTAATAAAATTGATTTTTTAGCTCTAAATCAGGGAGAATCAGGACCAAATACAGCGGCTTTTACTGTATATGATGAAAACGGTACGATGATTACCTCTAACGAATGGAATTTATTAACTGGTGTTAAAGCTTCTATCGTTGTTTTGAAAGAACCTAAAAAAGAAACTCCTTCTGAGAAAGCTCAATAAGAACATAATTAATTAAAACATATAAAGGCGACTGGTAAGTCGCCTTTATATTTTATTTAAACCTATTTGTTAATTTAGTTTTGCTAAAATTGCATTTAAAGTAGTACTTGGTCGCATTGCTTTTTCAGTTAATTCAAAATTTGGGTGGTAATAACCTCCAATATTTTGTGCTTTACCTTGCGCTGCAATTAGTTCTTCATTTATTTTTGCTTCATTGATAGTTAACTCTTCAGCAATAGGAGTGAAGATAGCTTTTAATTCAGCGTCTTTAGTTTGTTTAGCCAAAGCTTGTGCCCAATAGAAAGCCAAATAGAAATGTGAACCTCTATTGTCAATTTGACCAATTTTTCTAGCTGGCGATTTGTCATTTTCTAAAAACTTCTCAGTAGCTTCATCTAAAGTTTCAGATAAAACTAAAGCCTTTTGGTTATTGAAAACTTGACCTAAATGTTCGTAAGAAACACCTAAAGCCAAAAATTCTCCCAATGAATCCCAACGCAAATAACCTTCTTCAATAAATTGTTCAATGTGTTTCGGAGCCGATCCACCAGCGCCAGTTTCAAATAAACCACCACCATTCATTAATGGAACTATAGAAAGCATTTTCGCTGAAGTTCCAACTTCTAAAATTGGAAATAAATCAGTTAAATAGTCACGTAACACATTTCCAGAAACCGAAATGGTATCTAAACCTTTTACGATTCTTTCTAGTGAAAATAAAGTAGCATCAACAGGATTCATGATACGAATGTCTAGGCCTGTAGTATCGTAATTATTTAGATATGAAGTTACTTTTTCAATTAGTTGACGGTCGTGAGCACGATTTTCGTCTAACCAGAAAATAGCTGGAGTATTTGATAATCTCGCTCTATTTACGGCTAATTTTACCCAATCTTGAATTGGTGCATCTTTAGTTTGACACATTCTGAAAATATCTCCTATTTCAACAGCTTGTTCCATTAAAACAGTTCCGCTTGCATCTTTTACTTTAACCGTTCCGTTTTCTGTTATTTGGAAAGTTTTATCATGTGAACCGTATTCTTCTGCTTTTTGAGCCATTAAACCTACGTTTGGAACACTTCCCATTGTTTTTGGGTCTAAAGCGCCATTTTTCTTGCAGAAATCTATAGTTGCTTGGTAAATACCAGCATACGAACGGTCTGGAATAATTGCTTTTGTGTCTTGAGATTTTCCTGCTGCATCCCACATTTGTCCAGAGTTTCTAATCATTGCTGGCATTGAAGCATCAATAATTACATCTGATGGCACGTGTAAATTCGTAATTCCTTTTTCTGAATTCACCATAGCTAAAGCAGGACCGTTTTCCATTGCTGTTGTTAAGGCTTGTTCCACTTCAGCTTGCATTGGATGTCCAGCAATTTTAGCATAAACATCACCAAGTCCGTTTTTTGTATCTACTCCTAATTCTTGGAATAAAGTGGCATATTTTTCAAATAAATCAGCAAAAAACACTTCTACAATAGCACCAAATAGCAAAGGATCTGAAACCTTCATCATGGTTGCTTTTAAGTGAACGGAGAACAATACATTTTTAGCTTTTGCATCAGCAATTTCAGTGGCAATAAACGTTTTTAATTTAGATAAACTCATCACAGCGCTATCTATAATTTCCCCTGATTTTAATGGTGATGCTGTTTTTAAAATTTTCGTTTCTCCATTTTTTCCTTCGAATTCGATAGTGAAACTTCCAGCTTCTTTTACTGTAACTGATTTTTCAGTGCCATAAAAATCGCCTTCATTCATATGAGCTACGTGTGATTTTGAATCTGCAGACCAAGCTCCCATAGAGTGAGGATGTGCTTTTGCGTAATTTTTCACTGCTTTTGGTGCTCTTCTGTCAGAGTTTCCTTCACGTAAAACTGGATTTACAGCAGAACCTAAAACTTTGGCATATTTTGCTTTGATTGTTTTCTCTTCTTCAGTTGTTGCTTCCTCAGGTAAATTTGGAATTGCGTAGCCTTGCGCTTGTAATTCAGCAATAGCTTCTTTTAATTGCGGTACAGAAGCAGATATATTTGGTAATTTCACAATATTAGCATCCGGTGCAGTTGCTAGTTGTCCTAATTCAGATAGTGCATCACCTATTTTTTGTTCTTCTTTTAAATATTCTGGAAAATTAGCTAAAATTCTACCTGCTAAAGAAATATCTCGGGTTTCGATAGTTATATTAGCTGGTTTTGAAAACGCTTTAACAATAGGTAAAAACGAATGTGTTGCTAACATTGGCGCCTCATCCGTAATGGTATACATTATTTTAGGTTGGTTGGACATGGTATATGAAATATAAGTTTGTAATTTTTAAATTCGCGCAAATATAATGATTTTAGTAGTAATTCTGAAGCAGTTATGGGTTGTAAAACAAATGTTTTGCGGAATTTTTAATATTTGGGATTAATATTAAGAAAATGATAATTTTGTAGGTTTACTTTTGCGAATAAAAAAAGTCTCAACGTAAGTTGAGACTTTTTATTTTTTGTTAAAGAAAGATTATTTTTTAATATATCTTCTTTCTTTAATTTTAGCTTTTTTACCTGTAAGATCTCTAAAGTAGAAGATACGAGCTCTACGTACTTTACCTCTTTGGTTTACTTCAACTTTTTGTAAAGCTGGCATGTTTACTGGGAAGATACGCTCAACACCTACAGCACCAGACATTTTACGGATTGTAAAAGTTTCAGTAGCTCCAGTACCTCTTCTTTGGATTACAACTCCTTTGAAGAACTGCGTTCTAGTTTTTTCACCCTCTTTAATTTCGTAGTACACAGTGATAGTATCACCAGCTCCGAATTCAGGGAAATCTTTTTTTGTAACAAATTCGTTATTAACGAAATCAACTAAATTTGACATAGTTTTAAGTATAATAATTTGATTCAAAGCAACATACACGTCTATCGCCAGAGGTTGATTCAAAGTGGGTGCAAAATTAAGTTTTTTTATTTAAAATTCAAAACTTTTCAATTCTTTTTAATTGTATAGCACCTTGTTTCGGAAAGAATTTAAAAAAGTGTCGATAAAAGTAGTTATTATAGTGTCTATTTTTGAAGGTTTTTTTAATTCAAAAGGATTTATTTCAGGATGTTTGTTTAAAAATTCAGGGTCTACTATACTGTACCCCATTTTCCATTCCGAAAAATTCCTTTGTTTTATAGGTTCATTAATAATCAGAATGATGTTTCTATGTCTATTGTCGTTTTGAATTTTTTCATACGTACGTTCTATTGCTTCTTTGTCACCTTCTAGAATTTGCATAAAATTACCTTCAGAATATAGTAGTAAACCTGTTATTCCATTTTTTTGATTGTTTTCTCTTGAAACTTTCAACAAATCATTAATTTCCTCATCGGAAAATATTTTAACCCCAGAACTAAGATAAATGATTCTATACATTTTTACTAAATTAGTATCTTAAAGTTACAAAAAAAAATCAAAACAATAACTAATCTTCCAATAAATCGGGTCTTCTTTCTTTGGTGTGTTCGTATGCTTTTTGTTCGCGCCATTTTTCTATTTCAGGGAAATTTCCGCTTAATAAGACGTCGGGTACACGTAATCCTTTGTATTCTGCAGGTCGTGTGTAGATGGGTGGAGATAACAAATTATCTTGAAAACTATCTGTTAAGGCTGAAGTTTCATCACTTAAAACACCTGGAATTAAACGAATAATAGCGTCACAAAATACAATAGCACCAATTTCACCACCACTCAATACGTAATCACCAATCGAAATTTCGCGCGTAATATGCATATCACGAACTCTCTGATCAACCCCTTTGTAGTGGCCACATAAAATTAGGATATTTTCATACATAGAAATGGAATTCGCCATTTTTTGGTTTAGCGTTTCTCCATCGGGTGTCATGTAAATAATTTCGTCGTAGGTTCTTTCACTTTTTAGTTTTGTAATACAATCATCAATAGGTTGAACGGTCATGACCATACCGGCACCGCCACCAAATTGATAATCGTCCACACTTTTTTGTTTGTTGGTCGTATAATCTCTTAAATTATGAAAATGTACTTCTACCAAACCTTTCTGAATGGCACGTTTCATGATGGAAGCCTCAAACGGACTTCGCATTAATTCGGGTAAAACGGTAATAATATCAATTCGCATGCTGCAAAGATAGTAGTTTATTTTTTAGTTGCCGAAAGCGAATACACCATTGGAATTTTGTTTTCCAAATGCTTGATTCGGAATTTTTTTTCCGAATCTTTGGAATCAAATTCTTCGGTTTGATTGAAACAATTATAAGGAGAATAATCAAATTCGTTGAAAGAATTAATTTCTAATCCGTTTGAAATCAATGCATTTAAAACTTCTGAAATAGGATGGTTCCAAGTTATAGTAGTTGTATTGAGAGAAGCTTCTTTATCCGTATATGTTCCTGATTCTTCTTCTAAAATAGGTGCTACATTGAAATAATTATAAAAAACTTCTTTAAAGTCGTTATCAAACATCCAAACCACTGGATGAAATTCGGCAAAAACAAATTTACCATCTGGTTTTAAAAAATGTGAAACTATTTTTGCCCATTTGTCCAAATCTGGAAACCAACCAATCGTACCATAACTGGTAAAAACAATATCAAATTTTTCGTCTAAATGATTGGTTAAATCATAAATTTCACAACAAATGAAAGTCGCGTCTAAATTCAAATTATTGTTGATTTCTCTTGCTTTTTCAATGGCTTTATCGGACAAATCGATTCCGGTAGCTTTGGCCCCCATTCTAGCTAAAGTCATGGTGTCTTGACCAAAATGACATTGTAAATGCAGTATTTTTTTTCCTTTTACATCGCCAAGTAAATCCAATTCAATCGAATTTAAAGACGATTTTCCTTTCAGAAAACTTTCCATGTCATAGAAATCAGAGTTTACATGAACGTCAACTTTGTTGTTCCAAGTTTGTTTGTTGATTTTTAGATAATCATTAGCTTCCATTCGAATCGATATTTGTTTATCAAAACTACCAATTAATTTTGTAATTTTGCACTTTCAAATTTAAAAACAAAAGCATGGAAAACGGAATATACGCTAAATTCAATACTGCAAAAGGTACTATTTTAGTAAAATTAACACACGATTTAACACCAGGAACCGTTGGTAATTTCGTAGGATTAGCAGAAGGTCAATTAGAGAATTCAGCTCGTCCAATGGGAAAACCGTATTATGACGGATTAAAATTTCACCGTGTAATCCCTGATTTTATGATTCAAGGTGGTTGCCCACAAGGAATTGGAACGGGCGGACCAGGTTACAACTTCGACGATGAGTTTCACCCAAGTTTAAAACACGATAGACCAGGAGTTTTATCTATGGCTAATGCTGGACCTGGAACTAATGGTTCACAATTCTTTATTACGCACGTAGAAACGGGTTGGTTAGATGGGAAACACACTGTTTTTGGTCACGTTGTTGCAGGACAAGATGTAGTGGATGCTATTGCAGGAAATGATGCTTTAGAAAGTATTGAAATTGTTAGAGTAGGAGATGAGGCACAAAAATGGAATGCTATTGAAGCTTTTAGAACTTTTGAAGGTTCAAGAGAAAAACGATTAGCAGAACAAAAAAAAATGGCAGAGGAAGCTTTGGAAAAATTAGCCGCTGGTTTTCAAAAGACTGAAAGTGGTTTACGTTACCAAATTATCCAAAAAGGAAGCGGAAAACAAGCTGAAAAAGGAAAGAAAGTATCGGTTCACTATCAAGGCGCATTAGAAAACGGACAAGTATTTGATTCTTCATACAAAAGAAAACAACCTATTGATTTCACTTTAGGCGTTGGACAAGTAATTGAAGGTTGGGACGAAGGTATTGCTTTATTAAAAGTAGGTGACAAAGCTCGTTTTGTGATTCCATCGTATTTAGGATACGGTTCTAGAGGTGCTGGAGGAGTTATTCCACCAGATGCTACTTTAGTTTTTGATGTTGAATTAATGGATGTGAAATAAAGTATAAAGTACAAAGTATAAAAATCCCGAAACTGTGTTTCGGGATTTTTTGTTTGGTATTGTTTTTGTATTTTTACACCAAAAGATAAGAATGGGTTATTCTGGTTTTGGATTACAAAAATGGATTTTTACTCAAAAAGCAAGAAAACCTTTCTCAAGAAATCGAGGTGCTGATGTTGATAATTCAAAATTCAATAATCGTTTTAGTTTTTTATCTGGTGTTTATTCAAAAGAAGAGGCGCTAAATAAAATTTCAATTAGGAAAAGGCATAATTTGGTTTTAGCATTTTTGTTGGTTGTTTTTCTTTTCGGATTTTCCTTTTTTTTCATTAAAGGATTCAAAAAGTATGAATTAATTAATGAAAATAGTAAAAATAATATCATCATTTCAACTCAAGCTGAATCTTTTTTAATTTTAAAAGAATTAGGAAATAAATATTTTGAAAACAAAGATTTTGCTAATGCTGTAAAAGAATTTGAATTAGCATATGCTATTAAATCTGAGAATGAAATTAAACTTAAACTTTTAACTTGTTATGAAAATCTTTGTGAAACTGATTTATCATACTGTGACAAATATAATGACTTACTAAATGAAAACTAATATCACGATTTTCTTTCTTCTTTTCTCTTTGTTCTCTTTCGGGCAAGTACCGCATTGTGGGTTTGATTTTACGTCGTATTTAGTGGTTAAAGTGCATGAAGAAGGAAAATCAGAAAATCTTCCCGATTTAAAAATTACAGTGACCAATGAGAATGGTGATGTAGTTATTAATGAGAACAACAAATACAGTTGGAAATATGGCAATCAAGCGTTACTTTTTACCAGAAATCATTTGATTAATTCCCCTAACGAACCTGAAAAATGGTTTTTCCCTTATTCTGGAGATACGTATTTACTCTCGGTAACGACTTCATTTCCTGCAGAAGATTTCTTTATCAAAATTGAGGACACAAAGGGCGTTTTTAAAGAGAAAATAGTTCAATTGCGTGCTTTCAATATGTATATTTTGTGTTCTAGTGAAAACGAGCGTCAAGCTAGGAGTTTTGGACCAAGGAGCAATAATCCTATTGATGTGGTTTTGGAGAAGAAATAGTTATTATTTCCACTTAATATTACAACCAATACTCGGTTTTTGTTCTGGATTCATTTTTCGGTTGTAAATGATTGCATCTATTGCATTTCTTAAATCACTTCCGCTTATTGGAATGCCATTTCCAGGACGAGAATCATCCAATTGTCCACGATAGACTAATTTATCTTGTGCATCAAACAAATAAAAATCGGGCGTACAAGCAGCATCATACGCTTTGGCTACTTCTTGTGTTTCATCGTATAAATAAGGAAATTCAATTCTGTTTTCTAAAGCAAAATCAGCCATTTTATCTGGTGCATCTTGTGGATATTTTACAACATCATTACTTGAAATAGCCACCATTCCAATGCCTTGAACTCTATAATCGTTGGCTACCATCACAATTTCATCAATCACATGCAAAACAAACGGACAATGATTGCAAATAAAGAGTACCAATGTTCCTTTTTCGCCTTTTATTGCTTCAAATGAAAAGGTTTCATTGAAATTAGTTGCAGGTAAATTGAAATTAGGAGCTTTTGTTCCCAATGGTAGCATATTAGAAGGTGTTTGTGCCATTTTGAATTAGATGTTAGAAATTAGAATTTAGATGTTAGAGCATCTATTGATTATACGTTATGATTGAAAGAAAGTTACAAAAAGATAGAAATTTCTTATTTTTGGAGAAAAGAAAATAATGAAGACAGAAATTAGTTGGTCGGATTTTGAAAAAATAGCACTTCATGTTGGAACCATTATCGAGGTGAAAGACTTTGAAGCAGCCAAAAACCCAGCGTATCAAGTATGGATTGATTTTGGAAGTGAAATTGGTATTAAGAAATCGTCGGCTCAAATTACCAATAGGTATTCAAAAGATGATTTATTAGGAAAACAAATTGTTGCCGTATTGAATTTCCCCAAAAAACAAATCGCTAATTTTCAAAGCGAATGTTTGATTCTAGGAGCTGTTCCGTCAAAAGGCGATGTGATTTTATTGGCAACCGATTTTCAAGTGCCAAACGGTACTGAAATTGCATAAAAAAACCCGAATAACTTCGGGTTTTATAGTTTTTGTAGATTAAATATCTTCAAAGCTTACATTCGTAAAACTTTCTGTTGAAGGTGTTGCAACCGTGTCTTCTTCATCTGAAAAGAATGATTCCTTTTTAAAATCTTTCTGATGTCTTTCTGAAATTACTTCTTCACCTTTTTGATTTACCACAAATGAAGTCATTTCTTCTAAAATTTCAGCAAATGCAGCAAAATCTTCCTTGTATAAATAAATTTTGTGTTTTTTGAAATGATACGAACCATCTTCTTCTGTAAATTTTTTACTTTCAGTAATGGTAATGTAGTAATCATCTGCTTTTGTAGCTCTAACATCGAAGAAATAAGTTCTTCTTCCCGCACGTAACACTTTAGAAAAGATGTCTTCTTTGTCTAACATTTCTTTTTCGTTCATAATCCAATCTTTCAGTTAATGGTTTTATAGTTCTTCAAAAGTCGAAAAAAAAATAGTATTTACCAATTTTTTAACTAATTTCTTTTTCTGTAAGTTGTTTTAAGTACAATTCTTTATAATACCCTTCTTGTTCTACCAATTGATTATGAGTTCCTTGTTGGATAATTTCACCTTCATCCAAAATGATAATTTTATCGGCATTTTTGGCAGAAGAAATTCTATGACTTACTATGATAGTGGTTTTGTTTTTACAAAAAGCAAGTAAATTGTTTAAAATGGCTTCTTCTGTTTCGGTATCTACTGCGCTCAAACAATCGTCTAAAAGTAGGATAGGAGCGTTCTTAATTAATGCTCTAGCTATAGAAACTCTTTGTTTTTGTCCGCCCGAAAGTGTAATCCCTCTTTCCCCTAAAATGGTTTCATATCCATTGGCAAAAGTAATAATGTTATCGTGAACAACTGCTTTTTTAGCGGATTCAATTACTTCTTCATCGGTTGCATCTTCGTTCCCAAATTTGATATTATTCTTTATGGAATCGGAAAACAAAAATGCATCTTGCGGAACAACGCCAATGTGGTTGCGTAAATCGTTTAAGTTAATATCCTGAATAGGTTGGTTATCAATTAATAAATTCCCTTTTTCAATATCATATAATCGACTAATCAAAGTTAAAATAGTTGATTTTCCAGAACCCGTTTTCCCAAGAATAGCTACTGTTTCACCAGGATTTACAGTAAAACTAATGTTTTTTAGCGCATTGATATTGGTGTCTTCATAAGTAAAACCAACATTTTTAAATTCAATTTTACCAATAATTTCAGAAGGTTTTGGATTGTTATTTTTGATTTCAGGTTCAATTTTCAAAAATTCGTTAATTCTTTTTTGAGAAGCTTCTGCTTCTTGAACCAAAGAGGAAACCCAACCCAAAGAAGCTACTGGCCATGTCAACATATTGATATACAAAATAAACTGTGCTATCACTCCAATATCTGGAATATCACCGTTGATATACATCATTCCTCCAGCGTAAATAACTACTAAATTGCTTAATCCAATTAATAAAATCATTAACGGACCAAAAAGGGAATTCACTTTTGCAAGACTCATCGATTTGTCTCTACTATCTTGAGCTAATGTAGTAAACTCATCTTGTTTTTGTTTTTCGATGGCATAGGCTTTAATTACTCGAATACCTGAGAATATTTCCTGAGAAAACGAAGATAAAGTAGATAAATTTTCTTGAAATCGTCCACTTCTAATGTGAATTTCAGAACTAATTTTGAAAATTCCGTATGACAATAATGGAAGCGGTAAAAGCGAATACAAGGTTAAAGTAGGGGAAATGTTATACATATAAACAATAACCACCGTAAAACGAATTAATGTATTTAGCGAATACATCACTGCGGGACCAACATACATTCGTACTTTACCCACATCTTCGCTAATTCTACTCATTAAATCACCTGTACGATTCTTTTTATAGAAATTTTGGTTTAGCACTTGGTAATGTTGGTAAACTTCGTTTTTTAAATCAAATTCCACATAACGAGACATCACAATCAATGTTTGACGCATTAAAAAAGTTAAAAAGCCAGCAATAACTGTAGTGGCTAAAATCAATAAAATATTTTTAAGTAATGTCGATTTTACTTCACCAATTGTTGCGTCTGAATGTCTTGAAAATTCTTCAATTACTTTTATTGAATTTCCAATTAATTCTGGAGTAAAAAGGGAAAATATCTGAGCTACTACAGTAATAACGATTCCTAATAAAAATCGATATTTGTATTTGATGAAATATTTGTTTAAATATTGTAATTCTTTCATTTAAATTTTGGAATAACTGATGTATTGTTATTAAAAGCTATAATTTATTACACTTTCTTTATTGTCATATTCTCTGTAAAAACAAAGAATGCTTATTGAATTGCTAAAATAAATATAATTTTTTGAAACATTTTAAATTAATCCGTATTATTGCGTAACAAAATTGAATAATTTTCAAAATCAAAACACATGACAGCAGATTTATTAAAAGCAAACGAATTACATAAAGTAGATCCCGTTTTTGGTCAAGTTTCATTTGACGGACATGAACAAGTTGTTTTTTGTCACGACAAAGATACAGGATTAAAAGCAATTATTGGTGTACACAATACAGTTTTAGGTCCAGCATTAGGTGGAACAAGAATGTGGAATTATACCAATGAATGGGAAGCTTTAAATGATGTTTTACGTTTGTCTCGCGGAATGACATATAAAAATTCGATTTCAGGATTGAATTTAGGCGGAGGAAAAGCAGTAATTATTGGTGATGCTAAAACGCAAAAAACACCAGAATTGATGCGTCGTTTTGGTCAGTTTGTAGATTCATTATCTGGAAAATATATTACAGCGGAAGACGTTGGAATGGAAACCAAAGACATGGATACAGTAAATGAAGTTACGAAACACGTTGCTGGAATTTCTGTAGAAAGAGGCGGTTCTGGAAATCCATCTCCAGTTACAGCTTACGGTGTTTTCATGGGGATGAAAGCAGCTGCTAAATACAAATATGGTTCTGATAATTTAGAAGGCAAAAAAGTATTGGTACAGGGAATTGGTCACGTGGGTGAAGTTTTAGTGCAACACTTAACAGAAAGTGGTGCTATTGTTACTATTTCAGATATCAATCAAGATAGAGTAAACCAAATTGGAGCGAAATATGGAGCTAAAATTTTCACTGGCGATGATTTGTACAGCGCTGAAGTTGATATTTACGCACCTTGTGCATTGGGAGCTACAATTAACGATAACACCATTGATAAAATCAAAGCGTCAATTATTGCGGGTGCTGCAAACAATCAGTTAGCTAACGAATTGGTTCACGGAAAATTATTGAAAGAAAAAGGAATTTTATATGCTCCAGATTTCTTAATCAATGCTGGAGGTGTAATTAATGTGTATTCTGAATTGGTAAAATGGACGAATGCTCAGGTTATGGAGAAAACAGAAAATATCTATAACACCGCTTTAGAAATTTTCAAATTTGCAGATGATAACAACATCACAACGCATCAAGCGGCTTTCTCTGTAGCTCAAAAACGCATTGATGATGCAAAAAATGAGTTAAAGAAGTAAAACCTTTTAAATAAAATTGTATTTTTGCAAAGCGAAAGAAAGATCTTCTTTCGCTTTCTTAATTTTAAAAGTTCTTACCCAATATGTTAAACAGAAGACATATCCGAATTAAAGTAATGCAAGGGATTTACGCCATGCACAAACACGAATCTGAAAACCTTGATAAAGAAGAAAAGTTCTTATTTCAAAGTATCGAAAACATGTATGATTTATATCTTTTAATGTTATCAGCTTTACTAGAAATTCGTTTAAAAGAAGAAGAATATTTAGACTTGGCTTCCAAAAAACATTTGGCTACCAAAGAAGAACGAAATCCCAATAGAAAATTTGTTGAAAACAAACTCCTAACACTTTTAGCTAATAGTGAATCGTTAGAAAACGCTATTGATGAGCGAACAATTTCCAATTGGAAACGAAATGATGATGTGATTTTGTTATTGTTGGAAGCAATTAAAACTAGTGAATTGTATCAAGACTATATGAATGCAACTACTTCAAGTTTTAATGACGATAAGAACTTTATTGCTGATTTGTTTTCAGAAGTAATTGCTCCAAATGACAAACTTTATGATTATTTGGAAGATTATAAATTGACTTGGTTAGATGATTTACCAACTATTAATACTTTAGTTTTAAAACAAATCAAACAACTAAAATCTGAAAATGATACTTTTTTGGTAACTAAATTATACAAAGATTTAGATGACAAAGATTACGTGAAAAATTTGTTTAGAAAAACGGTTTTGAATGAAGTAGAACTTTCAAAAGAATATATAGACAAAACACCAAATTGGGATACCGAGCGAATTGCCGAAATTGACACTATTATTTTAAAAATGGCGATTTGTGAATTGTTGAAATTCCCATCTATTCCAGTAAAAGTAACTATTAACGAATATTTAGAAATTGCCAAAGAATATTCTACACCAAAAAGTAGTATTTTTATAAACGGAATTTTAGATAACATCGTAAAAGATTATCAAAAAAATAACCGACTAACAAAAGCCGGTAGAGGATTATTATAAACTAAAAATTGAATTGAATTATGTTAAGAAAAACCTTAAGTTTAGTTGCTGTTTCAATGCTTTTAGCAACCATTTCTTGTAACGATGCTGGTTCAGCAAAAATTACTGAAGAAGATATGAAAATGATTGAAGCAGAAAAAGAGTTGGCAAATAAATTACCAAAAGTAGAATTTGACAAAGTAGAATATGATTTTGGAATGATTGAAGCTAACGCTAAAGTTGAAACTGAATTCATTGTAAAAAATGTTGGAGAAGCAGATTTATTAATTTCTAGTGCTACAGCTACTTGTGGTTGTACTGTGCCAGATTATCCAAAACAACCATTAAAACCAGGGGAATCTGCACCAATTAAAGTTACCTTTGACCCAGCTGGAAAATCAGGTATGCAAAGTAAAACAGTTACTTTAACTACCAATACAGAAAATGGCAAAGAAACTTTTGTTATCAAAGCAAATGTTAAGGCAGGAGAAGGAACAACACCAGCAAAATCAAGAACTAAAACTATAATCAATTAATTATGAATTCAACCTTAGCGATACAGTTGCTATTAATGATAGCTATTTTCTATTTTTTATTAATTCGTCCGCAACAACAAAGAGCCAAAAAAGAAAAAGCTTTTGAAAAAGGCTTAAAAGTTGGTGATAGAATTATAACCAAAGCTGGTATTCACGGTAAAATAGCTGAAATGGCAGAAACTACAGTTGTAATTGAAACCATGGCTGGTAAAATTAAAATGGAAAAATCAGCAATTTCTTCTGAATTAAGTGCAAAGCTTAACGAGAGTAAATAAATCTAGATAAATTGTAAAAAAAATCCCAAATAAATATTTATTTGGGATTTTTCAATTTATAATTAGTAATTAATTAGAATATTGATGGTAAACAGATAAAGCTTCTTTTAAAATTCGTACAGATTTAATTAAATCTTCTTTTTTCAAAACATAAGCAATTCGTACTTCATCTAGACCAACATTTGGTGATGAATAAAATCCAGCAGCAGGAGCAACCATAACTGTTTCTCCGTTTAAATCATAGGATTCTAATAACCATTGGGCAAAATCGTTTGCACTTGCAATTGGCAATTTAGCTATACAATAGAAAGCTCCTTTAGGAACGGCAACTACAACACCTTCGATTTTTTCCAATTCAGCAACTAAAATATCTCTTCTTTCTTTGTATTCTTTAATTACTTCATCAAAATAACTTTGTGGTGTATCTAAAGCAGCTTCACTAGCAATTTGTGCATACGTTGGTGGACTTAATCTTGCTTGAGCAAATTTCATTGCTGCGGCCATTACGTCTTTGTTTTTAGAAACTATACAACCAATTCGTGCGCCACACATACTGAAACGTTTCGATACAGAATCAATCATGATAGCATGATTTTCTAATCCAGCAACATTCATTACAGAATAATGTTGGTAACCGTCATAAGTAAATTCACGATACACTTCATCAGCAATCAAAAATAAATCATGCTTTTGTACAATTTCAGCTAATTGATTAATTTCAGCTTCAGAATATAAGTATCCTGTTGGATTACCTGGATTACAAATTAAAATAGCTTTAGTTTTTGGTGTAATTAATTTTTCAAATTCCTCTATTGGAGGCAATGCAAATCCAGTTTCAATAGACGAAATAACTGGAACAATTTTCACACCAGATGCAACTGAAAATCCATTGTAATTGGCATAAAAAGGTTCAGGTATAATAATTTCATCATCGGTGTCCATGGTACTTCCTAAAGCAAATAACAAAGCTTCAGAACCTCCAGTAGTTATAATAATGTTTTGTGCATCAATTGGAAGGTTTTGGTTTTTGTAATATTGAGATAATTTTTCTCTATAACTTTCAAAACCAGCAGAATGTGAATATTCCAATACCTCTAAGTTAGCATTTTTAACTGCATCTAAAGCAACTTGAGGCGTTTTGATATCGGGTTGACCAATATTTAAATGGTATACTTTATTTCCTTTCTTTTTTGCTAATTCAGCATACGGAACCAATTTTCTAATTGGCGATTCAGGCATTTCTAAACCTTTTCTAGATATTGTTGGCATAACTTTTATTTAAAGATTTGCAAATTTGCAATTTTTTTTATCATAAACATAGTGACAAGGGTTAAAATTGGTTAAAAATTAATAATTCTGAAATCATTTTTATAACTTTAAAAAAACTTTCTAATGTTTGTGAAATTCTTTTTTTACGTTTATTTATTTTCTCTAATTCCTAACGCTTTGTTTGGGCAATGGCAACTAGCTGATGATAAGGAAATTATACCTTTTGAGTTTACTCATAACTTAATTATAATTAACGCAAAAGTTAACGATAAAGAATTGAAATTCATTTTAGATACTGGTTCAGAACGTAATTTACTCTTTAGTATTCCAGAAAAGGATTCCATAGATTTTTATAATGTTAAAGAGATTAAGTTAAAAGGTGTTACAGAAAATGAGCCTATCATAGGAATGTATTCTGAAAACAATCGAATTCAGATTGGGAATTACCAAAACTTAAATTTCAAAACATTAATTGTATTGGATAATAATATCAATTTAGTCAATAAAATTGGTGTTCCAGTTAATGGTGTTTTAGGTTCCGATTTTTTTAGGAATCATCTCATTGAAATTGATTATATAAAGAAAAAGATTATTGTTTATGACAAACAAGACCAATCTAGTCTCTCTCTTTTAAAAAAATACAATACTAAAGCTATTACGCTTATAAATGGCAAACCCTATCTAAATTGCACTATTGGTTTGAGTACAAACGAAAATTACAATTTAATGTTGTTAATGGATACAGGCTTGGGCGATGGTTTATGGTTGTTTGAAAATGATTCTATAAAATCTAATTCCAATTTCTTTTTTGATATTTTAGGTCGAGGATTAGGTGGTGATATCCAAGGGAAAAAATCTAGAATTGACTATTTGAATATTGATGACTTCAAACTGCCTCAAGCAATAGTTTCTTATCCTGATAGTACTGCTGTTAAAATGTTGGAATTGGTTAAGGGTAGAAGTGGCTCATTGGGAGGAGAAGTGTTGAAAAGATTTAATTGGTTTATAGATTATTCCAATCAACTGGTTTATTTTCAGAAAAATAAAAACTATACTGTTCCGTTTAGCTACAATATGGCTGGAGTTGAGTTTCAACATGCAGGTTCTCAGTTGATAGAAAAAGATGATAATAAAACGCCTTATAACTTTAGAATAACAAGTTCTGATGATTTTGTCTATTTGGAATCACTAAAACGTGTGAAAAATAATATGCAGTTGAAACCCATTTTTGAAATTTATGCTATTCGAAAAAATTCAATAGCAGATCGTGTGGGATTAAAAATAGGGGATTTATTAGTTTCCATCAATAAACAGAAGGCTTACAATCTTGACATCCAAAAAATCACCGATCTTTTTCAATCTGAAGAAGGCAAATACATAACAATAGAAGTTAATAGAAAAGGTAAATTATTAAAATTCAAATTTCAGTTAGAAAAAGTGTTATAAAAAAGCCTCAATTAAGAGGCTTTCGTTTATTTTTTAATTTCTTTTTCTATAACAGTTCCTTTGATACGCAACGGAACAACTCCTTTGGGTATGTTTACCGCATTAGTTTCAACGGTTATGGTTTTGCTTATCGGACCTTTTGCCATGTTGTATTTCACTTCAATTTTATCGGATTTTCCAGGAGCAATCGGTGTTTTTGGATAACTTGGAATCGTACAACCACAACTTGAACGTACATTGGTAATCAATAAAGGAGCATCACCTGTATTCGTAAATTCAAAATAACGAATACCCGAATCTTCACCTTTAACAACCGTTCCATAATTGATAGTTTCTGTTTTAAACTCAATTTTAGCACCTTCTTGGGCAAAAGATGTAAAACCAATTAAAAAAACAGTTAACCATTGTAATACATTTTTCATTATCATAAAATTAATAGGTTCGTGTAAAATTATAACTTTACACACAAAGTACCAATAAATTCCTTTTTTTATTTTATAGGTTATCGTTACTTTTGCAACATGGTTAATACAAAAAACATACCAAAGTAAATTTTGGAATGTTAAAACGAACGATTAAACCGTTCAACGATTCAACAATTTAACAAGAAAACGATATAATGATTCCTGCACAATTCAACGCTAAAGAAGTAGAACAAAAGTGGTACGACTACTGGATGAAAAACGATTATTTCTCATCCAAACCCGACCACAGAACGCCGTACACCATTGTAATTCCGCCACCAAACGTAACGGGAGTCTTACATATGGGACACATGTTGAATAATACCATTCAAGATGTATTAATTCGTCGTGCGCGTTTAAAAGGCTTCAACGCTTGTTGGGTGCCAGGAACCGACCATGCCTCAATTGCAACCGAAGCTAAAGTGGTAGCCAAGTTAAAAGAGGAAGGCATCAATAAAAACGATTTAACACGCGAAGAATTCCTAAAACACGCTTGGGAATGGACCGACAAATACGGAGGAACCATCTTAGAGCAATTAAAACAGTTAGGTTGTTCTTGCGATTGGAGTCGTACTAAGTTTACGATGGACGATGATATGTCGGCTTCTGTAATTCATTCTTTTGTGGATTTATACAACAAAGGTTTGATTTATCGCGGTTTTCGAATGGTAAACTGGGATCCAGAAGCTAAAACGACTTTGTCTGACGAAGAAGTAATCTTCGAAGAACGTCAAGGAAAATTATATTTCATCAAATACAAAATTGAAGGTTCAGAAGATTTTTTAACGGTTGCTACAACTCGTCCTGAAACGATTTTTGGAGATACTGCCATTTGTATCAATCCAAATGATGAACGTTTTTCACATTTAAAAGGAAAAAAAGCAATCGTTCCTATTTGCGGTAGAGTAGTGCCAATCATCGAAGACGAGTATGTAGATATAGAATTTGGTACCGGTTGTTTAAAAGTAACACCAGCTCACGATACGAATGATAAAGTGTTAGGTGATAAACACAATTTAGAAATCATCGATATTTTCAACGAAGATGCTACTTTGAATTCTTTCGGATTGCATTATCAAGGAAAAGACAGATTCGTAGTTCGTGAGGAGATTTCGAAAGAATTAGAATCGATTGGAGCGTTAGCAAAAACCGAAACACATTTAAATAAAGTTGGAACTTCTGAAAGAACCAAAGCAGTAATCGAACCAAGATTATCAGACCAATGGTTCTTAAGCATGGAAGAATTAGTAAAGCCTGCTATCAAAGCGGTTTTAGAATCAGACGAAATCAAATTATATCCAAGTCGTTTCAATAATACGTATGCACATTGGTTAAACAATATTCGTGATTGGAATATCTCACGTCAATTGTGGTGGGGACAACAAATTCCGGCTTATTATTATGGCGATGGAAAAGAAGATTTTGTAGTAGCAGCAACCAAAGAAGAAGCTTTAGCGTTAGCTCAAGCCAAAACCAACAATAAACAATTAACCATAAACGACCTAACACAAGACGCTGACGCCTTAGATACTTGGTTTTCATCTTGGTTATGGCCAATGGCGGTTTTTGGTGGTGTTTTAAATCCAGAAAGTGAAGATTTTAAATATTATTATCCTACGAATGATTTAGTTACGGGTCCAGATATTTTATTCTTCTGGGTTGCGCGTATGATTATCGCCGGTTACGAATATGCAGGCGAAAAACCATTTATTTTTGGTAAACGTGAGCTGACCTGATTGTCTTATTAAAACATAATGGTAAAATCAATGAATTTTAGTAATTGCTTGAACTGGCTGGGATTAATTTAAAATTGTAGATGGAGTTCAAAGCTGGATCACATATGTTTGTTAGGAAATGATATTTATTCCGACGAAGAATTACAAAATTGCTTATGTAAGGTTTCTAATAAATTGAATACATAACACCAGCGGGCTGGGGCGCCAGCGATGCACACAACCGCATCGCCTGGCGCAGCGGGATCACCAGCATGAAGCGGTAAAGTTGCGGAACAAACCTCTTAGCGAAATTGAAGACAATTCCTTTGATAACAGCAGATTATCAGACGCGCAACGGGCGATTTCGGCGTTAACTGTTGGGGATGCGATTTCGTCTCGTGGTTTTAAACACTTCAATGATACTTCAATAAACTAATTTGACGCGCTTTGCTGCTCTGAAAGTAACTTGAATGTTAGAAGCGAATGAATTGTTACATCTGTTCATGTTGTTTTAATAGTGAGAAATTTGGCATCATATTGCAGAAAGAACGCTGGCAAAACGTTACCGATAGTATGAGTAATGTTTTCAAAGCATTCTGACGAAAATTAATATCACTTTTTGATTTGGCAACTGAAGTAATTTCTGGAATTAGAAACCATCTGTAAAGACAAAACATCTCCTGTTTGGAAGATGCTGGGGATGGAATTAAAAAGCAGTAAACAACGAAAAAGCGTCGTAATGTATTTTGATTCCGCCAGACCAGAAGTTAGAAACTGACGACGCGCGAATATGCTGCGGATAGCAGATGGCGTTATCGTATCGTGTGAAATCGAATGAACATTTTATTCCAACACAGAAACATCGATGCAGAAGCAGAAATTGCAAAAATTAACCGGAAGAGTTAAACTACACGGAAAGGGCCCTCATGCTCACACAAATGACTTGACTAGGGACTTGCATGCACTGAACAAGAATTACCAACGAACCAGGCCGACGCCTTAGCAAAATTATGACTTTTTTGTGAACAAAGTTTAATGAGTTTAATATTATTCAAAACCTGATAGGTTTTGAAACCTGTCAGGTTTTTCTATTCTTCTACATATTCCAAAACATCACCCGGCTGACACCCAAGACTTACAAATGGCTTCAAGTACCAAACGTACCAAGGCTTTGCCTTTCCGCCTTAAAATGGACAAACTGGCTGTGCCAGGTTCACTTCTTCCGAAAGTTCATTGGTTTTAATACTTTCACCCTTGCCATCATCACATCTATTAACTACTATTGCCATAACATTATACGGTTAACCTGTTTTCGTTTTGAATCGCTACTCCTTGAAGATACCGTATAATATAAATAACACCTCCCATTAAGATAAAAAGCTCTGCCATTCATCCAAAATTGGTTTAGTTATCACAACAAAGCGTATGGCTTAAATTTTAACTAACTGTCTCTGCAATATGGCTTAAGAAACCTATTGAAAGGTATAATAACTAATTAGAGAAATTCTGCTTTACACAAAACGGTTGGAACGGTTTTGATAAATCCATTTTTGTGCATTAAATGAATTACGGCACAAAAAAGCACCGCTTTTAAAATGGAAATGATAAGGATAAAAACTATAAACACCATAAAAGTAATCTCATTGTTGTTAAAATATAACCATTAAGTCTAACTTCTTTGATACAGATTTTGAAGAACCAGGATTATAGACTGAAAGAAATTAACTACTAAACCTCCTGCTCAATAGACAAGCCACAAAAATAATGCTTACAAACATTACAAGTCCCAAAATACGAAGTTGTTTGTTTCTGGACATAACCACAAATTTAAAATTATTCAGAAAATACTATCAAAATTTATTGAAAACAATAAAAATTCTTAATTATTTTTAAATAAATCTTTAATTTTTGTATATAAAAATTTTGGAAAATCTGGAATGTTTGTCTCCAGGATTTAATCTCATTTTTATTTTTCAACTTTGTAGGCCTCTAAGCAAAAGTTTTCAGATCACGTTAGAAGCAGACTACTACTTTATCCGATACAAAAATGACCAAAATTGAATTCTCCATACCGTATTTGGTGAAGTCGATAACGCGTGGCAGCAATTACATCAAAGTTCCTTCTGTAACACTTGCTCTTCGTCTCTATTTTTGTAGGAGTTCAAATTTAGCTTTAAAATCTCTTCTAAAAGTGGTATGTTAAATGGAATAGAATGCAGCTGCTGCATTTGCTTTTTTGGATTTTACATCCAAAGAATCCATATTTTAGGAACAATATTTTCAACTTTTTTGATAAGGCATGTAAACTAATGGGAAGAAAAGACTTGCCTTACATCTCGTTTTTTTAGGAGCTGATTTTTATTGCTTTTTTCAGGAAATTGGTATTCATATAACCTACTTCCAAAGCACCCTGCATTTTGTATCTAAACCTCACACGAACAAATGAACTGTCATAACTAATTGTTTCTATTTATTTTGAATTGGAATGAATGTGGGTTTTATAACAACCTTCATACACAGTTTCAAATGGATGGCAAAGATAGATAAAAGCAATTGAAATTAAATGAATTTGAAGAATCAATAATTTTAGGGTTTTCCTAAATTATAACGCAATAAAAACATTCCATTTAGCAATGGAGCGTTTTAAAATTTGATTTCAAAATGTGAAGGGAATCGTGCCTTTTCTTGGCAATACTCATCAGGGTATAAAGTAATCCTACCATCCAGCATCAGAATACATTTTCTTCCGTTCTTTGCAAGTTTGTTTGAGTAAGACATTCAAAACCTTGAATTCCATTTGGTGTTTTGCAACATGCGCTTTGGTTCCTTCCAAATTCTCTTTCATGCTTTACTCTGAGTTATTGTATCGTACTACAAATAGTCCCGTATTACCCCTTCAGATATAACACTGCAACATCCACATATTTATCTACATCAGTGTCTGTGGGAGCAACTAGATGATTCAGAAATATCAGAAATCACAAATTTCGCACTACTTTGCCATTATAAAAAACATACATAGGCTCATAAAAAGGAGAAATGCGATACAATCCATCACCCCATTTAAAACCCCAGATATCATTTGTATAGAGTTTAATTTTTTTCGACTTTTCAGAAGAATTTTGCTTTTTTTCTTTAAAGGTATAACGAACTTTACCAAAAAAATGTCCAGAGCTTGTTGACATATAATCGCCTTCATGTACTATGCCTGAGTTTTGAAGGTAGTCCTCATAAGTAGGGTAAATAACGATAGCGCCACTATACTTTTCTTGGGCTTTTCCAATAAGCAATCCAAAAAAGAATAGACCAAAAATAAGTGTCTTTCTTATGTGAAAACAGTCACAATATTTTTTCAGTAAACGCATGCTGAATTTGTTTTGAATATATTCTTTTAACTATCAAGTCTTTACAAAAATAATAAAATATTTTATTGAGGTAGTGATGTGTTTTTAAATTTGATTGAAACACGAGAAAAGATTCGCTCGTGAGCGGGGAATTTTTGGAGAAAATTTCGAACACAAGCCATATCTAGCAATTGCTACAAACCACTCTTAGTGGCTTTTTTTATTTAACGGTTTTCTTGTCAGCAAATGTTATTCCATCAAAAGTATAATTCTTGCCATATTTATTTCCAGAAACGATTTGTACGAAAATATCATTTTCTTGGTTTTTCAACTTCAATTTGAATGGATATCCTCCAAAATCTCTTTTTAAGATTTCTGGGTTTTTAAAATCAGCTTTGTTAGCTTCTAATTCTGTTGCAAATTTTATTTTGTCCTTATGATTATATGCAACTATAACAAATTCTCCATTATAATCTGAATTCAATTTATTGTTGTTATTTTCGTTAGCAATAAATCTAACTTTAATATCATCAAATATAAATTTTGAATTTAAAGTGTCAATTATAGATTTTAAACTATCATTCCTTTTTTGGAGTTCTACAATTTTGATTTCAGAATTGTCAATTTTTGAATTACAACTCAGAAAAACAATAGTCAATAATAAAAGTGTTTTTTTCATTAAGAAGGGTTTTAAAATAGCTACTAACATTCTGTGGCTTGCTCTCATTGGTGTTGAACCAACACCAAGCCATTACAAATATAACAAAACATTCCATTGAGTTGCTTAGAGTTGTGAAATTTGATTGAAATACACGAAAGGATTTGTGGGTGAGTGGTGGCGGAGACGTCTACTGGATTAGTGGCAGTTTTATTTCTTTTCGTAATTCATCATTTATATTTTCTTGTGTTAAACCAACTAAACTTAAAGTCTGCCAAAACCCTTTTTCTGATTTTAAAAGCTCAATAATTTTTTTATCTCCGTAAACCCTTTTTGTTCGTTCTAATATTAAAGCAGCAGTCAAATAAGGTATTGAAGTTTCACCTTCAAAATACAGTCTTTCATATGGGTCGATATGTTCCTTAAAATCAAAATCCTTATTTTCAGTTAGAAACTTGTCAAACTTATCTCTATGCCATACATAATCGAATTTTCCGCTTCCCGCAATGTAGGTTGCTATTCCTTCATCAAAAAACTTATTGATTTTTGGAAATAGATTATTGGTGTAAATATGTACAATTTCGTGAGTATAAATTTCGGAGTTGTTACCTGAAAAAATAATGTTTCCATAATCGGCTAGACCTCCTGTTTTGTCAATATACATCATTGGATTGTAGTCAAATCCTTTGATTTCAAAAAGTTCTTTAGGGTTTATACAAGAAAAATAGGTAATTGCTATTTGCTTGCATTGAAAGAAATTACAAATTTTGTAAATATCTATTTGCTGTTTTTCAATTTCAGTTTCATTTATGGTTTTGTTGGGTGATATTTTATAGGTTAAACTACCTTTTGTTTCAGTTTTCCAGTTTTGAGTTGTGTAGTCAAGGTATCTACTAAATAAAACTTTGTCTTGGTGAATATTTGCAATAAGGTTATAAATTGATTTTAGCTGACTTTCTTGAGTTTCGTTATTATGTCCAATAAATGCAATTTTTACGATTCTCTGATTTAGTTTTTCTGTTGGAATAATTTCCATCAAAGTTGGTCTAAAAAAATCTTTCCCAAATTTTGAATTTTCAATATTGTAAATGTCAAGATATGGATAAATGAATTTTTGGAAATCAGATGAGAGCCAATTTATATTTTCAGTCAATGAACTGTTTTTAGTTTTTAGAAACTCTGTCAAAGTTTCAATAATTATCTGGTTGTTTTTATCAGTCTTGTCTATAATTGGTGAAATGGTTAATACAAATTTGTCTTGACTTTTTTTTTGTCCGTTACAAGCCAAAGTTAAAATAGTAGTTAATACGAGTAAAATATGTTTCATTCTTTGGTTTTCAAAAATTGCCACTAACTTTTTATGTTTGCTACAAAATAAGACATATTCAACTAATTTTGGTTGAATAAATTATTAAAGTAGCATTATCCAAAAATAATAAAACAATCTCACATAAAAAATCCCAAATCCAGTTTTTATTTGGAATTTGGGATTTAACTTATGTAATTAAAAAAGCTTATTTCACTTCTTCTGTTGGTGTGATGTCGTCAGTAGAAGTGCTGTCTTGTTTCGCAACATCTTCGCCTTTCAAATACGTTGGTAAGTTTAAACCTGCCATATTGAATAAGTCGTTTAATGGTGGAACGGTTTTCATCATACCTGATACGAAATTAGCAGTCGAACCGTTTCCATCCGTATTATTTCCAGAATCCCAAACGGTGATTTTGTCAATTTTGATGTTTTTAACCGCTTCAACCTGAGTTTTAACCAATTCTGGTAATTTTTCAATTAATAGTAATTGGAAGGCTTTTGTTGGATCACCACCAGCAGCATTTACCACATCTTTATATCCTTCGGCTTGTTTGGTTAATATTTCATACAAACCTTTTGCTTCCGCTTCCATTTTGGCAAAAATAGCATCTGCTTCTCCTTTTGCTTGTACTCGTATGCGTTCTGCTTCGGCTTGTGCATCAATAATGGCTTTCTGCTTAGCTATTTCAGCTGGAATAACCACGTTGGCATTTTGTGTCGCACGTTCTCTATCCGCACGAGCCGCTTCTGCTTTTTGTTCGGCAACATAAGATTCCTCTAATGCTTTTGCTTGTTGTACTTTCTCTGATGCTAATGCAATACGCAAGGCTTCCGCTTCTTTTTCTCTTCTTGAAGCTTCAGATTGTGCAATGGCAATTTTTGCCTCATTTTCTCCTTGAATAGCAATAGCATTAGCTTCCGAAGTTTTTACACGTGTATCTCTTTGCGCTTCTGCTTTACCAATACTTTCATCTTTAAATGCTTCTGCAATACTAACTTCTTTGTCTTTGTTGGTAATCGCAATTTTAACATCTCTATCTCTATGCGTTTCAGCAATTTGAACGTCTTTTTCACGATCCGCCATTGCTTTACCAGTTTCTCCAATTTTTTCTTGCTCAGCTACCGAAATTTTCGCTTCGTTAATTGCTTTTGCTGCTGCTTCTTTTCCTAAAGCTTCAATATAACCCGATTCATCTTTGATATCGGTTACGTTCACGTTGATTAATTTTAAACCAATTTTCTTTAATTCCGAATCTACGTTTTTCGAAATATTATCTAAAAATTTATCTCTATCCGAGTTGATTTCTTCAATCGTCATCGTTGCGATAACCAAACGCAATTGTCCAAATAAAATATCTTTAGCCAATTCTTGAATTTGGTCTGGATGTAAACCTAATAAACGTTCTGCAGCCGTATTCATACTATCACTTTCTGTAGAAATAGCAATGGTGAATCGACATGGAACATCCACACGAATGTTTTGACGCGAAAGTGCATTGGTTAAATTGGCTTCAATAGAAAGCGGTTTTAAATCCAAATATTGGTAATCTTGAATAACAGGCCAAATAAAAGCACCACCACCGTGAACACATTTGGCAGAAGTACCACCAGTGCGACCATAGATTACTAAAATTTTGTCAGACGGACATCTTTTGTAACGCGAAATTAAAGTCACAAAAGTTACGAATAGCACAATAGCGGCTACAACAATAATAATTAATTCAGACATAGTTTGATATAAATAAAGATTAGAATTTTTCTACAATAAGCACACCGCTTTCTACTGCAACAACTTTTACAACTGAACCCGATGGAATTCTTTCCAATTGCTGCGTCATAGCGTCAAGTTCATGAACAGAACCTTTAACACTAATTTGAATTTTTCCTTTTCCAGATTTGTTTTCGGGAATGGTTAAATACACATCAGCAGATTTATTAAGTGTTTCTTCTATTTTAAAAGAATTGTCTTCCGAAAGTTTCAAAATTTGCTTGATTAACACAAAAAACAAACCAACGAAAATAACTCCAACAGAAATGGCAATACCAATTAAAACCGCTTTATTTTCGAATTTGTTATAGAGCGAAATTCCTGTCCAACTGAAACCTAATAAGAAATTGATTAAGTTTCTCAATGTAAACAAGTCAAAAGGTAAATCACCCGAATCGCTTCCATCTGCATCAATATCAACATCAGCGCTAGTGCCGCTTAAACCAATAAAGGTCATAATAGTCTGCAACAAGAAAAAGATACTTACCGGCAAAGCAATGTACCAAAAAGCCTTTAGTAATGGCTCATAATGTTCAAGAAAGTTCATAGTTTTTGTGTTAGTTCTGTGATTATACGATTACATTTACAAAAAGTTACAATATACCAAAAAAAAACATAAAAAAAGTTTGTCTAAAAAGTAGTGATTCTGTCATTCTGAATTTATTTCAGAATCTAAATATTTTGATATTCAATTATTTACAGAAGCTGAAACGAGTTCAGCTTGACAAAAATAGAATTTTAGGACACCTTCTTGAAATTTTTAATCGGAATTGGTCACCACTTTATATTCTGGATCTTCCATGATATTGACATCAATGATGGCTTCCGCATTTTTGAGTAAATGAATACAATCTGCGCTTAAATGACGTAAATGTACTTTTTTGCCCAACTTTGCATAGCGACTCGTTACACCATTTACAGCTTCAATCGCACTCATGTCGGCAATTCTACTTTCGGCAAAATCGATGATGATTTCTTTTGGATCATTGGCTACATCAAATTTTTCAGCAAAAGCCGTAGTGGAACCAAAGAAAAGCGGTCCGTAGATTTCGTAATGTTTTACTCCATTTTCATCTACAAATTTTCGCGCTCGAATTCTTTTGGCATTTTCCCAAGCAAAAACCAAAGCGGCTATAATTACTCCAATAAGAACCGCTAGTGCCAAATTATGCAAGAAAATCGTAATCAAAGTCACAATTACCATTACAAAAATATCGGATTTTGGCATTTTGGTAAATGCTTTAAAACTTGACCATTCAAATGTTCCTATTGCCACCATAATCATTACACCTGTTAAAGCTGCCATTGGTAATAATTCAATCACTGGAGCACCAACTAAAATGATGGCTAAAATGGTTAATGCGGCTATAATTCCAGACAATCGTGCTCTAGAACCTGATGATAAATTGACTAAAGTTTGTGCAATCATAGGACAACCGCCCATTCCGTAGAAAAATCCGTTGGCGATGTTGGCTGTTCCTTGTGCTAAACATTCTCTGTTGCTGTTTCCGCGAGTTCCTGTAATTTCATCTACCAAATGCTAAGGTCAACAACCCTTCAGGTTTAACTACGTACCCTGCATTAAACCATAAGGAAGAATAATTTACAAGAGTTCTAAGTAAAAGGAATTTCAGGAATACAAAGGAGGTAGCTATCTTGAAACAATATCAATACCATGGTGTTTGGTATCAATGTGAAAATTAAAACAACAGCAAAAACAACTAAAATTACTAACTGAAGCAGAGATTTTCTTTATTTATTATTTTGGAAATAAAACAATAGTATAAATTATCAGCGCTACTACAATCCAGCATTATATGTATAAAGGGTTCCCTGTTAACCAGAATTATTTCAATTTATGACATCTTTTAAATTGTTCAATTGGAGATAAAAAGATGATTACCGCCAAACCGTTTACAAAACCATACATTACAGGTTAGGGGACCAATCGGATAAACTTTCCAGAAGTTTGAATAAACCAACAATAATTTGAACAACTCCTGCCAAAGCAACAGCGCAAAAAACATATTTAATCCATGTAGAGATTCATTCAAAAGGCAATAAGTACAATTACCATGTACCAACCACTTAGAAATTAATGCCAGTCTTCACTAAAATGGCTGTAATCAGTACCCAAATATAAAAAAGCCCCTTGCTACAAACCTTCAGCCAATGGAGGGAAAACCAACTAAAATAGCAAATGATAATGATTCAGAGATCAAAACTGTCATATAGCAACAGTTAAGACCAGCTAAAATTTCAATTTTATAATCTCTTTTTGTTTAAAATCAGAAGAGATTGAGTACTTTTTACACGTTTGGGCATAAAAATTAAGGTATAAGTACAATTTTAAATTACACAAATTATTTCCACTTTGTTGCCACAAGCAGAACTAATTTTGAAACCTCCACCACCATTTCAGGCTGTCCCACGAACAATGCCAGAGAGAAATATATAAAGTTCCAGCTGCTGTTAAAGGAAAACAGTTTCAATTTTGGACAAACTTCTATTATGTGCACCAATTACTTTTTCAAATTCAAAGTCAATGCCAGTTTCTTAATCCACATAGATGAATTCCACATTTCTTTTTGCATAAGTCGTTATTAAAACCTAGATAGGTGATGACTTTCACTTTAGGTTCAATCATGAAACTACTAGCCATTTTTTCTGTCTTCTAATGAAAACATGTATTATTTTTTTCACGTGACACCAATGGCTACAATTTCGTCAAATAAAGAAACCTTCTTTTAATGATATCTGTAATATCCGTTGCTGTTTGTACGTTTGGATCTGTCGTATATGAATATTGCTTTTCATGGTTTCGTTTGCACCAATACCTGATTCAATGGCGTTTTCAAATAATTCAGGTAAGCCAATCCGGCTTCGCCAAAACTGTTGAACAAAATACTTTGATGGTTAGCTTTGGAATGGTATTCATTTCAAGCATGTGCACGAAGTTCGTTATTCACAATAATGAATTCACTTCGTGAAAACCCTCATTTAAGGACTTAATGGCTCTTTTGGCTACATTTCAGTTCCTTTCAGATTCTTCAAGGAAATTCGAGCTGGCGTAATTGCCCAGTTTCCTAAATGTTGGCTTAAGTAATCAAAGTCGTTTTCTGGAAATAATTGGTAATTGGAAGAACTTTGAGGTTTCGCCTTTGAAGTGGCCGCCAACAAGAGCACAGTGCCATCTAAAAGCTTTCTGATGATGATTTCGTTGTCTTCCTTCTCAGGCACTTTTAATGCAGCTGGAAACAATTCTTAGTGATTTACTTTAGGGAAAGTCACAAACTAAGACCAGTTTATTTTGGTTTAACAAAACACAGTCCTCATACTGAAATGATTTCTTCCGAGATTAATGTTGTCTCTAGATTCAAATAAATGAAGTTGCTGTTTTAATGCCATACGGTTTTAAAACCAGTAAATCACGTTTGTTGAACGTCAGTACCCTTGGTAATAATCACAAGATGTTTGGCAAATTCCTAATAACTGAAAATAAGCTTGTAGTAATCTGCATCTTCATGGTGTTCCGTGAATGACGTTAAAAACAACATCAAAATGTAGTTTTGCCGATAATAGTTATCGAAAAATCGGTACTTTATTGACGGAAATTCCGATTATGCCACCGTCGCATGACCATTTTCTGGTAAAATGTAGATACGAAACAAGTTGTATTGAACTTTTATCAATTGGTTTAACTACATTTCCCGCCATTAACGAGATTTATATTCACTGGAATAGCCTCCATGACGATGGCAGCGAACATATGCTTAATCGTTTATAGTATGTATAAAATTACATATTTATTCAAACTGAAATCTTTCTCTTTCATGTCTTTGCTAAATTCCTTTATGAGTACAATTAAATTTTTGCTGATGACCATTTTGCTATCAATTATTCATTGCAGCAGGAATCATTCTTGTTTTACATGGGGTTTTCTTCAGTGCAATTTTAGGTGCTTTAAAACCAATCCGGCAGGAAATTCCAGTTTCACAATTTATCAAAGTAAATTAACTATAGCCGAAGAAAAGCTAAGCGAATCAGGTTTGAGATGGTTTTCATGGATACAGTGGATTTTTGTGAATGTACCACCTTATTCAATGTGCAGAACAAGATCCAAAAACCTTGAGTATGCTATAAAAGACAGTCAAGAAAAATTTACATAGTAAATGCAGGAGAATACAATGAAGTTGATTTTCCTGTATTCAAAGATAAAACATACCAAACAAATTTTGGGCTAATATGTCAAAGCATTAGGATTTAAAGAAGGAAAATCACTATAAACTCCTTATGGCTAAAAGATATGTAACCTGATAATGCATGGGAAAAATATCAAAGCTGGGCTGGTGAAACTCAAATTGTGTGTTTTGTTTTAGGATGGAAAGTGCCAGTCTGACAAATTTGGAATTAATGCAAGCCAAGATGAAACAATAAATGAAGCCACAAGGGAAGTAATTCTGAGTGGAGAACAACAGCTTTAGCTGGTGTTCCAGGACTAGAGATGGATTATATGAACATCACCAGTTTGAAGTAGCTAAAGGACAACCAAGCACTTCAGTGTGGATAAGTGCATTGAATTTGGTGAAATGTAACCTGACAAATTCAAAGGCAGCTGAAATGCAGGAAACATTTAGTCAATGGCAGATCGAGAGTCTAATTACAAGTGAGAATGACGATGTTGTGCAATTGATGTTCAGAACATCCGCCGTACGAACATTTACGAGGTGAAAACGCCGTTAAATATATCGGTTTTGAGGATGATCAATTGATTGTAGTAATGCAAACAATACCGGAATGGTTGTGCATTATAGTCTGGCAATTATTATGAACTTTTGGTTAATGCTGGCATATCATTTGATAATTTACCAATGAACAGTTCGGAACCATCCCGGAGTTTGGTGCATCAAGATTGATAAAGATACTTCAAGGTTTGTTGGTATTAGCCAAAACAGAATTGGCGGTGGATTATTCTGGCCCAACAATTTTACATACAAAAACTACAGAAAGAGAATATATTGCTTTGGTTTGGGGTAACATAGAAGCAGAAGAAGGAACCATTGAAGGTAATATCGACCGACATGTAACCAATAGAATGCAAATGGCCGTTTATCCTGATGGTGAGCAAGGAAAGCATGCGGTTACCCATTTTAAAGTTTTAGAACGTTTTGGTTATGTTACTTTAGTTTCTTGCCGATTAGAAACTGGAAGAACGCACCAAATTCGTGTACACATGAAATATATTGGTCACACGTTATTCAATGACGAACGCTACGGTGGAAATCTTATTTTAAAAGGAACAACATTTACCAAATACAAACAGTTTGTAGATAATTGTTTTAAAGTATTACCAAGACAAGCACTTCATGCTAGAACTTTAGGTTTTGAACATCCTATTACCAAAGAATTTCTTCGCTTTGAATCAGAAATACCGCAAGATATGGTAGAATGTATCGAAAAATGGCGCGTGTACTCAAAAGCGCAAACTTTTGAGGAATTAGAGTAAACACGAATTCCAAGAATTTTAACTCGTATGAAATTTTACTAATAATACATTTTAGGAATGAATAAAATTGCTAAAATTGCTGTTTTGTCTCTTGGAGGAATATTCTTATCATGGATATTCATTTTAATATTTTATGATTATCCACAAGATTCATTCAGTAATATTAAAATTCCTAAAAGTCTCAATTTCGATAAACCTATAGAGTCACTTACAAATAAACAAATTGATTCTTTAGAAAATAAGATAGTTAATGAAGAGGAGATTTTAGTTACTGGAAATGGTTATAATGGCTATGAATTTTATGTTTGGTATAAACCAACCGAATTAGGAACTCTATATATTAAAGCTTTTGAATTAACACAAAACATTCAATTATCCGAAGGGAAACTTATTAGTAGGACTAGTCATCAAATCAATCAACTAGATTCGAAATTTAAACTTTATAGATCAAAAACAGTTATTGATGAAGGAACTTTTGAAAAGTATTATCCCGTAAGGTTTGAATTATGGTTTAAACCTCAAAAGTCAGATTTTGAACATAAAATTAAAGAAACTTATTACGTAATCGATGGTTGGGATAAATGAGATATTCAAAATATAATCTGTGCTAATTTGTGAAATCTGTGTTTACAAACTACTTTTTCTTCTTTTCCTTTTCTAATTTTTTGAAATACCCTCGTAAAAATACATTGTGTTTCAAGGCTTCCAAATTTTCATTGAGTTTAATACTCGCGTCTTGCAAATTCGTCATGGTAGAATCTATTTTTTGTACTAATTTTGGATCATTAGAAAGGTAATTAATGGCGCCTTTTCCTTCTTTGGCATTGATTATTGTGGCATTTAAATTGGTAACGGTTTCGTCAATTTTTGTAGTGGTTTGTTCCAATTGCGTTACAACCAATTTAAGTTTTTTCGCTACCATAGTATCATTTAAAACACCAATGACATTGTCTTTTCTGTTTAAATCAGTCATGATTTGATTTAAATTATTGGCAGATTCGGCTGTCCCTTTTGCAGCAATTTTCAAATAATGCATAGTTTCTTTTAATTCTTTAGCAAGAATAGAATCTCGAATTAGCATACCAACTGTTCCTTTTCCTTGTACGATCTCATTGGTAATTTTTAATAAATCGGCGGTTAGTAAAGCGGCATTTTCATTGGTTACATTCAAAGTTTCCAAAATCGCTTCGGTATTGATTCGGCTATACGATTGAATGGTGTCTCCAGCGGCTACGGCTTCGGAAGCTCCTTTTCCTGGAATGATATTGATGACCATATTGCCCACCAAACCATCAGAATTAATTGTGGCCACCGCATTTTTTTTGATGTGTTCCATCATCTTTTTTTCAATTAGCATTTCAACAACTATGGTAGAATCGTTCACCATTTCGATTTGTTTTACGGTGCCAATATCAATTCCAGCATAACGCACATTATTGCCTTTTTGCAAACCATTTACGTTGCCAAAAACAGCTTTTAGTGTCATTGTGTTGCCAAAAATATTTTGCTTGTTGCCAACAAAATAAATTGCCGCTAGAAACAAAATTGTTCCTAAAACCATAAAAATACCGAGTTTTATTTTCTGATTTCTTGATTTTTCCATTTTCTTCTATTTAAAAAAAGCTTTAATCTTAGGATCTGTTGCTGCTTGTAAGGCTTCAAAAGTTCCTTCTGCGTAATTCTTTCCATCAATTAACAAAATCATGCGATTGGCTATAGCTTTGGCACAATCCACATCATGTGTGATGATAATGGAAGAGGTGTTGTATTTCTTTTGTATCGATTGCATCAAAAGAATGATTTCCTTTGATGTTATTGGGTCTAAACCTGTTGTGGGTTCGTCGTATAAAATGATTGTTGGTTTTAAAATTAAAGTTCGTGCCAATGCAATTCTACGCTTCATTCCGCCTGAGAGTTCGTTGGGCATTAAATCGATGGCGTGCGCTAGTCCAACACTTTCCAAAGCTTCTAAAACCAATGGTGTTGTATCGGTTAATTTTCCAATTTTTTTCGGATGACGACGCAACGGAAATTCCAAATTTTCTCGCACTGACATAGAATCATACAATGCGCTACCTTGGAAGAGAAAACCAATATCGGTTCGTAATTCGTCCAATTCTTTTCTGTCTAATTCGCTAATTTCTTTGTCGGCAACTTTTATCGAACCGCCTTGGTAATTTTCCAAACCAATGATACACTTAATCATCACCGATTTTCCCGAACCCGATTTTCCCATTACGACTAAGTTTTCGCCTTCACGTAATTCCAAATCGAAGCTGTTTAGTACGACATTGGTACCAAATTGCTTGTGTAGTTTTTCAATTTTTATGATTACTTCTGTTTTTTCCATATTACACATCATAAAAAATATTGGTAACAAAAACCGCAATGAAATCAATTACAAATAGGAGCATAGAAGTGTAAACTACCGCTGCATTTGCGGCTTTTCCCACACCAACTGTTCCTTTTTTGCAATAATAGCCTTTGTAGCAACCAATGAGTCCAATGGCAAAACCAAAGAAAAAGGTTTTAATTGTAGCCGGAACAATATCGCTAAATTTTAAAATCGAAAACACTTGATTGAAATAGAGTTGGAATGAGACATTTTCTTTCATACTTTCTACCAAATACGAACCGTAAATCGCTAGAAAATCGCCAAAAATTACCAGTAATGGCAACATTAATGTAGTGGCTAAAATTCGTGTGATGACTAAATATTTGAATGGATTGGTTCCCGAAACTTCCATAGCATCAATTTGTTCGGTAACGCGCATGGAACCTAATTCGGCGCCAATTCCTGAACCGATTTTCCCAGCGCAAATTAACGCAGTAATAATTGGACCAATTTCACGCACGATGGAAACGCTAACCATAGAAGGAATCCATGAAGCAGCACCAAACTCTTCCAATGTTGGTCTAGATTGTAAAGTAAAAACCAAACCAATGATAAAACCTGTAGTTCCTACCAAAAATAAGGAGCGATAACCAATATAAAAACATTGTCGTAAGAACTCTTGAAGTTCGTAAGGTGGTACTAAAAATTCTTTGAAAAAACGTCCTGCGAAATAGGAAATTTCACCTAATTCGATGAGAAAGTTTTGAATCGCTTCAATAAGATTTTCAAAATATTTTTTCATGAAGCCACGTTAATTACTATCAAATATAGTGATTTTTAGTGAGAAAGAGTAGTTGTTTGTAAGATATATAGTAAAAATCCGACTTGTGGTGGAGTCGGATTTTGTTTGTTTTTGTCTTTTGATTATGAATTTGAGCTATTTTAGATTGTTTTTTTATTAGATTACTTTTTAACGGAATGGATTACTCCATTTAACCTCTGAGCTTAAGCTATCATCAGTTAGTGTTTTTAAAAATGCAACTAATGCGCTTTTTTGAGTTTCAGTTAAATTCAACTGAATTGGGTTACCATTTGCATCTGTTAATGCAGGTGATAACGTTGGATGTGCTTGAATTCCACTATTATAATGTTCTACGACTTCTTCCAGAGTTGCAAATCTTCCATCATGCATGTAAGGGGCTGTTAATTCAATGTTTCTTAAAGTTGAGGTTTTAAATCTTCCAACAAAAATTGGGTTGGCAAAAACATTTCCTGCGCCTAAATCTGTTGATGAAAATGCATCTAATCCGTTGTTTTGAGGTCCTGGATTAGCACTTATGAAAGCTTCAGTTGTATGACAACCAAAACAAGCTCCTCCACCGTTTGGAATAGTCTGAAAAAATATATTTTTACCCGTATTTTCCTCAGTTGTAAAATTTGGAAAATTTGCTCCAGGTGATGTAACCATTGCTCTACCTAAATCGTATTTACTAGAATAACTAACTATACTTCGTACAAATTGGGCTAATGCTTTTGAAATTCTGTCCGAATTGATTTCATCTGTTCCAAATGCATTTTGGAATAATTCAGGATAATACGATTGTTGTTGGACCTTAGTTACTACTTCGTCTAAAGTCATTCCCATTTCAACTGGGTCTTGAAAAGGCATTAAAACTTGCTCTTCTAATGTGCTTGCTCTTTCATCCCAAAAAAAACGTCCACGCTGATAAAAACGCGCATTTATTAGTGTCATAGAATGACGACCAGTTAGACCTCCATCAAAACCAATACTTAAAATTGCATCATCTGAGAAACCTTTTTCTTGTTTATGACAAGAGGCACAAGATATGGTTCCATTTGCGCTTAGCTTTTTGTCATAAAACAATACTCTACCTAGAGTTGCACCTGCATTAGTGATTGGATTATCTAACGGTGTGTTGTCTGTTCCATTTATCGATGTTGGTAATGGTTGTCCAGGTACATTAGTTGTAAAATGACTAGGTAAGTTAAGGCTAGTATAGTCATAAGGAGTTTCAGGAAGATTTAATTCATTTGTAGGAATTGAATCGTATGAATCTTCTTTACTACAAGATGTCATACTAAATACCAATGCAAATAGTTTTGTGTAAACCATAATTTTTTTAGTACCCATATCTTGATATTTTAAGTTAATTTTAAGATTTGATACTTAAAACATCAAAAGGTTTAATAATCATTTTTAGTAGTAAAAAATAAGATTTGTATTTGAGTCAGATTTGGTGTTTGTTTTTGGATATGGATTTAGAATTTACTTTAGTAGTTTTGTTACTTGTTTTTTGATTAAAAAGTAAATAAATTTATTAGTTAAATCCAGATGACAATATTTTTACAATGTCGCTAAAATCTTTATGCTTATGATTGAAAGGGTCAAATGCTGCATAAGATTCTGGATTTTCAAAATAATAAGCGTTAAAGTTATCTCCTACTTTAAATTCTAAATAATATCTAACACCATCAGTAATGTACCTATTTTGTGGTTCTATCTTATTGGTGTCCAAATTAAAATAACTTGTTTTACCTTTATTAGAATCAGTTGAGAGTGCAAAAATATTTTTAGTTACAAGTTTTTGAAAGGTTTCATCTAAGTCTTCATTTCTTGAAACAGATTCCAACACATATTTCTTTTCTTTATAATCATATTTGTAGAATAATTTTTCCCAAATAGCGTTGAATTTCATAATGATACAACTTTTTCCTTCCCAAGAGTGTCTTATAAATAGTCTAATTTCAATTTGATTTTTAGATTTTAAAATAGATTTTAAGTTTTCTGAATCGTAGCTTTTGTTAATTCTAGTAATGTCTGCATGGAATTGGCCAATAAAAAGCTTATTATCTTTTTTTTGCGCAAGAAAACTTATGGAAAAAAACAGCATTAATGCTAAGTAAAAAGATTTCATCATGGTATTTTGGATGCTTTTGAATGATGTAATAATCATTTGATGCAACAAAAATATATAATATTTTTGAGTTAAAATAAAAAAACTCCGACCAAAGTCGGAGTGATTTTTTAACTAACCTAACCAATAATGAGAATTCATTTACTAACTAGGCAAAGTACAGCTTTTAAATGGCTTAGTGTTGGTTGTTATTTATAATGTTATTGTTTATTAAAATTTGAAACTATTTTTGTCTTGTAAAGCAAACACTTTTTCAATAAATCAGAGCTTCTGGCGCTCCAAATTGGTTCTAATGTACCTTCTTCAACTGCAATCATTTGAAAGCACCTTCCATGGCTTTGTTGGTGTATAATCCGTTAAATCAGGATTCTTTGGTTACAAGGAATGGAGTTGTATTTTCGTGACAATGTTATTCTACATCTTTATCTGCACCAACTTTAGCAAACAATTTTTAATCCTGGATTAAATTTGGTATACAAAGCATTCGAAGTGGTGTTTTGTAAATAGGAAGTAGCCGCCGTATTGTTTCCCATTAAAATATTTTAGCATCATTGAAAGTCATTTGTTTACTGCATCAACAAAAATAGGAGTTGCTTCTTTACCGCATCTTCAGCCGCTCGGTTTAATACTTTCAAACCTTCATCCGCTAAACTTGATAACCCAATTTGTCTTAATTTGGTATCTACTATTTACAATTCATCAGGCAAAGAATTTTACTGCTTCATTTTTAAAAAAACCATCAGTAGCCGTTAGTTTGGTCACTTGTTTAGTAATACCATTGTTCAGCTTCTTTTAATCCGTTGCAATTTCAACCTGACAAACTACTGGTCCCTCAGGCAAACCCAGTCCATTTTATTTGCATTTTCAGCACATTAAAAAATAACTGCCTTACTTAAAAATACCACTATTTCATCTATTTTGTTTGTTTTACTAAATATAATATGCACACACCAAATCAATTATTTTAAATATAAATGGAAAAAAATATTAAATTCGTAAATTGCGTGACTTTTAAAAAGAACCTAATAAAATGGAACAAGTACAACCTTCACCAACCAAAAATAAAGTTAGAAATTTGTAACGGCTGCGTCATTATTCGACGGACACGATGCTGCTATCAATATCATGCGTAGGGTATTCATGCAGGGTGAAATAATTCACTTGGGTCACGATAAGTGTGGAAGAAGTAGTAAATACTGCTATTCAAGAAGATGCAAATGCAATAGCAGTGACTTCCTACCAGGCGGTCACCAACGAATATTTCAAATACATGTACGATTTGCTTAAAGAAAAAGGAGCAGGTCATATCAAAATATTTGGTGGAGGTGGAGGTGTTATCTTACCTTCTGAAATCTCAGAATTGCACGAATACGGAATCGAAAGAATTTATTCGCCAGACGATGGTCGTGCTTTAGGTTTACAAGGTATGATTAACGATTGAAGGTTCAACGTTCCGATTATCCAATTGGAGATAAACTTACAGGAGAATTATCGCATATCGAAGAGAAAAACCCAACAGCAATTGCAAGATTGATTTCAGCAGCTGAGAATTTTTCCAGATATTGCAAAATCAGTTTTGATAATTCACCAAAGAATGAAACGTCAAAAATCCCAGTTTTGGAATCCACAGGGAACTGGTGGTGCAGGAAAATCATCGTTGGTAGATGAATTAGTGCGTCGTTTTTAATTGATTTTCCTGAAAAACAATCGGATTAATTTCGGTTGATCCATCGCGTAAAACAGGTGGTGCATTATTGGGAGATAGGAATTCGTATGAATACGATTAACAATTCTCGTGTTTATATGCGTTTCGTTAGCAACTCGTCAATCAATTTAGCGTTATCGAAATATGTTGCAGAAGCGATTCAAGTGTTGAAAGCAGCTAAATACGATTTAATTGTTTTAGAAACTTCAGAATTGGACAATCGGATACCGAAATTATGGATCATTCTGATGTTTCGTTATATGTAATGACACCTGAATTTGGAGCAGCAACTCCAGTTAGAAAATCGATATGTTAGATTTCGCTGATTTAGTGGCGTTAAATAAATTTGACAACCGTGGTGCTTTGGATGCGATTCGTGATGTGAAAAACAATACCAACGCAATCACAATCTTTGGGATGTAGATACGGATAAGATGCCAATTTTTGGAACTATCGCCTTCGCAATTCAACGACCCAGGGCCTGAATACGCTTTACAAATCCATCTTGGATAAAATTGTAGAGAAAACAGGAGCTGATTTAAATCAACTTTTGAAATTACGCGTGAAATGTAGGTGAAAAGATTTTCGTAATTCCGCCACACAGAACACGTTATTTATCTGAAATTGCAGAAAACAATAGAAAATATGATGAAACAGCACTTTCTCAAATAAGTAGCTCAAAAATTATGGAATTTTTAAAACAGTTAAAGAGAGAAGTGTTACGAGTAAATCCCAACTCTAACAAAAGCTGGTTTAGATATCGTCCTCCGAGCGAGGTCCAGGAACAATTTATCAAAAACTTCTTTCAAGCTGAATTCGACCGTGTAAATGAACCTTGACCTTATTGGGAATCATTTTAACTTGGGACGAAAAGTTAAACAAAAATACAAAAATCCGGTTTATAGTTTTAAGTTCGTGATAAAGAAATTAAAATTGCAACGCACACCGAATCGCTTTCACATTCTCAAATTCCAAAGTAGCATTACCAAAATGCAAGCTTAGGGTGAAATCTTAAAATGGAATTTACAAGAAAACGTACCAGGAGAATTCCCATTTGCATCAGGATGTATCCATTCAAACGAAGGGAGAAGATCAAGTAGAATGTTTGCCGGAGAAGGTGGACCAGAAAGAACAAACAAACGTTTAATATGTATCCTTGGGATTACCAATAAAACGTTTATCAACAGCTTTGCGGCTTCGGTTACATTATACGGAAATGATCCACATATTCGTCCTGATATTTATGGAAAAATCGGTAATGCTGGAGTTTCAATTTGTTGTTTAGATGATGCTAAGAAATTATATTCAGGTTTCGATTTAAGTCATCCATTAACTTCGGTTTCGATGACGATTAATGGTCCTGCTCAATGTTGTTAGGATTCTTTGCGGTGCTGCCATCGATCAAAACTGTGAAAAATACATTGTTGAAAATAATCTTCAAGTTGAAGTTGAAGAAAAAAATCAACGAAATCTACAGAAAAAAGGAGTAGAGCGTCCAAGATATCAAGGTTCTTTGGAAGGAAACTTGGTTTAGGTTTAATGCTTTTAGGAGTAACTGGAGACCAAGTTTTACCTTTAGATGTCTATCAAGATATCAAAGTAAAAACCTTAGCTCAAGTTCGTGGAACAGTTCAAACGGATATTTTAAAAGAAGATCAAGCACAAAATACGTGTATTTTCTCTACGGAATTTGCTTTACGTTTTAATGGGTGATGTTCAGGAGTATTTCATCAAACAGAATGTTCGAAATTTCTATTCAGTTTCCATTTCAGGATATCATTGCGGAAGCAGGAGCAAATCCAATTACTCAGTTAGCTTTCACGTTAGCAATGGTTTCACTTACGTGGAATATTATTTGAGTCGTGGAATGAATATCAACGGTCCGAATTTATCTTCTTCTCAAAATGGAATTAGTCCAGAATATGCGGTAATCGGTCGTGTGGCTCGTAGATTTGGGCAGAAAGCCTTGAAAAATAAGCGGAGCCAACGAAAGAGCACAAATGTTGAAATACCACATTCAAACTTCTGGACGTTCATTACACACAGAGATTGATTTCAATGACATTCGTACGACTTTACAAGCGTTATATGCAATTTACGATAACTGTAATTCGTTGCATACCAATGCTTATGATGAAACGATTACAACACCAACAGAAGAATCAGTCCATTAGAGCAATGGCCATTCAGTTGATTGTGGCAAAGATGGGTTTAGCAAAAACGAAAATCAATTCAAGGTTCGTTCATTATTGAAGAATTAACTGATTTAGTTGAAGAAGCTGTTTTACAAGGGTGATAGAATTACAGAACGTGGCAGCGTTCTTGGAGCAATGGAAACGATGTATCAAAAGAAGTAAAATTCAGAAGAATCCTTGTATTGAGGCAAACACACAGGAGGTCCCAATTATTGGAGTAAACACCTTCTTGAGTTCAAAAGGTTCACAACAGTAATTCCTGCTGCAGGTAATTCGATGCAACGGAAGAAGAAAAATAATATCAAATTAATATGTTGAATAACCTTCACAAAACAAGTGCCGACAAGGTAGCCGAACAATTAAATGTAATTCAAGAAGCAGCCATCAACAACCAAAACATTTTCGAAAAATTAATGGATGCTACGAAAGTGTGTTCGTTAGGACAAATCACAAGTGCATTGTTTGAGGTTGGCGGACAATACCGAAGAAATATGTAATATTTCAAAAAATATTTTCCGTAGAGACGCGATTTATCGCGTCTCTTTTTTTTGAATTCATTCAAAAAAAAATAAAAAATAAAAAAAATAAAAATCAATTTCCAATTCCCATAATAATTTCATTATTTAGCATAACGATATAATATTCAACGCCATGCAAAATAAATTTAAAAACAAATACCGCATTTCCTCTGCGCGTTTAAAAACCTGGGATTACGCAAATAATGGAGCCTATTTCATAACCATTTGCACCCAAAACCGACACCATTTTTTTGGACATATTCAAAATCAAGAAATGCAATTATCCGAAATAGGAAAATTGGCAGAACAATTTTGGTTAGAAATTCCAAATCATTTTCCCATGGTTGAATTGGGAAATTTTGTGGTCATGCCAAATCATGTTCATGGGATTTTGATTATTGATATTATTTCCAATTCCCTTGCGTCTAATAATGTTGGTGAATACGATCAGACGCGATTTATCGTGTCTGATAATAATGATAAAATGAATAATTCACGATTTATCGCGTCTGATAATAATGATGTGAAAAATAACAATAATGAGACGCGATTAATCGCGTCTCTACGCGTTGAAAACGGTGGATTTTCAGGTGATAAAAATCCGATGTTGGGTAATTCGATTTCTAAAATTGTTCGATGGTACAAAGGGCGATGTTCATTTGAATGCAGGAAAATCAATCCTAATTTCGCCTGGCAATCCCGATTTCATGATCACATTATTCGCAATTCGAAATCATTTGATAACATTCAAAATTATATTGAACAAAATCCGTTAAAATGGAAAGAAGATGCGTTTTATTCAAATATGCCATCCACATAAAACCATTTATCATTTTCCAATTTAAAAGTCGAGTGTTCGTAATGTACTTGTGCTTTTAAATTTTCATCTAAATAATAGGCTTTAAAAGTTACGGTAGTTTCACTAGAGGCTAGAACTTCTAATTTTAACCATTTGTTTGATTGACTCCAAGCTAAGATGTCTTTTTTGTTATGAAATCTGCGTTTTGAAATATGGGTAGTGTTTACCAAATAATCAGCAGCGCCTGTTGCAAAAGCACTATAACGCGAACGCATTAATTTTTCAGCCGTTGGAGCGTTTGCTGTTCCTATTATATAAGGTTCACAACAATCTTGAAACGAAATTGAATTTCCGCAGTAGCAATTCGACATAAATTACGATTTAGTTTCGTTGAATTTTCTAGTTATTTCTTTCAATTTTTCGGCACGAGCATTTTTTTTAGCCTTTTCTTTGGCTTGCTCTTTGTGTAATTTATCGTTATGTGCTTTAATGTTTTTAGGATTATTTCTTCCCATTTTTCAATCTGTTTAAAGTTTCAAAGATACTAAATAATTGGATTTTAAATTTTTGGCACAACAATTGGTTATAGTTATTTAGAAAAAATATAAAAATCAAAGATTATGAAGAAAATTACTTTATTGTTAGCTTTTATCGGGATGATAACGCTACAAAGTTGTGTTCGTGAAGAGGTTGTGGTTCAAGATACTTTCGATAGCGATACTATTAGTGAAGTTTTTCAATACAATAATGTGAACTTTACTTCAGGGAATGGATATACTGTATTGTTAAATTTTCCGCATAGTATTTATAGTTCTGATATGGTTTTAGTTTATCGTCAAGCTGGAAATTCTTCAGCAGGAGCTATTTGGAAATTATTGCCAGAAACTTATTATTTTGATGATGGAACCTTAGATTTTGGTTACCAAAACGATTTTACACGTTTTGATGCAGAAGTAACTTTATTTGGATTTGATTTACCTGGTTTGTCAAGTGATTTTAGATTGAACCAGACATTTAGAGTAGTTGTAATTCCAGCTTTCTTTGGTAATAGAACTGCTAATCCAGTAGATACGAAAGATTATGAAGCTGTAATTAACTATTACGGTATCGATGATAAAAATGTAGCAGAAATAAATTTATAAGAGAAAAGAGCTGAAAATCAGCTCTTTTTTTTAAACATTTATCTTATCAATTTTTAAATAACCAATGTGTTTTTCGTCTTCGAAAGTCGCATTGGTTTTTGTTATTTTTAGAGTGAATTCCGATTTGAACTTATCCGAAAGAATATCTTCAATATTGTGAATGTCATCTACATCAACACCATATTTATCGTCAATATGCGATTCGGCGCCTTTGAAACCGCAATGTTTGTAAAAAGTAGTTTGTTTGGTTTTTTTAATAGCTTCGGCTTTTGTTTTAGCAACTGTCACAATTTTATAATGGTATTCTTCAAATTCTCCTTCTTTGTAACCGCCTAAGTTTAGAAAGAATACTTGTTCTTCTTGAGTAGTTTTTTCGTTTTTCGAAACCACTTCAATGGTATAACCATCTGCAAAAGTTATTTTTTGCCAAGCGTCAATATGGATTCTTCCTTTAGCTTCTGGCCAAAAAGTATTCATGTCAGGAACCAATTCTTTCAAACTACTTCCAATGCCAAAAAAAATATCGTGTTGTTCTGTAAAGCGACCTTTTGGCGTACAGCCTAACATTACCATGTATAAAAAATGATTTTCCATGAGGCAAAAGTAATAAAAAATAATTTACCCCTAAAAAAATAGGGGTTAAAATGTAATTGCATTTAATTATTTGTATATTTGCACATCTTTTCAAGGGTATAACTACAAAACACACAACTTTATGTCAACATTTCGATTTCAAGCTTTACAACGCGCTACCGATCGTAAACCAGTAGAAGTAGAAGAACTAGATCGTAAATCAGCTATTTTTGGAACCAATGTTTTTGGAGACAAAGCCATGCGTCAATTTTTAACTCCAGATGCTTACAAAGCGGTTAAAGATGCAGCAAACGGTACCAAAATCGACCGAAAAATGGCGGAATACATCGCGCTAGGAATGAAAGAATGGGCGCTTTCAAAAGGCGTAACCCATTACACACACTGGTTTCAACCGTTAACAGGAACAACTGCTGAAAAACACGATGCCTTCTTCGAAACTTCTTTCGATGGAAGTGATCCAGTTGAAAAATTTGGTGGAAGTCAATTGGTACAACAAGAACCAGATGCTTCTTCTTTCCCAAATGGTGGCATCCGTAATACATTCGAAGCTAGAGGTTATACGGCTTGGGATCCAACATCGCCAGCGTTTATCTTTGGAACAACTTTATGTATTCCAACGGTTTTTGTTTCGTATACTGGTGAGGCATTGGACAATAAAACACCATTATTGAGAGCGTTGCATGCCATTGATTCTGCTGCTATTGATGTAGCTAGATATTTCGATAAAAATGTTAAAAAAGTAACACCAACTCTAGGTTGGGAACAAGAATATTTCTTGATTGATAGCGCTTTAGCTACTTCAAGACCTGATATTTTGGCAACTGGAAGAACTTTATTAGGTCATACTTCTGCCAAAGGGCAACAATTAGAAGATCATTATTTTGGTTCTATTCCAACGCGAGTGTTACAATACATGCGCGATTTGGAAAACGAATGTATGTTATTGGGAATTCCAGTAAAAACGCGTCATAATGAAGTGGCGCCGAACCAATTTGAATTGGCACCTATTTTCGAAGAAACGAATTTAGCGGTGGATCACAACTCGTTATTGATGGATGTTATGCAGAAAGTAGCAGAGCGTCACGATTTCAAAGTTTTGTTCCATGAAAAACCGTTCAAAGGTGTAAATGGTTCAGGAAAACACAACAACTGGTCTTTGGCAACTGATACAGGTGTGAACTTGTTGAGCCCAGGGAAAACGCCAATGAGCAACTTACAATTCTTAACGTTTTTCATCAATACGATTAAAGCGGTTCATGATTATGAAGAATTGATGCGTGCTTCTATTGCTTCGGCAAGTAATGACCACCGTTTAGGAGCTAATGAAGCGCCACCAGCAATAATTTCGGTATTTATTGGTCAACAATTAACCAAAGTTTTAGCGGAATTAGAAGGTGTTTCTAAAGGAAAATTATCGCCAGAAGAAAAAACAGATTTAAAATTAAACGTAGTTGGAAAACTTCCAGATGTGATGTTGGATAATACCGATAGAAACCGTACATCTCCATTTGCTTTCACAGGAAATAAATTTGAATTTAGAGCCGTTGGTTCTTCTGCAAACTGTGCCGTTTCTATGACTACTTTGAACACGATTGTTGCTAAGCAATTGAAAGATTTTAAAGCGGAAGTAGATGCTTTGATTGAAAAGAAAGATTTGAAGAAAGACGAAGCTATTTTCAACGTATTAAGAGAATATATCAAACAAACCAAAGCTATTTTATTTGAAGGCGATGGTTATAGTGAAGCTTGGGAAGTAGAAGCAAAAAAACGCGGATTAAGCAATCATAAAACCACTCCAGAAGCGTTGAAAGCGAAAGTTTCTAAAAAAGCGGTTGCCGTTTTTAGTGAAATGGACGTAATGAATCACGTGGAAGTGGAATCAAGATATGAAATTGAATTGGAAGAATATGTGAAGAAAATCCAAATTGAAGGTCGTGTGTTGGGTGATATTGCTAGAAACCATGTGGTGCCAACAGCAATTAAATACCAAAACGTGTTAATCGAAAACGTAAAAGGATTGAAAGAGATTTTTGGTAAAGATTTCGAAAAAATTGCTGGCGAACAGATTAACTTAATCAAAGAAATTTCGGGTCATATTGAAGGCATTAATTCTAAAGTAGAAGCCATGACGCAAGAACGTAAAAAAGCAAACGCCTTAGCTAATACCGAAAAAATGGCTGCGGCTTATTGCGATAAAGTTAAACCGTATTTTGACCAAATTCGTTACCACGCCGACAAACTAGAATTGTTAGTAGACGACGAAATGTGGACATTAACAAAATATCGTGAATTGTTGTTTACGAAGTAATTAGAATAGCAATCCCAATCGAAAGATTGGGATTTTTTTTTGATTGTGGGCACGGAATGCAATTCCGCGCTATCGGGTATTTACAGACTTCATAATTTCAAATTTAAGCACTCGAAATTTTTAATTTTGTATAGGGACTAAAAAAAAACCTCGCTTAAAAGGGCTTAAACGAGGTCGGAATTTTATGTTTTTTGAGATTTTATTTTGAAAAATAGTAGTTGTGCAACAGTTACGGCTGTTAGCGGTTCGTTGTTGTTTCATTTAGTTTTTTTTCTTTCTAATTGTAAAGTCGAAAATTGCTCCGAGAGCAACGCCAATCACAAGTCCTAATGCAATACTTTCCTTTAAGTTACCAGATTGATTACCGTAAGCTGCTCCAAATGCAACACCTAGTGCTGCACCAATGCCAATTCCATTTCCGACATTTCGTTTTTTGTTTTCTGTCATAATATTATGCTTTTATTATTAGTTTTTATCTTCAAGTAATTGTTTAACAGATTTGAATTCTTTATCTCTATTTTTGAAAGCCCAAACATTGAAAATTATTGCACCTAAAAATGCAACTACTATTAGAAAAATCACAGGTAATTGAATATTTAAAGTAAAGAGGTTTTTGTCTGTAAATAATTTTGTTAGGACTACGATGGATGCAAAGAAAAGAAGCGGACTTGTTATGAAGCTTATTTTTTCCGCTTTCTTCAAATTGCTTTTTGCTTTATAAATTTGCTCAAATACATTCTTGAAATTTGATTTTACTAAATCAATATGTTTTATTTTCCAAGTCACAAATAAAGTGTAAATAGGCATTATCAAAAGATAAATAACCAAAGCACAGCCAAATAAACGTAAATACCAATTATCCAAATTATTAAAATTGTATAGAACAAGCCCTGCGATAGTATAGGCAATCACTAATCCAATAATTTCTCTTATCTTAAAGATGTTAGTTATTTTATTGTATTCAAGTAGTGAAGGTTCGCTAATTTGAAATGGAATGTTTTTCTTTCCTTCTTCCATTTTGTTCCACACATTTTTCATTTCTTCTAATTCCATAAAATAATTATTTGGCAATTTGATTTTTTAGTTTTGATTTTATTCTGTTCAGCCTAGTTCCGATGTTTGTGATTGTAAAACCCATAATATCAGCAATTTCCTCATAGCTTTTATCTTCAAGAAACAAGAAAACGATAGCCTTGTCGATTTCATTCAATTGTTTAATATGTTGATACATTTCAATAATTTTATCTTCAAGTTGAGTATCAATATTTTCTTCAAATTGAAGTCTGATGTCTTGTAATGAAATGGTTTTTGAATGCTTCTTTTTTAAATTTATGTGTGCTAATGATGTGTTTAAAGCTACTTTATAAATCCAAGTACTGATTTTTGAGTTTCCTTGGAATGAATGAAAGGATTTCCAAAGTTGATATATAATTTCTTGGTATAAATCCTTTTGGTCGTCATACTGGTCTGCATAAATTCTAACAAGCTTAAAAATAACTCCTTCGTTTTCTTTAATAGTTTCCAAAAAATCATAGCTCATCAGCAGTTTTTGTTTCGTTTATTCTATTAGTAGTGAGAATGGTCTAAAAGTCACAAAAGATTGTGTTTTTTTTCAAGATGAAAAATTGAGATGTTTTGTTTTCTTGTGTATTTTGTTCTGTGAAGGTCGTTCTCTTACAATGACCGCTAACGTTTTGCAGCTACCCGAAGGTGGCGATTTCGAAGCACTTCACTGTCAACCAAGCACAAACTTTGATAGAAGCACAAAGCTTGATTTAACCACTGAACCGCCACTTTTGGGTAGGTGCTGTTATAGCCTGTTATTCTTTCTTTAGTGTCCTTCGTATCAAAATTGTCATAATTAGTAATGGTAAAAATATCATTATAAGCTCAAAAAGTCCCTTGCCAAATCCATTTAGTCCACTGTCCACCGAAAGATATGTTTTCGAGTTTACGGTCAAGGAAAAACTACGAATTTTGCTATCTGAATTGTCAAGTTGTTTTTGGTCTTGTCGAGCAATATGAAGTCTAATTTTATCACCTGGCTTTGTCTTTTCATAAAAATTTTTTCTGTCGTAGGAAGAGTAGCTGACCTGAAATTTACTTGGATACTCGTCAAGGAATATATGATATGTCGAGTCTCGTTCTGTTTTTTTTATTTTTTTAGAGTAAACTAGTTCTTGTGAGATATGTCTGCAAGTTCCGTTAATTTCAATCAAGTCATTTTGATTGTTAACACTTGGTCGGTCAAAATACAAATAAACTCCACCTAATGTCACGCAGAGTAGGAAAAAAATAAAATTTCCATTCTTAGAATTCCATATTTTCTTTAACGTGTCTGTCATTTATAATAGTCTATAACTTGTTTATATGCTCAGTTTTTTACTATTTAGTTGAGCAAAGCTGACTATTTTTGAATAGCTATGCTCAACTATAGTTGCGTATTATTTTTTACAAATCCAAATATACTATAAAAAATTCTATAAAAAAATCCCGATTCTCATCGGGATTTAAGTATTAATGTTCGCGCATTTTTTCTAAAGTAGTGCTTAAGGAACGCTTTATTTTTTCAACGGCTTCGTAAAAGGCTTTTTCTGGTGAATCGGAATGGGCTGTTACTGCAATTGGGTTTTTCTTTTCCATTCGGGCTTCAATCATGCATTTTTTGTCGTGTTTCCCAAATTTATCGCCATTTTCGTCGCCTAAATGCACTTCTATTCGGGTTATTTTATCATCAAAACGAGCTAATTCTTTTTTAATTTCTTCTGAAAAGAATTCATTCATGCGGCTGTGACCTTCAATGTTTTTGTCGGTGTTGATTTGTATTAGCATACTTAATTGGGTATTAAATTAATAATACTTAAAGTTACGAATTTTCACTCAAATTAACAAGTGTATTTAAGTAAGAATTAACTATTTTTTATCTTTTGACCTAGATAATGCTTTCATGAATTAACAATCCAATACACTAATTAAAACGTTCTACCAATTAAAACAAGTAGCATTGATTAGTTCTCATTTTTTGTTCCACTAATAATTTTAGAAATAATTCCTTTTTGGTTGCCCAATTCAGCTATTAAAACACCACTGAAATGAATTACTATAAAAGCTAATAAATAGTAAATAGAAAGTTCGTGTATTTCTTCCATTGGTTTTTTATAGGATTTTGGTCCCCACTCAATAATCAATCCTGTGATTAAGGAAACTCCAGTGAAAATATAGAAAATCAAGTAAGTCCAATATTGAAATTTGGTTTTGGTGTCTAAATTTTTTTGGAATGGAGAAGTAAATTTCATTTCACCAAAAAAGGGTAGAGCCAAACGAATGCAATACAAACCCACTAAAACATAACCGAAGTAAATATGCCAAACCCACATTGGTTTTCTGATTTTTTTAGCCAAAACAATGGCGTCATCTTGTGGTAGGGTTTCGTAATTGTTTTCCGTTAAATAAGTTTGGATAATTTCGGCTACATGATTTTTTTCCATCCAAGTTTTTCTAAGGAAAATAGTCAGCAATAACAATAGAAAGATAATGGCAATAGACCAATGTAAAACACGAAATATTTTGGAATAGTTTCTAGGTTGCATATGATTATTTTTAATTAGTCCAAATTTAGTAAAATTCGTTGTAGAAAAAAAAGGAAAATAAAATTTAACAAATTCTAAAAAATAGAATAGCTTAAGTCAATAAAATAGATGTTTATTGTTTTGCCACGGATTTCATAGATTAGCTCGGATTATACAAATAAGGTTAATTAAAATCTGTGTAAATCCGTTAATCTGTGGCTAAATTATTTTTTTATATTATAGCCAATAGAATCAATTATTTAATAATCAAATCGTATTTTTCTAACAAACCCTTCAAACCTTCTAATGCGAATTTGGCTTTTTTCAATTTGTTTTGTTCTGGGTCAATGGTGAAGTTGAAACTGGTGCTAAAATCGGCTTTATTCGCAATGGTTTTGGAAAAAACAGCTCTTCGTAGATCGCAATGATCAAAAATCGCTTCGGTTAAATCGGTTTCCATGAAATCGGCTGCAACCATACTACAACCAATGAAACGAATTTGTTTTAACTTGAGTTTGTAAAATTGGGTGTAATCTAAAGTACAATCCGTAAAATGAAAGGAATAAATAACCTGATCGGTCATGGCAAAGTTCACACTTGTAAAATCGCATTGTTTGAATTCTACATCGCGTAAGGAAACGTAATTAATTTTCGCTTCTCTAAAATTGCAACCAATAAAAGTACAATCTATAAAAGAAACACTCTGAAAATTACATTTCGAAAAATCACAATTGATAAAAATACATGTATCAAATTGTTTGTATTTTATGGCATTTTCCTCAAACACTTGGTTGTTCAAGGTTGTATCTCTTACAAAATCAGCAATCATACTTGTTTAACGATTTTTCTTTTTAGCGTCTCGTTTGGCTTCTACAGCGCGATTTCTTGGTGCGGTTTTTCTTGGTTTGGTTTTACCAGGTCCGCCCAAGTTAACTTTTTTGTTTTTATCTTTTTTCTCGTGAAAAGCAGCGCCTTTTTCCTCTACATTTATTTTTTTTCCAATGGTTTTGAATCTCTTTTTATCTTTTTCAAATTCCAATTTCTTTTCTTCAATAATCACTTGCTCAGGAAACGGGATGAATTCAATTTCTTGGTTCATTAATTCTTCAACTGCTAGTTGTTTTTCTTCTTCATAAGGAGCAACAAAACTAATAGCCACACCTTCTTTATCAGCTCTACCGGTTCTTCCAATTCGGTGAATGTATTGCTCGGGAACTTCAGGAAATTGTAGATTGAAAACGTGTGTAATATCAGAAATATCTAAACCACGTGCCATTACATCGGTTGTAATCAAGCCTCGTAAGTCGCCATTCTGGAAACTTGCCATGGTTTGTAAACGGTAATTTTGCGTTTTATTGGAATGAATTACACCAAATTGCCCAGGAAAAGCTTCTTCCAAAGCATCAAAAGCTACTTCTACAATTCGTTTGTTGTTTACGAATAATAAAACACGTTCTGTAGTTGCATCAGTTTCTAAAAGATGTTTTAACAAATTGATTTTCGTTAAGAAATTGGGAACATGAAAGACTTCTTGTTTGATTTTTTCTAATGGAGTTCCGCTTGGAGCCAAAGAAACTTCTTCAGGGAATTCGAAAAATTCATCTAGCAAAGCATCTACATCTTCTGTCATGGTTGCAGAAAACAAAATATTTTGTCTCTTACTACGAATCATGGATAAAATAGAGGTCAACTGCACTCGGAATCCTAAATTTAAGATTTCATCAAATTCGTCAATGACTAGTTTCTGAAGCACATCAAATCGTAATACTCCGTCTAATGATAAATCCATAACTCTTCCTGGTGTTCCTACTAAAATATCTACTCCTAAAGCTAAGTCTTTTCTTTGTGTGTTGATATTAACTCCACCATAAATGCCTAAAGTTCGTACCGACATGTACGTGGTTAGTTTTTGAACTTCTTCTACTACTTGAACTACTAATTCTCTTGTTGGAACTAAAATTAGTACTCTTGGACTATCTGTTTTTTGAAATTTCCATTGCTTTAAAATGGGCAACAAATAAGCGAATGTTTTACCCGTTCCTGTTTGCGCAATTCCCATCATGTCTCTACCTGATAAAATTACAGGAAAAGCTTTTTCTTGAATAGGAGTTGGGTTTGTAAAGCCAAGTTCTTCAACGGCTTTATGTAAGGATTTAGGTAAATCAAAATCTTCAAATGTCTTCATAGCGGGTAATTTGCCACAAAGGTACTCTTTTTAAACGAAATAGAAAGTTTTCACCATTTCGGTTACTGTATTTGAATTTACAAAATGAATGAAAAGTATTAAATTGTCATTGAAAATAATTGCGTTTGTGGTGCTTTTCTTTTTAAACGTAAATCAAAAGCCATACAAATATTTCTGATAAATGGTTTTCCTTTTTCAGTTACAGTAATTTTGTAATCTGAGATTTCTAACAAACCATCATTTTCCATTTCTTCTAATGTACTTATTACTTCATCGATTTCTGGAAATTGCATTTCTGGTTTTTTCCAAGAAGTTTCAAATTGGCACATAATATTTAAAATATGACGACGAATGATCAAATCTTCTTCATTCAACAAATGACCACGATAAATTGGAATTTCGTTTTTGTCTAATCGGTCGTAATAGTCTTCCAATACTTTTTCGTTTTGTGCAAAAGCAGTCCAACTATCACTTATAGAAGAAACACCTAAACCAATCATCAATTGCGTATTGGTAGTGGTGTATCCCATGAAGTTGCGATGCAGTTCTCCTTTTTGGAACGATTGGTACATGGAATCATTAGCTAAAGCAAAGTGATCCATTCCAATTTCGTGAAATCCGTTAGTGGTTAATTTTAATTTTCCTTGTTCGTATAATTGACGTTTGATATCGTCTTTTGGAACATCTTCGTCATTGAAACCGCGTTGTCCGTTTCCTTTAATCCATGGCACATGAGCATAACTGTAAAAAGCCAAACGATCGGGATGTAATGAATTTGTTTTATCAATAGTATCTAAAACATCATCAAGCGTTTGGAATGGCAAACCAAAAACCAAATCATGACTAATAGAAGTATACCCAATTTCTTTCGCCCAAAAAGTCACTTTAGCTACATTATGAAACGGTTGCATGCGATTGATTGCTTTTTGTACTTTTTCCGAATAATCTTGAACACCAAAACTTACTCTTCGGAAACCCAAATCATATAAAGTTTGTAAATGTTCTTTGGTAGTATTATTAGGATGCCCTTCAAAGCTAAATTCATGACTTGGAGCAACGTTACTTTTTTCTAAAATTCCTTGAATCAGAGCAGTTAGATTTTCAGGAGAAAAAAACGTGGGAGTTCCGCCACCCAAATGAATTTCTTTAATTATTGGTTTTTCTGGGAACAATTGACAGTATAAATCCCATTCTTTCAATACTGCTTTGATATATGGATTTTCAACTTCATGACGTTTGGTAATTCTTTTATGGCAACCACAAAACGTACACAAACTTTCACAAAAAGGTAAGTGAATGTATAAACTAATACCTTCTGAAGCGTTGGTTTCTTGAAACGTTTTTAAAAAGGAGTTTTGCCAATCTTTAGCCGTAAATAGTTCTTCTTCCCAATAAGGTACCGTTGGATAGCTAGTATATCTAGGACCTGGGACGTTATATTTTTGTACTAATGAAGGTTGCATAACTATAAATTTTGTCAAATGTATGTCGATTAGAAATAAAAAAAAATGACAATTGTCATATTGGCAGTTTTGTAACAAATATTACAGACACAAGTACTGGAATCTTTTAATTTTGTGAAAAATAAATAATTATGAATACAAAATTTACTACTCTTATAAACGAAAAGCAGTTAACTTTAGTTGATTTTTATGCCGATTGGTGTGGACCTTGTAAAATGTTAGCTCCAATTTTACAAGAAGTGAAATCCATAGTGAAAGATGAAGTACGTATTATTAAAATTAATGTTGACCAACACCAAGATTTAGCTGCCGAATTTATGGTTCGTGGTGTCCCAACGATGCTACTGTTTAACGAAGGAAAAATGCTTTGGAGACAATCTGGAGTTTTGAGTGCAAAAGATTTAGTGACAATAATTCGTCAACATTCCAAATAATTTTATAATTTTAGAAAAAAATAGTATGAAAGTATTTTTATTGAGTTTTATAACATTGCTTGCTTCATCATGTTTAAAACAAAAAACGGAAGGAGTTTTAGTGGTTAATGCATCGGTTTTTGAACAAAAAATGGCAGAAGAAGGCATTCAATTAGTAGATGCCAGAACTCCAGAAGAGTTTAGTGAAAAACATATAGCGAATGCTTTAAATGCCAATATTTTAGGAGAAGATTTTGAACAAAAAGTTACATCACTTGATAAAAACAAACCTGTATTGGTGTATTGTAAATCTGGTGTTCGTAGTGCTAATGCGGCAGCTAAATTAAAAGCGATGGGTTTTACAACCATTATCGATTTGGATGGAGGAATAACGCAATGGATAGCTGAAGGCAAACCAATAGTGAACTAATCAATAAACTATAAAATTATGAAAAAAAATGTAGGTAATGGAGATCGTTTTCTTCGTGTCATTCTAGGTGTTATTGCTCTTATTTTAGGACTTTCAGGTGCTTTTGATGGAACTGTTAAGTGGATTGTTTTAGCTGTTGGGTTGTCAATGGTACTCACATCATCTTTTCAATTTTGTCCGGCTTATACGCTTTTAGGAATCAATACTTGTAAGGTCAAGACCAAAAGAAATAATTTAAAGAGTGGCATTTGCCGCTCTTTTTTTAGATTTGATTTATAAAATTCTATCTTAAAAGGTTTTTCTTATAGTGTTTTTTGTAAACTATATTTAAAATCTATAGTTATATAAGATATATCATTTCAAAATATTGTTTTTTTATTCTAATTATGTTGAATTTTGGATTATAAAAATTTAAACATATGAAAAAAACAGTACTACTTTCAAGTTTGCTATTTGCTGCATTTTCTTTTGCACAAGAAACAGTTACTTGCCCTGTAACTGGAAAAACCTATAATGTGAATGAAATGGGAGCGCAAAGAGGTCCCAATACCGGTCCCATTGAACAATACACTAATGCTAAATCAACTACAAATCCAAAAGTTGAAGTAGCTCAAAAAGCAAGTCAAAACAAAGACAAAAATAAAGAATGGTGGCCTAATCAGTTAAATTTAGATGTTTTGCGTCAAAATTCTGAATTAAGTAATCCAATGGGTTCTAAATTTAATTATGCTAAGGAATTCCAGTCATTAGATTACGATGCGTTGAAAAAAGATTTGACGGAATTAATGACACAATCGCAAGAATGGTGGCCAGCTGATTTTGGTCATTATGGTGGTTTATTTATTCGTATGGCATGGCATAGTGCAGGAACTTATAGAACAGGAGATGGTAGAGGTGGAACGCGTGCTGGTCAACAACGTTTTGCACCACAGAACAGTTGGCCTGATAATGGTAACTTAGACAAAGCACGTCGCTTGTTATGGCCTATTAAACAAAAGTATGGTAATAAGATTTCTTGGGCAGATTTGATGATTTTAACAGGAAATGTAGCCTTAGAATCAATGGGCTTTAAAACATTTGGCTTTGCTGGAGGTAGAGAAGATGTTTGGGAACCAGAATCTCATGTTTATTGGGGACCAGAGTCAAAATGGTTAGATGATAAACGCTATTCTGAAGGAAGAAAATTAGAGAATCCATTAGCAGCTGTTCAAATGGGATTGATTTACGTAAATCCAGAAGGGCCTAATGGAAATCCAGACCCAATACTTGCAGCAAAAGACATTCGTGAAACCTTTGGTAGAATGGGTATGAACGATGAAGAAACAGTAGCCTTAATTGCTGGTGGGCATACGTTAGGAAAAACTCACGGTGCTGGAGATGCAAAACATGTAGGGCCAGAACCAGAAGCAGCTCCAATCGAAGAACAAGGTTTTGGATGGAAAAGTAGTTACAAATCAGGAAAAGGTACTGATGCAATTACTTCAGGTTTAGAAGTAACTTGGACATCAACTCCAGCTAAATGGAGTCATGATTATTTAACCTTCTTGTTTAAATATGATTGGGAACTAACTACAAGTCCAGCTGGCGCAAAACAATGGATTGCAAAAACAGATGACAAAATTATTCCAGATGCATTTGACAAAAACAAAATGCACAAACCTTATATGTTAACTACAGATTTATCTTTGCGATATGATCCGGTATATGAGAAAATATCAAGACGTTTTTTAGCAGATGAAAACGCTTTTAATGAGGCATTTGCTCGTGCATGGTTTAAGTTAACTCATAGAGATATGGGGCCTAAAACTACATATTTAGGACCAGAAGCACCGAAAGAAGATTTAATTTGGCAAGATCCTATTCCTGCTTTAAATCATAAATTGGTAAATGACAAAGACATTAAAGCTCTAAAAACTCAAATTTTAGCTTCAGGATTATCTATTCAAGATATGGTTACTGTTGCTTGGGCTTCTGCTTCAACCTATAGAGGTTCCGATAGAAGAGGTGGGGCTAATGGTGCAAGAATTCGTTTAGAACCGCAAAGAAGTTGGGAAGTAAATAATCCAATGCAATTGAATCGTGTTTTACCAATTTTAGAAAAAATTCAGGGAGATTTTAATGCGAAATCTAAAGATAAAAAAGTTTCTTTAGCTGATTTAATTGTATTGGCAGGAAATGTTGGGGTAGAACAAGCGGCTAAAAATGCAGGTTACAATGTTCAAGTTCCATTTACTCCTGGTAGAATGGATGCTTCACAAGAACAAACCGATGTGAACTCTTTTGCAGTGTTAGAGCCACAAGCGGATGGATTCCGTAATTATCTAAAAACAAAATATACTGTTCCTACAGAAGAACTATTGGTAGACAAAGCACAATTATTAACATTAACAGCTCCTGAAATGACAGTTTTGGTTGGTGGGATGAGAGTTTTAAATACAAACTACAACGGTTCAAAACATGGAATTTTCTCTACGAACAAAGATAAATTGAATAATGATTTTTTTGTAAACTTATTAGCCATGGGAACAACTTGGAAAGCAACTTCTGATGATCAAGAACTTTTTGAAGGTAGAAATATGAAGACTAATGAATTGAAATGGACAGCAACACGTGCCGATTTAATTTTTGGTTCAAATTCAGAATTAAGAGCTATTGCTGAGGTATATGCTCAAGAAGACAACAAACAAAAATTTGTTAATGACTTCGTTGCAGCATGGACAAAAGTGATGAACTTAGATCGTTTTGATTTAAAATAAAATCATAGTTATTTAAAATTTAAAAGCCTGTAAATCATACGATTTGCAGGCTTTTGTACTCTTTTGAATTTGTTTTTGTGGAGTCGGAGAGTATTGTATAAATTATATTTTAATAAGTTGTTAATAACTAATAATGTACTATTTATAAGGGTTTTAAGATTTTTGTATATTTGTTTATGTATTGTAAAATATGTTAAAATATAAGTAAAACGTCCCTAATACGTCCCCTGTATGAATTATACATTTCAATTAAAAGAACCAAAATCTAAAGAAAGCACATTAATATATTTTGTAGTTTACTTTAAAGAGGAAAATAAAAATTTAAGTATTCAACAGGTGAAAAAATTAAACCTGAAGAATGGGATTTTAATTTTAAGAGGCCTTTTTGAAAGGAGCTTCAAAATCTAATAATGCTTCAACAATTAATTTACAATTAAATAGGTATTCTGATTTATACCTTGAAACCTATGGATTGTATCAAAGAATAAATGAAACGTTAACATCTGTTGTCTTAAAGAAAGTTTTTGATGAAAATTTTAAAAAAACTGTAAAGGGGAAAAATATTTTTTTTGATGCATATGATACTTTTGTTGAAGAAAAGAAAAAGGGGAAAGAATGGTCTGAAGCTACAATTAAGAGATATAACAATATCAAAAATATTTTACAAGATTTCGAAATTAAAAGAAAATATAAATTAACATTTAGTAAAATCAATCATTTTTTTCACAGAGAGTTTACTTCTTATTGTATGGATGATTTAAAGCACATTAACAATACCTATGCTCGAAATTTAGGATTGTTTAAAACATTTATGTTTTGGGCTTTAAAAAATAAGTACACTTTTAATAATACGTTCATGGAATTTAAAAAAGTAGAACGTGTTATTACAAATCAAATAGCACTAACATTGGAAGACTTAAAGAAGTTAATGGAACATGAGTTTGAATCTAGTAAACTTGAAAAAGTAAGGGATGTTTTTGTTTTTGCATGCGTTACAGGTATGCGTTTTGGAGAACTTTCATTAATTTCTAAAAGTAACGTTACTGATTTTGAAATTTTACTTAAAGAAGACAAAGACACAAATAAACCAGCAAGAAATATTCCTCTAACTTCCATATCAAAATTTATTTTAAAAAAGTATGATTATAAACTACCTTTAATTGCTAATCAAAAGCAAAATGAATACATCAAAGAAGTTTTTAAAGAGTTGGAATATAAAAATGTGGTTCAAAAAATAACTACAAGAGGAAAAGAAAATATAAAAGAAGATATTGAATTTTACAATAGAATTACAACACATACAGCAAGAAGAACTTTTATTACAATGATGAAAAGACAAGGTAAAAGTGATAAACTTATTGCTAAAATAACAGGACATACCGACATGAAAACTTTGAACCAGTATTACCAAGTAGACGACGAACAAACTAAAGAAGCAGTTGATGAAGTTTTTGATATGGGTATTACATTAAAAGTAGTATAATTGACTATGAATTTAAGTAAATTTGAACAGGAATTAGGTGTATCCAATTTAAAAAAACATTTAGTTGACGAAATTAAAAAAGCTAGAATTGAAGCGGACATTCTCACAAATGATATTTTTAAGACTGCATTGGATAGAATAGAGAGAGAGGCTATTAAAGAATACAACTCTTACATTATTATAAATGAGCTAATCCATTTAAAGAAAAACATATATTTAAACGAAACTTCAGAAGTTTATTTCTACTTTAAAAACTACTCATATTTTAAAAAAAATGAATTAAATGAATTAAATTCAAATGTAGATGAGGATGAAAAAGTAGTTGATTTTATTATTGAATATTTTACTTTTTTGAATTTACCTTTTTTTGTAATTTCTAACCGATTCAAAAATTTTAAAAATGATTTCAAATATTATTTTTTAAGATATTTTTACGAGCAAAAATCCAAACTCCTATTTGACGAGCTAAATAGATTTAATCTTTTGAAAAATTTCACATGGAATCTAGAAAACTTGGATAATGGTATTCTTAAACTATATCAATTGTTAATAATTGATAAAGAAAGATCCATTTCAGATTTACAATTGGAAAATAGATATATAAAAGAATCAAGTAATAATAAAATTAAAAGTTTGGAAGATGAACAAAAAAGTTTAATTAGAGAAATTAATCTAAAGGAAGGCACTATAAATTATTATGATGAATACCACAGAAAGTATCTTGAAAATTATCCAACTTTAATAAATGAAACTTTTTTTGGTGATAATCAACCATTCATTTTTAATCTTTACAACTTTCTGCGTAAAAATTTATTAATAAACATGATGGGGTGGTCATATTTTTATTCTTGTATGTCATCCAATAGTAATGAAATAATTAATTTACAAAGTAAAAATAAAGCAAAGTTTATAGGACGAATATTCTATCTTTTACAGGATTTTTTACAACCAAAATACAAATCTGATTTTCATGATTTTTTAAAAAATAAATTTTACATCAATGAAAAACCAATAAATAATCATTTTTTAAAGAATCATATGTTAACAACTTATGACAAAAGTCAATATCCAAATCTTAATGAAGTTGATGAGTTTTTTGCTAATCAAAAGAATATTTATATAAAAACTAATAATTAAAATATAGTTTTCTAGGAAAAGTGTATTAATTTTTTTTCTTAAAAACGCAAATTACTGATAATAAGTGGTTTGCGTTTTTTTATTGTATAATATTTTCTAGCTTTAGTGTATGTTTACCGATTCTGTAATTATTTAATTTTGAAACTGTTGAACCACTAAATCCTTTAAATTAAATATGGATTTAGATAAAAAATATCATTATGAAATTAGTAGTTACTACACAAGAAATGTTAGAATCTTTAATAGATTCATCTGTATCAAAAGCTGTTAATAATATTTACAGTAAAAAAGAAAATGAAAAAGAAAGAAAAAAGTTTTACACAATCAAAGAAGCTTCAAAGGAATTAAGTGTAAGTATCTTGACCATACGCAATTACATTGACAAAGGTATTTTAGATGGAAAAAAATTTGGGAAAAGAGTTTTAATCACTAATGAAAGTATTGAGAAATCTCTTCAAGAAGTAAAATCTTTACGATATAAGAGATAAAAAAAGAAATTAATCGTCAACCTAACGTTAAAATTTACGCATATGGAAAATCATTTATATATCTGTAATTATTGCAGCAAATCATACAAACCTAAAAGAAGAAAAAAACAAAAGTATTGTTGCAACAGTTGTAGAACAAGGGCTTATATGTTAAGAAAACCTCAGTTGGGTCTTAATAAATCAAATGTAGAGAAGACTAATTCGGAAAAAAATAAGATTGAACAAGTTAGTCTTGCAGGAGTAGGAAATGCAGCACTGGGAACTTTAGCTGTTAATATGGTTTCAAGTTTATTAGTAAGTGAAGGAAACAAACCTGCAACGAAAAATGATATCAAGAATTTAACATCAAAACTAACATCACGATATCATCCTATAAAAAATATTGCTCAGAGAGCTGATGGTTCAAGAGCCTATTATGACATGGAAACTCAAACTTATTTATACTTAATACCACAAACAAAATGATAGTATCTAGTTATCTGAACTTTGGAAAAAAAATATTGGATAGTAGTATTTTGGATATTTTGAATGAAATTAAATCTGAAAAATACATTAGTGAAATTAATTCAATTCGTTATGCTTTACACCAAGGCAATAATAGGGCAGCTGATGAAATTAAAAGAGAACTTAAAGGTTTTACAGCTTCTGGAATTTTTGGAACTAGTAGAACAAAGGAAATGTTGCTAACCTATTCTAAAATAATTTGTTTGGATTTTGATAATATTCCAAAGTCAGAAATACTCAAACTAAAAACTCTTATTAATAATTGTAAATTTACCTTTGCCTCTTTTATCAGTCCAAGCGGAGAAGGCTTAAAAATATTCATTAAAGTGTCTACAAACGCTGAAGAGCATACAATTGCATATATTCAAGTGGCAAACTTCTATAAAGATTTATCTGGTTATTATTTTGATGCAAAATGTAAAGACATAACCCGATTATGTTTTGTGTCTTCTGATTCAGAATTATATTTAAATGAGAAAGCCGAAGTTTTTGATGTGAGAGTTGAAGGTAGAAAAAATAATAACGATGTTCAACAGAAAAATAATTCTACAATTTCTGATGATGATCTCCTTGATGAATGTTTGAAATTTACAGAACAAAAAGAAAATTACCATGAAGGTAACAGAAACAACTTTGTTTTTTTATTTTCATGTAATGCAAACAAATTCGGAATTTCCGAAAATGACACTTTAAACTTTTGCCTCAATAACTTCGATTTAAATTCAAATGAAGTAAAAGCAACTGTAAAAAACGTTTATAAAAATCAAATTGCAGACTTTGCAAAGTTTGCAAAGTTTGCAAATATGCAAAATGAAAAAAAAATAAATTTTGAATCGCAAGAAAATATTTATGATGAGTATGAAGATTGTTTAAAATCTACACCTGTAATCCCGCAATCTGTTTATGAAAATTTGCCACCTATTCTGTTTGAAAGTTGTAAAGCCTTTCTTCAAAAAAGGGAAAGAGACACTTTTCTAACAGGTGCTTTGGCAATATTGTCAGGATGTTTGCCTAATGTATCAGGACTTTATAGTGGCAGTGTAGTATATCCTAATTTATTTTCATTTGTTTTAGCTCCAGCAGCTTCAGGAAAGGGTTCTTTAAAGTTTGCAAAAGCATTAGCTGATGAATATCATACCAAAATTATTACTGATTCAATTGATAAAAAAAAGGAATATGAAGAAAAATTATCGGCTTATAAATTATTAAAAGCAAAAAATAAACTTGACGAAAATCAAGATTTTCCATTAGCACCCCAATTTAAAGTTGTATACATACCTGCAAACACAAGTAACGCAAAAATCATTCAACATTTGGATCATAATGAAGGAAAGGGTATTATTTGTGAAACAGAAGCTGATACTATGGGGCAGGCTTTTAAGAATGATTGGGGTACATACTCCGATTTATTGCGAAAATCTTTTCATCACGAAAAAATATCTGTAAGTCGAAAAACTGATGGAGAATTTGTTGAAGTAAATAATCCACAACTTTCTGTTGCCTTGTCTGGAACACCTAAACAAGTGTTTAATATTATATCATCTGCTGAAGATGGACTGTTTAGTAGATTTATATTTTATGTTTTTAAAACTGATGCAATTTGGCTAGACCCTTCCCCAAAAGGAAATCCTGTAAATTTGACAGCGTATTTTACTACGCAATCAAAACAAGTTTTGAAGTTAGTTGAATTCTTTGAAAAAGATGAAATGATTCTACATTTAACGGATGAACAATGGGAAAGATTTAATCCTTTTTTTAGCTCATTTTTAGAAAAAATAAACACTTTTGTTAGTGAAGATGCTCAAAGTATTGTTAAACGATTAGGGTTGATATTGTATCGATTATGTATGATATTTACAGCGATAAGAAAATATAGTTCTAATGACTATAATAAAGAGATATATTGTCTAGATGTTGATTTTGAAACAGCTTTAACATTAGTAAAAACCTATATCCAACACAGTGTTATAATGTTTGCAAACCTACCAAAACAATCCGAACATGTTGATTTTAAATCAGGTCAAAATAAAAAACATTTTTTTGATGCTTTACCTGATACTTTTCAAAGAAAAGAAGCAATAGAAATTGCTAAAAAATTTAATATAAAAGAGCGATCTGCAGACAGTTTTTTAAAATCTTGTATAGGGAAGTATTTAAAACAATCAAGTTTTGGTAATTACATTAAAATGCTATAATTCTTAATTAATTTGAATTTCAAACATTGATTATTTACAATAATTCTTACCTTTTGTTAATAACTCATTTTCATAATGAGGTTTTCCGTAATTTTTTTTAATTAGCTTTTTGTATGTTTGTGTACCACGTTTTATAACAATATGATTAGTTATAAAAAGGTAAAAAAATAATTCAAATATTTTTAAGTACACTTCATAAACATGGCAAAAGTAGTAAAAGCAAAAAAAGAAAAAAGCATCGAAGAAACACTATGGGATTCCGCAAATAAATTGCGTGGTACCGTGGAATCATCTGAGTATAAGCACGTAGTATTAGGTTTAATTTTCTTAAAATTTGCTAGTGATAAGTTTGAAGAGCGCAGAAAAGAGCTAATTGCCGAAAATAAAGAGAAATTCCTTGAGATGAAGGAATTCTACAACATGTCCAATATTTTTTACTTGCCAGAAGAATCACGTTGGTCGTTTATTATTGAAAATTCTAAGCAAGCGGATATTGCATTGAAAATTGATACCGCTTTACACACCATAGAAAAAAATAATCCCGCTTTAAAAGGCGCTTTGCCTGATAATTACTTCTCTCGTTTGAATATGGACGTGAGCAAGCTAGCGGCTTTGTTAGATACCATCAACAATATTGACACTATAAAAGACAAACAGCAAGACATTGTGGGTCGTGTGTATGAATATTTTTTGAGCAAGTTTGCTTTAGCGGAAGGAAAAGGAAAAGGCGAATTCTACACCCCAAAAAGCATTGTAAACCTAATTGCTGAAATGATTGAACCTTACAAGGGCGTTATTTATGACCCTGCGTGTGGTTCTGGTGGGATGTTTGTGCAAAGTATTAAGTTTATTGAAAACCACCACGGAAACAAAAAAGAGATTTCCATTTACGGACAAGAATATACGGCTACGACGTATAAACTAGCCAAAATGAACTTAGCTATTAGAGGTATTGCCGCTAACTTAGGAGATGTGCCTGCTGATACTTTTGGCAAAGACCAACACCCCGATTTGAAAGCCGACTTCATTATGGCGAACCCACCTTTTAACCAAAAAGATTGGCGTGCTAGTGATGAACTAACCGACGACCCACGATGGAGAGGCTATGATGTACCACCAACCAGTAATGCTAATTACGCTTGGATTTTAAACATGGTAGCGAAACTTTCTGAAAATGGTGTGGCAGGTTTTATCTTGGCAAATGGAGCGCTTTCAGGTGGTGGAGAAGAATACAAAATAAGAAGAAAACTAATTGAAAACGAATTGGTAGAAGCAATTGTGATTTTACCGCAAAATATGTTTTACACCACAAACATTAGTGTGACTCTTTGGATCTTAAATAAAAATAAAAAAGCGAGAACGGTACAATTGCCTGATGCCACTAGAAATTACCGTGACAGACAGCACGAAATATTGTTCATGGATTTGAGAGAAGTTGGAATTCCATTTGAAAAAAAGTTTATTCAATTTTCTGAAGACAATATCATTGAAATTACGGAAGCTTACCACAATTGGCAAACAGATTTAACTAAATATGAAGATGTACCCGAGTTTTGTTATGCAGCTTCTATTGATGAACTTGTAGCGAAAGATTATTCGTTAGTACCAAGCAAGTACATCACATTTGTGAATCGTGATGAAAGTATTGATTTTGAAGATAAAATGAGAGGTTTACAAACCGATTTTGCTGAACTATTGAAAGCAGAAACGCAATCAAAAAACGATTTATTAACCGTGTTTAAAGAATTAGGTATGCCAATCGAATTATAAGCGTTTTTAGGAGGATTACATACAAGAAGTTAACATCAGAAATAGGGATTTAAAATATAAATTAATTTTAGTTTGAGAAAAAGTTTTGATGTCCTCAGTTGCTAATATTTCGTTGAACAGATATGTCGTAAAAATTGATAAGAAAACCAATTAGCTTATGTGACCTGTTAGTGTAGGTCGAGATAAAAATCTACCAGTTGATTTATTGAATTTGAGTGATGAACATGCATGATATCATCAAGCTATTACACTGTTTTGGAGTTAAAGATGAAAATCTTATTGCCCGAATATTTTAAAAGATGTGGTTTAGAAAGAGAATTGACTGACAGATATGTTGGCTACATTGTGGAAGATGTTAGAGAAATTTTTTACTGATTGAAAATGTGATATGAATTATTATACCTCAATTGAAAAACAAATAAGAAATTGTCAGAGAATACAACACCATTCAAAAACTGTATTGGGTAATAAACAACCAATTGATTATTAAACTGGAAGAAACGGCGCAAACGATTTACAACATTGGTTTGAAGATGAAATTGATTTAAAGAACTTCCTTTGTCACATCGAGCTGGGAAATTTTGAAAGAATTTGCCTTCATAAAAGTAATGGTAAAATGATTAAGGGCGAAGAATTAGATGAGAAAAGAAATACCTGAGGGTGGAAGTTGGGAATTTGAAAAACAAAGATTTTAGACGGTAAGATGTGATTTAGTCAGATACATTGTCAATGATTTGAGCTTATTTCAATTGAAGGGAGAAGATAAATATTATTTGATAGTTTAAATAAAGCCAATCTTGAAAAGTTAAAATAAATAATTAAAATTAAAATGGAAAATATTGCATGACTCAAATAGTAACAGATGTATAAAGAAAGAACAGTCTGGATGAAATTATCAATGTAAAAATGGTGAGTCTATGTTTTTCATGGTCCTGTTCAATAGATTTAATAATTATTTGGGATAGGAAATTGAGGCTTAAATCAGCATCTTTAAGAAATCAAAGTAAAACCAAATACTAGGGGATTGAAAAATTGTTGTTGAGATGACGGTGAATAGAAACTTAGTGAAAAAAAATTGATATTATCAAGAATTTATTAGAATGGTCTGACGAAATAAAACATCATTTTTTAGGATGCATATAAAAAGAAAATTCAAAACCCTACTTTATAAAATGATATTGATGAATTGTTTGTTAAAAAGAAGAAGGAACAGGAATTGTAAGTCCAGTGCCTATTAATAGTACCCATTTTATTGAAAATTTCCAAATTTATAAAAAGTTAGAAACACAAAAACTAGATGGAATTATATTTCAAGCTGACTACAATTTGTTGTTAGGCTTAAAGTTATGAGAAATGGATCTGGTAATGATTAATATTTAAAATAATTATGGAAAGAATGAATTGATTTAAAAAAATTGTTTTATTCCTTCTTAAATCAACAGATGAGTTTATTGAAGAAAGAAAAAATGGAACTATTACTATAAGATTAATAATTATCTAAAACAACCATTACATCGTACTTAGTTAATAAACTTTTGATTCAGATTGGGAAACGATGTATGTTACCATAATGAAAATCCAGATGACTAAAACAATTGAATTGATGAAGATATTGAAAAATTAGATATGATATTTTTTTCAAATAATGAAAAATTAGATTCTGAACATGCGACTCAAAAGCCAGTTTTAAAGTGGTAAGTTTATTGCAACAAATTCTGAATTTGATGCAATATTAAAGAAAAAGAAGAGCTATCAACTCTTGACCTAGTTATATAATTTATGTTATGATATTAAGAAAGCAATGAACTTGAATGTTTTACAAATCCACGATAGTGTTTATTGATACAATTTAAAAGACAAAAAGTAAGAAAGATAATTATATTTAATTCTGATTGTAACAATTGATTAGTTTGAAAATTAAACTTAGATTTAAGAAAAACAATATTTTTTATAAACTTATAACCATTAAAGAATTAATATTAAAATTCACCAAATATTGTTGAACTTGAGAAAAGATAAAGACTATGCTTTCAATTGAAGAAATGACTGAAGAATTTTCTTTTACATGTCATATAGAAAATGTGCTAATTTCAACATAGAGATAAGAATGCACAGTAGAAGTTGATTTAATAAGTTGTTTCTAAGATATTCAATTAATGATTTTTGAAACAGAATTCAATGGATAGTGAAGATAAATGGCAAGATAAGTGCTCAAATATATCTTTTTAATCTATCAAAATGCAATTTATTCCAAATTTTGAAAAACATAATCAATTTGTTTAGTTACTTAGAAAACAAGTATAAAAAACATTTAAACTGGTTCTGATTGTAAAGTTCTATACAAATATTTATTTAAAACGTTGTCCCAGTTTATTTAAATAAAATTTAGATACATAAAACAATACTGATTTATTAAATAATCGTTAAATTTAAGAGTAAGTAATTGAAAGGAAAGAATTTTTATTCACAAAAACAAATCATTTTTATTAGATGAAATAAATTTAGATAAATCATTGCAAAGGCAAATCTAAAATATATTATTATAGATGACAAGATTTGAGAGTTAAGAAACACAAAGTTAATCAAAAGAAATTTCATCTAATATTTTAACTGAATTAAAATAAAGTAGCTATTACAAATAGACATTCAGTACTTACAACTATTATAAATGATGGTTAATTTTTACATTGGGGAGAAAAAAATTATAGCATTGATCTAAAATTCTTAGTGAATGTTAGATATTTAAAAATTAATTTTTGATGACCAAAAGTAGATTTGAATTAGAGAATTAATTCAAAGAAAATTGTTGAATTATCAGTGGATAGAGAATTTAAACGATTTGTTATGAGCTTTTAGGATACCATAAGCATTTTATCAACTTGAATTTTAGGATTGATATATAATGGTTTCTGGAATTGTTCAGATGAAATATATTTAGAATGTGAGTTCCTTCCTACCCAATATATACTAGTTGAACTGATTTTACAAGCATGATGATGGGAGAAACTAAATTAGATTCCAGGAGATTCAGAATTAATAGAAACTTGAAGAAATATTATCAAATAAACATATGAAGATTTTTAAAATATTTGAAAAAGTTTTTTATCAGCTCTGGTACGCAACAAAGTGATTAGATTTTATAAGAAAATAAAGAACATTGAAAATACTATTCCTATCTATCCGAGTAGATCAAGATATTTGATTATCGCGAACTAGATTTTAAAGATTAAAATGACGTAACAAACTTATATTAATTAAGATGGCAAAATTAGGGTTTTCAAAACTAAAACCTTTTTTGTCAAAATATAGAGTACAAGCCGTTTGTTGGAATGGAGCAAAGTTGAGATTTAATGATTCAATAGGTTTTGGTTAAACAGGCCAACTACTTATTAAAACAAATGACGGAATAAACTTTAAGTATCAGTCACAACGTATAACTTTTATTTTATGGTCAACGTATTTTAGATAACATCGAATTATAAAGATGTATTTTCATTAGAAAAATTTGAGTGTATTAGTTTGGTTGATGAAGAAAAAAGAAAAAATGTACCTATAATTAGTTTTTTTGATAAAAAGAAATTAACAAATTTGAAAGAATTCACTTTAACTAAAACTATTGATTTTGAAGATGATAATTCTAATGAATTTAATATAGAGATTAACAATCAGGCTTTTGACATAATTAAATCAGCTATAATTGGATTACCTCAAAACAACGAAGATACTCTATCAACAATTGTTAAAACATTAAGTCCTATTGTTGATTTAACAAAGCAAAAATCAGAAATTATCTTAAGTATATGGAAATCCTGTCCCAATATTGTTTTTTTTGACAATATTGCAGATTTACTTCCAGATGAAATTTACATCGATGAATTAATAAAAGGCGATGCAGGACAAAAGGGAATAAAAGCTGTACAAAACTTTGAAGAAATTATAGGTGTAGATTTTGTTTCATTATCAAAAAAATCTCCAGTTTTAAAAAAGGGGAATATTGAAAAATATAATAATTCAATTACTGCAACTTTTCAGAAGGATTGGAAACAAAAAATTGCAGGAGAAAATCAAGCAGAAATAAATTTTGAATTAACTTATGATGAAACAGGTAAAGAAAAAGTTTTATTTTATATAAAGTCAAAAGACGGAGTTTATTTGCAACCTAGGAGAAGAAGTAAGGGTTTGATATGGTTTTTGTCTCTATGGTTAGAATTAAAGGCTTCAGAAAAATATAGTAACATTGTTTTTCTTTTTGATGAACCAGGACAAAATCTACATGTTAAAGCGTGTAATGATATGATGCAAGTTTTTAAAAATTTATCTAAGTCTGGTCATCAAATTATATATTCAACACATTCTCCTTCATTAATTGAGTTGGATAAGCTACACAATATTGGATTAGTTTTAAATACTGAAAAGGAAGGTACAATTGTTGAAGGTTTAACCTCCTCTAAAATAGATTCAAGTTTTAAGAGAGATGCTTTGCAACCTATTTCTGAAGCAATGGGATTAGAGCCATTAAAGGAGTTTTCAATACTCTCTAGGAAAAATATAATACTTGAAGGACTATCGGATTTTTGGTATTATAATGCAATGGCTAAAATTTTAAATAGAAAGAATGAATACAAATTTGTACCAGGTATAGGTGTTAAATCATCAAAACTTTACCCTTTAATTTCTTTTTGTATAGGATATGGTTTAGAATGGGTTTTAATAATGGAAAATGGTGAAAACCCATTAGCTACAAAGGCAGAACTTTTAAATCATGTTTTTTTTAATGATGAAAATGAAATAAATGAAAAAGTTAAAATTATAGATTTTAAAGAAGTTGAAGATATGTTTTCTCTTTCAGATTTAAACTTGTTAAATTCAAAAATAAGTTTAAACAGTAAGAAAAAACCATCTGAAATAATTGGAAAAAAGAAAATAATTTTTGCACGCGATTTTTTCTCAATGGTTGATAAAGGTTTAATAACAAAGGAAAAGTTACAAGATTCGACAATTAAAAATTTTGAAAATATTTTTGATTTTATTGATGAAAAACTTTTTAATACAAAAACCTAAAGTATAGTTCAAACAATAAAAAACATTTTTGTCACAAATATTTACTAAATTTGTGACACAATTAAAAAATAAAAAGCGTGCAATCCTCACATAATCAGATAGAATTAAAGATTAAAAAATCTGCTAAGGGTAAAATTTTTTTCGCAGATGATTTTGTAAAATTTGGTTCTTCAGAGAACATCCGAAAGGTATTGTCACGTTTAGAAAAAGAAGGCTTATTAGAGCGTTTGGCACAGGGTATTTATTTAGTACCCAAAAAAGATGAATTATTAGGCACACTATACCCAACTACAGAAGAAATTGCTTTAGAAATTGCCAAACGAGACAAAGCACGCATAGCGCCAACAGGTTCATTGGCTTTGTATCAATTAGGAATCACAACGCAAATTCCTTTAAAAGTAGTGTATTTGACAGATGGCGCACAAAGAGTTATAACCATTGGAAATCGAACAATACAGTTTAAGAAAACTGTTCCACGTAATTTAGCTATTAAAGACCATTTACTAATTCTTATCACTCAGGCATTAAAAGAGATAGGACAAGACAAAGTAACGGAATTACACTTGCAAAAATTAAAACACTTTGTCTTGAAATTAGATAATGAAACATTAAAATCGCAACTCAAGTTTGCGCCAGTTTGGGTACAGAAAAGAATTCAGGAATTAAGAAACTAAACTATGTGGGTAAACCTTACTACAGAGCAAAAGCAAAATATAATCACTCAAACTGCTGTTAAAACAGGATTGCCTGCTTATGCTGTAGAAAAGGATGGGTGGGTTTGTATCTTATTACAAGCTATTTTTCAATCCAAATATGCTACAAATATTATTTTTAAAGGTGGTACCTCATTAAGTAAAGCCTACAATGTAATCAATCGATTTTCGGAAGATGTCGATTTAATAATTGATAGGAAGTTTTTAGGTTTTGAAGAATTACCTTCAAAAATGGCAGTTAAAAGATTAAGAGAAGCATCAGGTTCGTTTATCATAAATGATTTTAGAGTAGAGTTGATAAATCAACTTTCAAATCTTGGTATTGCTCCAGATATGTACACTATTAAATACAACGATAAAGTGGATGATACTAGTGATCCAAATACCTTAGTAGTGTATTACAATGCTGTAATTCCAAACGACAATCCGTATATCCAACCTCGTGTTTTAATAGAAATGGGTGCTCGTTCTTTAACAGAACCTGCAGAAGAAAGAGAAGTGATTTCGTTTATTGATTACGAATACGTTCATTTACCATTTGCTCAAAAACCAACAAGAGTAAAAGTTGTAGTGCCTACTAGAACTTTTATAGAAAAAGTATTGCTATTACATGAAGAGTTTTCAAAGCCAATTGAAGCCATAAGAAGTGAACGGTTATCACGACATTTATATGATTTAGACAGACTAATGGATACTGAATATGCAACAAATGCTTACAATGATGGAGAACTTTTTGAATACATTGTAGAGCATAGAAAAACAATTACACCATTGCGAGGAATAACGTACTACAATCATAATAGAAAAAGCTTACAAATTATTCCTCCAGATGCAGTAAGCAAAGAATGGGAACAAGATTATAAAGTAATGCAAGAGAATATGATTATTGGGGATTCAAAATCTTTTTCAACCCTATTAGAAAGGATGAAAGAAATAATGGAAAATTTTAAAAACGACTAAGTTAACGTTTAAGCAAGCGACCAAGTTAACGACTAAGTCTAAGAAAATATTAGCATGAAATTCACAGAAGCACAATTAGAACAAGCCTTTATCCAATTATTACAAGAAGAGCAAATGACACATCTTGTAGGTGGTGAAGTGCGTAAAAATGAGTTTCAAGGTGTGGAAGAACCACCAACTACTTTTGGTCATATTGCCACTGAAAAAGTGTTGATAGATGCGGATTTGCGACACTATTTGAAATCCAACTACGCTAAGGATTATATTACGGATATTGAAGTAGATTCAATAATTCGTGATTTGGAACGTCTACCCTCTTCTGATTTGTATGAAAGTAATAAAGTTTTCATGAAAATGGTAAGTGATGGTTTCTTGTTAAAACGTGAAGACCGCAATCAAAAAGATATATTCATTCAATTGATTGACTATTCTGAAAAAGATAACAACACGTATAAAATTGTGAATCAATTAGCCATAAAAGGATACGAAATGCGTATTCCTGATTTGATTTTATACATCAACGGATTGCCATTAGTGGTGTTTGAATTTAAAACTGCAATACAAGAAAACACAACCATCCATGATGCGTATGTGCAATTAACCACACGTTACAAAAGAGATATTCCTGAGTTATTCAAATACAACGCTTTTTGTGTGATTAGTGATGGTGTGAATACCAAATCAGGTTCCTTTTTTGCGCCTTATGAATTCTTTTACGCCTGGAGAAAAATTGAAGGCATGCCTAATGAAGTGGATGGTATAGATGCTATGTTTACACTCATTCAAGGGATGTTTAACCGTAAGCGATTACGAGATATTATTCAAAACTTTATTTATTTACCTGATAGTTCTAAAAAGAATGAAAAAATAGTTTGTCGTTATCCGCAATATTATGCGGCTGTTAAACTTTTTGAAAATATAAAAAACCATCAAAAACCTTTGGGTGATGGTAAAGGAGGAACCTACTTTGGTACAACAGGCTGTGGAAAAAGTTACACCATGTTGTATTTGAGTCGCTTATTAATGAGAAGTACTCATTTTTCAAGTCCGACAATTGTAATTATTACAGACCGTACCGATTTAGATGATCAATTATCAGGTCAATTTACCAATGCAAAAGGTTTTATTGGTGACGAATCGATTATTAGTGTAGAAAGCAGAACGCATTTAAGAGAATTGCTACAAGGAAGAAATAGCGGTGGTGTTTTCTTAACGACCATTCATAAGTTTACTGAAGACACAAGATTACTAACAGACCGAACCAATGTCATTTGTATTTCGGACGAAGCACACAGAAGTCAAACCAATTTAGATCAAAAAGTAGTCGTTTCAGAACAGGGTGTTAAAAAAACATTTGGTTTTGCTAAATATTTACACGATTCGTTACCAAATGCTACTTATGTTGGTTTTACTGGAACACCTATTGATGCTACCATTGATGTGTTTGGAGATATTGTGGATGCTTACACGATGAACGAATCGGTTAAAGATGAAATTACGGTTCGTATTGTGTATGAAGGAAGAGCTGCAAAAGTCTTATTGAACAATCACAAATTGGAAGAAATTGAAGCCTACTACAATCGATGTGCAGAAGAAGGTAGTAATGAAAATCAAATAGAAGAAAGTAAAAAAGCGATGGCACAAATGAATGCCATCATAGGCGACCCAACTCGTTTGAAAACCGTAGCCGAAGACTTTGTTACCCATTACGAAAATAGAATTGCTGAAGGTGCAACAGTTCGTGGCAAAGCCATGTTTATTTGTAGTAGCCGACCAATTGCATACGAATTGTATAAAAACATTCTAGCCTTACGACCAGAATGGGGAGAAGTGAAAATTGCTGCAGATGGTGTTGAGTTATCCGATAAAGACAAAAAAGAAATAAAACCAATGGAACGCATCAAAATGGTGATGACCAGAGGAAAAGATGATGAGGAAGACTTGTATAATTCGCTAGGAACTAAAGATGACCGCAAAGAATTAGACCGTCAATTTAAAAATGAAAAATCTAATTTTAAAATTGCTATCGTAGTAGATATGTGGCTAACAGGATTTGATGTGCCATTTTTAGATACAATGTATATTGATAAACCAATTCAAAGACATAACTTGATTCAAACCATTTCTCGTGTTAATCGAAAATTTGAGAATAAAGAAAAAGGGTTAATTGTAGATTACATAGGCATTAAAAAGCAGATGAATATGGCTATGGCACAATACAACAATGCAGATGGTCAAAATATTGAAGATATTGAGCAATCGATTGTTGTGGTTAAAGACCAGTTAGATTTACTGGGTAAATTATTTCACAAGTTTGATACCTCAGGCTATTTTTCTGGAGTTCCTTTAGAACAACTAAAAACACTAAATAAAGCTGCTGAATTTGTACAACTGACACAAGAGTTGGAAAAACGATTTATGTACATTGTAAAACGATTAAAATCGGCATATGATATTTGTTCTGGAAGTGGTGCATTTACTGAAACGCAAAGAGATGAAATCCATTTTTATTTGGCGGTTCGCTCCATAGTATTCAAATTAACAAAAGGAGTTGCACCAGATACCGCTCAAATGAATAATCGTGTGAAGCAAATGCTTCAAGATGCAATTGAGAGTGATGGTGTAGAAGAAATTTTTAAATTAGGAGATGATAGTCAAACCGAAATTGATATTTTTTCGGATGATTACATGGCTAAAATTGATAAAATCAAATTACCTAATACCAAAATTAAACTATTGCAAAAGCTTTTAGCGAAAGCCATTGATGACGTTAAAAAGATTAATAAAATCACAGGAATTGATTTTTCAAAACGTTTACAATCCATTGTAGATAAATATAATGAACGCAAAGAAAGCGATGTTTTACGAAGCGAAGTATTAGAAGACTTTACTGATGAAATTATCGATTTGTATTATGCGCTTAAAAAAGAAAAAGATTCCTTCAAAGATTTTGGTATTGACTTTGAAGAAAAAGCCTTTTACGATATTTTAAAAGCTTTAGCGGTTAAATATGATTTCAGTTATCCAAATGACAAGTTAATTGCACTTGCTCAAAAAGTAAAAAAGATAGTTGATGACAAAGCAAAATACACGGATTGGAGTAAGCGCGATGATATTAAAGCAGAACTTAAGGTAGACCTCATAATTCTCTTAGCAGAAAATGATTACCCCCCAGTTGATAGGGACGAAGTGTATAAAGAAATTTTTGAACAGGCAGAGAATTTTAAGAAGTATAATTAAAAAACAACAATATGAATATTTTAATTAGCGATGAGCTTTTAAACGGAACTATAACTAATCAATTTGAAATATCGTTAGAATCCGATTCTTTGACTGTTAGAGATTTGATAACTAAACGAGTTTCTATAGAAATTCAAAACTATAACAAACGTTTGCCTCAATATTTTAACGGTTTGATAGAGCCAAAAGAAGCTGAACGTACTTTAAATGGTTACAAGTTAAAACCTAAACAATTAATAGATGTTGAAAAACAAGTCTATATAGCTTTAGATGCTTTCCAAAAAAATGGATTTTTCGTTTTGGTTGATAATGAACAATTAGAAGAATTAGAGCAACAAGTTGTACTTAAAAGCACATCCAAAATTTCTTTTGTAAAATTAACACCTTTAGTAGGAGGATAATATAATATACATGGGATTATTCAATAAAATTAAATCAGCAATTGGTATTAGTAATGAATCGAAAAGTGAAGAAATTTTCGAATTTAAAACTATACTTTCACAAACAATACAAGAGCAACTAAAAAATAGCCAATACTTTTATACAGTAACTTTTTCTGCTATTCCAACTTATAATGATGTTATAAAAAAATGGGATAACGAGAAAAAAGGAGAGTTTGCAATTTTTCTTTCAAACGCAATCAAAAACTCATATATGCCTTATAGAAGAGGTGAGAAAGATGGTGTTAATGAATATCAAATGTCTTCACAAATGCTTCAAAATATGTTTAGGAGCAAAATGAAATTTTCTGAAGAGACTATTTTAGCTATTTATAGAATTTTCAAAAGTTATAATCCTGATAAAAACTATTTAGGAATGTATTGGTGGCCAATATCTGGCTTATTTAGACAAATTGAAGGGAGTTTCAAATCAGATGCTATTCCTGAAAGTATTAAAGAAATTTTAAATGAAATTACAGAAATAAAAAAAGACGCTAACACTTACCATTACAAAGATCAAATAAAGCTAGAGGAAAAAATTAAAACTTACATGCATGCAAGTAATTCTGATGAAGGTAGTATTAAACCAACTTGTTTTTTAGGTATAGACGGTTTTCAACAATATGCCAATGATTTATTAGATAAACAAAAAGAAGAGGATAAAAAGCATTGGTTTGCCTTAGTTTCATTAGCACAAAAAGCAAATGGAAGTAAGCCATCGCAGAAGTATCTTAATGAAGCTAAAAAAATAATTGATGAATTAGGTTCTGATAAATTTAAAAAAGTTTCTCAAGAATGGTTTACTTATGTTATTGAAATGAAAGAGTCTGTAATTACTCAAACTCAAATTTATGACAAAAGAGAATATACTTATAATGTTATAGAATTTTTGAGTAGTTTAAATGCTGATGCTATAAAAGGTTTTGTGTGGATGTCATCTTGGTTTTACGATAATGGAACAATTCAAACCATAAGTAAATTAGGGGAACGTTGTTTTAAAAAAATTCCAGAAAAAGGTCCTGCAGCTGCAGGAATAGGGAATGCTTGTTTGTATAGTTTGTATGCTTCTAAAGGTTTAGATGGAATTGCTCAATTATCTAGATTACGATTAAAAATTAAGCAAAACAATACATTGGCATTAATTGAGAAATATATTGAAGAAGCGGCTCAAAAATTAGGTATATCTTCAATTGAAATTGAAGATTTAGCAGTTGATGATTTTAAATTGAAAGACCATCAATTAATCTACTCTTTTGATGATTATAATGCCAATTTAGTTTTAACTGGTATTGGTAAATCAGTCATTAAATGGTTTAAGCCAGATGGAAATGAGCAAAAGTCAGTTCCACAATTAGTAAAAGAAAAATTTGCGGTCAAGCTAAAAAAATTAAAAGCAATTCAAAAACAAATAGATCAAACTACATCTGCACAAAAGGAACGATTTGATAGAATGTTGCGAAGCAACAGAGTGATGAAATTAGATTATTTTAAAGAAAAGTATTTGAAACATGAATTACTTTCTTTTTGTATAAATAAAGTAATCTTTAAGTTTTCTAATGAAAATGATGAAGTTTTAGCTATATATATCAATAAACAATGGATTGCTCTGGATTATTCAAATGTAGAGATTGAAAAGTATGACAATGTTGTATTATGGCATCCTGTCACAAGTACTACAAATGAAGTTAAGGAGTGGCGTAAGTTTTTAATGGAAGGAGAAATTCAACAACCATTTAAACAAGCTTTCAGGGAAATTTATTTGCTAACAGATGCAGAAGTTAATACTCGGACTTATAGTAACAGAATGGCTTCTCATATTCTTAAACAACATCAATATGTTACTTTGGCTAAAGGAAGAAATTGGAAAGCAAGATTAATTGGTTCATGGGATGGTGGGGATCAAGATACAGCCACATTAGACATGCCTGAATATAATATCAGGGTTGAATATTGGGTAAATGCTTTAAATGCAGAAGATCAATTCAATGATACAGGAATATGGAATTATGTTTCAACTGACCAAATAAGGTTTTTAGATTCTAGTTCTGGGGAATTACTTGATTTAATAGATGTTCCTCCAGTTGCATTTTCAGAAGCAATGCGTGATGTTGATTTATTTGTAGGAGTTTCTAGTGTTGGTAATGATCCAACATGGAGTGATTCAGGAGGATTACCTATTTATAGAGATTATTGGCAATCGTACTCTTTTGGTGATTTATCAGAAATTGCAAAAAACAGAAAAGAAATTTTACAAAGACTAATACCACGATTAAAAATTTCAAGTGTTACATCTGTACAGGATAAGTTTGTTGTAGTCAAAGGAAAACTGAGAACTTATAAAATTCACATAGGAAGTACTAATATTTTAATGGAACCAAACGACCAATATTTATGTATAGTTGCTGATAGAAGTAAAAAAGACTTCAGCGAAAATCTGTTCTTGCCATTCGAAGGAGATAATGGTTTGTCAGTAATTATTTCAAAGGCTTTTCTTTTAGCAAGTGATGATAAAATAACTGATACTACAATTACTTCTCAAATTAATAGATAGTGAAAAGATATAAACAACAAATTCAATTACCTGAAATTGGAGAAGAAGGGCAACAAAAAATAAGTCAAGCTAGCGTTTTAGTTGTTGGAGCAGGAGGGCTAGGGACTGTAGTTGCTACTTATTTGGCTGCAATGGGGATTGGTAAGATTGGAATTGTTGATTTTGACATAATCGAAGAGTCAAATTTACATAGACAGTTTTTATATTCTTCAAATGATTTGGGAAAGAGTAAAGCATTAGTGTTGACTTCAAAATTAAAAAACCAAAATGAACATCTAACTATTTGTGCCTTTGATGAAGAGTTGACAAATAATAATTTTCATGAAATAATAAAAAATTATTCCATTGTTTGTGACTGTACTGATAATTTAAATTCAAGACTAATAATAGATAAAAATTGTTCTGCTTACGAAATTCCTTTAGTCCATGGAGCAGTTTCAGATTGGCAAGGATATATTACACTTTTACATTATAAAAATAAATTTCAATATCAGGATTTATTTGATATAAAAACACTTTTACAAGCAGATTCTTGTGAATCAAAGGGGATAAGTAGTCCAGTATGTGGAATGATTGGTAGTTTAATTTCAAATGAGGTAGTCAAAATTACACTAGGTATTGAATCTAATCTAGATGGAGGATTACTTTATCTTAATGGCTTGACAAATAATTTTAAATTTTATAAATTGAAGAGATTATAAACAAGATTTAGGAGTGAAAGGTTAATTAATAATTTAAAGATATACCTAAACATAAAATTAATATAAGTCCCCTAAAACGTCCCCTTAAAATAAAAAACCCTGTAAAATTAGTACTTTACAGGGTTTTTAGTGGAGTCGGAGAGAATCGAACTCTCGTCCAAACAAGCAATCGAAGAGCTTTCTACACGCTTAGTTTCAACTTGGATTTTCGACTAAAAGCAAGGCCTGAAACAACCACTTTTAGCTTAGCTTTATTAATGTCAAGAAGGATTCAAAGCATTACCTTCTCTAGGTTTACATTTACGGTTCTCCTGAATCAAGCGCCATAAACCAAGGCTTTTGAGGAGAATCTAGCTTTCCGACCTGGTCGGAACTAGGCAAATCTTACTATAATTCAGATTAAGCAGCTAAAGCGTAATTATTTTCGCCGTTTATAGGTTTGTACCTTTGGATTTACGAGCAAAAAGTACAATGCTCGACGTGCTTACTAATCAATTCCACTCGCTGTCAAAACCAGTCGACCCCAATTTTTGAGTTTTCAGTCGCAGTTTTCACTGTGCAGACCTATACATAATGTCAAAAAGTGAGCCAAAAGTACACTCTTTTTTTCAATTACAAAAATGTTTGCTTAGTAGGTTGGTAAAAGTTATATTTGTAACATTAAAACACAACAAAGTTACACACCTTTACCTTATGAAGTTTGGAATAATTAAAGAAAGAAAAAATCCACCCGATCGAAGAGTTGTTTTTTCTCCAGATGAGCTTGTAGAGTTACAAAAACAATTCCCAGAAGCAGAAGTTACAATAGAAAAATCAGATGTTCGTGTTTTTCCAGATGAAGCCTATCAAGAAAAAGGTTTTGAAGTTTCTGGAGATATGTCGAGTTGCGATATTTTATTAGGAGTTAAAGAAGTACCTATTGAGGCATTATTACCTAATAAAAAATACTTTTTCTTTTCACATACCATAAAAAAACAAACGTATAATAGAAAGTTGTTACAAGCGGTTTTAGAAAAAAATATAGAATTATATGATCACGAAACAATTGTAGACGAAAATAATTCTCGTTTAATTGGATTTGGTCGTTATGCCGGAATTGTTGGTGCTTATAATGGTATTAGAGCTTTTGGAATGAAGTACGAGTTATTTACTATTCCAAAGGCAGAAACACTTCCTGATCAGAAAGCATTAATAGAACGATTAAGAAAAAATCGTTTACCTAATATTAAAATCGTTTTAACTGGAAGAGGAAAAGTAGCCTATGGTGCCAAAGAAATTTTGGATGGCATGAAACTAAAAGAAGTCTCGGTTGATGATTATTTTACAAAATCATACGATGAGGCCGTTTATACTTTTATTGATGTAGCTGATTACAACAAACGAAAAGATGGTGGCGTATTTGATAAAAAAGAATTTTATACACAGCCTGAACTTTACACTTCTGATTTTGAGCGTTTTGCTGAGGTTTCAGATATATTAATAACAGGACATTTTTATGGGAACAACGCACCCAATATCTTAACTCAAGAAATGTTGCGTTCACCTAAATGTAAATTGAAGGTTGTGGCTGATGTTTCTTGCGATATCGACGGACCAATAGCATGTACTATTCGACCAAGTACTATCGCAGATCCAGTTTATGGTTATTTACCAAGTGAACACAAAGAGGTTCATAGTAGTCATCCTGCAGCTATATCTGTAATGGCGGTGGATAATTTACCTTGTGAGTTACCTAAAGACGCTAGTGAAGGTTTTGGCGAAATGTTCTTAAAGAATGTAATTCCGGCTTTCTTTAATGGAGATAAAGATGGTATATTGCAAAGAGCTAAAATTACTGAGAACGGAAAACTAACACCAAGATTTGCCTATTTGCAAGACTATGTAGATGGAAAATAAATGGTTGGTTCACAAATAAAATAGTTGAGAATTCAAAAATCCTGATTGCAATTACGTAATCAGGATTTTTTTATAAAACTAAGTGAAAATTATAAACCTACTTTTGATTTTTTCTAATTAGTATTCCAATCGATTTTTCTTGAGAAGTACATCACAGCTCCTAAAATCAAGAATAGTCCAATGCTTCCAACCAATAATGCGAAATCTTCCAATTGAATAATCACGAAAATGAAGCTATATAGCAATGTTAAGGCAGCACTTATAAAAATTGGAAACTTTTTGTTTTTCAATACGGAAACCGAGTAGAGTAAAAGCATTAAAATAACCGAACTTGCCGCTACTAAATAAGCAATACTAAAGCTTGAATGTTCTGTAATCGAAATTAATAAAGTGTAAAACATGATTAATGCCAATCCAATCATGGTATATTGGAATATATGAATATTGACTTTACTAATGGATTGAATCAAAAAGAAAATTAAGAATGTTAACCCAATTACTAGAAATCCATATTTAGAAGCGCGTTCGTTTTGTTGGTATTGATCCACGGTTTCAATCAGTTTTACTCCAAATAAATACTCGTTTAAATTTGGGATACTCTCGGCATATTGTTGTGCAAAACTTCTGTTGATGTCTAAAATTTTCCATTCGGCATGGAATCCATCTTTGGTAATGGTTTTATTTTCTTCATTGGCTGCAAAACTTCCCATTAAATTTGGAGAATTCCAATCAGAATCCAAAATAACAGTTGTTGTTTTTCCTACTGGAATAAATTGGACACTTTCGCTACCGTTGAATTTCATTTGAAATTTAAAATTAATTTTATAGTCAGAAGCTAATGAATTGTAGTCAAATGCGTTAGATTCTAATATTCCAAAAACAGATTGGCTAGAACCTCTCGATTCAAAAACGAATTTCTCATTGTTTAAGGAAATATTCAAATCACTTTTAATACTTTTTAAGTTAGAAGTATTCACTATAATTGATGCTTTTTCCCAAATTATATTTTCTGCAGAGATATTCAATTTTTCAAAATTTGGAATACCAAAGTTTCCTTCAAAATCCATTAAAGAAGTGAATACTACATTTTCATATAAACCTCTTTTTAAAGGCTTACTTTTCTTTATTGTAGATTTGTTGTATAATTTTTCTGGAAAGAAGTAAGCATTTTTAATCACACGTTTCGTTTGAGTAACCGTTTGCGAATTGGCATTTACAATTTGTGTAGTTTCAGTAGAATAGTAGGGAATACTCAACATAGGTCCGTAAAACTTGATATCACTTCCCCAAAGTGTATTCACTTCTTGAACCATGTCGCGTTTTCTTACCGCACGTTCGCTAATTAAATTCTGAACTAAAGCTAAAGGAATTAACAATACTAAAGATAGAATGCCTATCATGATAAGTTTAGCTGTGTTTGATTGAAAAAATGATGTTTTCGGTGGTGTTTGCATTTGATTTTCCATGTTTTAAATATTTATTTAGTTTGAAAGTACTTTGAATTTCAAAGTTATTGAGCAAATTTTTTTATGTTTTAGCTATTAATTTTTCTAAGGCTTCAATATGTTCTTGAAAAGCCTTTTTTCCTTCTTTTGTTGCACTGTATTTGGTATTAGGTTTTTTTCCTATGAATTGTTTCTCAATTTTAATATAGTTTTCTGTTTCTAATGCTTTGGTATGACTTGCAAGGTTGCCATCAGTTACGCCTAAAAGTTCTTTCAGCGTATTGAAATCGGCATATTCATTGACTACCAATATAGCCATTATCCCCAAACGTATTCGGTGATCGAATGCTTTATTGATATTTTGAATGATATTTTGCATTTAAAAGTTTAAAGTTTAAGGTTTGAAAAGTTGGTTACTTTCTCTCGTATTTAAAATACATTATACTTCCGTATAATATGTGACAACCACCAAACCCTATTGCCCAAAATAACAAACCATAGCCTAAAAACCATGTAGAAATAAGACCTAGAAGAATCATAGTAATTCCTAAATAACGAACATCACCCAATGTGTATTTACTTGCATTCACACAAGCTAACCCGTAAAATATTAAAGTTAGTGGTGCAATTAACCCAAACATGTTTTTTTCAATTAAAAAAATAATGAAAAAGCCTCCAGTAGCAAGTGGAATCATTAAATTAATTGCTAACCTTCTTGAAGCGCTATTCCATATTTTTTCATTACTGTTTTTTGCTTTCCTATAGCTTAAAAAAACACCTGTTGAAATTGATAACACCAGAACAGATGCCGCAATGAGCAATAATCGAATTACAACTTCTTCAGAAATGATTAAGTTGCGATATGACCCTAATGTAGATGTGTCAAAGTAAATAGTCTTGTAAGCAAGCCAAGCACCTACTAGTGCATATACGCCTGCTAAAATTCCTGATAATCCACTTAATGAAATGAAACGAGATGATTTACTCATCATAGTTTTAATTTCATTTAAGTCTTGCAAATATTTTTTGTTGTCCATTTTAAAGTACTTTGAATTGCAAAGTAAATAATAAATATTTTGATGACCAAATATTTTTTGAATTATATTTGACGTAAATAAATTTTCATGAAACCAACAGCTATTTTTATTTTAGAACAGGAAGAAAATTACCAAATGATGATGTTACATGTTTTAGCTGTTGTGGAGAAAGAATTGCCAAATCACGAACTACTTCTTAAATGGGGAATCCCGTTTGTATATTATAAGAAAAACCCGTTTTGTTATTTGTTACCAAATTCTAAAAAAGGTTTCTTAGATGTGGGTTTTTCCAAAGGATTTCAATTAAAAAGAAATCAAGAAGTATTGATTGATGAAAAACGGAATACGGTAAAATCTTTACGCTATTTTTCAATTGATGAAATAGAAAACAAGGTTTTAATTGATGTAATTCAAGAAGCGAAATCATTATATTAAAGAAAAACCACGAATGTAAATAATTCGTGGTTTTTTAGTTTTATGTAAAAAATTACAATCTAAATATTCCTCCTATGACTAGTATTCGTTGTAAAAACCAAAAGTTTTGCTCCGCTGAATCGGCTTTATCTTTTGTAGTTCTGATGTCATTCATCTCAATGTAACCGCCTTTTAATTCGGTTTGAATAAAGAAGTATTTAAAGAAAGTAAAGTTCAAACCTACTTTGGCAGATACACCAAATCCAGAAACATGAAATTCATCATAACGTTCTTTACCCAATAAAGTGGTATTCGTTTTTGGATATAAAAATCCGCCACCAATTCCTTCTGTCAAATTGATTTGAAATTTATCCGTATCAATTGTTTTACTAAGATATTTAGTAATATCATCTACACGAGAAATTTCAGTGTTTACATAGTTTAATCCATCAGTGTGTTCAAATAGCAAGAAATCTTCGTCCAATGTTAATTGACCATCTGCTGGATTTTCATTGTAACTTCCAGCATTTGGATAATAGCCAGAATAAGCTACACGTCTATCGTTATGCATCACATATTTCATGTGGTCAAAGCCAATAGAAATATTGTATTTGTCTGTTATAAAATATCCAATTCTAAAATTCGTTTGAGGAATAGTCATTCGAGTAGGATTGAAGTAATCAATATGAAACCCTTTTGGTTTATCATGAGCTGCTACGTCATATAGTGTAAAATCATAATCTTCTCCTTTGAAGCGGATGTCTGATTTACTAAATGACTCACGATTTCCGCCCCAGAAAATATAAAATTTACCTTTGTTTTTTGCCGTGTATTTTTCAGGATTATCTACAATTTCTTGCGAAAAGGTGTACTGTGAAAAAACACAAAAAGTTAGTACAACCATTATAAATGGATGTTTCATGAAATATGATTTGGGAAATTAAAAAATTAGAATTGATTTACGGTTTTTCTGATAGCAACCAATTTTTTCATTAAACTTTCGAAATAATCTAAGTGTAACATATTGGCACCATCACTTTTAGCATTTGCTGGATCAAAATGGGTTTCAATGAAAATTCCATCTACACCAACCGCTATTCCTGCTTTAGCAATAGTTTCAATCATGTCAGGACGACCACCAGTTACACCAATGGTTTGGTTTGGTTGTTGCAAAGAATGGGTCACATCTAAAACGGTAGTGGCATATTGTTGCATGGTTGGAATTCCTCTAAAGTCAACAATCATGTCTTGGTAGCCAAACATTGTTCCTCTGTCAGTTACCATTACTTTTTGGTTGTTACTATCTAGCACTTTTTGAACCGCATGTTTCATACTTTCCGGACTCATAAATTGTCCTTTTTTTAAGTTAACCACTTTACCTGTATTGGCAGCAGCAACTACTAAATCAGTTTGACGAACCAAAAAAGCTGGAATTTGTAACACATCAACATATTCGGCAGCCATAACAGCATCTTCATTGGTATGAATATCAGTTACTGTTGGAACTCCAAATTCTTTGGAAACTTTTTGTAAAATCTTTAAAGCTTTTTCATCGCCAATTCCAGTGAAACTATCCACTCTTGAACGATTCGCCTTTTTGAATGAACCTTTAAAAACAAAAGGAATTTCTAATGTATCGGTAACGGAAACTAATTTTTCAGCAATTCGCATCGCCATTTCTTCGCCCTCAATAGCGCAAGGTCCAGCTAGTAAAAAGAAGTTGCCGCTTTGTGTATGTTTGATTTGTGGAATTTGATTTAAATCCATTTTTTTAAATTTTATGGTGCAAAGATAAAAAGAAAAACCTTCTAATCGGCTGTTTAGAAGGTCACTTATGTTACAGATAATTAAATTTATTTTTCTCTGGTTGGATTGTTTTTAATAGAAAACCCTTTCGGACATAATACTTTTCCTTTTTCATAACTATTGAAATAAAGCAATATTTTTTTGGTTGTTCCTTCGAAAGTTACTTCGTAAATACCAAGTGTTCCAGCGCCCATACTATTGTTTTTGGTAGGGAAAGGACAACAGCTATCTACTTTTTTATAATTAATTTTCTCGCCATTTGGTCCTTCCAATCCTTTGAAAAAATATCCTACAAAAATTTCTTCCTGAGTATCTAAGATTAACCCAATATTGATAGGATAATCCGCATCATAACCGTATTTGCCATCAGTAGCATATTCAGAAATTATAAATGCTTTGTCTTTAATTGGCGGCTTTATAGCTGAATTATCAATGTTTTTAATTGTGGATTGCGTACTAACGCAGGCCGTAGTTAATATAAATAGTAAAAGAATGACTGGATATCGCATTAGTTTTCAGTTTTAATAGTTTCTACTTCTTTTTCTGTGTTTTTGGTTCTCAAAAGATAAGATGCTAAAGCGCCAATAACCAATCCTGTGGATAATCCTGCAGAAATGTTTTGCCAAATAGCACTGCTCAGGTTGAAGTTGCTTTGTGCTGCTTCCAAACTTAATTTATTACTTGAAACGGTATAATCAATGATATTCTCAAAGTAATTGGGAGAAATGAATTCGTAAGTAATAAATTGTGTCATCGGACTTAAAATTACGCCTACAACGGCAATTATCATGGCAGAAATAAATCCTTGCATCCATGACATTTGATTGTTGTAATACCTTTTTTTCTTTTCCCAAATGCCAAAAAAATAGAGCACAAACATTGGAAAAACGATAAGCATGGTAAAAAGCATTTGCCATTTAATTTTACTATCGTGATAACCCAATTGCTTTTCGAAAACCATCCATAAAAGATGAAAAACAACCGCTATAATTCCCCATTTGATTTCTATTGCAAATTTTTTCATTGGTATGTCATAAAATTACATCTCAAAATTACTACAATTCTTGCGATTTCTTAGTATTCCCAATTCAATTTTCTATTTTTGTGAAAAAAATATTGACTATGGAATATCTTTTAGGTACTTGGCATTGGTCTATTTCCGGATTTTTAATTGGAATGACCATGTTACTTCTTACTTACTTTGGTAAATCTTTTGGAATGTCTTCCAATTTACGAACCATGTGTTCAATGGCTGGTGCTGGTAAGTTTAGTGATTTCTTTAAAATGGATTGGCGCGAACAAAAATGGAGTTTAGCCATAGTTTTGGGTTGTATTTTAGGTGGATTTTTTGCCTATCATTTTTTGTCCAATGGAACAGGTGTAAATTTAAATCCTGATACGGTTGCTCAATTACAAACCTTATCGATTGATGCTCCAGATGGAAAATTGCTTCCAGATACTTTATTTAGTATAGAAACATTACAATCGCCAAAAGGATTTGCCATTTTATTAGTTGGCGGTTTGTTAATTGGTTTTGGAACACGTTATGCTGGCGGTTGTACATCTGGACACGCGATTTCAGGATTAAGTAATTTACAATTACCTTCATTAGTTGCTGTAATTGGATTTTTTATTGGCGGATTAGTAATGGCGCATTTTTTATTACCAATTATTTTAAAATTATAAATACATGAAACTAGCAAGATTTTTTCTAACAGGGATTTTTTTCGGAATTGTATTAACTAAATCCGAAGCAGTTTCTTGGTATCGTATTTATGAGATGTTTCATTTTCAATCTTTTCATATGTTCGGAATTATTGGAACTGCATTAGTAACAGGAGTTATTGGTTTGCAAATCATCAAGAAAAAGAAAATTAAAGATTTTAAAGGATTTCCAATTACAATAATTGAAAAGGAAAAAGGATTTTGGCGCTATATTATTGGCGGAAGTTTGTTTGGCTTGGGTTGGGCACTAGTTGGCGCTTGTCCAGGACCAATTTTCATTTTATTAGGAACAGGAACTTATGCTATTGCTGTTGTTTTGATTGGTGCTTTATTAGGAACATACATTTATGGCTTGCTGAAAGACAAACTACCTCATTAAAAATAAGTTAAAGTAAAGGAAATCACGTACTATCGGTTTTTGTTTTTGTAAATTTGTTTATAATTAAAATTTATTATTATGGAAACGACTCTTTATATACAAAATTTAAAATGTGGTGGTTGTGCCAATACGATAACCAAAAACCTATCAACTATTGAAGGTATTCAAAATATTACTGTGAATGTTGAAGAAAGCGCTGTTGGTTTTTCGTATGCCAATGATGACCAACTTAATACAGTAAAAGATAAATTAAAAGTTTTAGGTTATCCAGAAGATGGTGCAGCTAATTCTTTAGGTTCCAAAGCCAAATCTTATGTGAGTTGCGCTATTGGAAAAATGAGTTAAAAAGAAAATCCTGATTCAATCAGGATTTTTTTATTGTATTTCAGCACTTAAACCAGCGTCTAAAAGTGCGGAACATTTAGGTTTTAATTCGTCTAATGAACCTGTTTTTACGGTGCATTTTCCTTTATAATGAACTAAAATAGCACATTGTTCGGCTTGTAATTCATCGTGATTACACACACGAATTAGCGTGTCAATTACATGATCAAAAGTATTTACATCATCATTATGAAGCACAATTTCATGGTTAATACCAATGGCTTCTTCAACTAAAACGTCTTCTTGTATTTTTTCTATAGTACTCATTTTCATTTCGTTTTAAAGTGATACAAATGTAAAAAATCAAATTCAATTTTCAAAAATCAAGTTCAAAATTCAATTTCAAATATTAAAACATATAAAGTCATAAAAGTTTTTTATAATTCTATTTTGTTTACGTTTAAAAGTTCAAATAAGATTTTAAATATTTCTAAAATTATTCCAATCTGTGTTCCAAAAAATTAATCCCGAAGCTATAGGACATAATTCAACAACAAACTAAAAACCATAAACCATAAACTTGAAACTTGAAACAAAAAAACAACTTCTACTTTCTTACAAACTTCAACGCTACCCAATTATTTCGTTCAAATTGCTTTTCATAAGTTAATCCTTTGCTGGTGCAACTTTCTGAGATTGCTGGAATATCTTCGGTGTAAAAACCGCTTAAGAATAAAATCCCGTTTTCGTTTAAGCAATCTACGTATTGTTGCATGTCGTTTAGCAAGATGTTACGATTGATATTAGCAATAATTACATCGTATTTTTTTCCAACTAATAAATCGGCGTCACCTTCGTAAACCGAAATATGTTCGCAGTTGTTTCGTTCTGCATTTTCAATAGAATTCAAATAACACCAATTGTCAATATCAATAGCATCGATTGGTTTTGCACCTTTCATTTCGGCTAAAATGGCTAAAATAGCAGTGCCACAACCCATGTCTAAGGTTTTTTTGCCTACCAAATTTGTTTCCAATAGATGTTGAATCATCATATGAGTCGTTTCATGATGACCCGTTCCAAAACTCATTTTAGGTTCAATTACAATATCGAATTCCGCATTGGTTTTTTCGTGAAATGGCGCTCTAACGTGACATTTTCCATCAACATCAATAGGTTCAAAGTTTTTTTCCCATTCTTCATTCCAATTCACTTGTTCAATCTCTTCAAAAGTATACGCAATTTGAAATTCAGGATTCGTTAAAATTTGAATATCTTCCAAAATAGTTTCGTTCCAAAAATCCTTTTGAATATAAGCGGATATTCCTGTTTCGGTTTCAATAAAACTTTCAAAAGCCGTTTCGCCTAACTCAGCAATTAAAATTTCAGAACCTAATTCTAAAGGAGAAATAGTAAAATGGTAACCGATATATGTATTTGACATCTAATATTTTTTGGCAAATGTACTATTTCGATTGTTTAGATTTTGTAAAAAAATTACTTTTGTCAAAATTTCTTTTAAATGAAAGCCTTTTACACATCTTTTTTTATCTTGTTTTTTACATCAATTTGCTTTTCTCAAGTTGAAAAAGACACAATTACCACCAATGACTTACGATTAGCAGCTTTACCATATTATAGTTACGGAAAGGGTTTAGGTATTACTTCAGCCGATAGTTTGTTCCAATTGAATATTCGCTTCCGAATGCAAAACCGAGTTACTTATTTTGAAAATGAGGGAGAAGATGCGGCCTATTCTGGAGAAATTCGTCGTTTAAGGTTACGTTTTGATGGTTATGTGGGAAATCCAATGTTTTCGTATGTAATCCAACTTTCCTTTGCGCCTGGTGATGTGGGAGAAATTGAAGAAGGTGAAAATGTAAATATTATTCGTGATGCAGCCGTTTTTTACCGACCAAATAAACATTGGAATTTCTTATTCGGACAAACCAAATTACCTGGAAACAGACAACGTATAAATTCTTCTGGAGCCTTACAATTAACTGATAGAAGCATCAACAACGCCCGATTTAATATTGACAGGGATTTTGGATTTCAAGCCTATTATTTAAATGAAGATTTAAATACCTTTTCCTATAATGTAAAAACAGCAATTTCAACCGGTGAAGGAAGAAATTGGACCAAATCAGCAGATGATGGTGTGGCATTAACAGCAAAATTAGAGGTAATGCCATTGGGAGCTTTTGAAAGAGATGGAACCAATTTTGAAGGCGATTTAGTAAGAGAAAAGAAACCAAAATTGTTACTTTCGGGCGCTTTTCATCAAAACAATTGGGCTAGGAGAGAACAAGGGCAATTGGGTCAAGATTTATTTGAACAACGCACCATGAAATCTGTTTTCTTAGATGCTTTATTCAAGTACCAAGGTTGGAGTTTTATGTCGACTTATATGTCGCGTTCGGCTGAAAATCCGATAACATTTAATCCGGAAGATATTTTAGAATCTAATTTTGTTTATGTTGGAGATGGAATGGATTATCAATTGAGCTATATTTTTAGAACCAATTATGAAGTTATAGGACGATTTTCAACGCAAAAAGTACATAGTGATATTAAAGCTTTAACTCCGGATACCAAACAATTTACTTTGGGAGTAACTAAATATCTTTGGGAACATGCCTTTAAAATTCAAGCTGAAGTTACTTACAGTCAATTGGATTTTTTCACAGGAAATACAGCTGATAATTGGTATGCACGCGTGCAATTAGAATTTGGAATTTAAAATTTATTGATTACTTTTGTTACTCAAGGAAATGGTGTTCTTCCTACTTAACCGCTTTTTGAGAAGCTGATGACGCCTGATAGTAAATGATATAATTTAATCATGTAATCAGGTATGTATGCAATTTAAAATCTCTACTTTATTTTTTTACATATTCAAATGGTTCGTAATCACTATTGTGATTGGAGTTTGCATTGGAACAGCTTCTGCCGGATTTCTAATTTCATTAGATTGGGTAACGAATTACCGTGAAAATCATTTGTGGTTAATTGCTATGTTGCCCATTGGAGGTTTACTCATTGGTTTGCTATATCATTATTACGGTAAAAATGTAGTAGCTGGAAATCATTTACTTTTAGATACGATTCACGAACCTAAAGCTATTATTCCTTTTAAAATGGCGCCTTTTGTGTATTTAGGAACTATGGTCACGCATTTATTAGGAGGTTCGGCGGGTAGAGAAGGAACAGCTTTACAAATGGCTGGTGCTATTGCAGACCAATTTTCAAAACCTTTCCGTTTGACCAATGAAGAACGCCAGATTTTAATTATTGCAGCAATTGCGGCTGGTTTTGGTTCTGTTTTTGGAACACCATTAGCCGGAGCCGTTTTTGGATTGGAAGTAATTTTGGTTAGAAAATTTCGTTACAACACTATATTTCCTGCATTTGTAGCGGCATTTTTTGCGGATTATATTACCAGAGCTTGGAATGCACCGCATACGCATTATGTTGTGAGTTTGGTTCCTGAAATTTCACCAACTACTTTATTTTACAGCATTATCGCAGGAATTGCATTCGGACTTTGTGCAATCCTTTTCACACAGTCGTTGCATTGTTTGACTTCTTTTGTTGCCAATACAATCAGTTTTCCTCCTTTACGACCTTTTTTGGGTGGTATTTTAATTGCTGCTGTTGTTTTAGGTTTTGGAACAACAAAATACATTGGTTTAGGAATTCCAATAATAGAAAGTGCTTTTCATCAAGAACTTCCTCTGTATGATTTTCTATTGAAATTACTTTTCACCGTGGTGACTTTATCCGTTGGTTTCAAAGGTGGTGAAGTTACACCGTTGTTTTTCATTGGCGCTACCTTAGGAAATGCACTAGCTTTGGTACTTCCGTTGCCCATTGGTTTACTTTCAGGAATGGGATTTGTTGCTGTTTTTGCAGGAGCAACTAAAACTCCAATTGCTTGTTTTCTTATGGCTATTGAACTTTTTGGAACAGATAGCGCTGTTTATGCTGCAATTGCTTGTATTGTTGCGTATTTGGTATCAGGAAAAGGAAGTATTTATCAGAAATAAATGTTGGACAGACAAAGTTAATGTTAAAATAACTTTGCTATTTCAATTATTGTTCGTAATTTTACGAAATGAAAACAACTAAAGAAACGTATTTTACTACTACTCAAATTGACACAGCTCGTTTTGCTAAAGCATTAAGCCATCCAGTGCGAATTGCCATTTTAGAATTGTTAAATTCACAAACTTGTTGTTATCATGGTGATATGGCGGAAGAGTTACCTATTGCTAAGTCAACGCTTTCGCAACATTTGAACGAATTGAAAGATGCTGGTTTAATTCAAGGCACAATAACACCGCCAACAGTCAAATATTGTATAAATAGAGAAAATTGGGCTTTAGCAAAATATTTATTGGGAAATTTATTAAAGTAAAAAAAACAACCAAAATATTCGTTAAACTACGAATTACGAATAATAACATTAAAGCATAAAAATTATGAATAAAGTAATAAAAGTATTAGGTCCAGGTTGTCCAAAATGTAAAACTACTTACGCTAATGCATTGGAAGCAGTAAAACAAAGTGGAGTTGCGGCAGAAGTAATTAAAGTGGAAGATATTGTAGAAATGATGGCTTATAACATTTTGACAACTCCAGTTTTAATGATTGATGAAGTTAACAAAATTAAAGGAAGAATTGCTCAAACCGACGAAATTATTCAATTATTAAAAGAGTAACAATGGAAGCACAAAATTTAGTCAAAGAAATTTGCCCAACAACAACTCAAGCTTATGTTGCAAATGGAGCTTTATTAGTTGATGTAAGAGAAATAGATGAAGTTGCACAAGTAGCTTTTCATGTTCCAAATATCATCAATATTCCGCTTTCTGAATTTGAAGCGCGTTTTAATGAAATTCCAAAAGATAAACAAGTAGTTGTGGTTTGTAAAAGTGGCGCAAGAAGTTTAAGAGCATCTGGTTTTTTAATCAATCATGGTTATGAAAATGTTGTAAACATGAAAATGGGAATGCAAAGATGGCTAGAAAAAGGATTTCCTGTTTTAGGAGAAATAAATACATCTTCTAATTCCGATTGTTGTTCGTCTTCAAGTTGTTGTTAATTTTAAAATTGTAACATGTTTGATTGGATACAAGATTTTGCTGATTGGTTAATTTATTCCATTTTTTCTATTGATGCAACAAGTCATTTAGGAAAAGCATTGAATTTTTTTGTGTATGATACATTAAAAATTGTATTGCTACTCTTTTTGATTGTTTTCATTATGGGAATTGTTAATGCTTATTTGCCTATAGAAAAATTAAAAAACTATTTGACTCAGAATAAGTTATTTGGTTTGGAATATTTTTTTGCCTCTGTTTTTGGAGCCATTACGCCGTTTTGTTCCTGTTCATCTGTTCCCTTGTTTATTGGTTTTGTTCGCGGCGGAATTCCGTTGGGAGTAACCTTTTCCTTTTTAATAACATCTCCTTTGGTTAATGAGGTTGCTGTGGCTATGTTTTTGGGAATGTTTGGCATAAAAGCAACTGTCATTTATGTTACTAGCGGTATTTTGCTAGGAACTTTTGGAGGTTGGTTGTTAGGTAAAATGAAATTAGAGCATTTATTAACAGATTGGGTAAAACAATTGTTACATCAATCAAGTTTACAAAATAATTTGGTAGAAGAGGAGCATTTTACGTTTCGTCAGCGGTTACCAGAAATCACAAGAAGTGCCTGGGAAATTGTTAGAGGCGTATTACTTTATGTAGTAATTGGAATTGGTATTGGAGCAGTCATGCACGGTTATGTTCCAGAACAGTTTTTTGCAACTTATTTAGGTAGTGGCGCTTGGTGGACGGTTCCATTGGCAGTTATTTTAGCTGTTCCAATGTATGCTAATGCCGCTGGAATTGTTCCCGTTATTCAGGTTTTTGTGGCTAAAGGAGTTCCAATAGGCACAGCAATTGCATTCATGATGGCAACTGTAGGATTATCTATTCCTGAAGCTACACTTTTAAAAAAGGTCATGACATTTAAGTTAATTGCTATATTTTTTACAGTGGTAACATTGTTTATCATTTTATCAGGATTTTTATTTAACGCATTATTATAAAACTATGAATTTTAGAGACATACATTCCAATGAAAAAGACTTGGAAACCAAAATTTTATTTACTCCCAATGATGGCAAAGCAATTGCAATTCGATTAGCTGCTCAGGCCATTTTGAAAGAGCATATTACAACTGTTCCTGCTTTTCTAATTTGCATTTCAGGAGAAACGCTTTATGAAGACGAACAAGGAAAATCTATTCTTCTCAAAAATGGCGATTTTACTCCCATTGAACCTAATGTAAAACATTGGCTAAAAGCAACTGCCGAAAGCCATTTAATCCTTTTAAAATAATTATTAATAGCAACTATTTCAATATGAAAAATATACTTGTTTTATCCGTTTTGTTGTTTGTTTTGCAATCGTGTAAAAAAGAAACAACCGAATCTAACCAACTTTCAACTACTAATGAAACCACATTTTTTGAATCTCCAGTCGTAATTCAATTCCATTCGGAAAACAGATGTATGACTTGTAATAAAATTGAAGCACTGACATTGGAAACATTAAAAAGTCATCCAGAATTGGAATTCAAATTAGTCAATGTAGATGATGCAAAAAACGAGAAAATAGCAACAGCATTTGAAGCTACAGGAACGGCTTTGTATTTATACAATCCAAAAACAAATGCTAAATTAGATTTAACAGATTTTGCTTTCATGAACGCTGGTGACGAAGAAAAATTCAAATTGGAATTGAACCAAAAAGTCAACGAATTTATTAAATAAATGGATTTTTTAAACCAATTAGCGCAGAATCAAGATTTTCCTATTTTGGCTGCTTTTGCTTTAGGATTACTCACAGCGGTTAGTCCTTGTCCGTTAGCAACAAATATTACAGCAACAGCATTTATTTCGAAGAATATTACAAGCAAAAGAAAAGTAGTTTTAAGCGGATTGCTCTATACTTTTGGAAGGGTTTTTTCGTATACATTAATTGGTGCATTAATTTATTTTGGATTAAGTAAATTTCAAGTGGCGAAACTTTTTCAAGGAAATGGAGAGAAGTTTATTGGTCCAATTATGATTGTTATTGGATTAATTATGCTCGATGTGATAAAGTTGAATTTTGGAAGGACAAATAATTTAACAAACCAACTTTCAGAACAATTTAAAACCAAAGGTTTACTAGGTTCTTTTTTAATGGGAGCTTTGTTTGCAATGGCTTTTTGCCCTTATAGTGGCGCCTTGTTTTTTGCTATGTTAATTCCAATGACTTTGGCTTCTGATTTAGGTTTAGTTTTACCTGTTGTATTTTCGATTGGAACAGGATTACCTGTAATACTTTTTGCTTTAGTTATTGCTTATAGTATAGAAAAATTGAGCTATTATTTTAAAATGGTAACTCAAATTGAAAAAATAATGCGAAAAGTTGCAGGAATTACCTTTTTGCTAACGGGACTATACTATATCAATATCTATTTAAAAATAATCAACTTTTAAATTGTACTTTTGCACTTTAAAAGCACACCGAATATGCAAATTGGCGAATACAATACATTAGAAATTTTAAGAGATACAAAAGTTGGATTATTTTTAGGTGATGGCACTAACGATGTGTTATTACCCAATAAATATGTACCCAAAGAATTTCAAATAGGAGATAGCCTAACCGTTTTTGTCTATTTAGATCATGAGGAAAGACCCGTTGCTACTACTTTAAAACCTTATGTTAAATTGAATGAATTTGCTCATTTAAAAGTGAATTATATCAACGAGTTTGGTGCTTTTTTAAATTGGGGAATGGAAAAAGATTTGTTTGTTCCGTTTAGAGAGCAAGCAAGACCAATGCAAGAAGGCAAACGTTACTTGGTGTATTGTTTCATGGATGAGAAAACCAAGCGTTTAGTTGCTTCAAGTAAAACCCAACAATTTTTAGACAAAGAAGAAGCTAATTATGCCAATGGTGAAGAAGTAAACCTAATTATTTCGCACATTTCTGACGCTGGAATAAATGTAATTATCAACGAAAAACACCGTGGTTTAGCTTATGCCAATGAAGTCTATGACGACATTAAGCCAGGTTTGCGAATGAAAGGGTATATCAAACAAGTGCGACCTGATGGCAAATTAGATGTTTCACTTAGAAAATTAGGTGTGGAAGCTATTGAGCCTTCGGCACAGCTTATTTTGGACGAATTAAAAGCCAACAAAGGTTTTTTGCGTCTAAATGACAATTCACATCCTGAAGATATCAAAACGGTTCTAAAGATGAGTAAAAAAACCTTCAAAAAAGCCATTGGAACACTATACAAACAAAAACAAATCGAAATCAAAGATGACGGAATTTACTTGGTATAATTTATGAACAAAAAGAATATTTATTTAGCACTAAGTCTGCTTTCTTTTTTGTTATTGGTAATCGCCATGTTTACCAATGGTGCTAAAATTACTTTATTCGAAATTGAATTTGCTGTAATTTGGATTCCAGTTTGGATTTTGTCTTTATTTCTTCCTTTGTTAATTTTAGCTGCATTAGTTGTTGACCGTAACGAAATCAGTAAACGATTAATCATTTCACTTTTGTTAACATTGATTAATATGTTCTTCTTAATTCGATTTTTTGCTTTTGAATTTTTCCCCGAATAATTAATCCAATTCAAACGGATAATCGCCAAAAAGTGAAGCTAAACGCTTGGCTTGGTACACTTTTTTGGTGTATTTGTTAGCCAATGTTATAATCGTAACTTTTTCTTTTTTCAAAGTGACATATGAAGTAGTATTACCGTGCCACCAACCGTTGTGGTAATGAATAGTTTCTCCATTATCAAATTCATTCAAACGAATGCCTAAACCGTAATTTTTCACACCTCTTTTCTCGTAACTGTAGCCTTTAAAAGCTTCTTCCTTTGTAGCTTTAGAAATAAAATTATCGGAATACATAGCTAAATCCAATTTCAATAAATCTCTTGGTGTAGAGTAGATATTTTTGTCACCATAAATAGCATCCAAATGGTCTAAAGGAACTTTTTGCCATGTACTTTTGTAAGTCAAACTAGCTAATTCTTGTTGATTTTCGAAATCCAAAACAAATGAATGATGCATTTCCAATGGCTCAAAAATGCGTTTTTTTAACGCAGTTTTAAAATTGAGTTGGGTTATTTTTTCTACTACCAATGCCAAAAGTGCGTAATTGGTATTACAATAAGCGAATCGAGTATTGGGTTTATATTCTAACGGAATTCCTTTGGTACTTAATAAATCTAGAATTATTTGATTGGTCAATGTTTTGTTACTGTTCCAAATGTTTTTATTTTCAGAAAAATAGGAATAATGCGGCAACCCACTGCGATGATTTAATAACATGCGAATGGTAATAGCTTCATGCGGAAATTCAGGAAATAGGGATGTTACTTTTTGGTCTAAATCCAAAAGTTTTTCATCTACCAATTGTAAAATTACAGCCGCTGTAATCACTTTACTTATAGATGCCAAATGAATGGGAGTTTCATTTGTCATTTCTTCTTTGGATTTGTAATTGATGTAACCGTTATAATTTTCGTAGATAATTTCACCGTTTTGAGCTACCAAAAAACCACCACTAAAGCCATCGTTAGCAATAACATCTTGGTAAAATTGGGCAATTTTTTGCTCTTTTTCTGCTACATATTCTTTTGGAAGTTTTTCAAATTTAACTTCATACGGATTTACTGGAATAGGTTCAATATAGTGCGCAATTTCTTTAGGTTCTTCTTTGGTTTGACAAGAAAAAGCAACAAGTAGTAGTAGAAGCAGAGTGGGGACAAATTTTATCATTTTTTGGCTTGGATAATTTCGATATTGGGGTTGATAGCTTGTAAATCTTTGATAAAAAGTTCAAGATTTTCGGGCGAAATATAAATATCATCGTATTTGTTGTAGGTAATTATAATTCCTTCATGACTCAATCCTAATTTTCAAGTCACAGGAACAATAATGCCTTTGTGAAATTCAATTTTTCTGATATTTTTTATTTTAATTTTCGATCGAAAAACAGAAGATTTACACAGTAATTCTTCGTTTTGAATGGTATAATTGGTAGAAAACAAAATAGTGATAAAGAAAATAATGAATACCAAATGAAAAATACTTAGCAAAATAATTGGCAAAGTAAATCCTTCTTCCATAATTGGAAAAATAAGAATGACCAACATAAAAACCACCAAAAACCAATACAACCAGATAGTTAGCTTATGTTTTGCAGAAGGATAAATTTTCACTTACCAAGTTTTAAGATTCGTCTTGCAATATAATGCAAAAAATGAATTATTTTTACGGAAATTTATATTTAACATAATTTACAATCATCTATTAAATACTTAAGAAATGAGCAAAATCGAATGGAAAACCGTTAGAGAATTTGAAGATATTACATACAAAAAATGCAATGGAGTAGCTAGAATCGCTTTTAACCGACCTGATGTAAGAAATGCATTTAGACCAAATACTACCAAAGAATTAATTCAAGCTTTTTACGACGCACAAGAAGATACGTCAATTGGTGTTGTTTTATTGTCTGCTGAAGGGCCAAGTTCAAAAGACGGCATTTGGAGTTTTTGTAGCGGTGGCGACCAAAAAGCCCGCGGACATCAAGGTTACGTAGGTGAAGATGGTTACCACAGATTAAACATTTTAGAAGTACAACGCATGATTCGTTTTATGCCAAAAGCGGTAATTTGTGTGGTTCCGGGTTGGGCTGTTGGTGGCGGACATTCGCTACATGTGGTTTGTGATTTGACTTTAGCGAGTAAAGAACACGCCATTTTCAAACAAACCGATGCTGATGTAACAAGTTTCGATGGCGGCTATGGTTCGGCGTATTTAGCTAAAATGGTTGGACAAAAGAAAGCAAGAGAAATTTTCTTTTTAGGAAGAAATTATTCCGCACAAGAAGCTTTTGAAATGGGAATGGTAAATGCTGTAATTCCACATGCGGAACTAGAAGACACGGCTTACGAATGGGCGCAAGAAATTCTAGCCAAATCACCAACCTCAATTAAAATGCTAAAATTCGCCATGAATTTAACAGATGATGGTATGGTTGGCCAGCAAGTTTTTGCCGGTGAAGCCACGCGTTTAGCTTACATGACAGACGAAGCTAAAGAAGGAAGAGATGCATTTTTAGAGAAACGTAAACCGAATTTTGAGAAGAAGTATTTGCCTTAGAAAGAACATAGAGAATAGAAGTTAGAAGTTAGATTTTCGGATATTGGATTTTAAGATTTCAAATTTATAGTTTGTTGTTTATAGTTTGTTGTTGAATTTTGAACTTGAATTTGAATTTGAACTTGCTCTTGATTTTGTCTTTCCGAGCTTGCTAGGAATCTCCTACGAAGTAGGCTAACCCTTGAGCGAAGCGAAAGCAATTGCCCTTGAATTTTGAACTTGTAATTGATTTTTGAATTTGAATTAAATATTGCCTTTTGGTGTCTAAACACTATGAAAAACAAATTTTTAGCCTTATTTTTAGCTTGTACAAGCCTTTTATTTGCTCAAGAAGAAACTAATGAGCCAACAAAATTTCAAGTTGGGTTGCATTATGTTGGGAACATTCGTAATAACAATATTATTAGCGATGGTTTTAACGGAATCATTGGAATTTCAGGAAGTTATGCTGTTTATCAAAATGAAAATGTAGCTATTCTTGGAGGATTAACAGTAGATTATTTGCAATCTAGAGATTTGTTTTTGCAGAACGATATCCTAATCTGGAATCCCAATGCAAGTATTGAAGTAGATATTTTCAATGGAAAACTAAAACCGTTCTTTGGATTAGGTTACGCTTTCTTTTCTAATGATTTCAAATTTGCAACAGGTGTTTTTGATCCTATGGATCCTGCGATTACCGTACGAGAGAAAAAGCTTAATTTTAACGGATTAACAATTAATCCAGGATTAAAATACTATGTTTCTGATTTGCTTTTTCTTGAAGGAAGTTATAGATATTTCAATGTAATATCTAATGATTTTGAGGATTCTGCCAACACTCATTTTATTACTCTTGGATTAGGAATTAAATTTTAAATATGAAACAACAACCCTTCACGAACGAAACCCTTTCCATTTCAGATTTACCAAAATTTGAAACGGTGTCCTTGCAACCTTTACAAAAGAAGTATTTCAAAGTAATTGCTTTTAATATTCTCGTATTTACGGTTTTAGTTTTTACAGGAATTTCTGTTGCTTACAGTATGTTTATTGAAGAATTTACTGCTATGACTGCTGTTGTGGTAATTGGTTTTCCATTGGTCGTAATTGCAATCATTTTGTTTTTTGCCCGATTGGGATTTCGTAAAAAAGGGTATGCTTTTCGTATGCACGATGCCATTTATAAATCAGGAATAATTGTAGAATCTACTACAATTATTCCTTTCAATAGAGTCCAGCATGTAGCTCTTCATCAAGGATTTATATCTAGAAAATTAGGTTTGGCTACAATTGAGTTGTTTACCGCTGGCGGCAGTACTTCTGATTTGCAAATTCCAGGATTGTTATTAGCTGATGCGCAAAAAATAAAAGAATTAATTGCCAAAAAAATTAATCCAATTCCAACAGAAATCAAAGAATCTATTGTTGAAGAAAACAACGTTCAAACCGAAACAGATGAAGTCTAATTCTTCCAATTTTTCTAAACCGCAGCGACAATCACTCATTGGAGTCGTAGTTTTATTTGTCAACACTGTCCAAAAAACGGTTCGTGCGTTTTGGCCATTAGCCTTAGTTTGGTTGGTACGAATTGAAACTATGAATAAATTCGTTTTGTTTGGTGGAACAGCTTTAATTTTGTTGCTTTTGGCTTTATTTTCTTACCTGCAATACCATTATTTTACCTTTCATATTGATGAAGAAACCGAAGAATTTGTCATTCAAAAGGGCGTTTTCAACAAAACCCGAATCACGATTCAATTGCATAAAATCCAACAAGTGAATATCAATCAGAGTTTGATTCAGAAATTGGTAAATGTGCATAAATTGGAAATTGATACTGCGGGAAGCGACAAAAAAGAAGCTTCCATTAGTGCTATTTCGCACGAATTGGCATTGGCATTAAAAGAAAGATTGATAGTACTTTCAAAAACTTCTAATGAAACCACTTCAGGGGAAATTTCGGAAACTGAAGAAAAACAAACATTCATTACTATCGGAATTTTGAGTTTATTGAAAATTGGAGTTACATCTAATTATGTGAGGAGTTTTGCTTTAATTTTGGTTTTTTTCTCCACAATTCTTGAAAATGTATCAAAAATTACTGGCGATGCAGTTTTAGATGAAAATCAAGTTACTAGTTATTTAGATTCTTTGCCAATTATAACCTCAATTGTTTTGGTTTTTGGTATCTTTTTTACATTGATTTTGGTAGTAAATTTGGTTCGAACGGTAATTAAATATTTCAATTTTACGATCCAAAAAAGTCGAAATTCCATTTCATTGCACTATGGATTATTGGCAACAAAAAACATATTATTGAATCCAAATAAAGTTCAAAAAGTTACCGTTAGTCAGAATTTTTTCCAAAAGAAATTGGACGTAACTTCAGTAAAAGTATATCAAGCATCGAGCGGTGAGCAAGAATTAAAAGCGAAAGATCAAATTGAAATTCCTGGTTGTTCTGTTGCTGAACGCGATAAAATTTTGGCCCTATTATACCAAAATCTTCCAGAAAAAGGTAAGAAGTACAAACCCAATTGGCGAAAATTGGCAGTAAATTCGTTTTTCTTCTTACTTTTTCCCATTGTTATTACGTTTTTCTTGAATTGGAATTTTCAGTGGATTCAATGGAACGAATGGATGATTTACAGTTTAGTTTTCATCGTTTTCGCTGGAATATTGGTTTGGTTTTCTTTTAAAAATTACCG
>JAGYJR010000049.1 GCA_018401995.1 Flavobacterium sp. | reverse complement strand
CTGGTCATACTTAAAAATAATAATCAGTACACTAATCAAAATGAAAATCAAGTATTATTTCATATTTTCTTGTTTTCATTTCTGTAATTCTATTCTACTGTTTCGATTTAAATTAATCTGCTTTACGTTTCTCCATTTTCTAACTAAATCTCCATCAGTAATCAAATATTTTTTGAAATGCTTTATTCCCAAATATTCATAGACTTTTGGTTTTTTCAGCGTTGGCTTTGCGTGTCGGCAAAAACCAAATGTGCTTGAATGTGCGGTCGGCTTTTGTATTATACTGATATAGGTTGACCTTTTTTTTGTCTTTTTTAGACGTCCAAACTATTTTTTTTAGCCGTTTAAAAGGCAAAAAAATAGTTTGAACTAGGTCAGTTCTTAAATCGTTAGTTTATGTAAATTTACTTTATTTTTTCGATACGACTTGTATTTGATATTTGGATTAAGGTGTACTTCTGCTGGTTTTCTTAGATCCAGGCTAAAATGTGTTCTTAGATTGTTATAGATATACACAGCTTGCTCAGTCATTTTTTGAGCCAGATCTGTGTTCTTAATGGTTTGTTTTAATCCATATTCGTATTTGAGTGTTCTGTTAATTCTTTCTGCTATTGCGTTTTCATAAGGATCGTATTGCTCGGTCATACTCATTGTAATACCGTTACTTTCTGCAAATTCTGTGTATTTAGGATTACAGTATTGGAACCCTCTGTCTGAGTGATGAATGAGTCGTTGTTCAGGATATTTTCTATTTTTAATAGCCATAGCGAGCGCATCTGTACAAAGTGATGTTCTCATGTGATTATCGAGTTTATATCCCATTATTTGCTTAGAATATGCATCTGTGACCAGTGCTAGATAGTTGTGGCCATTTTCAGTTTTAATGTATGTGATATCACTTACCCAAAGTTGTTCAGGTCGAGTAGGGACTTGGTCTTTTACGAGGTTTTTATATTTTTTGTACATATGATTAGAGTTTGTTGTGGTGATGTAGTTTTTATTTTTAGGAACTAGTAAATTGTTATGCCCTAAAAAGCGATAGAACTTATCTCTTCCTATTTTAATATCTACGTTTATAAAGTCTTGTTTAAGCTCTTTATAAAGTTTAATACCACCAGTTTTAGAGCCTACTTTTTTACGATAGTCCTTAACCATAGCTTTAAGCTTTTGATGGTCTATTTGTTGTTTTTGTTGGGTTTTGAGTCGCTTGTAGAAGGCTTGTTTAGATATCCCAAAACATCCATAGAACCATTTTCTTTTAAACGGTTTTTCTTCTTTAGCTCTATCTCTTTTGCTAATGTTTTGGGCAATGACTTTTTTGACATATCGACTCCTGTAATGAGTTCCATATCAGCAATAATGTCTTGTTGGAAGTCTTTTTGAAACTCCAGTTCTTCAATTTTTTCCTTAAGTTTTTTAATTTCCTTGTCTTTACTCATACCTGTGTTTTGTTGCACTAAGGTACTGTAAATTCTTAACCAATAGGTAATGGTTGTTCTTGGAACGTCATATTTCTTAGATGCAAAGTTTGTGGATACTTGACCGTTTAGAATTTGGTCAACGACTAAAAGCTTTGTTTCTAAGGTTACTTTTTGGTAGCTTTTTTTTCGGCAGTGTTCATTTTGTGTTTTCATAAGTGACTATAATTAATGGTTTAATTTTTAGTCAACCTATTTCAGGAAAGTACATTTTTCTAATGGCTTACAACGTTGTTGTATATGAAAAGTAGCAGAATAAATAAGCTACAACTTTCTATCTAGCAATAAAGATAGCAGAAAAGCACAAACTTTGTAGTTTGCACTTAACTGCTATTTTTTATATATTGTGTTGTGGTTTGTATTTATTATTTAATCAACTTCAGTTTCTGTTATCCATTCTCTGATGTAAAAATTTAACGATTTCACAATATCATTTTCAACTTTTCTGTAAAAATCAGATGTGATTTGATTTTCGTTACTCGATAATTTTTCGAGTTTGTTCAGCTGATTTTCCAATCAGATAGTTGTCCGCCAATAAATTCAATTTCGCTATTATTAAATCAAAATATCTGTCTGCTTGTTCTTTAGACCATTTGTGAAAAGTATAAACTAAATTTTATCTAAATCCTCACCGCTTTTCTGTTGGCTTATGCGATATTTGATTTTACTCATAAGTGCTTTACGATGTAATTCTTTCAGATGTTGTTTTGGGTCAAAATTTTCAACAAATCCAATTATTTTCTCCAACTTCGAGAGCTTTAATCAGTTCTCTTTCTTTTTTTTCTTCACGTTCTAACAAACGTAATGCTGAACGAATAACTTGCTAACTGAACCATCTTCCAGAATTTACCTCTTCCCTAATAAAATCCTCAAAATGATTTCCGAGTGATATTGATGTGTTTTTTCCCATTCTGGACTAAAAATAGAATCAAATATACCAAATCTTGGTAACGTAGCCAAATTACACATTAACGGTTTGCGTATATGACTTGTGGCGGTTTTCAAAGCACCTTTCTGTCGGCTTTGCACCAAATTTACTTAAAAGTACAGGCTTGACCTACCACTTTCTCCGCCATAAGTTATATACATTTTGCTAGCATTTTAATAAAAAGGTTAAATTAAGCAATATAAATCAGAAAGCACAAAAGAGAGGATTAAGGTTATTATATACGGAGAGACAATAGATCTGTCAACATTGAAAATCCCCTTTCACCCAGATTTCGTACAGTTCTGCTGAGGCTTCAGACCTCGATTTTAAGTCGTTGAAACTCGCGATTGTCCTTTCGTTCAAACATTTTCTTATGAATAAAGGTATTAAATATTTTGGGATTGACATTAGTCATTTAGTATTTGATGTTACAGATTCTGATGGTAACTACTATCAGTTCAAAAACAATTTAATAGGGTTTAAAAAAATTCCTAAACAGCTGGGACAAGAGTCATTTTCAGTGATGGAAGCTAATACATATCACTATCACTCAGCTTATTTTTTACAAGAAAACAGTATAAAAGTATCTGTAGAAAATCCATTGTCAGTGAAACGTTTTATTCAAATGAAATTATCAAAAATTAAGACAGATAAGAGTGATTCAAGATTGATTTTGTGAGTACTCAAAACAGGTTGAATTGGGTTAAAACTATGGCAAGGTCATTCAAAACACCAGTTAGAATGTTTACAAATGACTAGAATTCCTTTCTGTATATATACAAAACAAAGTACTATGTTAAAAACAAAAACTTACGGAGAAAAGGCTTTAGGTAATCCCAGTAAATTAGTTACGAGCTCTTTAAAACTTTAGTTTGTGACAGGTTGAAAAACAATTAGAAAAGGTAGAAACAGCATTATTAGCTTTAGTAAAAAAGTACATCAAGATGTTTTAACACGTTTAAACCATCCCAGGAATTGAAATAAAACAGCACTTATGTTAGTGGTTTTAACAGATGGATTTGAGCGGATTTAAAAGGAAGTGAACTGTGCAGTTACGCTGGATTAACCTTTAATTAGACAGTGGAAGTAGCGTAAACAGTCGATACGAATTAGTAAAATAGGAAATCAAAACTACGAAATTTATTATTATGCAATTTTTAATGCTTGTAAATATAACAAAGCCTGTAGGGAAATTTATCAACGAATAGTTGCCAAAGGAAAGAGTAAAAAATCAAAGACTAATAGCGGTCAGGCTAAGTTGTTAAAACAAGCTTTTGCAATAGCAAAATCAGGATTAATATATGATGATACCTATAGAAGTACTCTCATTGAAAAATTAATGAGTTTTTACTTGTTTTTACCACAGTACTTTGTTAGTGCTGGCTTTATTCCGCTTTTTCATTAATTTCTTTGAATATTCCACATATCTCCTTATGGTTGACAGCCCACGCTTCGCAAACTAATTCAAGAGTACTAAATCTGATCGCTTTGAATTCTTCCTGTTTTAAGTTTAGAAAGATTTGCTAATGTACTCTAACAGTTTCGATATCTGTTAAGTGACATTTTCTGTTTTGCCATCATAACGTCAAGGTTTACAATAATAGACATAGTTTATACGGTTTCTTCAAGTTCTTCTTGATATTCAACTCCTTTTGAAAAATAGTTATGATAACATAAATTATTTGCAGACATTAGAATAAATGCTTGACTGTCCGTCCAAAACTGGTTTAAATTGTCAATATAAATCCATTGTGTTGTAAGTTTTCGCTAATTGTCTTGCAATAAAACTTAACAGACCAATTGAAAGAGTGTAGTAACTAATCTTATAAATCTGTTTAGAAACAAATCTGTTAAATGGTTCTGAAAGATTAATTTTTGTAACTAATACAATTACAATGTAAAAAAAAGTACAGCTTTCAATATCGAAATGGTTAAAATAAAACCGCAAGACCTGAAAAAAAAGGCTAATTTGCGACTTTCATACACTGGTTTGGGTCCAATTTTTGATATAGATTTTGACAAATTCAGGTTTGAATAGGCTGAAAATAAAATTCACTATCAAAGCTCCTGCCTCAATACATAGACTCACGAAAAATTATCCAAGAGACAATTTTCAGTCCTTTAAATACAATGTTCTTTGTTTTTACTTTTGCTTTCATTTTTTAAAAATTAATTTTATGATGAAGCTAAATATAAATAAATATTTCTATTGATAAACGATAAATATTATTCAATAAGATAAATAAATTGAAAAGGCTTTTGGTTTCTATCGCTGAAGTTTTTGAAATGCTTTTAATTCAATGATTTAGAGGAAAAAATTGTTTTATTTGAAGACTTCGAGAATTTTAAAATTTCAGTCGAATTTTTTTCAGCTTGTACCTTAACGGTCTCTGCATAACCGTCAGTTACGGCGATATACAGAGACTTTGCGGTTTAGCACAGACTTTAGTATTCCGCGTGGACTGACGGTCAACCGCCGTAATTGCGGTTATAGTTACTGTTGCCATAGTTTTTTTATTCATTTTTTCAGTTCGTCTGATTTACTTTTAGTTCAGTTTAGAATTTTGCTTGATTTTAGGTTTCATATCTGTCTGCTTCTAGTTCCACTAATGACTTTTATTTTTCTAAAATTTCACAATATTCTAAATTCTGTTATATCGTTGCAGAAATATTGGGTAAACATTTGCATATAAATTAATGCAAATTATCAATATCCATTGTACGACTGATAA
>JAGYJR010000048.1 GCA_018401995.1 Flavobacterium sp. | reverse complement strand
GCCGGGATCCATCATTCCGCCTCCGCCGCCAGAACCGCCGCCAGAGCCCATTTTCCCCATACTTTCAGCTGCTGTTTTGGCTACTTCTGTTTGTTGGTTTAATTGATGAACAGATATGTTTTGTCCTTCTGTTTGAAGTTTTTGTGCCCGTTGTGCTTCTTCTCTTTGAATACGAAGTGTTTCCTCCATATTCGTAGCGTTGATTTCCTGAGTATCCTGTAAATTCTTAATATTTACGTCTGTCTGTGCTCCAACAGTTTTTGTTGTCTGTTCTGCTGTAACTTTTCTTAATTCGGCATATCCTTCAGCTTCTTTGTCAACTTCAAGGTTTGCAATATCCAAACCTTTCATGTTTACACCAAAATCTGTTTCAAGTCGAGTACCTAAATATTTTGCAACTAAATCATTTATTTCAAGGATTTTTCTTTCCATTTGTAACACAGGTATTCCATTATCGGATGGAATGTTTGTTACAACACCCTTAATATACTTGGTTACAGCATCTTTTATTTGCTTTTTAAAATCATCTAATTCAAAATTTATTAGACGATTTAATTTTATAAAGCCTTTGTAATCTGTAATATTAAAGGTAAGCGTGCCCCTTACTGCCATTGGTACCGCAAAATCCAAAAATCGAGGGTCGAAAACATCAAAATAAGGAATGCCAAATCTTATTTGAACATTACCCGAAAGGTTCATAAAATATATTTCTGCTTGAAATGGTGATGCTCCACCAAATGCAGCCCCCACGATATTTGTTAATATTGGAAAGTTTGCGGTTTTTATAGTTTGGTCATAAGGGCCGTGTATAAAATCTTGATTTTCCCCATCTCTTTGTTGGTAAACAAAAACGGCAAGTTCTCCGTCTTTAACTCGCAAACTACTTCCGTAACGTATGGAATTTTCTTTTTTTGTGCTATTCGCTTCTCCCGAAGGTCGCCATTTCCAAACAAGATATTCTTGTTCGTCACAGCGGATTACGTCCATTAATCCGCCTTCTGATTTTTTACCGAATATTCCCATATTTCATTTTTTGATTACTTAATGCCAATTTCATTAGCGTATTGCAGAATTTCTTCAAGAGCTTTTTTATCTTCTCTCATTGAAAATTTAGCTTTCATAATTATTTGTTCGCATTTAGTTTTCCATACCTGTGCAAATTCATTATGGGCCTTGTTTTCTAGGTTATTTTTGGTTAAAAAGTTACCGATTTGCTTGGCTTTAGGTATAGCTAAGGATAAAAATTCAAGAATGTCATTCTTAGTTGTAGGGATTGGAAAATTTGAAATAATTTCCATTTTCTTTTTATCAATTTTCCCAGGGCCTGTCATTCCTGAAAATGATTTTGCATAAAAACTACCCATTGCCTTCAATGGATTACTTGTATCCAAATCTTCTTTTCTCATGTCCTCCGCATCATTTAACATTTTAAAGAGTTTGTCAATTGAGGCATTAGCTTCAATATTGCTAAATTCATGACCACAATCAGCACATTTTGTTTGAAATGATTGAACTATTGCCCCACATGCGGGACATTTTTTCACATCACCAAATTTGTCTGATTTTGGAGCAGCTGTTGCCTGGGTGCTTTGTTGCATTGATTGTTGTTTTTCATAAAGTTTTGCTTCCAAAACCATTTCAAACTCATCGAGGTCAACACCAAATGATTCTGCTTTTTTGAAAAGAATTTGCTTTTCTTTTTCAGTGAGCTCTCCGTCCATAAGGGCCATCTCAATCAATTTTTCTAATTGTTCGTTGTACATCATCTTAAAAATAAATAGTTATGATTCAATTTATTATTCTTGTTATTTATTGTAAAAATTAAAAAAAAATTTGGCAGATAACACTAGTCCATTTCATATTCTTAGTGCAAACTAACTGCTAACCAATTCCGTATCTCAATTCCAAACCCTAGTAATTAGTACAATAAATGAAAAAGGATTTAGTCTTAACTATTTAGATGTTTACTGCTGCATAGTTTGTGAGGTACTCATCATACTTACTATAATTCTAAGACTATTGACGACATCTAACTATTTCCATACATTGTTGTCTTAGTAATTAACAACTGGATTTCTCCTCTTGCTCGTTAGCTTCCATTTTTCTTTGTCTTTATGTATCTAAAAAACTCATTGTTATGGTTTCTTTTTTTAGCTCGATTGTAACTCTTTAAATTCAATGCTACCTGCGCGACTTCCCCATTTCTATCACGGATAAAAGTCTGTATTTGATTCGTCCTTTAAATGCAAGTACAATTCCCATTGCATTAGCTAAAATCACTTATATTTTTATCATTATTAATGTCTTTTTGGTTTAAAAATTCTTGGCCTATGGCAGAAAAATATTCTTTTACAACTTTATTTTTTAGAAAATTCAATTGGGATTTCAGTTTATAAATTTGGTTACTTTTTTATTTTATTATTACCCCTTATAGTAGGCATAAAAAAATACTTAGTCATTGGTGTTTATGGTATTGTTATATTTTAACATAATAAATAAAGTAATAAACCTATGTTTAACTTTAGATTAATAAGAAAACTAAGTTGTGTTACCTAATTTTACCTAGTTTTTTAATACATCTATCCCGATATTTATTGAAATAATTATCACCGACCATGATTATTTTTTCCCTGCCCTATTTTTACTAGTAAATTCCTAATTCCATTTAATTTCTGGTAATAATCGAATTTCAATTCGTTGTAAAAACTACAAATTGGTTGCAAACATTGGTCTTGTAAGGTATCAATCTTAAAGCATCACTTTTTTGGTTTATACTGATGGCTAATAGTTTAGCCCCTAATAAGTTCGGAGTGATATTTTAAATTTCAAAACTAATATATTTGAGATATGAAATACAAGAAATGGACTTTAAAAGAGAAGTTAGAGATACTCTCTGCTTCAGAGGAAATTGGCACTGTAGAAACCTGTCGTAAGTACAGCGTTAGTACTGGTACTTTTTATAGTTGGAAGAAGAAGTTTGAGCACAAGGGAGAAGCTGGCTTAAAGGTTACTTATGATACTAAAAGCAAGGAGCTTAAAGAAGCAGAGGAAGAAAATCGTGTATTGCGAAAATTACTCAGTGATAGAGAAATCGAACTTGAGGTGCAGCGAGAACTTTTAAAAAAAAGTTTGGGACGTCAGATCCAAGAAAAATTTAGTAAATGTCACTTGCAGGAAGCATAAGTGTAGTAAAACCCAGGTTATAAAAATGGTTGGCATCGTACCGAGTAGCTATTACAGAGTACCAAGCAACGGGAAAAAAGGAAATAAACCATCTAAACAAACCTTTCATAACACAGAAGGCTTTGTATCCCAAGATACCGTCATAGCTTCCGTAAAGAAGATTCTAGAGCACGAATTTATAGATTGCGGATACCGATTAATGACTAGTTATTTAACTATAGATGGTTACACTATCAACCATAAAAAGCTCTATAGGATTATGAAGGAAGAAGGCTTATTAAAGCTTGACAATAGAATAGACAGAAGTGGTTCTGGACGAAAGTTTGTAAAGTTTAGAAAAGTTAATACCTCTAGACCTTTAGAGTGCTTAGAGATGGATATAAAGATGGTTTGGATACCAAGTGTAGGTAAGAATGCTTATTTGCTCTCTATCATTGACGTTCACACACGTAGAATATTAAAAGACTATTTCTCTTTTAATATTAAACAAAACAATGTAATAGAACTATTGTCTGAGTTGTTTGAAGACTATGAATATCCTGATAATGTGATCATTAGAATTGATAATGGCAGCCAATTTATAGCAAAAAGAGTGCGTGAATATTTAGGTCTGATTGGAGTACAGCAAGAGTTTACACACATTGCAACACCAGAGGAGAATGCACATATTGAAGCCTATCACGGAATATTAAAAAAAGAAGTCTTTAGAAGGTTCGATTATCAATACTTTGGCGAAATAGCGCAAATACTAAAACGTTACGTGAAATTTTATAACAATAGAAGGCTTCACGGCATGTTGGGACGCATAACACCAATGGAAAAATGGAATGCAGATAAGCATTTTATTATAATGAAAAAATTAACCGCTTAATTAATAATCGAAATTTAAAAAATTACTCTTGTTTTATAGGGGTCAAAACACCCATGTAACATAACTCTGATTTGAAAAAAATAACTTTTGATGCCTATACTCAAATCGATAGGATTCTTGCTTTCAAATTGTTCAATAAGCTTTTTTAAAAAGGATAACGAATCTTTATCCTTTTTTTGAGAAGGCAGGAATTACCATAAAAGATGTTTTCGAGTAACAAATTTGAGCAAATTATAATTACATAACTAGATAAGTATAACTTCACCGTGCATTAATCGTACATTTTCATATGCTAAAAACCCGAACAAGTAAGTATTTAATTAAGTGATTTTTATTAATTACAGTGATTATGCGGGGGAAATGCGATATATGATAAATAAATAAGGCTCATAACAGGATAGTTACATAGTTTATCAATACTCGAGACCGGCACAGAGGCAAGCTCGGCAGTAAACACTGCGTCCCTTTAGTTGAGATGATTGTATTTTTCATAAATAAAAAAAACTCTTCAGTTAAGAAGAGTCTTTAGTACAAGAAATCCGACAAATATCGAACTTTATTATGCAGGATATGTACATTATTCTCCACCATACAAAGCTTTTGGAAGTAGGTATAAGCTTCTTTGACTCAAATAATTAGTAAACTCAAAAACTGAGTACAGCCAAAATAATTAAAATTTACTGATTTTGGCTGGGTCTATAATTGGCCTATTTTTAGGAAAGCTTACCGTCTTATAAACCATGGTCATTATTCAGTTTTCTTGTCGTTGATATTTAACTTTCTTCGATTTTAGTCGGCTCGTATGTCAGCGTTTTTTATTATTTTAAAGTACCGGCAATTTTTAAAATAATTTCTCTAGTTGTAATGTCGTTGCAAGCTCTTTGCACATTAATTGGTAAATAGTAACCTCGTGGGGCTTTGGCAAAAGGCTCGTAAAATTACCTGCATCTAATTTTACTAATACCAACCTCTGTAATTGTATTGAATATTTTGTGGTTGATTTTCACCATAAGCAACTCCGATATCACGAGCAGCTTTTATCGTAGATTTTTGAATATCAACATCATCTTGCTGTTGTTTTAACTTAAAGTCCCACTCACGTTGATCTAATTCTTTTATTCTTTTTGCTATCACATTTGAAAAGT
>JAGYJR010000047.1 GCA_018401995.1 Flavobacterium sp. | reverse complement strand
CCGGTTTGTTGACGCCTTTGTAGAACAGCTGGAGCTGCCCAAGCTGGGCTTTGCGGTATCGGAAGTCAAAACTGAAGGCCGCCCGGCCTTCAACCCCAAGGTGTTTCTGAAACTATATCTGTATGGCTATCTAAACGGGCTGCGCAGCAGCCGAAAGCTGGAGAAGGAAGCCGTACGCAATGTGGAGGTACACTGGCTGCTGGGCAGCCTTATGCCCAACTACCACAGCATTGCCGATTTCAGGAAAGAGAACCCCAAGGCACTCAAGAGCACCTTCAAGCTATTTGTGCTGTTTCTAAAAGAAGCCGACCTGATAAACGGCGAAGTGGTCGCCATTGACGGCACCAAGGTAAGAAAATTTTTGCTAGTCATTCACTAGCGTGCTAGTTTTTTCACAGCCTGACGGTTTGCAGCTATACGCAGGCAGGGATTTTAACCCCTGAACTTCCTACGAAGGACTGAACTTTAAATTTACCACTTTCCTTTCCTACGAAGCACGAAACCCCTGCTTGCGTATAGGTGATGTTGTGCGTTCAGTGTTCTTTTTCGGTCGTCTGTCAGCGTTGGCAAAGACAAACTCTTTTGCAATTTTTGGCTTGCGTGTTGGCTGTAGCGAATTGCAAATGTGTATGGCTTTTTAGTGTTGGCTTTTCATTCAGGACGTTTAATTACAGAAATAAACAACTCTCTTTCAGTATCATTAATTAACTCTAAATCCGAGTATTTACTATATGCTCTTCTGATGCCACTTCCAACACCTTGAAACGGCAGTAGATAAGGGACATTAGAATATAAAATGGGATTTCTAATGACAGATATTCCCGATTTTATATTTTCTATAGTTAATGTATTGGGTAATCTGCCAGGACTTATCAACTCAATTCTATTATCAAATATGAAAACCTTAATGCTAGAATTTATAAAATAATCTCTATGTACTAAGGCATTTACTAACAACTCAATTATTGTTTCTATTGGTATTTCTAATTGCCCTTGAGAATTAAAATTAGGATCAGTTTGGGTTTCGTGAAGGTTTTGAACGATAAATGCCAGTGTTTTTTCATAAACTTCTTTAAGATTTCCCTCAAAGGGTTCCTTCTTGCTTCGATAACTACTTTCACTTACATCATAGCCCTTGAAAGCTACGCAATGAACAGTAAAAGTAGGTTTATATGTTTGAGGGTTTTTGCCAAAAAGCAATAATCCACCTAAAGTTAAATTACCACCTTTTACCAGCCCCATATTTGATAGTAATTCTGAAATAGGCAAACCTAATTCATCAATAGACTTTTCGTGTTTCCTTAGAATGAATTTTCGAAAAATCACTTCATCAATATCGTTGACGGTTGTTCCATTTACTATGGTTTCATCTGCAAAAAGATTTCCGCTACTTTGAAGCAATCTAGCTATTTCTTCTTTTGCAACAACTTTTCTCTTGTCAGAGCCATTCTTTACCCAAATTATTCCATTATTGTCCATATGAGGTTTACTAGTTCCCTCGGCGATATGAGCAACCACTACATTTTCTTCTTCTACTTTTACCGTTTCGGTATAAATATAAATAGGTGCATTAACATTATTGGAAGCTGAATTTGCTAAAAGTTCATTTGTCGCCTGTAATTCCTCGAATGAAAGTCCATTGATTTCCCCCGTTTTATCGTCAACACCAACAATGATTAAACCTCCTTTCGTATTCGAAAAGGCGACCATTTCAGCTCCGATTGAATTTGCGTTATTCACTCGAACTTTAAATTGAACTTTACTTGATTCACCCATCTGGATTAAATCCAATAATTCTAATGCGTCCATAATTCGTAAATCCTTTTTCTATTATTAAATGCCTCTTTCCCACCTTCCATTATGTTTACTATTTCTTTTCTGATTGTTTCATCATCAATGCTACCGAGATTTATTTCTATATTGTTTGTGTCGTATCTACAAGAAACAACCTGTTCACAATCACCTAGAACCGGAATATTAGGGTTGTGTGTAGCAAAAATAAATTGAGAAGTGTTTTTTAGTTCTTTCAAAACTTTTATTACATCATTATATATCGTTTGATTATCTAAATCGTCCTCTGGTTGGTCAATGATTATTAAATCACTTTCTTTAAGCGTTAATAGAAAAATTATTAATGCAGAGGCTCTTTGACCTAAAGAATGTTCGTTTAATGACCTATCTCTATAAATAATATCAAATTTATCTGGAACTCTAAATGTCAAAAATGCCTCTATATTTGATTTGAAAAAATCCTTAAATGTATGAAGTTGAACATCAGATAGAATCTGGAAAAGAGTACTATTTTGAAGGTTTAGATCTTCATAAACCGCTATCAAATCATTATAATTATCAACGATTGTTTGGATGTTGTTTTCCCTAAGATTACTACCTCTAAGATTCTCTTTTAAATATGATTTAAAATCTTTTTTATTACCTTTAAACTCAACAGCTATCTTAATTGAACTTTGGTCTTCATTGACTTTTTTTATTTCTTCTTGTACTATTTCAAATTCGTTGTGCCACAGATTTTGCAAAGAAACTAAGGTTTGTTTTAATTGGGTTTCTAACTCTTTTTTCTTTACAGATAGCTTTTCCAACTCAGATAATTGGGCTTTTGTTAAGTCAAGTTCCTTAGTATATTTAACATAGTCATCAGCTTGAATATTTGGTAGATTTATTTCTCGTTTTATTTTAGAAAACTCCTCTTTGAGTTCATTGTATTTTGATTGAAATTTTTTGTCATATTCACCGAATTCCAAACGTTTATCTATAAGTTTACCTAAAACTTCATTTAACCCATCAAATAATTTCTCAAATTCAATCAATGATTGAATTATTTTTTCTATGTCCGAAATATTCTCTTTTGAAACATACTTCTTGAACGAATCAAACGCATCATATTCTTTGATAAATTCATCCAAGGCATCAATAATTTTTATTTCAAAATCACCAATTCTTTTTATAAAGTTTACATCTTTTTCAAAACTAATCTGTTTTTCAAGTTTTTTATCTATCTTATTATCTTTAAAAACTTGAATTTTAATTTTTAACTCTGCTTGTTTAGCTTCAAAATCTGCTTTTCTAGCAACTTTTGAATCTATTTTTTTGAGCTCACTTAAAATTCTTAGAACGTCTTGGTTTTTTTCTTCAATCTCTCGTTTTTTATTTAGTAAACGGTCACCAATCAATTTGCTAATTAAATATTCAGTTGATAAAGAATCACCTATTTGAGATAGGTCTTTTTGACCAAAATAGATTGGTTTTTTTACAATTGCGTTCGGCTTTAGTCCAATTTGAAGTTCTCCATCTTTAAAGATATTAGTTCTATCTCCCAGAATCTTTTCTGCTATATATTCTTTTCCTTGATCATCTACTAATACGGAATTTATTTTACCACCACTACCTAAAAGAGCATTAACTAAATTCAATTTATATTCAAAATCTACATTTTGATTTCTTGTTAAATCAATATCCAAGGTATACCTAATGGCTTCTAAAATTGAAGACTTACCACTTCCTCTTATGCCAATTAGGTTATTCATAGAGTGATTTAGATGAAGTGATGAGCCATCCATTTTCCCTCCTTTAAAACTGATGGATTTAATATACCCGTTTATGGGTTCAGTAGTTTTTGTCGCCTGCCTGTATTTTTGGTCGAGTAGGGCATATTTTATTGCTTCAAAATTGAAGGCGCCTATTTTTAAATATGTTTTTTGTGTAATTCCATTTACAACGTTACCTGTTCCTATTTCTTCAATTTTTTTTGCATCTGATCCTTCGACAAAACAGGGTAGTTCATTATCAAGCCACAAATTTAATTTTTCGATTATATCTCTAGTTCTTACTTTTTGAAATCCCAGCACGGCTTTCCGAAATATGGGCTGCTGACCTAACTCCGTTATTCTACCTCCATTCAATTCTTTGTAAAATCCACTATTTGCCTCGATATGAGCCATTATTATGAAATAGTCTTTCTCGAACGCATCAAGTTTTTTTATAGTTTCAATAAGACCATCATTTGAACGTCCATTTTCATTTTCATAGTTATGCTTTCCAGCAAACGTTTGATTTATAAAACTATTTATATAATCTGTTCCATTTTCAAACCACTCTAATGGATTGAAAATAACTAAGCAATGAATTCCATTTGCTCCGTCATTTACAGATAATTCGACACCTGGTAATAAATATATTTCTTGCTTTCTTGCTTTTTTTGCAATTGCTTTATACTCGTTAAAATCAAATTTATTGTGATTCGTAATAGCTGCTATATTAATATTTTCTTGGCTCAACTTATTTACATAGTCAGATACAAAAGAATTTTCTTCTCCGTGATAAACAAATTCTTTATCAGCCTTAGTGTGTAGATGAAAGTCGGCTCTAAGCCAAGTGCTGCCGTTTCTAAAAATTTCAAATTCTTTTTCCATTCTAATTTTCATTTTTTGTTGAAACTAACAGCTCTCTTACATCAACATCTAAAATTTGAGAAATCTCAGTTAAAACTTGAATACTTGGTTGTGAATTGTTATTACAATAGTTTGTAACCACAACATAGCTTTTACCGATTTTCTCTGCAAGCCAAGTTTGCGTTCGTCCTTGTTCTTTTAATACTTTCTTTATTCTATTCATTGAATCAATACCCAAATGAGACCTTACCAAGATGCAAATATACAATAAAATAAATTTATACAATACATTTTTATATTGAAATAAGATATATTTATTTATGTGTGCCTGAAATGGGCAAGCTCTTTTGGTTTTTCAGCGTTGGGGTTGCGTGTCGGCAAAAACCAAATGTGCTTGACCGAGCGTTGGCTTTTTACACTGACGCCCAACACTTGTATATACAAAACCCCGCACCCTCTTACGTCTATATGCCCTTTCTCCGCAGGAATTCCAGTGGAATAGGGACGGTTACTTCTTGGTATTTTGCTGGAAATCGGAACCTAGGGTCCGTTGGGAAATAACCCGGTGTTGTCGTTTGTTGTCGGTTATACTTTTTTTCCGTGAACCGAAGAACTGTAATCTGTGGTTTAGTTCAGCTACATAGGTTTCCTAAACACATGTTACCTGTTTTCTTCTAACGCTGTATTGCATCACCAATTTCTCTTTTCCATTAACTACCGAAAACAGTGTACTTAAATATAGGGGTTTCAATTGACGAAAAAAATACCCTAATCGGGGTATTTTTGAGCAATGAC
>JAGYJR010000046.1 GCA_018401995.1 Flavobacterium sp. | reverse complement strand
CAGAAGCATATTCTATATTTTCAAGATGCCCAGAAGCTTCATAAAACAAATCTTTGAAAGACTTATCTTGTGACCAAATCGAGGAAATCGAGATAAAAAATGATATAAAAAATAATATATATGTTTTCATAATTTGAATCTTTTTTGCTTTACTAATTTACTGTATTTGTTTGTTTTATTCTTTAATAACACGCTAAATTAATTCATTTTTATTTATCACGAAAATAACTTTCAAATTTTGAAGCAATTTCAACAGGAATTTTCATAGGCTTATTTTTAATTTTATCCAAAAAAACGAGTGTTGTTGAAGCGAAATTTAATGTTTCTCCATTTCTCAAACATTCATAATCAAATCTAATTTTTACATTTGGCATTTCTCTTACTTCACATTTAACAATAATTTCATCATCATAAAATGCAGGTTTTTTGTATTGAACATTGAAGTCAACAACAGGCAATAAAATGCCTTGATCTTCAAGGTTTCTGTAACTAATCCCAAGTGATCTAAGACATTCTACTCTTGCTACTTCATAAAATTGAGCATAGTTTCCATAATAACAATAGCCCATTCTATCGGTTTCTGAATATCTCACTCTTATTTTCGTTTCGGTAACGTACATAATTTTTTTATCTTTGTCGCACTTATAAAATCAATGCAAAAACTAATTTCTTTTCCTATACAAGTTGCTTTATTACTAACGCTTTTGCTATCAGCAGGATGCAAAGACAACTACAAAGTAATAAAAACAAACAGCACCAATGATGTTGTGCTTTCGGACTTTTCAACAGATGATTCTTTGTATGCAACTGTTGAACCTTATCAAAAAAGTCTTGAAAATAAAATGAACACTGTTTTAAATTTGGCTGAAGTTAACTTGGAAATAGGACTTGTTCAGGGCTTATTGGGAAATTTTGTGGCAGACCTTGTCCTGTTTAAAGGGAGCCAAAACAGTAGTCAAAAAATTGATATCTCCTTATTAAATAATGGTGGTTTGAGAACTCCCATTGTAAAAGGAAACATCACAAGAGGAAATTTATATGAATTAATGCCTTTTGAAAATGAATTGGTTGTTTTGGAATTATCTGGAGAACAAGTTTTAAAAATGGTAAATTTTATAAAAGATAAATGTTTAAATGGTACTTCACCAAAATCTGGTGTTCCAATTAGTGGAATGAAAATAGAAATCAAAGAAAATGAAGTTACAAGTATCGAAATATCGGGTAATCCATTTGATTTAGATAAAACTTATTTTGTAATCACTTCCGATTATTTATCGAATGGAGGTGATAATATGACATTTTTTGAGAATCCAATTCAAACTATTCCATTAGGAATAAAATTGAGAGATATTATCATAGAATACGTTGAAGAACTTGCGCTCCAAAACAAAAAAATTAATGCCAAAATTGATGACCGAATTGAAATTACAAAATAGAAGAGATTTTCTAAAGAAAGTAGGTGTTGGAACTGCTGGAGTTGCGCTATTTAGTAATTTTGGTTTTGAGGCAGTCGAATATTTTTTAAAGAAAAACGACCTTATACAACTTACTATTCTGCATACCAATGATATGCATAGTAGAATTGAAGCTTTTCCCTCTTCACATAGTAAATATCCAAATCAGGGTGGACTTATTAGTGTTGGTCGAAAAATTAATCAAATCAGAACAGAAGTTGAAAATGTTTTATTGCTGGATGCAGGTGATATTTTTCAAGGAACACCCTATTTTAATGAATTTGGCGGTGAATTAGAATTCAAATTAATGAGTCAGCTCAAATATGATTGTGCCACGATGGGAAATCACGATTTTGACAATGGGCTAGAGGGGTTTGATAAAATGTTGCCTCACGCGAATTTTCCATTTGTTACTTCAAACTACAATTTTGATAATACGATATTAAAAGGAAAAACAAAACCTCATCAAATATTTCATAAAAACGGTTTGAAGATTGGCGTTTTTGGAGTTGGTGTTGCTTTAGAAGGATTGGTCAACAAAAGTAATTATGGAGAAACCATATATCTAGATCCAATAAAAAAAGCTAATGAATGTGCTTCACTATTAAAAAACGATGAAAAATGTGATTTGGTAATATGCCTTTCTCATTTGGGTTATTCATACAAAGGCACCAAAGTTTGCGACAAAGATTTGGCAAAAAATACTGAAAACATTGATTTAATTATCGGAGGTCATACACATACTTTTTTGGATAAAGCTGAAACGTATATGAATAAATCCAATAAAAAAGTGTTAGTAAATCAAGCGGGATGGTCGGCATTGAGTTTGGGTCGTGTAGATTTCTTTTTTGGTAAAAACAGTAAAAAACAACATGAAGTAAATGATACTGCAATGATTAGTAAAAACTATCAAAGTTTTTAAAGCACACTCTAAAACAAAACTTTTTAAATAAACAAGTGCTATTTTACTTTTTTTTTAACTTTTTTATGTAAATATTTGTACTCTCAATTTTCAGTTAACAATTCTGTGCTGATAACTTGAGAATTTAAAGCATTTTTAATCAAATAAATAATTAAGACTATGAGTAAAAACCTGGAAAAAGTTTGGAGCAATTGCATGGCCGTTATAAAGGATAATGTTCCTTTGCAAGCTTACAAAACTTGGTTCGAGCCCATTCAACCTGTAAAGTTGAAAGGAAATGTGCTAATCATCCAGGTCCCTTCACAGTTTTTTTATGAGTGGTTGGAAGAACATTACGTAGAGTTACTTAAAAAAACTATTCGTAAGGAATGTGGCCCAGATGCCAAATTAGAGTATAGTATTGTGATGGAAAACAAACAAGGCTCTTCAAGTCCTTACACCGTAAAAATTCCAACGTCTGATAAAAAAGCTGTCAAGAATCCGTCTGTGACGATGCCTTTGGATATCAGTTCTAATCCAATTAGAAATCCATTCATCATCCCAGGTCTAAGAAAGGTTAATGTAGATTCAAACTTGAATCCCAATTATTCTTTCGAGAATTTTGTAGAAGGAGACTGTAACAGATTAGCGCGTTCTGCAGGTTATGCAGTGGCAGAAAAACCAGGAGGCACTGCCTTCAACCCCTTATTAATCTATGGAAGTGTAGGATTGGGTAAAACCCATTTAGCACATGCTATAGGAATATCTATCAAAAATAGATACCCCGGAAAAACTGTATTGTACGTTTCTTCAGAGAAATTTACCCACCAGTTTATTGATGCTGTTAAAAACAACAATACAAATGATTTTATTCATTTCTACCAAATGATTGACGTCTTAATTATAGATGATGTTCAGTTTTTTGCAGGAAAAGAAAAAACACAAGATGTATTTTTCCACATATTTAACCACCTTCACCAAACAGGAAAACAACTGGTGCTTACATCAGATAAGCCACCGGTAGAGTTGCAAGGAATGGAACAAAGACTTTTGTCTCGTTTCAAGTGGGGATTATCAGCAGATTTACAAGTTCCAGATTTGGAAACTAGAATCGCTATCTTACAGAAAAAAATGTACACTGATGGTATTGAACTACCAAAAGAAGTTGTAGAATATTTAGCTTACAGTATTTCTAGTAATATTAGAGAAATGGAAGGAGCGTTGATTTCATTGATTGCTCAATCATCTCTTAACAAGAAATCTATAACTCTTGATTTGGCCCGACAAATGATTGATAAATTCGTTAAAAACACCGCAAGGGAAGTTTCTATTGAATATATCCAAAAAGTAGTTTGTGATTACTTTGATTTGCCAATCGAATTGATGAAATCTAAAACTCGTAAAAGAGAAGTGGTTCAAGCACGTCAAATTGCAATGTATTTCTCAAAGAAAATGACGAAATCATCTTTGGCAAACATCGGAATGCACTGCGGTGGAAAAGATCACGCTACTGTTTTGCATGCATGCAGAACGGTAAACAATCTTGCTGAAACTGACAAAAACTTTAGAATATATTTGGAAGACTTAGACAAAAAATTGAGTATTCAATAATCTCTAATTGATTTTATAAAACTAAAAAGGCTAATTCATATTTATGAATTAGCCTTTTTTATGATCTTTTAATTTTATAATGATTCATAATCAGTCTTTCAAAAAGACGAGTAGGTAAAATTCTCTTTAAAACCAAGGCTAATTTTGAAGAAAAATCACCTGTGTTGTATCGCACTCTTGGGTTTTTGGTGTTCATGATTTTATAAACCAGTTTGCCAATTTTCTGTGGGTCTTGTCCCTTGTTTACTTCTTCATTGATGAGGCGATGAATTCTTTCAAATTCTGACTTATATACACTTTCTTTAGTTTTGTGAGATACTTTTCGATTTTCGTTGATAGATGTTTTGAAATCTCCAGGCTCAATCAAAACGACTTTAATCCCGAATTTCATTACTTCCATACTCATAGCCTCCGAAATAAGTTCTACACTAGATTTGGAACTGCTATAAATTCCTCTGTAAGGAAGTCCCATCAAACCTCCTACGGAAGAAATATTGATGATTAAACCTGATTTTTGGTCTCTCATTATTGGCAAAACACTTTTGCAAGTTCGCAAAGTTCCAGCCACATTAGTATTAAAAACATTCAGAATTTCGCCTATTTCAGAATCTTCAATTGCGCCTGCCATTCCGATACCTGCATTATTCACCAAAACATCTATTCGACCTTCTTTGTGTAGTACAAAGTCTATCGTTTCTTTTACAGAAATGTCTTTGGTAATGTCGCACTGCACTAAATGATAACCTTCTTGAGAGGTTGTGTTGTTAGAGACATTTCTTCCTGTTCCATACACCGTTACTCCCTTTTCATGAAGATAAGTGCAAATTGCCTTTCCTATTCCTGATGTTCCTCCTGTGACTAAAGCTATTTTTTTCAAAACCTTTTTATAATTATTTTATTGGATAGTTAGATGGTTCGAAAGTGAGTTTTTTATTTATTAAATTTTCAAAAGCTAGTACCTTGTGAAGATATGGCTTTCTTCTGGCTCTTTGTGTTAAACCCATATGATTCATATTGTGACAATCCGAACCCAATAAATCTACCATATTGTTATCAATCAATTTTTCTGCAATCATCTTTACTTCTGGACCATAATGTCCCGTAAGTGAATTAATGTTCAACTGAATAAAAACGCCTCTATCTTTCAAACTTGTAATTTTTTCCCAATTGTTGAACCAATAAGGATATCTTTCTACATGAGCTAAAATTGGCTTGTATTTCTTGGTTTGCAGTTTCCAGATGATATCATTCAACATAGGAGGTTCTGCTATAAATGGCAATTCAAAAAGTACATAATTATCTCCAAATGTAA
>JAGYJR010000045.1 GCA_018401995.1 Flavobacterium sp. | reverse complement strand
TTATTGCTAAACAAGATGAAAATGGAAATTGGTTACAATCTAAAAGTTTAGGTGATAATGTAAATACAAAACATCATGAAGAAGCAGCAACGCTATCATTTGATGAAAGAACCTTGTTTTTTGTATCTAATCAACCTGGTGGTTTTGGAGCACATGATATATATGTTTCTTACTGGGATGAAGAGAAACAAGAATGGGGCACAGCTCAAAATTTAGGTCCAACTATCAATACTGAATATGAAGAAAAAGGTGTTTTTTTTCATCCTGATAATAAAACACTATATTTTTCTTCTGCTGGACACAGATCAATGGGTGGTTTAGATATATTTAAAACTGAATACAATGCAGAAACAGGTGAATGGTCTAAACCAGAAAATTTAGGATATCCTATTAACTCACCAGATGATGATGTTTATTTTGTGGTTTCTGGTAATGAAAGATATGCTTATTATTCTTCTTATAAAGCTGATGGTTATGGTGAAAAAGATATTTATTTAATCACTTTTTTAGGACCTAAAAAAGATGCTTTAATTGCTTCTTCTAATCTAGGAACAGGAACATCAAATTCAAGTAAACAAATAGATGATTTAGCTATGATTGTTGAAAAATCTGAGAATAGCTCTAAAACAACAATCGAAAAAGACCAACTAATTACTGAAAAATTACCTACTTCTAAACTTGTTTCATTAAATGGTAATATTAGAGATGGTAAAACAAAAGAGGGTATCTCTGGTACAATTACTATTATTGATACTAAAACCAACAAAAAAGTAAATGAAATTACTACTAAACCTGATGGTTCTTATACTATTGATTTAGAGGCTGGTAAAAACTATGCAATTACAACTACTAAAGAAGGTTATACTATTTCTTCAAATACATTAAATACAAAAAAATCAGATGCTGGAAATACTGTTAAATTAGATATAGATCTATTTAAACCTATAAAAGGTGAAAGTTTTGTTTTAAGAAATATTTACTTTGATTTTGACAAAGATGATTTAAGAAATAAATCTGTTCAAGAATTAGACAATTTAGTAAAAGTTATGAAAGAAAACCCTTCAATGGTTATTGAATTAGGTGGACATACAGACAGAAGAGGTTCTGATGAATACAATATTGAATTATCTAAACGAAGAGCAGAAATTGCAAAACAATATTTAGTTAAAAAAGGTATTTCTGCAGATAGAATTAAAACCAAAGGTTATGGTGAATCTCAACCTGAAGTGTCAAGTGATGAAATTAACAATATGAAAAATAAACGTGAGCAAGAAGAAGCCCACCAAAAAAATAGACGAACGGTTGTAACAATCATCAGTCAATAAACTTTTAACTCCGATTAATAATCGGAGTTTTTTTTTATTAATTTTACCCTATGAAAAATTATGTACTTTTTTTTGTAATTGTTTTAGCTTCTCAATTTGGCTTTTCTCAAAAATATTCTTTAGAGGATTTTTTTATATATGATGCAGAATTGGCGCAAAAAACAGATTCTATTTTTCAAACCCTAAGTGATACTGCAAAAGTGGGTCAAATGATTTTACCTGCTGGAGGAAGATTAGGAAAATCTGACGAACACCTCATCAATTTAATTCAAAAAAAATACATAACGGGTATTTTACTTTTAAATGGTACGAAAGAGGGTTTTACAGAAATGATTAAAAATTTTAACAAAGCAAATAAAGGATTACCTTTAGTTTATTCTGCTGATGCAGAACCAAGTTTAATCGGTTATAAAATTAAAAATTGTATTCCTGTTAAAAAAGCAAACCAAATGCTCAACCGTGAAGAAGTTAGAAAATATGCAACAATTATTTGCCAAGAACTAAAAGAAATAGGTATCAATTATAATTATGCGCCAGTGGTTGACATGTCTCCTAATGAAGTAATCAGTTACCGAAGTTTTGGTGATAATGCAGATACGGCACAAGCATGGGCAAATATATTTATTCAAGAAACCCAAAAAAATGGTATTGTTGCTACTGCTAAACATTTCCCTGGACATGGTTATGTGGTGGGTGATACCCATAAGAAACTAGTGTATATTGATGGTGAAATGAAAGAAGTGAATAATTATATCCCTCTCATAAAAAATGGCGTTTTGTCAATCATGGTAGCGCATATTGCAATTAAAAACAACCAGAAATACAATACCAACGATATGCCTGCAACTTGTTCAAAAAAAATTGTGACAGATTTACTTAAAAAAGAAATGAAATTTAAAGGAATCATTACCACAGATGCAATGAACATGGGTGGAGTTTCTAGTATACCCAATTGTGAATTAGAGGCCGCAAAAGCGGGTTGTGATATTATTTTAATGCCAATTGATGAAGAAAAAGCATTGTTCGATATTTTAAAAGAAACCAAAAAAAATAAACAGTTCGAACAACAAGTTTTTGCCTCTGTCAAAAAAATAATTCGTTTAAAAATTTGTTTGGGACTATTATAAATTGTTTAAATAAACTATTGCAATAGTATTTCATTAACTTTGCTTGTTTTTTAATTAAACTTATCAGAAATGGGTATTAAAATAACTGGAACAGGAAGCTATATCCCATCAAATGTTGAGATAAATAAAAACTTTCACCAACATGAGTTTTTAAATACTGATGGTTCTATAATCAATCATTCTAATGAAACAATTGTTGAAAAATTTAAAAACATTACGGGAATTGTTGAACGGAGGTATGCAAATCACGAATTTAATACTTCTGATTTAGCGTTTTTTGCAGCAGAAAAAGCCATTAAAGATGCTAAAATTAATCCTGAAGAAATAGATTATATCATTTTTGCACATGTTTTTGGAGATGTGAAACACAATACCATTCAAAGTGATATCATTCCTTGTTTGGCTGCTAGAGTTAAAAATAAACTTAAAATCAATAACCCTAAATGTGTTGCATATGACATATTGTTTGGTTGCCCAGGTTGGATTGAAGGTGTAATTCAAGCACAAGCTTTTATTAAAGCAGGAATGGCGAAAAAATGTTTGGTTATAGGTGCCGAAACCCTTTCAAGAGTTGTTGATAAACATGATAGAGATACCATGATTTATTCAGATGGCGCTGGTGCTGCTATTGTTGAAGAAGTGGAAAATGAAGCTAGTGGCATTATAAGTCATGAAAGCGCAAGTTATACACATGATGAAGCTTATTTTTTATATTTTGGGCAATCTAACAACACAAATTTAGACCCAGATACTAAATACATCAAAATGCATGGTAAAAAAATCTATCAATTTGCTTTGAATCATGTTGCTGATGCAATGAAATCTTGTTTAGATAAAAGTGGAATTGATATTTTGGATGTCAAAAAAATATTAATCCACCAAGCTAATGAAAAAATGGATGAAGCCATTGTAAAAAGATTTTATTCGCTTTATCAAAAAGAAGCCCCTGAAAATGTAATGCCAATGAGTATTTACAAATTAGGAAATAGTTCTGTGGCAACAGTACCCACACTTTTTGATTTAATTTTAAAAGATGAAATTGAAAATCACGAAATCAAAAAAGGCGATATTATCATTTTCGCAAGTGTAGGTGCCGGAATGCATATTAATTCGATTGTGTATAGGTATTAGAGATCTTAGATATGAGACTTTAGATTTTAGACTTATAAATATTGGACAATTATGAAATAAACTTTGGACTTTGTATATTCTTTATATTCTTCGAGGTATCTCTTCTGCATGGGGATAAAACTAAATAATCTACCCCATCAAACCATCTCTGTCCATACTTCGGTATTGGATGGCTTCGGCTAGGTGGTTGGGAGAAATAAATTCTGCGTTATCTAAATCGGCAATGGTACGTGCTACTTTTAAAATGCGGGCATAAGATCGAGCAGATAAGCCCATTCTGTCCATGGCAATTTTTAGTAAATTTTGTCCAGCTTCATCAATTTCACAATATTTTTCAATCAATTTGGCTGTCATTTGGGCATTGTAAAAAATTCCTTCGTATGCTTCAAATCTTTTTTCTTGAATATTTCTGGCCTTTATAACTCTTTCTCTAATTTCTTTACTGGTTTCTCCTTTTCTTTTATCAGCCAATTCATCAAATTTAACAGCAGGTACTTCTATATGTAAATCAATTCTATCCATTAAAGGACCAGAAATTTTATTTAAATATCTTTTTACAATATGTTCTGGGTCAGAATTTGGGTCTGTTGGGTCATAAAAATTTCCGCTTGGCGAAGGATTCATGGAAGCCACCAACATAAAACCAGCAGGATATTCAACCGACATTTTTGCACGAGAAATGGAAACAACTCTATCTTCAAGTGGTTGACGCATTACTTCTAAAACCTGCCTTTTATATTCTGGTAATTCATCTAAAAATAAAATTCCATTATGTGCCAAAGAAATTTCACCTGGTTTTGGGTTTGAACCTCCACCAACTAATGCAACATCACTTACCGTATGATGCGGACTTCGAAAAGGACGAGTAGTAACCAAACCATTATGAGAAGACAATAAACCAGCTACAGAATGTATTTTTGTGGTTTCAATTGCCTCATACAAAGTTAAAGGTGGTAAAATAGTAGGAATTCTTTTTGCTAACATGGTTTTTCCCGAACCTGGAGGACCAACCAATAAAATATTATGTCCGCCACTGGCAGCAATTTCCATTGCTCTTTTTACATTTTCTTGCCCTTTAACATCTGAAAAATCTATGGTATAATCATAGGCACTTATTAAATGATTTTGGTCAATTTCCATCACTTCAGGTTCAATTTTTTTATCCCCATTGAAATGATTTACCAAATCAGCTAAATTTTCAACTCCCAAAACTTCAATTCCATCAACCACTGCTGCTTCTCTTACATTTTGTATTGGAAGAATTACACCTTTAAATCCTTGTTGTTTTGCTTTTACTGTAATGGGTAAGGCTCCTTTAATTCCTTGAACACCTCCATCCAAAGAAAGTTCCCCCATTATCACGTAATCACTTACTTCTGAAGATGAAATTTGTTCACTAGCTGCTAAAATTCCTACAGCAATGGTTAAATCATAAGCCGAACCTTCTTTTCGAATATCAGCAGGCGCCATATTAATAGTAATTTCTTTTCCCGGAAAATTATAATCATTGTTAGAAAAAGCAGCTTTGATTCTTTGATGACTTTCTTTTACAGCACTGTCAGGAAGTCCAACCAAATAAAAGTTTATTCCTTTTCCTATATTTGTTTCGACCGTAATAGGTATTGCATCAATCCCGTAAACCGCACAACCAAAAGTTTTTATCAGCATAATAAATTGTTTTTTATTCTACTGGATAATTTTTTTCTACTTTTTGTTTAATCGGTTCTTCCTTTTTTGTATCAGCTGGAAAAATTGTATCTACTTCAATAAATTCTTTCATTAATGGTGTTAAAATTTCATGTGGTTTTCCACCATCAAACCCACCTGAAGTATAGGTACTATCTTTGGTAT
>JAGYJR010000044.1 GCA_018401995.1 Flavobacterium sp. | reverse complement strand
CATATCGTATAATTCAGCAGGATTTCCAGTTTTTACAACTAAATAAGAAGTTCTTGCCATATAGAAAATGTCTTTTTTATTGCCAGTAACCATATTCCACTTATGATCTAAAACACCTTTTTTCTTGGCATACGCTTTTAAAACAGGAACACTATCAATATCTGGAGTTACAGTGTGAGACAATAACATCACATTAGGCATGCTTTTAATTTCATTTTGTAACCAAACCATATTATCGGTCATAATGGGACAAATAGTTGGGCAAGTAGTGAAGAAAAAATCAGCCACATAAATTTTACCTTCGTAGTCTTTTTCAGTGATGGTTTTTCCGTTTTGGTTCACAAATTTAAAATCGGCAACCGTGTGATTGTAACCAATATGTTGAATGGTAGTATCAACTAACTCAGGATTCACATCTCGAGGAGTAAAAATTGGCAATGTTTTTTGTGGTTGTAACAAAGTGTATATTCCTGAAAAAATAAGCACAGATAATACGCTCATTACAATTAGGAAGATTCGGTATTTTTTTAAGAAGGATAGCATTTTTATTTGCAAAAATAAACAATCAAAAACAAACATATTTTTTATAAAATGTTAAAATTCAAATTGTTATTTTATATATATTTGTTTTTTGCCCCTAAACTTAAATTTATGAAATTAAATTACCTAATTATTAGTTTGTTAAGTTCTTTTTTTGGATTTTCTCAGTTTAATTCATCTGCTCCTTGGATGGAAGAAATTAATTCAAAAAAGAAAGGAGAAGAGTTAACTATTCATGAGATATCAACTGCTTTTAATAGTTTTTGGGAAACCAGAGACAGAACGGTTAGAGGTGCTGGTCATAACCCATATAAACGCTGGGAATATCATTGGACAAATAAAGTTAACGAACAAGGGTATTTAATTTCTCCAGAGGAACTATGGGCCGCGTGGAATCAAAAAAATGCATCTAAACAATTTAGAAATACAACTTTTGCAACTCCTTTAAGTAATTGGCAAGCTGTTGGGCCGTTTAGTCATACCAATACCGGTTCTTGGTCATCTGGCCAAGGAAGGGTAAATATTGTTGCTGTTGATCCATCAAATTCAAATACAATTTATTTAGGAGCTCCTGCTGGAGGAATTTGGAAATCTACAGATGCAGGTATAAATTGGAGTCCATTATCTGATTATTTGCCTCAAATTGGTGTTTCTGGAATAGCCATAGATCACACAAATTCTGATGTGATTTATATTGCCACTGGAGACAAAGACGCTTTAGACTCTTATTCAATCGGTGTTTTAAAATCTATTGACGGTGGAATTACTTGGAATACAACAGGTCTAACATTAACTGGAACTAATAGAAGAGCGGGTGATATTATTATGCATCCTACTAATAATCAAATTTTATGGTGTGCAACAAGTGTAGGGCTTTATAAAACCATAAATGCTGGTGCTAATTGGACTGTAGTTCAATTAGGAAATTTTTCACAAGGTAACATCAGACTTAAACCAAATGATCCAAATACAGTATATGCGGTTACAACTAATACATTTTATAAATCAACCAATGGTGGAGATTCTTTTACAATAGTTTCCTCAGGTTTACCGTTATCTTCAGGAAGATTAGTTATGGATGTTACACCTGCAAATCCTGATTATGTTTATATATTAAGCGCAGGGACTAATCCTAACTATGCTTTTCAAGGAATATTTAGATCAACTGATAGCGGAAATACTTTTTCAGCAAGAAACACTACTACTGACGTTTTAGAATCTTCTCAAGCTTGGTTTGATTTAGCTTTAGCTGTTTCAGATGTTAATGCCGAAGAAATTTACACGGGTTGTTTAAATGTTTGGAAATCCACTTCTGGAGGAACTAATTTTACAAAATTAAATAGTTGGAGCGCTCCTGCAAGTCCAACGTACACTCATGCAGACATTCATTATTTAGGATTTCAAGCAGGAAAGTTTTATTGTGGAAGTGATGGAGGAATTTACGTTTCACAAAATGGGGGCGCTAATTTTACCGACTTAACAGCTACAGCTCAAATTAGTCAATATTACAAAATTGCAGTTTCTAAACAATCATCTGGGAATATGGTTGGTGGCCTTCAAGATAATGGTGGTTATGCGTTCAGTGGTAATCAATGGAAAAACTATTATGGAGCTGATGGAATGGACACAGCAATTGATCCTAATAATCAAAACTTATATTACGGCTTTATTCAGTTTGGAGGTACCTTATACATAAGTAGCAATGGTGGTAACACAAGAACAGGCTCAATCGGTGCTCCTGCATCTGAAAACGGAAACTGGGTTACTCCCTTAGTTTCAAATAGTGTGGGGGAAATTTTTGCGGGTTATCAGTATTTCTATATACTAAATGGAAATGCTTGGCAACAACAAAGTGTTAATCCGGTTGGTAGTGGAAATATAGATAAAATTGAAATTGACCCAACCGACGACAATATAATATATGTTTCCAATGGAGTGGGATTGTATAAAAGTACAGATAGAGGTGTAAACTTTAATTTAATTTATTCAGCTCATGCAGGAATTTCATCTATTGAAGTTAATAATTCTAATAATCAAATAGTGTATTTGACAACTTCTGGAACTGCGGGACGTGTATTGAAATCTATAAACGGTGGAATTACTTTTACAAATATTACCAATGGAATACCAAATATTGGAAAAAATGTAATTGTTCACCAATCTCAACATTCTGATAATCCAATTTACGTTGGTACAAGTTTAGGTGTTTATTATTTAGATGATACTATGTCTACATGGGAACCTTTTGATACTAATCTACCAAATGTTTCGGTTGAAGATCTTGAAATAAATATTGAAGACGCAAAATTAATTGCTGCAACCTATGGTCGCGGCGTTTGGCAAACCGACATTCCAGTTCAGCTAGCATCAGATGACATTAAACTTGTTGAAATACAATCTGTTGGAACTACTATTGATTGTGGTGTTATCATTCCACAAATTGAAGTAAAAAATAATGGTTTAAATACCATAAATGTTGTAGAAGTGTCTTATACTGTTGATGGTTCAACAAGTTCATTTACTTGGAATGGTTCGATTTCTTCAACAAACTCAGCTACTATAGACTTGCCTCAACTAAATTTAAACAGAGGGGTTTATGATATAATTATAACTTCTACTATTTTAAATGATGCATACCCAACTAATAATACATTAACTAAAACATTTTTTGTAAACGATAATGGTACAGTTGGTCTTGTTAACCCATTTACAAATACCACAGATCAACTTATAGCTTATAATGAAGGAAGTATTTCTAATTCACAATGGATTAGAGGTATTCGTTCAGGAGGTTTAATGGATAGTGCTGGAAATACAGTCTATACTACTAATTTGTCTGGCAATTATCCAGATAATAGAAAGTCGTATTTAATTTCTCAATGTTACGACCTGTCAAATGTAATTAATCCAGAAATCAGTTTCTCAATGAAATATGATTTAGAGTTAAATTGGGATGTATTGTATGTTGAATATTCTACAGATTTTGGATCTAATTGGCAGGTTTTAGGGACCGCCGGTCTTAATTGGTATAACAGCAACAGAACCTCTGCAACAACAGGTAATGATTGTTTTAATTGTCCTGGTGCACAGTGGACAGGAGCCAATACAACAAATACCACATACTCTTATCCTTTGAATGCTCTTAATAGTGAAACAAATGTAATTTTTAGATTTGTATTTCATTCAGACGAAACAGTTAATAGACCAGGAGTTAATATTGATAATTTTCTTATAAATGGAACTTTATCTTCACAAAATTTTGACTTGCAAAATATTTCTATTTATCCAAATCCTTCAAGTGGGTTGTTTAATATTTCTTTAGGCAATTTAGAACCAGATAGTATTGAAGTTTATGATGTTTTGGGGAAATTAATTTTAAATAAGGATAAGGTTTTTGTTTCTAACTTTCAAACAAATATTGATTTAACATCTGCCGCTAAAGGTGTATATTTTGTTAAAATTAATATCCAAGGACAAAAAACAGTAAAACGTATTGTTAAAGAATAGTTTTAGTTTTTAATACGTGTAACAAAAAGTTATATTTGTATAAACCCTTAAAAAATTACCAAAAAATGAAAAGAAAAATAATTAATGGAGGCTTGTTTGTAGCTACTTTTGCTTTAGCCCTTTATGGCTGTAAATCGCAAAATGAAGTTGTAACTACAACTCCAGTAAAATCTAGCGTTGGAATTAATACCAATTTCATGGATAAATCCGTAAATCCTGCTGACGATTTTAACCGTTTCGTAAATGGAACTTGGCTTGATAAAACAGAAATCCCAGCCGACAGAACACGTTGGGGAAGTTTTGACGAACTTAGAAGAAATACTGACAACGATGTTATGGCTATCTTAAAAGAAGCCATCAACGACAAAACCATCGATCCAAATTCTGATCAAGCAAAAGCAATCAGTTTATACAAATCGGTTTTAGATACGGTAAATAGAAACAAACAAGGAATCGAACCCTTGAAACCGTATTTAGCTAAAATTAACGGTGTTCAAAACGCAGATCAATTAGTAGCTTTATTAGCTGAAATGGAACCTGAAATGGGATTAGGTTTCTTTGGAAGTTATATTGGTGCGGATGCTAAAAACAGCAACAAAAACGTAATTTATGTAGGAACAGGAAGTCTTGGTTTACCAGATAGAGATTACTACGTTTCCGATGCACCAGACAACAAAGAAAAACGTGAAAAATATGTAGCTCACGTAACGAGAATGTTGCAATTCATCGGAGAATCTGAAGCTACAGCTAATGCGAATGCAAAGAAAATTTTAGCCTTAGAAACTAAAATGTCAACAGCAACTTTAGACCGTGTTCAAAGAAGAGACAGAAGAAACACATATAACCCAATGAGTTTTGCTGATTTACAAAAATTAGCACCAACCGTAAAATGGGATTCATATTTTCAAACCGTTGGAATTGGTAAAGTAGATTCATTGGTTGTATCTCAACCAAAATATTTACAAGCAGTTGAAACGATTTTAAAAGATAACCAAGTTGAAGATTGGAAAGCGTATATGCGTTGGACTGCTTTAAGAGGTTCTGCAGGTTTATTATCTACTGAAATTGAAAATACTAATTTTGATTTCTACGGAAAAACGTTAACTGGAGCGGTAAAACAACGTCCAGCTGAAGAAAGAGCTTTAGCAACTGTAAATGGAAGATTAGGTGAAGCTTTAGGAAAACTGTACGTAGCAAAAAAATTCCCACCAGAAGCAAAAGAAAAAGCGCAAGCGATGATTGCTAACGTAATGAAAGCGTTTGATAATCGTATCGATAATTTACCTTGGATGACAAAAGCCACTAAGGAAAATGCTAAAATTAAATTAAACAAATTCCGAGTAAAAATTGGATATCCTGATAAATGGAAAGACTACTCTGCTTTAACAATGAAGTCGCCAGAACAAGGTGGAACGTATTTTGAAAATGC
>JAGYJR010000043.1 GCA_018401995.1 Flavobacterium sp. | reverse complement strand
TGGTTCTTCATCTGCATTTTACTTTTTATTTTTTGGAGGCTCAGGAAAATCAAATATGATTGAACACGCTAAGGAAGATTTGTATAGAAATGGGCAACTTCAAGACAATCAAGAAATAGCGAATGTTACGGTAAGTGAAACTTTCTCTACCGCGATATTGTTCAGTAATAAAAAAATTGAAATCTATGCTGATGTTATTGAATGGATGGTTGATAGCACTGAAAACAAACCAATCATTAACCGAGAAAAATCTTTTGAAAAAAATAAAACTAATGATGATCAAGAAAAAATAAATGCTATTTACGAATGTTACAATCCAAATAGAAGTGTTCTAAAAAAATACAAATCAGATTATGAAATAAAAGTTGGAGATATTGTTCATCTAACAATTGAAAAAAAAGTAGGAATAATTTCTTCAGTCAATGATAGAATATACACTATAGAATGTTTTGATAAATTTGGTAATAAAATTGTTTTTGAAAAGATATTTTCACAATTTAGAAAAGTTGTTTGTTGACTTTAACAGCATAGTTCCTATTTTTGTAATATAAAATTAATTCAAATGTCTAAAAAAGTAATTTTCACTCCAAAAGCTCCTGCACCAATCGGTCCTTACAGTCAGGCGATATTAAAAAACGATACGCTTTATGCAAGTGGTCAGATTGCCATCAATCCAAGTACTGGTGACTTGGTTTTGGAATCAATTCCTATCGAAACACATCAAGTAATGCAAAATATTCAAGCAGTTTTGGAAGCTGCCGATATGAATTTTGACGACATCATCAAGTGTAGTATTTTCCTTAGTGATATGAATAATTTTGGGCAAGTAAACGAAGTGTATGGAAGTTATTTCACCAAAGATTTTCCAGCTAGAGAGACTGTAGAGGTTTCTTGCCTGCCCAAAAATGTGAATGTAGAAATTAGTTTTATCGCTTCAAAATAATTCATGGAAGCCCCTGATGACGATATAGTTGTTGGAAAAAATAAAGTTGAGATTGAATTTATTAACCTCAACAAAAAAATACAAGTTTTCAATATTTTAGGAAAATTAGAACTGTTATTTTTTATACTGATTCTAATCTTGTTTGTTTTAAATCTTTTGAAATTTCCATTTTTTCTTGACTTAGTTTATTATCTAGATTACTCAGAATATGAAAGGCATTTAAATAGATATGTGCTCTTTGAAGGTTTCGCAAATTTTTTGTATTTTTTAGCGTTATGCACTTGTTATTATGGCTCTTATAAGATTTATCAAAAGCTCAAAAACGAAAAACAAATCAAAGCGGGAGCATTATTTTATGTTTTCCAAAGTGGAATATTCATCGTTTTTTTGATACAATATCTTAACTTCACCTATTTTTTAGCCATATTAACTCTTATTAAAATGATAATTACATATAAAATAACTAACCCCAAATTTAAATCTTAAGCATTAACTTTGTACTTAAATAACACTCACAACATGAAATACTTTATTTTTACATTTTTAGCCATTTTCATTCTTACCAACTGTTCATCTGAATCTTCAGAAAAAAATCAAAATGTCAAATCCAATGATGATACAAAAATAAACAATAAAAAAATTGAAGAATCTAAATTTGAATCTGAATCTGAAGTATATAATGAAGAATATAATGAAGAAATCATAACCCCTTCTGAAGGAAAAAACGAAATCTTTGAATTTAAAGGTTATATTGGGAAGAGCCCTATTGTTTTAAATATAATGGTTGATGAACAGCAAAAGGTAAGCGGCTCCTACTTTTATGAAAAATACAATAAGGAAATAGAATTACAAGGGGTTTTAGTTCATTGCAATGACTGTGGTGGAGAAGGAACTTCCTGTGACCATTTATTATTACATGAGTATATTGACAATAAAAAAGGTGCACAATGGTATTTTGATTGTTTTGACTCTCAATGCTACAACTATCCAAAATTATATCATTCAATTGAAGGAGTTTGGGAAGATGAACTTACTTCACATTACATAGCCTTAATAAGTAAAGAATCAACAGAATATTTAGAGCCAAATTCTAAATTATTATTTAATTCTAAAACCGAAGCTAATACTTTTTTTAGCAAACACAAAATACATAATAATGAAATTGAAAATAAAAGATTCTATATTTTCGCTAATGACCCTGCAAAACAATATGACCAGCCATTACCAAACGGTATAGAATTAAATATTTTTGAAGGCGACATTTCAACATACTATTTAAACGAAAATGGAAAATTCGAAAATGATTACAATTCTTTTCCAATTTCAGAATTAAGTAGCAAAAAACTCACAAATGAAATCTTTACATATGTTTTTGAAGGCTTTAATAAATATAATGTTTATGCAAACACCTCATATATTTCACTTGAACAATTAGAAAATTTTGGTTACTATATTCAAGATGAGCATTCTTGGCTTATCTCCAATAGTGGTAATGTAATGGGATATTTTCCCGAAAGTGGAAAAATAAACTTTTATCAAAAGCCAAATATAAATTCAAAAATTATATTCAAAGAAGCTAAAGAATCATTAGGATTTATAAAAATCGAGAACATTGAATTACATAATTTAGAATATTGGGCAAAAGTAAAATTTGAATACTATACAAATGTGCCTTGTTCAGAAGAAATAAGAGAATCTAAACCTTCAGTTGAAGGTTGGATAAAATTATATGACAATAACAACAACCTATCCATAAGACATACTCCAGGTGGTTGCTAGTTTTTTTTAGTGAATAAAATATTAATTTAAAAGACCAAAATCATGAAACCCTTTATTTTTACATTTTTAATCATTTTTACTTTTACTAATTGTAATCAAGCACCTAAGTCAGAAGATAAAAATAATGAAGACGAACCAAAAGTATCAATCCAGGATACATTATCTCAAGTAAATGATACTATTTTTGAAAATGAAATCTTAAGTCAAGAAAAAGAGTTCTATTTGATAGAAGATTATGCGCTTTTAGACACCAAAGAAAAATTAGAAGCAAAATTTGACAAAAGTCATCTTGAAGATGGATTCTCTGTGTATGCAGAAGGCACTGTGGAATTGCCACATACTATTCTTACCAATCCAGAAAACGGGCATATAATAAAATATGTTTGGAAAGAATCCAACCCAAATGAATTAGGTTCGATAGAAGTTCAATACATTTTGTGGAACGAAGATTATGAAAATACGGGTTCTCAGAAAATTAGTTCTGAGTGTGGTGTCTATACTGGAATGCCCCTAAAAGATTTAAAAGCTTGGAATGGAAAAGATTTTATGTTCTCTGGTTTTGGATGGGATTACGCTGGAGGTATTTTTAGTCAACCTAATACAAAAATATACGATTGCAAAACCAACATAACTTTAGGCTTAGAATACGACACGAATTATGATGAATATAATTTTGTAATGGGCGATGTTGAACTCAACACAGCAGATGAAATGGTATTAAACGCACCAATTATTATATCTGATTTGACAATTTATCTATAATGAGACTGTATATTATCATATTATTTTTAAGTTCAATTAACTTTGCTTTTGGACAAAATAAATTTGAAAAAGAAAGCAGAATAAACACAGATGAAGTTCCTGAGAAAGGAATACAATTTATTAGTAAAGTAAATACTTCATCCAAAGTAAAATGGTATTTCGAACAAGGATTGACAGATAATTCCTACGAAGCAAAAACTAAAATTTCGAATAGAAAATACAGTATAGAATTTGATACGCTTTTCAATATTCAAGATGTTGAGATAGAAATATCCCAAAGCGAAATGCCAAAACCTACTATTTCCAAAATAGAGATGGTTTTAGATAGCATTTATAAAAAACATTCCATTTCTAAAATTCAAATTCAATATCAAGGCGATAAAAAAACTTTAATTGAAGTTATCAATAACAATAGTATTGAAAATCTTTCGCCAAAAGTAAAGACACAATATGAAATAATCGTAAAATGTAAATCTACTGGCAGACCCAAATTATATGAATTTACATTTGATGCAGAAGGGAAACTAATCAGTAAAAAAGAAATCATTTTTAACACTTCAGATCATCTTGAATATTAGGATTTTCATATCATTTTTATTTGTCATTTCTCAAATTCATCTTTTAAGTCAGGGTGATTATGTAATGGGATTGTTACCTTCAATCAATCTTAACAAAAGCCTAGAAAAAGATTGGAATATAAATCTTAAATTGGAATCTAGGCAAGCGATGAGTGAAGGTGTTTTTGGAAGCGATAGTAATGATGAATTTACAGTTTTACTCAATGATTTTGCCTTAATGACTGGAAAAAAAGTGGGTCTAAATAATAGTGTTGCAGTAGGTTTTTTATTGCGATTAGAAGACAATGAGTTACAATACAGAACTACACAACAGTTTATCATCATCAAAAAATATGATTTTTTTAGGATTGCATATCGATTTGTAACCGATCAAACTTTTTCGTCCGTAAATGTTCCTGAATTTAGATTTAGAAAAAGAGTGACAATGGAACTACCGCTCAACGGGACATCGTTAGACCCGAATGAATTTTATGCAAAAATCAACAACGAATATCTTCATTCATTTGAAAATAACAAGTATGACCTTGAAGTAAGACTTATGCCAATGCTTGGTTATCAATTTAAAGAACGCAATAAATTTGAATTGGGTTTAGATTATAGAATCGATTCATTTATTGAAACTTTTTCAAGTCATAGTTTTTGGATGAGTCTGAATTGGTATCTCAAAATATAAAATTAAAAAATGCAAATAGACCTTCAGAGTAGTAAAGATTTAGAATTCAACGTTGTTTGTGAATTGCTTTCCTCGCATTGCAAATCACAAAAAGCAAAAGAAAACGCCACCAAAATCAACTATTTTGATGACCTTCCTTCCTTGCAAAAAGAGCTCGACCTAATAGAAGAAATCAAAATCATACACGAAAGTGAAAATACTTCATTTCCGCATCCCAATTCAGAAGATATAGACCACGCTTTAAAAATTCTTAGGATAGAAAATGGAGTGCTCATTTTACAAGAATTAATAAAAGTTTATAACCTTTGCATCAGCACCAAACACCTCATAGACTTTGCCGAAAAGCATCAAAATGAAGCGCCTTTGGTATTTGAAGCCTGTAGTCATATCAATCAAATTGAAGTGGTTTTGAAAATGATTTGTGAAGTTTTAGATGAAAAAAAATTGGATATCAAAGACGATGCAACGCCTCAACTATTGAAAATTAGAACTACTCAAAAATCCAATTGGAATACCCTAAACAGAAATTTTGAAAGAGTTTTAAGAAAATACAAGCAAGATAATATCATAGGCGAAGTTGAAGAAGCTTTTTTAGACAATAAAAGAGTTTTATCTGTTTTTTCACAATACAAAAAAAGAGTGAGCGGAAGAGTTGTGGGTTCTAGCGCCAAAGGTACCTACACCTACATTGAACCTTCCGAAAATTTGGAACTCAACAAATCGCAAGAAAAGTTGCTATTGGAAGAAAAAAACGAACTTTTTAAAATTCTTGAAAAACTTACATTTCAACTCAGAGGCGAAAAGAAAAACCTGAGTGCTTTTCAAAGATTATTGGTGCGATTTGATTTGCTCAATGCGAAAGTCATTTTTGCTCAAAGTTATGGTGGTATCAAGCCGAAAATAAATAAAGAGCGCAGTATGTATTGGCAAAATGCCAAACACCCGTTATTGCTTCTCAAAAACAACAGTTTAAAACTTCCTACTTTTGGTCAGGAAATTCACCTCAACGAATCGCAAAAGTTTTTAATCATCTCAGGGCCCAATGCTGGGGGAAAATCCATTACTTTAAAAACGGTGGGCTTGCTTCAAATGATGCTACAATCTGGGCTTTACGTTCCTGTGGATGATGTGAGTGAATTTTGTTGGTTCGAAAAAGTACTTTCGGATATTGGAGACAATCAATCCATAGAAAATCAATTGAGCACCTACAGTTATCGTCTGCAAAGAATGAAGTTTTTTCTAGATGATGCGAATGATAATACACTTTTGTTGCTCGATGAATTTGGAAGTGGTTCCGATCCAGAATTAGGCGGTGCAATGGCAGAGGTTTTTTATGAAGAATTGTACCACAAAAACTTATTTGCAGTTATTACTACGCACTATACCAACATCAAAATCCTAACCTCATCTCTTCCCAATGCGGTGAATGCCTGTATGCTTTTTGATACCAAAGAACTAAAGCCACTTTATCAGCTTTCTATTGGTCAGCCGGGTTCTTCCTTCACTTTTGAAGTGGCAA
>JAGYJR010000042.1 GCA_018401995.1 Flavobacterium sp. | reverse complement strand
ACTCTTAGAATTTTTAAAATAAAAGCTATCCGACTAATTTGACTCATTTTATCGACATTTAATGTCGCTAATGTAAGAATTTTAAATTCAATCCTGTAAGAAAATTATCTTTGTAAAGTAACTTGTGAATAAAAGCATAAAAATTTTTATATCACATAATGGACCAAATGTTTGTTATATTTTATAAACATCAACAAGCATTTTAAAACACTAAAATAGCATCTTATTTAAAAGCCTTATTTTGGTTTAACTGAATTATAAATGAAATATATTTTGATAATAACTTTTGCTTTAGCTTCATTTAGTAAAGCATTTGCTCAAAAGGTTTTCTCTATTGATTCCGAAAACCTCGCAGATGTAAAAGTTTTTGTGGTAAAGTATGAAAATCAGGCAGATTTAAGTGTTTACAGGGTAAAATACAACAACCAAGCAGGTGATAATGATGGAAAATGGTTTTTCACAGAATATGCTAATCAAGCAACCAAAAAGATATACTTCGTCAAATATGAAAATCAAGCTGATTTGAAAATCTATTTTGTCGACTATGAAAATCAAGCAGGTTGGAAAAAATTAAACAAGAAACATCTAATGTATTAAAAGCAACCATAACAGGCGTCCATTGGTAAAAACGACAGAAACAAAAAGAACAATAAATTTGACAGGCAAAACCAGAAAAGCCTTTTAATTGGAGTAGGAAAACATAAAAACAACTATATATGAAAAAAACATATGTAATTTTTGTCGAGTAATATGGAGAGAAAAATAAATTTATTTGATAAAATAGGCAACTTAATACCCGGCTACAAGGGATATGTAATTCGTGATAAAAAAAGAAATACGGACAAAAAATTCAGAGATGAATTAGTTTCAAGATTAAATCAATCGGAAGAATATTTAATTCGCTATCAAAAAAAATTAGTATCATCTAATGATGTTACTAATTTGACTTTATGGGAACAAGCCAGAAAAGCATTGAATACCATTAGCACAATAATTAAGTATACAACTTATGGTGAATCTTCTTTTTTTAGTGAAAAACAATTAAAGGAAGATGAATTAGATGCAATTTACAAAATCGATTTAGAACTAACGGAAAAAGTAAGCATGATTACAAAAACTATTCAAGTAGAAATTACTGAACCGATGAGTGCAGGTGTTGTCTTAAATCAAATTTCAGATATTGAACAAATTTTGTCTAAAAGGACAAATTTTATTAATGAATACAAATAGAAATGGAAGTTATTGAGTTTTTAGATGACAGTGGAGTAACATTAGTAAAAAGAATGCCAGAAAACGGTACTCTTGAAATAAAATGGGGTTCTCAACTAACCGTTAGAGAAAGTCAAGAAGCTGTTTTCTTTAGAGATGGTAAAGCACTTGATGTTTTTGGCCCTGGTCGTCATATATTAAAAACTCAAAATATTCCTGTTATTGGAAAATGGGTAACCTCATTTGGTTATGGCGAAAATTCTCCTTTTCGTGCCGAAGTCGTTTTTGTAGGTAAACAATTATTCCCTAATCTAAAATGGGGAACTAAAGAACCTATTCTATTTCGTGATACTGATTTACAAATGATACGATTGAGAGCGTATGGCTCTTTTTCAATCTCAAATTGATGACGCTATATTATTTGTAAATAAAGTAGTAGGGACCATGGGCTTATATACCACTTTTGTCATTGAAGACTATTTGAGAGGAATAATAGCTTCTAAGTTAAATGTAGTAATAGGTAAATCATTACAATCTGTTTTTGATATTTCATTAAAAATGGACGAATTAAATCTTATCCTTAGAACCGAATTATTTGAAGATTTTAAAGGTTTAGGGTTAAAATTACACGACATGTACATTCATTCTATATCTGTACCTGAAGAAGTTCAAAAGATGATTGATACTAAAAGTGGCATGAATGCAGTAGGTAATCTTGATCAATACATGAAACTAAAAATTGCTGATTCCCTTGGAAAGGGAGCAGCTGGTGGGGGAATGAGTGAAGGTTTAGGTTTAGGAGCCGGTTTGGGTATGGGTATGGCAATGCCTAATATGATTAATCAAGCTATGCAATCCAACACTTCTGAAAGTGTAACCGATAAACTTAAAAACTTAAAAGAGTTATTGGATTTAGGGGCGTTATCTCAAGACGAGTTTGAAACAAAAAAGAAAGAACTTTTAAAACAACTATAAGATGCCAACAAAAGAAGAGTTAAAAAAACTTGAAAATTCCTTAGATGCCTTAAATCTTAGTATAAATATATTGAAAAAAGGAATTGGCTATTATGTATATTTTAATAAACCAACTGAAAAAAGTAGAGAGTTTAAAATTCATCATTCTAGCTGTGGTAATTGCGCATGGGGTACAGGAAAAATTGGCAAAGCTAATCCTGGTAAAAATGGAGTTTGGTTGGGACCATTTGAAAATCCCATTCAAGCGAAAGAGTTCATGATTTTAGAATTAAAAATTTCATATAATAGAGTTAAAAATTGTAATTGTTGTTAACAAAAAAATAAAAACTATGCAAATTAAATGTACCTCATGTGGGGCAACCCAAGAATTAGCTGCAAACCAACAATGTGGATATTGTGGCAGTGCTATAGAACAAGAAAAAGCACAAGAAAACTTCAAAACCGCTACTTCTGGCGAAATTGGGAATTTAATGATGATGGCAGAAACTGCCATTGATGCTACCAATTGGGAAGAAGCATTACAGTTTTACAATCAGTTTCTAACAAAGATATTACAAATTGGATGCTTGAAAACTGGTAAAGGAATTTACAGTATTGTAGCCACACTTCAAAAGTGGAGACATTAAAACTTCTGGAAGCTGTTGCCTGTGGAAAAATGCTATAAAACATGTTTAATTCAGATGCAATGGGCAGAAGCGTGTGGCAAAAAGAAATTGTAATTGCCATTATTAAAACATATCCTGCTATTCAAAGATCATTTCATTGAATTTATGGATCTCGAAAATTCATTCAGTGATTCAGTTTGAAACAAATTATTAAACCAGAACTTGCACCAAAGAGTTTGCATCTAAAGTTGATAAAGATATGTTTATGTATTTGAAAAAGGCTTCGATTTATTGCCAAGCACACTAAATAATAAAAAATCTGCTACTCTATCTTATTTGAAAAGGTAATGAGCAATGCTCAATTATTTAAAACTCGACTAAGCATGACCCCGTTGCTGGTGAAAACAAAATGAAAAGGAGACAAAAAATTCTTGTTAGGAAAAAGAAAGTCAGATCTCTCTAAAGAAAATGCACACACATTTATCAAGCGAGAATGTTATTATTTGAAAAATTAAAAGTTTAGACCCAAATAATGAATCAGTGTTGGAGTATATGCGTGAGGTTGAAGCTGATGAAAAAGAGATGGCTGAACAGGTAAAGAATACAACAAAACAGAAAGTAAAGCAAAAGCAGTTAGCTACATGGCTACCTGCACTGGCCTATAGGAGATTATGACCACCCCGATTCATTGTTGACTTAAGGTTATTTCGAGAAAGAATTAGGCTCAGTGAAAAATGGGACTGATAATTTTATTTCATGTTGTTATGCCAAAAGGGACCAAAAACGCTTAAAAGTTGTTGAAAAAATCAACATAAAGCTAAAAAAAATAGCCTTTTCTTCATTATTTAAACCTACATTTCTTGACTAGAAAATTAAAGATAGAAATGGCAGCAAAGAAAGCATTTTCTAATATATTACCACAGAGGAATTGCAGGCACCTTTGTAGTAACAAGACTCCACGACAGCAGAATAGAGAAAATCAGGTTCACTTCCCTACATATGATTTTATTTTGAAACATCCTACAGTTTGCTAAAATAGAAAAGAAAATATTAATAGACCGTTTCATTTTAAAAGTTTTAATTACAAAAGATATTGTTCTGAGTCAGGAGACATTGACCCACAAGCTTCAAATTTTGACAAATAATTAAACATAAAACTATACCAAGTAAATGTACATCCTGTGGGAATAGAGCCAAGTGCTTCTGGACCACCAGTGTGGTTATTGTAGCAGTGCTATTGAACAAGAAAAAGCACAAGAAGAAACTTCCAAAACTGCAACAACTGGTGAAATGGGTAATTTAATGATGGCAAACTGCCGGTCAATTCGACAGTGGGAAGAGAGCATTTACAGTTTGTAAAGTTTTACCAACAAAAGATATTACAAATTCTGATGCTTGGATTTGGGAAAAGAAATTTACTTAAGCTGTGTATATACTTCAAAAAGGTGGAACATAAAGGAAACAACTGGAAAGCTATTCTTTATTGGAAAAATGCTATCGGAAACTACCTTTGAAAATGGTGAGAGCAATGGGTAAAGGGTTGCTAAAGAAATTAATCATGTAGTCCAAGTGTTCTTTCCAAATATTTTAAATCACTATTTAAATTTTCAAGTCTTGATGATTCCCCTGTTAGATTTAGCCAAATCCGATTTTAATCTTGGAAAAGCGATGGATTATCTCAATTCAAATTTGTCCAAATGAAACTAGAATTATTTCAAACAGGTTTTTGATTTATGTGAAACCATTATAAAAGCACCTGGGCTAATGCAGCATCTACTCAATATGCAGCTGCTGGTTCGGCAATATTTAACACATTGGGTAACAAGCATTCTGCAAAAAGTGATCAAAGATGACTGGGCAGGGCTAATGAGGCAGGAAAAAACAAATTAAAAATTTTAGATAAAATACAAGTTGCCAACAAATAAGTATCTAATGGATTAATTAGATTAGGTGTAAAATCAGAAAGCGAAATCAAGAAAGTAAATAAAATTGGTTCAAATGATATTTATATTGATAAAAGTCTTTATGAGAAGAAAGTTTCAGAATTAAAAAAAGCAAATATCATATTTGGAGTTTTATATTTAATTGGTTCTTTAGCCTCATTAGAAGAATTAGGGTTTGCTTCTTTTATAATTATGTTGATATCCATTTCAGCATATTATGCTATTTACTACTTTTTTAGTTTTAACTCAAGATGTAAAAAACAATTAGGTATGTCTTTTGTTGATGCCAAAAAAGCTATGGAAAAAAAATAATTTTATGAACACAAAAAAACTAAAAGTAGCCTTTGAAGATTATTTCAAAGCCTTAAAAGAACTTAATGCTCTTGGTGTTACAAAAAATAAAAAAGATTTTACTTCCCAACTTGGTGAGTGGCTGGTTGAAACATTGTATGATGGTAAACGATCAGAAAATGGTATTGAGAAATATTGGGATATTGAATGTTATTTAGGAAAAGTACAAGTGAAAACTCACGCTAAAGTGTAAGCTGCTTCAGGGTATCGTCTTGTTTGATTCAAAGATTAACCGTACTTGCTTCGATGTTTAACCGTAAAAAGTGCCCTATTTACGGATAAAGTTCGGTTAAACATCGAAGAAATTTTGGTTATAACAAGAAGAAATGTTGAAGTATCTATAGATTATTTCAGCGGAATTGCTTAGCTTTGAGTAGTTTATAAATGAGTTGTTCCTTTTTTAAACGTATTTTTTGTATAACCAACGAAAAAGAGATGGCACGGGTAAGCAACAAATTGATCAACCTAACCGGGATGGTTGGGGGTCTGGTGTTTTACAAAAGTATTTATGGTGACCTGGTACGCACCAAACCTGACAAGACAGGAAAAAAAAGAAAATCATCGGAACTGCAAAAGTTGCAGCAGGGCAAGATGCAGGTGGTAATGGCCTTTTTAAGACCCCTCAAGCATTTGATCAAGGACAATATCTTCCCGCCGGGGACTCATTTGCCCGCCTTTCATTGGGCAAAGTCTTATTATTTGGAGGAAGCGGTTTATTTTGAAGACGATGCATATCACATTCATTTTCCCAAGGCACTATTAAGTTTGGGCGATCTGCGCCCGCCGGAACTCCTGTCTGTGCATGTTGACGATACTTACCTGATTCAACTGCAATGGCAGGACAATAGCGAGCAGGCGCTGGCCTATCCTGATGACGGTTTGCTGGTGGTACTTTGTGCCCCGCAGGCCAATGCTATTTTTTACCGTACTGATGTTGCCCGGCGCAGCGACCAGGCTGTGACCATCTCGCTGAATCAAAGTTGGGAGGGTGTGGAGACCCATATATGGGCAGGTTTCTCACGACCGGGGGAAAGGGCCTCTACTAGTGTGTATATGGGCAATTTTATCTTATAACGGTTAAGCGTGTTTTGTGTCCATTTTCATACTCGATGTTGACCCATCCGCTCCTGACAAAACCCGGCTCTTTTATCCCACGGTATTATATGGGTTCTATCATTATACCGGTGCAAGGAACGCTTTCAAAAAAACTTAGCAAGCTAAACTTGACCATCCATCCATTGAAAACAACCAACTGTCAATTCACCAATTTTAAAAGTTATTCTTGATTGTAGTTTTGTTTCATAATCAAACAATAAAAAAATTAAAACACAAATTATCATGAAAACAGTATCTACAACTTTTATGCTATTCATTATTAGTATAATCTTGACA
>JAGYJR010000041.1 GCA_018401995.1 Flavobacterium sp. | reverse complement strand
AGTAAGTTTTTAATGTTTGCCAACGGTCTAGTATAAGAATAGTAGCGGATTTTACGTACTAACTTTTCGGATTATAAAAGACCTTTAATATATTTATATTGTTTCGATTAAGCGATTAAACCGCTATTATTTTTATACATTGTTGTACACTGGCTTTTTCTTTCCGCAATCATGCTAGCGTTGGCAGAAGAAATACTCTTTTGCAATTTTTGGCTTTAGCATTGGCTGGTGCGAATTGCAAATGTGTATGGCTTTAAGCGTTGGCTATATTAATATTAGTTCATTAAATTCAACTTTCTCAAAATTCGGTGATGAAAAATATGTTTCTCTCAAATGTTTTCCTTTATCATAACTATCCGTAAAATATTCTTTTAACTCACTATCAGAGCTATTCAAAGCAAGTATCAATCGTTTTTCATTTGATTTTGAAATATAAACTCTACCTGATAAGTTTCTGAATTCGATATCTATAAATTGCTTTAATAACTCTTTATTTTCAAATTCTGTATAGTAGAATTTAAACAGGTTTTGTTTTTTTAAATACGAAACAAAATTAGATCTAAATTTTTTGTGAATATATTCTCTATATTTTTCTAATTCAAATGAACTTTTATTGGTGTAAGATTTTAATACAAATAAGAAATTTATTGAATAGTGATTTACGAATAAGGAATCTCTATCGAAAATCCTTTCTTTAAAATGATAAGAGTGTTTAATTCCTTTATCAAAATCGATTACAAGTTTATCTTCTTCAAAATCAAAAATATCTGTGACTACGCCTTGAATAAAGAAGTTTGGTGTTATATTATAACCTTCTGTTACTTTATCTCTGTATCGAATCTTATTATTAATTTTCTTGCCTTCGTTTAGTAAATCTATATTAAATTGAATTACATTTTTGGCATAAGTAAATTGCTTATAAATCGAGTTTTCTTGAACTTTATTATTGGTTTTATAATATTTTGAATCTCCTATATAAAAAATACTTTCATCACAATCAATCAAAGAATCATACTCAAATAAATGGTCAATAATTTTACCGTCTTTGTTTTCCTTTAGTTTTTTGAGTGAAATTCCTTTGCTAGTTTCTTTTTTATCAATTTTAGAAGTTATTAGCTTATCAATCATATCCTCAAATATCAAATGGTAATATTTGACCATAATAAAATCTTCATTCTTGTTTTGAATTGAAACTTTATTTGATTTTGAAAAATACAATTCCAATAACTTATACATTTTAACCAAGGTGTCAGAAAAGTATTTGTAGCGTATCTTCTTTAAAATTTTTGGAGCATTTGCTGCTAGTTTTTTGTAGGCATTTCCTTTATAAATAATATAAGATTCATCAATTTGTATGCTGAGATTATATTCCGTCTTTAAATGATTTAAAACAGAATAAAACATACACAACAACTCTTCTTCTGTATCAATATTTTTTTTCTTTACATTAAGTTCTGAATAAATAGGTATTCCTTCATTGGTAACAAAAGGATTTGACTTTCTAACTGTTTTACTCCAATTAACCTTTTTATGTTTTGTTGAAGTTTGCTTTTTATGAATAAATAGAATTGTTTTTTTATTCTTTCTATGGAAGTTTACAAAACTCAAAACAATATCTAAAAACGAGTATTCATTTTCTCCTAATGAAGTGCTTAATTGCAATACATCGCCTTTTGATTCAATCGAGTTGGAATATCTTTCACGATACTCAATTAATCCTTTGTAGAAAATTATTAAGAATTGCTTTAACCAATTTAATTCGTCTGGAGATTCTATAACATCATCAATCTTGTTTTCAACAAATAAATTTTTATGATATTTATTTAATATTAAACCTTTAGTATCAATAAACACTTTCGGTAGTAAATAGATTACTTCATTATCGATACTATGGTAATATCCAACATTATCAATAACACCATTAATGCCATTAGGCATATAAAATTTATCGCCAAAAACTGGTTTTAGAATGTCTATAGAATAAGATTCACCTTCAATAAATATTCTCATTATGCTTCGGAAGGATTATCTTTTTGATTGTTAATGTCAATTAGACCCAATCTTTTTTCAAGGATATCACTTAACAAATTAGTTGAAGTTTCTTTCTCAAAAAAAGTTGTATAGGATAGGTTTTTGCCATCCGTTGACTTGAAAATAGTATTTTCTTCATCTTTAAAAACATCATTCCATAAGTAGAAAATGACTTTGTTTATAAAAGTGCTTTCTGAAATTACTTTTCCAGAATTTTGAGCATCAATAAACCAATTGCCTATTTGCTTGTCTTGACTTTTAGTGATTTCTAATATTTCTTCATTGATTGTTTTTAGGAAACTTAACCATTTAAATGATTTACCATTGTTTAATTGAATTGTAAAATCAGAATAAGAACAGTTGTAATCTATTGGAACATATTCCCAATCCCATCTTCTTTTGAATGCGCTATCCATAGGGAATAAAGATTGGTCGGAAGTATTCATTGTTGCAATTATTTTTAAATTGCTTGGAAAACGAAGTTTACCATCTTTAATTCCCTCGTGGTCTCCACCAAAGCCATCATTACTTAAAAGATATTTATATAATTCTTCTTCGGCAGTAATTTCATATTTACTTGATCCATCTGATTTCCTATCTAATAACTGAAATAAATCTCCAAATATTTCGGCACAATTACCTCTGTTGATTTCTTCAATTTGTAGGTAGAATGGTTTAATGTCATTTCCTTCATCAAAGTTTTTCCAAGCATCAACATAAATTTTAGTAAAGATTTGTGGTACAAATTTGTATGTAATTTTTGCGTCATTACCATCGCCAACCATCGTTGGCTTATAACCACCTACAAATGAATGGTAATCATAATCAGGATGAAAAGTTACTTTTTGTACTTCTTTACCATTTGTTTCAATATCTGCTCTATGAGATTTACCTGTTCCAGGTGCTCCATAGTAAATTTTGTTTTGAGAATTATTATCAGAATTTACTTTTTTAACTAATTGAAAAAATTCATCCTCTTTAATTATCTCAAGTGTATTATTAGAAACGACTTTTAGAAATTTGTTGAAGTTACCTAAAGAAAGGCCGCGTCCATTTGATTCATTCCATTGAGAAGTGAAATAGGAGTTTTCAAAATCTAAAGTTTTTATTTTTTCATTAATGAATCTACTTGTATTGCTGGACTTTAAATTATCACTAGTTTGTTCTTCATTAAACAAACCAATAAAAACTTCAGAATTAAAATATTCAGGTAATGTTAAGCCTTTGTATTCAAGACTTTCAATTCTAGAATCTTTTAATTCATAACCATTAATTATGTTGCTCTCTCCGAACGTGTTTTTTGCATATTTAAATGCTTCAAAAATTATTGTTCTTAATTTTTTATCTGAAAATACAACTTCCTTTTTGTTTGAAACATTTGCTAAACCATAATAAGGCATTGGCTCATTAAATATATTTTCTGATTCGCTATCTGTAGAGTATGGATTTTCAGAATAATCTATTTTTAAATTATGGTTAGTATTTGAAAAAATGATTTTAAAGTGGTCTTGTACTAAAAAATTTCTAATATTCAAGCCACTAGATTGCTTTAAAGACTTCATATAAAACCTACCTCCTGTAGCTTTGCTAATTTCGACCTTATAATCTGAAGTTGACTCAAAGTGATTAACTATTAAATCATACTCTTTCTTAAACCAAGTATTATCTAATAAAATAATGTCTTGTTTTCTGTAAATGTCTTTTTGTAAAGAATATGTAAAAGATAACGCTTTTAAAATATTTTCTTTATCAATACTAAAAATGTGCTCGACACCATCACTTAATCCCAATGAACTGGCTATAGACTGTTCAATAAAAATACTTGTCTCATTATTATTATTTGGCAATATTTTAAATTTTGCGTCTTGCAAACGAATTATTTTTTCCATTTATATTTTTATTAAATTTTGAGAAAACAAATAATGTACAATTGAATAAACTGTATTAACACTTACTGCATTTCCTGCTTGTTTATAGAGTTGATGGTTACTAACTCCTGCTTTTGATGCGTTAAGACAAAAATCCACATCAAAGCCTTGAAGCCTTAAAGCTTCTAAAGGTGTTAATTTTCTAATTCGATGTTTTGCTTGTTCATCTTTTGGAATATCTTTTTCTAGATATTTAGATGGATTTGGATGATTTAGGAATTCGTCAGAGTAGTAATTGTCTTGACAAGCTCTATGCATCTTAACCATTGTTGCAGTCAATGGTCTTGCAATAAGTTGATTTATTTCCGATTTAGATTTAAAATTTTTACTTCCATTTGAGAGAATTGTTGGCTTTATTCTTTCCGATAAATAATATTTCTCATCTACAGTTTTTTCTAATAGATTGTCTAGTACATTTTTGTATTTTTTTAAACTTGTTGAGCCATTTAAATGAATAGTAGAATCTTTTACTACTTCACTATCTAGATTAACTGGATTATCAATAAGTTCTTTTCTAACTGCGAAGAAAAATATTCTTCGTCTAGTTTGAGGAAGACCAAAATCAGATGTATTAAAAACATCTGATGTTACATAATATCCTGCATCATCTTCAAGAGAGCGTATAATTTCTTTATAAGTTCTTCCTTTATCGTGATTTTTAATATTCCTTACGTTTTCCAACAAAACGTATTTAGGTTTTTTAATTAATAATATGTCAACGATATTATAAAATAAATTCCCTCTTTTATCTTTAAACCCTTTTTGTTCACCCATCATACTAAATGCTTGACAAGGAAAACCACCAGAAAGTAAATCAAAGTCGGGAAGTGAATTGATATTATTAATACTAGAAGTAAATTCTTGTATATCGCCAATTTCTACTTCATTTGATGTGTCATAATTCGATTTATACGTAAGAGTTGCATACTTGTCGATTTCTGAAAAACCGACACATTTTGATATTAAATTATTATCCTTACAGTATAAATCAATTGCCCTCCTAAAACCTCCTATACCAGCAAATAATTCTAAATGTCTTAAAGTCTTTTTCATTATTTTAGTTTAAGTGTTTTACAATTTGACTTCCTATAACTTCAGCCAATTTTACAGGTACTGCATTCCCTATTTGTGCATACCAAGTATTATTTGCTCCCATAAAGATAAAATCATCTGGAAATGTTTGAATTCTTGAAGCTTCTCTCGGACTTAAACCTCTTGGTTGATTTGGATGTATATACATATTGCAGTCCATTTTCATATGAGAAGTTATTGTTTTGGAAACTTCCGTTTCTTTTAGTTTAAAGTATTTATCCTTAAACATATGATTCCTGCTAGAGTAGGGCATTATATCTTTTATAGATTTGTGCAAAGAGTTTGCTCCTTGAGGTAGTCTGTCAAAAATTTCAATATCTCTATCGTTGTTGTATCTGTTGGTATGGTTTGCCAAATAATCAATGTGCTTTTGGTTATTAATATCTTTGATGAATTTATTTTGGTCGTAACCATTTAATCTAAACTTAAAACCTATTTTATCATTTTCTAATCCTTTTGTGTTTTTTTGCCTTTTAGGTTTTAGTTCTGGTAATCCAAAGAGTGCATCTTTTAGCTTTACAGGTTTTAAATTTTCCTTTTGTAAAATGATATCTTGAATTATATCATTTGCACTCACATTCTTTATTCTGCTACCAATAACAAAAACTCTTTCTCTATTTTGAGGTATGCCAAAATCTTTGGCATTCAATAAAGTCATTTCAATTGAGTATTCTGCTCCAAGAATTGAATGAAAATTTTCTAAAATCTCATTAGATTTTTTCATCATTCCTTTTACATTTTCCATTATGAAAAATTTAGGCTTTAAATTCCCTAAAAGCTCTAAATAATATTTATACAATTTGTTTCTTGGGTCGTCAAGAATTCTTTGTCTATTTGCCATTGAAAAACCTTGACAAGGTGGACCTCCAACGATTAAATCAATATTCTTGAATTTTTCCTTTATTTCCTCGCTATTTGCGATATCTTTAATATCTCCACAGTAATAGTTGTCTAAATGAATATTATGATTGAAGTAATATGATTCCAAAAATTTAGGTTCAATTTCATTTATTAATACTGGATTAAATCCAACGTTTTTTAATCCTAAACTTAATCCACCACAACCTGCAAAAGTGTCAATGCATTTTAGTTTAGAATTATCATTGTTTTCAGTTTTATTAATGAATTTCAATAACGTAGATGAAATGGCATTCCTTTTTTTGTAAAGAGTATTGTAAAGTGAATTTATTTCTGTCCAAGTTTTTGCATCAAGGTTCTTTTGAAGACTCTCATCTAGTACAATTGAATCTTCTTTGATTAATTCAAAACTTTCAAGTTCTAAAAGTCTTTTTATATCAAGTATTAGTTGATCTACTTTAGACTTATAGTTTGAATTAAAATATTTGCTATAAAATTCAATCATTATTTAAGGTTTAATTTTTCTTGTTTAACATTGATTTGCTTTAAATATTTAACTTTTTCTACGGCAACTGAAAGAGCATCTGTCGAACAATTACTTTCATATATTTTTTTAGCAAATAAGTCGCTGAAAAATTCCGTTTTTAGTTCATCAAAGTTTAAATTGAAAACTTCAGCTAATTTGTTTAACCTTTTTTCATCAAAATCTCTTTTTCCGTTTTCGATTTTACTCAAATTTGCTGAATCTAAATCAAGTTTTGCTCCAAGTTGAGTCAGTGTAAAACCCATTTCAGTTCTTAATTCTCTAATATACTCTCCGAAAGATTGTTTCATTTGACTTGATGTTTTAGACTTGTCAATACACGACAAATATAAAAATTATTTTGAAATAATCGTATTTTTCGAAAGGCTATTTTATTGTAGCGGTGGGAAAAGGCAAGCTCTTTTTATTTTGTGAGGCACGAGCAAAATGAAATGTGCTTGACTGTGCGGTTGGCTTTTCAGTGCTTGTGTACAACGTTTTGCGTGTATGAGAAGTAGCGGATTAAAAAGCACTTCACTTTCAGTTTGGCACTGACTTTTATTAAAAGCACTGACCTTTGATTTAGCACTGAAACCGCTATTTCTTATACACGCTGTTGTAGCCAGTTTTTCTATCCGATTATTTTTTTCATTATCCATTCTACAGGTCCATTTTCTTTGTGTTTTAACCAAAAAGTTGCAAATA
>JAGYJR010000040.1 GCA_018401995.1 Flavobacterium sp. | reverse complement strand
TTATTCAGCAAATCAAGAATTGATGGATTTATTAAAAACTGATGTCAATGAAAAGATAATAGGTAGTTATATGAATTTTTCCCCAACGGAAAAAATTAAACAAAACTCCAATATCATAATATTTACTTCACGAAAGGTTTTCTTTGCATATTATAAGCAAAATAAATGGTTTACACTATATAAACTTTATTCAGAAATAGACAGAATCGGTATTCATGGGGCATTAATACTCCTTTTTAATGACAATACACAACTTACCTTAAGATACAATACTCTTGAAGACAATAATATTAGTCATCCAAATTTATTAATCAGACAATTCTTAACCGCTTTAGATTCATTTTGTTTAGGTAAAACTACAGTATCGAATGAACCTAGGAGAAGAGTTGTAATACAAACTAAAAATACTCAAGAAAACTTCAATATTGAAAAAAACAGTAGAGCGATAGAATTGAATATTGATGTAATCAATGAATTGAAAACAACAGAAGAAGTGAAATCAGGTCGAATTTTAGAAATTTAAAACTATGTCACACTGTACAAAATTTGATTTTAAATACACAAGCGAAGAGGCTATTGTTAAAGCATTTAGAAAGCTTGGTATTAAATGCTCAACAGAGTTAGTTTCTGAATTCAAAAGTGAATTTAGTAAACAAGTGCTTGGTAAGCTAGGTTATCTTGGCAATAAACAATATCGTGCTATTTGTGGAATTATTGGAAAATACAATATATTTCTCTGCAAAATAGGAGAAAACGATTACGAGTTGTTTATAGAAAGGTCTGTAGTAGGTTTAAATGACAATGAGGAAATGAAGAAGTTATCAGACGACTTTCAAAGAGCATATATTGAAGTTGCAATAGATGAGATTGTAAAAAAGCTTGACAAAGGGAATATGCCTTCTAAGGTTGAATCGACTAAAAATAAATACACCATAAGTTTTGGGAGCTCATATGAGTATTCCTTAGTTGTTTCCTTTGAAGAAGGAAAAATCACAGAGGAGGTAATTGGAGTTAAAGGTGACTTTTGCACAAAATTAACCGAAGACATTGAAAATATCCTCTCTCATCCATCATCCGAACTTGTAACTGAATGGAAACAAGAATATAATATGCAAATTGAAGATCAAAATATTCAAGTGCTAAGTCTAAGTTTTTGATAAAATGTTAATACCAATAAACAACACAAGTTATTCTACTGTCAATGGCCCAGGCTATCGCTATGTGTTATGGGTTCAGGGATGTAAGCTAAATTGTAAAGGTTGTTTTAATCCTGAAACTCACTCATACAATGTTGCTACAACTATGGAAATTGAAAATATTGCGTCAGAAATAAACAGCAATCCATTAATAGATGGAATTACTATATCAGGCGGTGAACCACTTGATTATTCTATTGAGTTGATAGGTCTTTTGAAATTGATAAAACAATCTTTGACTACAATAATTTTTACTGGATATACAATAAAAGAAATCGCCAAAGATGCAGAGAAGCTAAAATTGGTAAAAAACGTGGACCTTGTACTTTCGGGGCGATACAATAATAAACTTGAACATCCTTATTTAGGAAAGAAAATAATGAATGTCACTGGTAGGGTTGATTACAATTATTTCATGCCTAAAACAAATATTGAGTATTCAATCGACCAAAGTAAAGTAACTAAAACAGGAATTTTTAAAACATCATAAAATGGAATACAGAAAACATATAATTGACTACATCAAGGCTAGATACGCATTACTTGTTATAGAATCGTTTGAAGAAGAACGTGTGCTATCCGAAATTCAAACGATTGCAAAGGAGTTAAACCATACTCTCTACATTTGGAATTCAACACAAGGGGTTTTGTTTAACGGCAATGTGATTGGAGAAAAAACATTCGACTTTAAAGTAGCACTTGATTTTTGTGAAGAAAAAGCTAAAGAAAAAGACAGTAAAAATATCTTTATATTTTGCGATGCTCATAACTATTTAACAAATAATTCAAATCCGATTTACAGAAGGAGACTTAAGGACTTAGCGATTAATATAAGAAATAAGGGTTACAGGAGTAATTGCATAATCATTTCACCGTCATTTGAAATTAATAATGATATACAGAAAGAGATAACACTCATTGACTTTCCTCTTCCTTCAAGAGATGAGATTAAAAATATTATTATGGGCTTCATCAATTCTTGGAAAGGTAATTCAAATGTTAATATAAATGTTGATGATAATCTGCTAGAAAAATTTGTTGATGCTTCAATAGGTCTTACTACTCTAGAGATTGAAAACTGTTTAGCAAAAGCACTAGTATCTGACTTGAAATTAGATGAAACAGATTTGAAAGATTTATTAAATGAAAAAAAACAGATAATTCGGAAAACTGGCATTTTAGAATTTATTGATTCTAAACTAAATCTTCAAGATGTAGGTGGTTTAAGCACCTTAAAAAAATGGTTAGACCTAAGAAGTCATTGCTTTGAAAAAAAGGCAAAATCATTCGGGATATTACCACCCAAAGGTTTATTATTAACAGGTGTGCCAGGCTGTGGAAAATCTCTAACTGCAAAATGTGTTTCTTCTGCTTGGAATATGCCCTTACTAAGGCTGGACATGGGTAAAATATTTCAAGGGATTGTGGGTTCATCAGAATCAAATATTAGGCTAGCACTTAAAACCGCTGAAGCGATTTCGCCATGCATTTTATGGATAGATGAGATAGAGAAAGGTCTATCAGGTTCAAATGGAGGTGGTGGTGATGGAGGAACTTCCACAAGAGTTTTTGGAACATTATTAACATGGATGCAGGAAAAAACAAGTCCTGTATTTGTATTTGCTACGGCCAACAACATAAATGGATTACCACCAGAATTATTAAGAAAAGGACGATTTGATGAAATATTTTTTGTCGATTTCCCATCATTGGAAGAAAGAAGAAAGATTCTTGAGATTCATATTTCAAAATTAAAAAGAGATTTAAGCAACTTCGATCTTGATAAACTAGCAAAATTAAGCGGTGAAGAAAAATTTGGGAAAGATGTTGTTCTTGCTGGAGCTGAGTTAGAAGCATGGGTTGCGGATTCATTGATTGAAGCTTTTTCAAGACAAATAAATGGAGACTCTAATGCGGATTTATCAATGCTAGATTTTGAAACAACTATTAAAAGACTTGTGCCGATGGGTCAAATGAGAAAAGATGAGTTTGTTAAACTAAGACAGTGGGCAAATGAAAATGCCGTAAGTGCTTCAATTAGTAATGTATCGAATTCAAGTAACGAAGCTTTTCTAGGTGGCAGAAGAATTGACTTTTAATATTTAAAAATTATGACGGAGTTTTCAACAATTGATATAAAAGGTAATCCGCAAACGTTTCAGTATCTTATTGATTTCAACGAATTAGATAACGAAGTTACCTTTAGGGTATTTAGCATTCCGGCAAATGAAATGCGTTGGTTTAGCTATCGTCTTAAACTTTTGAGTAAGGTAATTGCAAAGAGTGAACACATGTCTAATAATAACTGTCTTGAGTTTGCGAAAATGGGAATTCCTGAAAGTATAATTGAAATTGCTTCGCAAGACCTAAACACGGATATTCAATCTAGTCCTATTAACCCGCAAAGTGGGAGCTTCTTAATTCCAGCTTCAAAAAAAGCGTGGGAAAGACTTATTCTTAAAAATAAAAATGCTCATTTTGATGCCGAACAAGGTTGCTTTTATTTTACAAAAAGTGAGAAGATATGAAGTTAATTTATGCGATAGCACCAAGAACAAGTATGCAATTTATTTGTTCTATTTTACTTTTGTTTATTACTGACATTTGTTTCTCACAGAAAGTATATTCCGTTAAGTACGCTAATCAAGCTGATATAAAAGTATTCGTAGTAAAATATGAAAACCAAGCGGACTTAAAAGTTTACAAGGTGAAATATCAAAATGAAGCTGGCAAAAATGATGGGAATTGGTTCTTTGTTGAACATCAAAATCAAGCAGATAAAAAAATATTCTTTGTTGAATATGAAAACCAAGCTGACCTAAAAGTATATTTTGTTAGTTACAAAAATCAAGCATGTTGGGGGAACAAAAATAAATCACATTTAATGTATTAAATTATGGAAGCATCAGAAATGAAAAAATTGCTAGAAGAAGCAAAACAACAACTTAAAAGCATAGTAATAGTTGAGGACAAAGAATTCCATTTGGCATTAATAAATGGCAATATTGAAAAAGAAGACCACAAACAAAAACACAATAGAATGTTAGAATTAATGAAGAAAATTGAGAAACTATAGCCAACCCTAAAAGCAAGCACATTTGCAATTCGCACAAGCCAACGCAAAGACCAAAAATTGCAAAAGAGCTTGCTTTGCCAACACAGACAAAATTGTTGTTAAAAAATTTCCCAACGCTTCAAAAATAAATAAAAACACATCGACACACAGCCTAACAAACACAGCAGACAATGACACGGAAACTCAATATTGACAAGGGATACAGCGACACGGTGGACAGAAGGCCAGCAGGTAACAGCACCTACAAAAAAGTGGCGGTTCAGTGGTTAAATCAAGCTTTGTGCTTCTATCAAAGTTTGTGCTTGGCTGACAGTGAATCGCTTCGAAATCGCCACCTTCGGGTAGCTGCCAACCGTTGGGCGTCAGCATAAGACAACCACAACAACAAAAGAAATTGAGACAAAACTTAAAACAATGAATATGAACGAAACCAAAATCACAACTGAGCTTCAAGCTCAATTCTTAAGACTCTATCAAATGGCTATGACAGATGGAGACTTTAGTCCACTGGAATGGAAAATGTTATATGAGTTTGCGGAGGAACGCAATATATCGAAAGAAGAACTTGACAAGATACTTTTATCTACAACAGGGAGTTTGCAAGTTCCAGAATCCATTGAGCAAAAACTTGAATATCTCTTTGATTTTGCAAGAATGATTTGGGCGGACCATTTTGTTTCGGATGATGAAAGAGTAACGCTAAAAAAGTTTTGCAGAAAATTCGGATTTTTGGAAGAGAACATTGAAGAACTTTCGGAATATTTAATTAAATCCGTCAAGGAGGGTAAAACCAAGTTTGACATTATTAAAGAACTAAATAGCTAAACTACTATGAATGCACTAAAGAAGTTGATTGCACTAAAGCCCAAAATTGAAGAACCGCCTGTTGAGGCTATTAAAGAGACCCAATATATTGAACCAAAAACCTATTACGATGATGGAACAAGAAAATGTATTGATGCTTCTGGTTCACCAAGCATTTTAAAGAATTGTCTTATTGAGGTATTTGAAAAATTTAAAGAAGAGAGCCGACTTACTTCAGCAGAACAAGAACGCCTGAAGAGACCTATCATTGAGGAACAACAAAGACAAAAGTCTGAACTTGCAAAAAGAACTTTGCTGAAAGAGATGAAGGAAAAGGCGTTTGAAGACCTTTCAAATCAAATAAAGAAAATTGACCAAGACATTGCCGAGGTTCCAGAAAATCCAAATAAATTTGGAATTGATGCAGATAAAAAACCTAAAGCCCAGTTTTATATTGGTGTTTTAATTTTACTTCCCATCACACTTTATTTACTAGTCTTTTACATTTCAGCCTCGTATTCAGCTTTCTTCAAGGATTTCTCCCCTGTCACAACTATTTTTGCAGCAATTTTTGACGGTCAAGCACTTTCAAAAGCATACAACGACCCAAATGGTGGTTTACTTGAGGTAATTTTCATTTGCACCATACCATTTGCTTTTATGGGTCTTGGATATTTAGTCCATATGTTTCAAAAAGCTAAAGGAAAGGCAACAATGAAAATTGTTAGTCTTTTTGTGATTACTTTCATTTTTGATGCTATTCTAGCTTATCAAATAGAGAAAAAGATTTTTGACTTTGAAAAATTGCCTGGTGAAGTTTTTAATCTGAGTCTCGCATTTCAAAGTGTAGAATTTTGGGGGATAATTTTCGCAGGCTTCGTGGTTTATGTTATTTGGGGGTTAGTATTCGATTTTATTATGAACGAACACGAGAATATTGATAAAATAAAAATCTTCATCAACTCATTAAAAAATCAGAAAGAAAATCTCCTCGCACAAAAAGAGGAAACCAAAAAACTGAAAGAAACAATCGAAGAGGATATTTCTGGCATTGAAGGCAAAATTCGAGAGTTGCAATCTCAGGTTGATGGGTTCATCTTCGAAAAAAAGAGGTATTTAATTTACCATTCGCAATATTTGAATGGATGGTTACTAGCTATTGGAAGGGAAATAGCTTTGCCAAGAGAACAAAAAGAAAAATTGATTCAGGAATGTAACTCTGTTTCGGATGAACATTTAAAAATCTACAATGTCTCAAGTGAAGACAGAGAAAATGTTATTTACACTTAAAAGATAAGAAAATGAAATCAAAAATATCACATTTTATACTTATCCTTCTATCCATTTTAATGGTTTCTTGCAACAATAGTAATCAGAATAGCATAACCGAAAATGATTGCAAAACAGTAAAGAAGCTTACAGGAGAGCGTAAGAATTTAAATATAAGTATCTTTTTGGATTTGTCTGACAGAATAAGTCCAACATTTAATCCTAATCCTGCAATGGAATATTGGAAAAGAGATTTAGGATACATTAATTCAATTTCAGAAGCATTTGAAGTTCATTTAAGAAATAAAAAAACAGTTCTAATGGGCGACAACATAAAATTATTCCTTCACCCATTACCTGAGAATATCTCAGATATTGACAACATTGTCAGGTCTTTAGGAAAGGATTTCACAAGAGAGAATGCTACCCTAGAAAATATTTGTTCTATTAGTAACGATTATAATCAATTCTCCAATCTCATTTATTCAAAAACTCTTGAACAAAAAGAACCAATGGCAAAACAGGGAAAAGACGATTATCCAGGTTCAGATATTTTTGACTTCTTTAAATTCAAAGTAAAAGATTATTGTATTAAAGAAAATCATAGAAATATTCTGTTCATTCTAACAGATGGATATATGTATATGTCAGGTTTCAACAATAAAAACAGCGACAATAAGAGTAATTATGTTCTTTCAAAAGAATTAGCTCGATGGGGGTTTAATTCAAATAATTATCAATCAAAAATTACCAATGAAGGCTACGATTTTCAAGTTCCAGTTACTGGTTTGGACAGTTTAGAGGTTTTTGTAATTGGACTAGCTTCTAAAAATAGCTGGGAATTAGACGTTTTAAATTCGTATTGGTCAAAATGGCTAAAAGAAATGGGAGTGAAAAATTTTCAGGATGAAAACTGGAGTAGATATTTGAAAAAAGCTGACTTACCATCGGAAGTCGATAACCTAATACAAGATTTTATTCACAACTAAAAGACTGATAAAGAATGCCGAACGCCCAACAGCACCTATAAGAAATTGGCGGTTAAGTGGTTAAATGAAGTTCAGTTTTTCAATCAAACTTTCGTGCAGGTTGACAGTTTTGTGCTCCGAAATCCGCCACTGCGCCAAGCGCCAAACCGTCAGGCTGTGAAAAAACTAGCACCCCTGTGAAAGACTAGCAAAAATTTTATTTTTAGCTCGTTTTTAGCCCATTTAAGCCCTCCAAATTTTAGACCCCTAGTTGTAGGCTGAAATTATAAGACCCGGCAAACAGCCTTAAAATGCCCCATTTTGAAGAGGGCACGGTGGCCTTGTCATAATCGGGCTTCCAGGTCCTGAGTTTGGCCAGTAGCTTTTCCATGCCCAGGATGTTGATCGCCCGTTTCATGT
>JAGYJR010000004.1 GCA_018401995.1 Flavobacterium sp. | reverse complement strand
AATTGAATTATATGATTTAAACGGAAGAAAAGTTTATTCTGAATCTGCTTCAAGTTTGGATAATAAAACTGTTAATATTGGTCAATTTCAAAAAGGTATATATCTTTTAAAAATTAACGGAGATAATTTGTCATACTCAACTAAAGTAATTTTAAATTAATAGTATTTTACAAAAAAAAGAAAAACCTGCTAAAGCAGGTTTTTCTTTTTAAAATTCATATACAACTCCTACGCCAAGTAATTGTTTCAATTGAATTTTTGGTCCCACAATAACTTGTTCGCCATTAACTTCCTCTTTTGCTTTGATATCATCATCATAAACAATATGAGTGCCAATATTGGCTTTTACATATTGATTGACTACCATTTCTAATTGCAATTGCCAGTCAACGTCAATGTTGCCAAAGTTATTTAAATAATCGGTGTACAAGCTAACTCTATGTTCAAGATTCATATTTTTATAAACTTCTTTTTTCCATTGGTTAGTGATTAATATACCAATTTCATTCCTATATAACTTACCTTCTTTAATTATATTTCCATCGGTATCAACAACAGCTTTATCAACACCAAAAGCACCTTGATTGGCTAATCGTTGATCAAAAACTAATGTTGTTTTTTGTGTTAATGGTGATAAATAAACATTTAGATTTAAATCTTTTCGAGAATATTCAGAACCAATACCTAGGAAAATATATGCAGGAGCAAATGGTCGAGATATAGCTAAATCAGTATTTGGGTAAGCATAACCATTCGCAAATTGCGTTTGAAAACTAAATCTTCCTGCGTAAAACCAATTTGAAGTACTATCTTTTTTGTAACCAAAATTTGAATTCACCTGAAATTGATCATCCGTTTTTCTTACTTCTCGATCTTCTTGCTTGTTAATACCGTAACGAAAAATTAATTCATTACTCCAAGTTAAGTTTCCTTTTGTGTAATTTCTTTGAAAATTCCCTCGTAATAACCCTGAAATTGAATTATTTCCTCCTGCATTCCAATTAACAAAGCTGATTTGAGATAAATCTAGGCCTACTCTGTTTTTCTTTTCCCAATTTGAAATTGTATCAGGTAAGGTAGTTTCGATAATTTGTGCATTGGCTTGAAAAAGCATAAATAAAAATCCTATGATAAAGGCTTTTTTAGTCATGTTGAAAGGTATTAAATAGTTGAATTAAATTAGTAACGTCTATTTTACAAATTTGTTGTAGCTCAAAAACTGTTCCATGTTCTATAAAAGAATCAGGAATTCCTAGGTTTTTTATTGGCTTTTGTAAATTTTGCCGAATCATAATCGAATTAATTTGCTCCCCAAAACCACCAGTAATTACGCCATCTTCTATGGTTATAATGTAATTGTGTGAAGTAATTATATTCGTAATTTCTTTTATATTCAAAGGTTTTACAAACGGAAAATGATAATGCGAAAATAAACTCATATTCTCAATTTCACTTAACGCTTTCGTTACATTATTTCCAATGGTTCCAGTTGATAAAATAGCCACTTTTGTTCCTTTTTGAAGTTGGGTTATTCTACCAATTTCAATTTTTTCAAACGGTTGTTGCCAATTTATATTTTCGCCTCTTCCTCTAGGATAACGAATAGCAATCGGATGATTTAAACTTTCAGAAGCTGTAAACATCAAGTTTCTTAACTCGATTTCGTCTCTTGGTGCCGCAATAATTAAATTAGGAATACAATTAAAATACGCTATATCAAAAACACCATGATGTGTGGCGCCATCTTCACCTACCAAACCCGCTCTATCCAAGCAAAAAATAACAGGCAAATTTTGCAAAGCTACATCATGAATTACTTGGTCATAAGCTCGTTGTAAAAAAGTGGAATAGATATTACAAAAAACTACCATTCCTTGTGTGGCCATTCCAGCGGCCAAGGTTACGGCATGTTGTTCTGCTATCCCAACGTCAAAAGCGCGTTTTGGAAAAGCTTCCATCATATATTTCATCGAACTTCCTGTAGGCATAGCTGGAGTAATTCCAATGATTTTTTCATTTTTTCTTGCTAATTCTACCAATGTATGTCCGAAAACATCTTGAAATTTCGGCGGTAAATGTGATTCGTCTTTTGGGTGAATTTTTCCAGTTTCGGCATCAAATTTTCCTGGAGCATGATATTTCACTTGATCTTCTTCGGCTAATTGTAAACCTTTTCCTTTGGTAGTAATCACATGCAAAAATTTAGGACCTTTTACCTTTTTTAATCGTTCTAATTCCAGAAGTAATTTAGGTAAATCATGTCCGTCAATCGGTCCTGAATAATCAAAATTCAAGGATTTGATGATATTGTTTTGTTTCGGATTTTTTCCTTCTTTAACCGAAGTTAAATAGTTTTTCAAAGCACCAATGCTTGGATCAATTCCAATGGCATTATCATTTAAAATTACCAATAAATTTGCATCGGTAACTCCAGCATGATTCAAACCTTCAAAAGCCATTCCGCTAGCAATCGAAGCATCACCAATAACCGCAATATGTTGTTTGTCAACTTCTCCTTTTAATTGAGAAGCCAAAGCCATGCCAAGTGCTGCCGAAATAGAAGTTGAAGAATGGCCAACACCAAAAGCATCATAATTACTTTCATCACGTTTTGGAAAACCTGAAATTCCATTTAGTTCGCGATTGGTATGAAAAATGTCACGTCTTTCGGTTAAAATCTTATGCCCGTAAGCTTGATGACCTACATCCCAAACCAACAAATCTTCTGGCGTATTAAAAACGTAATGCAAGGCAATCGTTAATTCAACCACACCCAAGCTAGCACCCAAATGCCCTTCTTTTTTGGAAACTATATCAATGATAAAGTCTCTCAATTCTTGGGCTAATTGGGCTAATTGATTTTCAGGAAGTTTCCTTAAATCGGTTGGGTTGTTAATTTTTGAAAGCAAATTTTCCATTTCAGCACAAAAGTAAGCATTGGTTGTTGTATTTTTGTATTTATGGAGCAAATTTTTACCGACGAATTTTTTATGAAGAAAGCTTTACAAGAAGCCGAAACCGCTTTTGAAAAAGGCGAAATTCCTGTTGGCGCTGTTATTGTAATCGATAATCGTGTCATTGCAAAAAGTCATAATTTAACTGAATTGCTCCATGATGTAACCGCTCATGCCGAAATGCAAGCCATCACCAGCGCTGCCAATTTCTTAGGTGGAAAATATTTGAAAGATTGTACGTTGTACGTAACGTTAGAACCTTGCCAAATGTGCGCCGGAGCTTTATATTGGTCACAAATTTCAAAAATTGTTTATGGCGCTTCTGATGAAAATCGAGGTTATCAAAAATTGGGAACCCAACTGCATCCCAAAACTATTGTGGTTTCTGGCGTTTTAGAAAAAGAATGCGCTTTATTGATGCGTGCTTTTTTTAGAAACAAACGTTAAAAATTTTTAATACGAAAATTTAGAAGTTTTTAGTAACTTTAAACAATATTTGCACACTTTTTGTTGTTATGCAATTATGGTGCTTTTTCCATTCTAATACTACTTTTTATGAAGCAATTTCCCGTTATCAATCTCTTGTTGATTGTATTCTTAGCACTTTCTTGTTCCAAAGATTCTAAAGATTTTAATTCAGATTTTTCTCTTTACAAGGAGTATATCTTGAATTTTAGTTCGGGTTTGGTCTCGGCTTCCAATGATATTCGAGTGGTTTTGGCATTCGATAAAAAAGAATGGACACCCAATCAAGAATTAAACTCGGATTTTTTTACAATTTCGCCGAATATAGACGGCAAAGTAGTAGCATTATCAAATAACACCATAGCTTTCGTTCCCAAAAGACCATTGGAAAATGACAAAGAATACCAAGTCACTTTTCATTTGTCTGAAGTGAAAGACGTTCCAAAAGAATTGGAAAACTTCAATTTTACTATCAAAACCATCAAACAGGATTTTGTCATTAATACGCAAGATTTACAATCGTATAGCAAAGATTTTTCGTATTTGAATGGAACTATAACTACAAGTGATAATTTGGATTTAGAGATTGCCAAAAAACTGGTGCAAGTAACCCAAAACGGCAAACCATTAAAGGTAAAAATTGATAAAGCCTTGAGTACTTCCAAAGAATTCAAATTTGTAATCGATAGCATTCAACGTTTGGTAGACGATTCTAAAATCAACATTGCTTGGAACGGAAATGACTTTGGAATCAAACAAAAAGGAAGCCTTGAATACGAAATTCCAGGTAAAAATAATTTCAAAATCATTAGCGCCGAAGTGCAAGAAAACAACAACCAAGTGCTTTTGTTGAATTTTTCTGATCCGTTAAAAAAAGGACAAGATTTTAGTGGTTTAGTCCAAGTGGAATCGGCAACCAATTTAAAATTTGCAACTGCTGGAAATCTTTTAAAAGTATTTTTCGCCGAACCGCTGAAAGGAGAATTATTAGTAGAAGTTTTTCAAGGAATTCAAAGCGAAGACGGATTCAAAATGAAGCAAAATTTTGAACAAAAAGTATCGTTTGAACAAATAAAACCTGCTGTTCGTTTTATAAAAAGTGGAACTATCTTGCCAAGTTCCAATAATCTAAAAATCAACTTTGAAGCTGTAAATGTAAGTGCTGTTGATGTAAAAGTATACCGAATTTACAAGAACAATATTTTACAATTTCTGCAAGATAACGAAATAAACGGACAACGAAATTTAAGAAAAGTAGCCGCGCCAATTGCCAAACATAAGTTAGTTTTAAAGAAAAACAACTTAGCCAATTACAGCAAATGGAACGCTTATGCTATTGATTTGTCCAAAATAATTCAAACTGAACCCGGCGCCATTTATCGCGTAGAGTTGAGCTTTGGTAAGAAATATTCGCTTTACAAATGTGCTTCTTCTGAAGAGGAAAATGAAGAAGAAAACGAATCGGAAGATATTGACGAAGTTCGAAGCAATTCAGGATATTACGACGATTATTATGACGATTACGATTGGTACGAAAGAGAAGATCCGTGTAACAATTCGTACTATTACAACAATACCATTGGAACAAATGTAATCGCAACTGATTTAGGGATAATCGCTAAAAGAGGCGAAAACGGAAGTTATTTCTTCGCAGTAAACGATATTGTTTCTACCAATCCAGTTTCGGGAGCAACAATTGAGTTGTTTGATTTTCAACAACAAAAATTAGCCAATGTAACAACAGATGCAGACGGATTTGCAACCACAGAAACCAAGCGGTATGCATTTTTTGCCATTGTAACGAAAGATAAAAACACAACTTATGTTCGTTTGGATGAAGGACAATCACTTTCCGTAAGTAATTTTGACGTTAGTGGCGAAACTCTAGAAAAAGGATTGAAAGGTTTTATTTATGGCGAACGAGGCGTCTGGCGTCCAGGCGATACTTTGCATATTGCTTTCATGTTGAACGACAACGAAAGTAAGTTAGAGAAATCCCATCCTATTAAATTTCATTTGAATGATCCTCGTGGAAAATTAACTTATCAATCGGTTCAAAAATATAAGGAAAGTAATCATTATGTGTTTAAAGTCGCTACTAAACCAACAGATTTCACTGGAAATTGGGAAGCGAAAATTTCGGTTGGTGGCGCTAATTTTTACAAAAGCATTAAAATTGAAACCATCAAACCTAATCGTTTGAAAATCAAAAATAGTTTTGCTGATGCTCAAATTTTTGGAAGTAAACCAAACAACGGAACGGTTGAAGTCGCTTGGTTGCACGGTGCTATCGCCAAAAACTTAAAAGTAGAAATGCAGGCCAAATTCATGGAGCAAGCTACTACTTTTAAAGGCTATTCCAATTATGATTTTGATGATGAAGTGCGAAAATTTTTCACCGAAGAAGTCAATGTTTTTTCAGGAAAATTAGATGATTTTGGTAAAACCAATATCACGCTCCAACCTAAAATCCAAAATCAAGCTCCAGGAAAACTGAAGATTGTTATGCAAACTAAAGCTTTCGAAAACGGAGGCGATTTCAGTACGGATGTAGTTTCGGCAACTTATTCGCCTTATAAAACATATGTTGGTTTAAAACGTCCAACGCCCAATAAATACGGCATGCTGGAAACCGATAAAATGAATCGTTTCGAAGTAGTGACTTTATCCGAAAATGGAAGTCCAAAAGCCGTTCGAAACTTGGAAGTTCGTGTTTATAAAGTGTCTTGGCGCTGGTGGTGGAATTCCAATGGAGATGATTTAGCCCAATATAATGCTTCCAATGTTACTACGGCTTACAAAAATTTTGTAGTAAACACCGATGCTTCAGGAAAAGCCAGTTTTCAATTCCAAGTTCCCGAAAACGAATGGGGAAGATATTTGATTCGTGTGGAAGATCCAAATGATGGTCACGCTACAAGTACCACCGAAATTATCGATTGGCCGTATTGGTCAGGAAAATCAAAATCTGGTGATGCTAATACAGCAAATATGCTAGTATTTACTTCTGACAAACAAAAATATGCTGTGGGTGAAAAAGCGATTATTTCTTTCCCGTCAAGCGAAGGAAGTCGTGCTTTATTGTCGTTAGAAAATGGTTCAAAAGTGGTAAAAACACTTTGGGCAACCACAACTAAAGGAGAAACTAAAGTAGAAATTCCGGTTACGCCAGATATGGCTCCCAATGTTTATGTGAATATTTCATTATTGAAACCACATGCTTCCACTTTAAACGACACACCTATTAGAATGTATGGCGTTTTACCCATCGAAGTAATAGATAAAAACACCGTTTTGGAACCCCAAATTACAATGCCAGAAGTATTGCGACCAGAAAAGAAAGCAAGCGTAAAAGTTAGCGAAAAAAACGGCAAAGAAATGACATACACCATCGCTATTGTTGATGACGGTTTGCTAGATTTAACCCGATTTAAAACGCCAAATGCTTGGAATAAGTTCTATGCTAAACAAGCTTTAGGAGTGAAATCTTGGGATGTTTACGATGATGTAATTGGAGCTTACGGAGGAAAAATCAACCAAATTTTCAGTATTGGAGGTGACGAAGATTTAGGCGGCGGCAATGCCAAAAAAGCAAACCGCTTCAAACCAGTGGTGATTTACATGGGACCATTCAAACTGGAAAAAGGACAAACCCAAACGCATCAATTTACGATGCCAAATTACGTAGGTTCAGTACGAACTATGGTGGTTGCTGGAAATGCAGCTACAAATGCTTACGGAGCTGCTGAGAAAACCTCGACTGTTAGAAGTCCGTTGATGGTATTGGCTTCCGTACCAAGAAAAATTTCTTCCAATGAAAAAATCACGTTGCCAGTTACGGTTTTTGCCATGGAAAACAATGTGAAAAATGTAACAGTTCAAGTGAAAACGAATTCAGGTTTCCGAGAGCTTCAAACAGCAACCAAACAACTTGCATTTGCTTCAGCTGATGAAAAAATGCTGTATTTTGATTTGGAAGTAAACGATGTCATCGGTTTAGGAAAAATAGAAATTATTGCAACTTCGGGTTCGGAAAAAGCTTCCTTTCCAGTTGAAATTGATATTGTCAATCCCAATCCTGAAACTACCGATTTTGTCGATGTGATTTTGGAACCCAATACAACCAAAACCATCAATTGGACAACTTTTGGCGTAAATGGAACCAACAAAGCACAATTAGAAGTTTCATCTTTCCCAACAATTGATTTCAACAGACGATTGAAATATTTGATTCAATATCCGCACGGTTGTGTAGAGCAAACGACTTCTGCAGCGTTTCCACAGTTATATTTAGCCGATGTTGTAGCCCTTGATGATGCTAAAAAACAACAAATTCAACGTCATATTAATGATGCCATTCAAAAGTTGGGTCGCTTCCAAATTGCAAATGGTGGTGTTTCGTATTGGCAAGGAAATATAAATGCGGACGATTGGAGCACTTCTTACGTGGGACATTTCTTGATAGAAGCAGAGAAAAAAGGCTACGTTTTGCCAATTGGTTTCAAAAACAAATGGGTTTCGTACCAAAAAAACACAGCAAAACAATGGCGTTTTAGAAAAGAATACAACAATGATTTTGCTCAAGCGTATCGTTTGTATACCTTAGCTTTAGCCGGAAATGCCGATGTTGGCTCCATGAACCGATTGAGAGAAACCGTTGGGATTAGTAACGAATCTAAGTTGCGTTTGGCGGCTTCGTATGCTTTAATTGGCCAAAAAAGTGCAGCAGTAAACTTGATAAACACAGTAACTTCGGTTGAAAGTAACAACAATTACTATTACGGTTCGGCAGATAGAAATCGAGCGATGTTGTTAGAAACGTATTTATTGGTTGACCAAAAAACGCAAGCTTTTGAATTGGCAAATAAATTGGCGAAAAATCTTTCTTCCAATGATTATATGAGTACGCAAACAACGGCTTATGCACTTTATGCGATGTCAAAATTTGCTCTTAAAAATGGAGGAAAAGGCATTCAAGTTGCGGTTACAAATAATGGAAAAACGGAAGCCGTTACTACTAATAAATCTGTTGCTGATAAAAAGTTAGTGGTTAAAAACGGTAATAATTCGGTGCAAATTAAGAACAATAACAACAATACGATTTATGTTCGAGTAACGAATAGCGGCGTGCTCCCTGTTGGTGAAGAAAAAGAAATGTTTACCAATTTAAGTGCGATTGTCAACTATAAAACTAGATCAGGAGCCAATTTGAATTGGAACGAAATTCCGCAAGGAACCGAAATTATTGCGCAAATTACCATAAGAAATACGTCTAACGAACCTATTGAAAATGTGGCTTTAACCCAAATTCTTCCTTCTGGATTTGAAATTATGAATTCCAGATTTACAGATTTTGGAAGTTATGCCGAAAACAAAGCCGATTACATTGATATTCGTGATGATAGAACTAATTTCTATTTTGGTTTAAAAGCTGGAGAAACAAGAACATTCAATATACTTTTAAGCGCAACTTATCTAGGAAATTACTATTTACCAGGAATGCAATGTGAAGCCATGTATGACAATACTTATATAGCAAGAACGAAAGGAAAGTGGATTACAATTGTAAAATAATAAAAACGTGTTTCAAAAAGTTGTAACAACAATTAAAAAGCATAAAATTAAAACAGCCATAGGATGTATTCTTATGGTTGTTTACTATTTTTCACTACCCAAACAACTTTTCGAAAACAAATATGCAACTGTAATTGAAAGTTCAGATGGCCAACTTTTAGGCGCAAAAATAGCCGCTGATGGGCAATGGCGTTTTCCACAAACCGATAGTGTTCCTAATAAGTTTGAAAAATGTATTGTAGCCTTTGAAGATCAATATTTTTATAGACATGTTGGCTTTAATCCTGTTGCTATGTATTATGCTTTTTTGCAAAATCGAAAAGCAAATAAAGTGGTTCGCGGTGGAAGTACGTTGACCCAACAAGTAATTCGTTTACATAGAAACGGTAAAAAAAGAACGTATTTCGAGAAAGTTATTGAAGTGATTTTGGCTACTCGTTTGGAGTTGCGTCATTCGAAAGAGGAAATTCTTGCCTTGTATGCTGCTCATGCGCCTTTTGGAAGCAATGTAGTGGGATTGGAAATGGCTTCATGGCGTTATTTTGGATTGCAATCGAACCAATTGTCTTGGGCTGAAGCTGCAACTTTAGCTGTTTTACCCAATGCGCCAAGTCTAATTTATCCCGGAAAAAATCAAGAAAAATTATTGCAAAAACGCAATCGGTTGTTGAAAAAACTTTACGAAAATCAGGTCATTGATCAAGCTACTTACGAACTTTCATTGGAAGAAACTTTACCGCAAAAACCTTTTGCTGTGCCACAAATTGCACCACATTTACTGCAAAAAGTAGCAAAAAAACATGCGAATCAAAAAGTAGTAACTACGATTAATTACGATATTCAAGAACGGGTAAACGAAATTGTAAACCAATATTACCAGCAATACAAACAAAACCAAGTGTACAATATGGCGGTTTTGGTAGTTGAGGTAAAAACGCGAAATATTGTGGCGTATGTAGGCAATAGTCCAACAGATAAAGACCACCAAAAAGATGTAGATATTATTGATGCACCGAGAAGTTCGGGCAGTATTTTGAAACCTTTTTTGTATGCTTCCATGCTCGATGATGGTGATTTGTTGCCAAAATCTTTGGTTCCAGATATTCCAACTCAAATTTCTGGGTATTCGCCTCAAAATTACAATCTTACTTTTGATGGTGCAGTACCTGCGGATAGAGCTTTGGCGCGTTCGTTGAATATTCCATCGGTTTTGATGTTGCAAGAATATTCGGTTAATAAATTTCATGAACAATTGCAAAAATTTCAATTTCGAACCATTAACAGACCGCCAACAAACTACGGACTTTCTCTAATTTTAGGTGGTGCCGAAACCAATTTGTGGGATTTGTGTAAATCGTATGCATTTATGGCAGGAACTTTGGACTTTTATACCAAAAATCAAGACCAATTTAGAACTAAGGAATTGGCTAATTTGAATTATGAATTCCATAAGAAAGTTGATTTTGGTTCACCAACAAACCAAAAAAACATACTTCAACCAGCAGCTATTTGGCATACATTCAACGCCATGAAAGAAGTAAACCGACCAAACGGTGATGAAGCTTGGCGTTTTTACGATTCCTCACTAGAATTGGCATGGAAAACAGGGACAAGTTTTGGTGCTCGCGATGCTTGGGCGCTTGGTGTAACGCAAGATTATGTAGTAGGTGTTTGGGTTGGAAATGCCACTGGAGAAGGAAGACCCATGTTATCCGGAGTGGAAGTAGCAGCTCCAATTTTATTTGACGTATTTCAATTATTTCCAAAAGCTAAATGGTTTGCAACGCCTTATAATGATATGGAAGAAGTTGAGGTTTGTGAAAAATCAGGTTTTTTGGCAAAAGATAATTGTCCAAAAGTGCTTTCTTGGGTGCCAAAAACGGCTAAGAAAACGGAGAATTGTCCATATCATCAATGGGTTCATTTGGATAAATCGGAGCAATTTAGAGTGAATGCTTTGTGTGAAGCTCCTCAAAATATGGTGATGCGTTCGTGGTTTGTATTGCCACCCGTGATGGAATGGTATTACAAATCTAAAAATGTGGATTATCAAGTGTTGCCCAATTTCAAAAATGGCTGTGAATCACAATTACAAGAAGTTACTATGGGTTTTATTTATCCAAATGAAGGTACAAAAATCATATTAACCAAGAATTTCAATGGCGAATTACAACCTGCAATTATAAAAATAGCTCATACCAAAACCGATGCAACTGTGTATTGGTATGCAAACGAAACGTATTTGGGAAGTACCAAAACCTTCCATGAAATGCCAATTTCATTACCATCAGGAAGTTATTTGCTAACGGTTGTGGATGATTTGGGATACGAAATCAAAAGAAAAATTACTATTGAACAATAAAAAAACCGCTAATCTTTTGACTAGCGGTTTTTAGTTTATTTAATTTCATTTCCTTCTTTGTCAAAGAAATGGTATTCAAGATACGTGTAAGCGTCACGAGGTATAATCTTCACCCATTTTTTATGTTCAAAAAACCATTTTGAACGTATTGATGGAAAACCTTTGGTAAGGTATGCTGCCACAAACGGATGTGCATTAAGTACAATCTTCTTGTGGTCTTTAATAATTTTTTCAAGGTCAAACGCAATTTTATCAATAATTAAAATTGGAGCTTCAATTTCCCCATTTTCATTGTTTGGGTCTTCTTCTCTAGTTTTAATATTGACTTCAGGTCTAACTCTTTGTCTAGTAATTTGAATTAATCCAAATTTACTAGGGGGCAAGATTTTGTGTTTAGCCTTATCGTCACTCATTTCTTGTTTTAAGAAATCGTACAATTCTTTTCGATGTTCGGCATTTTGCATGTCAATAAAATCAACAACAATAATACCACCCATATCACGTAAACGTAATTGTCTTGCTATTTCAGCAGCGGCAATCATATTTACCTCAAGCGCTGTTCCTTCTTGTGTAAGTGCTTTGTTAGAACGGTTACCGCTGTTTACATCAATAACGTGTAACGCTTCGGTGTGTTCAATAATCAAATATGCACCTTTACTCATGGAAACGGTTTTTCCGAAAGAGGTTTTAATTTGGCGTTCAATATGATATTTCTCAAAAAGAGGTAAATCTTTTGATTGATAGTGTTTTACGATAGACACTTTATCCGGAGCTATTTCTTGCAAATAGTCCTTCGTTTGAATATACAATTCTTCGTCATCAATTTGGATACTGGTAAAAGTATCGTTAAACACGTCTCGTAAGATAGAAGAAGCTTTGTTTAGTTCTCCTAATACTTTTGACGGATGATGCGCGGTTTGTAGCCTTTTACACATAATAGACCAGCGGTCCATTAAGTTTTGTAAATCTTTGTCTAGTTCAGCTACTTTTTTGCCTTCGGCTACTGTTCGCACAATAACCCCAAAACCTTTTGGCTTTATTGACATTACAAGTCGTTTTAAACGGTCTTTTTCTTCTTTTGACTCTATTTTTTGTGAAATAGAAACACGATCAGAAAAAGGAACCAAAACCACATATCTTCCTGCTAATGAGATCTCAGAACTAATTCTAGGACCTTTAGTAGATATAGGTTCTTTAACCACTTGTACTAAAACCGATTGGTTAGCGCTTAAAATATCGCTAATTACTCCGTTTTTGTCAATTTCTGGCTCAAATGGAAAATTTTTGAGTGAATAATCGTTTAGTTTACCTGCGCTTACAAGTTTAATAAATTTCATAACTGAAGATAAATTAGGCCCTAAGTCATGATAGTGTAAGAAAGCATCTTTCTCATAACCAACATTAACAAAAGCCGCATTTAATCCGGCAACAGGTTTTCTAATTTTAGCAATAAAAATATCGCCAACACTAAAATTCGTGCCTTTTTCTTCTTCTTTATGTAATTCTATTAGTTTTCCATCTTTTAATAAGGCAAAATCTACAGCTTCTGAACCCGAACGAATAATTAATTCTTTGTTCATGCAGTACATTTTTATCTGCTTTTGTTTGACGCTTGATGCTTGATGTCTGATGTAAAAAACATCCAACACCCGACACCCATCATCTAACATTTTCACAGATGGATTTAACATTAGTTTTTTACAGGTTTTTACCCGATAATCAATACCTTAGTATTGATTGTTTTCAATGAACGTTAAAAAGAAAAAAGTAGTTTTAAACTACTTTTTCTTTTTGTGACGGTTAGCTCTCGCTCTCTTTTTACGTTTGTGAGTCGCTACCTTATGTCTTTTTCTCTTTTTACCACTTGGCATAACGTTGTTGGTTTAGATTAATAAATAAATTATACTGTTACTTCTGTTTTTGTTTTTACGCTTTCAACAAATATTTTTGCTGGTTTAAAAGCAGGAATGTTGTGTGCTGGAATTTTGATAGTAGTGTTTTTTGAAATGTTTCTACCTGTTTTTTCCGCTCTTGTTTTGATAATAAAACTACCAAATCCTCTTAAGTAAACGTTATCTCCAGTTTCTAGTGAGTTTTTTACTTCTTCCATAAAAGACTCTACAGTTGCTTGAACATCAGTTTTTTCAAGACCTAGTTTTTCAGAAATTTTCGCTACGATATCTGCTTTCGTCATTTTCTTTCGTATTAATATTTTGTGTTCATTTTTTTGAGAGTGCAAATATATGAATTAAAAAAACAATTTATCAACCTTAATTAATTAAATTTTAACTCATAAACTCATATTTTTGCTTTTCAAACCTACTAAAATGAATTTTTCTAACTCGCTAATTAATTGGTATTTACAAAACAAACGCGATTTACCTTGGCGAAAAACCACTAATCCATACGCTATTTGGTTGTCAGAAATTATGCTTCAACAAACGCGAGTGGCTCAAGGAATGCCCTATTTTTATTCGTTTATGGATGCATTTCCAACGGTTTTTGATTTGGCTCAAGCGCAGGAAGAAGAAGTTTTAAAACTTTGGCAAGGTTTAGGTTATTATTCTCGAGCAAGAAATTTACATGCAACAGCCAAACAAATCGCATTTGATTATAAAGGTGAATTTCCAGATAATTATGAAAAACTATTGCAATTAAAAGGTGTTGGTGAATATACTGCAGCTGCAATTGCTTCATTTTCGTATAATGAACCTGTTGCTGTTGTTGATGGTAATGTGTTTCGCGTTTTGGCTAGGTATTTTGGAATGAATGAAGATACGGCTTTGTTGAGTACCAAAAAATCGTTCCAAAATAAAGCTAAAGAATTATTACCAATAAAGAAAGCAGCTCTTTTTAATCAAGCAATTATGGAGTTTGGCGCTTTGCAATGTGTTCCAAAAAGTCCTGATTGTTCCAATTGTGTTTTGGCAACCTCTTGTTTTGCTTTCCAAAATAATAAAGTGAATGAATTGCCTGTTAAATCCAAAAAAACAAAAGTCACAAATCGTTATTTCAATTACTTGATTTTGAAAGACGTTCGTGGTTTTTTTGTAGTAGAAAAACGAATTCATGATGGAATTTGGAAAAATTTATACGAATTTATATTGGTAGAAACTCCACAAGCTGTTCCTCTTGAAAGTTTGGTAAAGACTATCAAAAATGATTTTAATCCCAAACAGGTGGTTTTAAAAAATGAAACGCCATTGGTTCATAAATTATCGCACCAGCATTTGCATATTCGTTTTTTTGAATTGGAATTTTCAAGTGAAATTGAAGCTGCAAAACCATTAGAAACTATCATGAAGTTGCCTTTTCCAATAGTAATTCATAAATTTATTGAAGCAAATTACTTGTAATATCCCGAAAAATAGTATATTTGAATGAACCAAATTAATACACGCCATGAACGGTACAGTAAACAAAGTCCTTTTAATAGGGCATTTAGGAGATGAAGTTAAAATGCATTATTTTGACGGTGGTAATTGTATAGGAAGATTTCCTTTAGCAACCAATGAAGTTTATATAAATAAAACGACTGGTGAAAAAATCACGTCAACAGAATGGCATAATGTTGTTGTTAGAAATAAAGCCGCTGAAATTTGTGAAAAATACTTATCAAAAGGAGATAAGATTTATATTGAGGGGCGAATTAAATCGCGCCAGTGGCAAGCTGAAGACGGGACAACAAAATATACTACCGAGATTCAAGTAACGGAATTCACTTTCTTAAATACAAAGAAAGAAACTGATGCTAGTCATCAAAATTTTAAATCAAACCCTTCGGAATAACAAAAAAGATTAAATTTGCCACTTTAAAAGAGTGATAAGTTTATATTGTTTAATTAATTTTTTTTAACTTGGATCCAGATCCTTCCAGTTTGCTTCAAAGTATTGATTTTGAATTGCTAGTCAATCTAGTAATTGTTGTTTTGTTATTACTTTGTTCTGCTTTTATCTCAGGAACAGAAGTGGCGCTTTTTTCTCTTTCTCAAAAAGATGTAGACGATTTATTAGACGTTGATTTTAATAAAGGCAATATGGTTGCTAAATTGTTAGAACGTCCGAAAAAATTACTAGCTACAATTCTAGTGGCTAACAACTTTATTAATATTGCAATAGTAATTGTATTTGCTTCTTCAAGTGATAAACTCTTTCGTAGTATTGAAACTCCTTGGGTTTTATTTATGTTAGATGTTATTGTGGTTACTTTTCTTATATTACTTTTTGGTGAAGTATTACCAAAAATTTATGCTAATAGAAATAATCTAGCTTTTTCTAAAATGGTAGTTATCCCAATAACACTTCTTGATAAGTTACTGTCGCCAATTACCCTTCCCATGCGCAGTTTTATTTTATATGTAGAAAAGAAATTTAGTGCCCAAAGAACCAATTTTTCTGTAGATCAATTATCGCAAGCACTTGAACTCACACAAGACGGCGAAACAACTCAAGAAGAACAAAAGATTTTGGAAGGAATTGTAACTTTCGGTAATACAGAAGTACGCCAAGTGATGAGTCCGCGAATTGATATTTTTGCTTTAGATATTGAGGAAGAATTTGCTGTTGTAATGAGAAAAATTATTGAAAAAGGCTATTCCCGAATTCCAGTTTATCGTGAAAATGTAGATCAAATTGAAGGCGTATTGTTTATTAAAGATTTGATTCCATATATTGAATATAAAGAATTTGATTGGCAATCGCTCATTCGTGAACCGTTTTTTGTTCCAGAAAACAAAAAATTAGATAATTTGTTAAAGGAATTTCAAGGAATGAAAAACCATTTGGCCATAGTGGTTGATGAATACGGCGGAACTTCGGGCTTAATATCATTGGAAGATGTTTTGGAAGAAATCGTTGGAGATATAAGCGATGAATTTGATGATGAAAGTGTAAATTTCACCCAAATTGACGATAAAAATTACTTATTCGAAGGAAAAACGAGCTTAAAAGATTTCTATAGAATTGTGGATGTGAACGAAGACGAATGGGAAAATGCCAAGGGTGAAGCCGAAACTTTAGCCGGATTTATTTTAGAAATTTCGGGTAATTTTCCAAAGAAAAATCAAAAGATTGTCTTTTCAAACGTTACATTTACAGTAGAAAGTTTAGACAAAAAGAGAATAAAACAAATAAAAGTTACGTTATTGTAGCGTAAAGATTTACTTATGCATAAAATAATTGCCTTATTGCTAACATTGACTTTGATTTCTTGTGGAGATGAAACTATTCCAAAACCAAAAGGACAATTGCGTTTGGAATATCCTAGTCCAACGTATGAAAAATTAGCGTCGGATTGTAATTTTACTTTTGATGTAAACACAAATGCCGAAGCGAAAACGAAGCAAGAATGTGCTATTGAGTTGCATTATCCCAAAATGAAAGCAACGGTTTATTTGACCTATAAAAAAGTAAATGGTGATATTGAAAATTTACTTCGTGATGCGCAAAAATTAACTTACGAACATGCTATAAAAGCTGATGATATTATGGTGCAACCTTTCGTAAATTCAGAAAAAAGAGTTTATGGAATGTTTTCTGAAGTGGGTGGAAATGCAGCTACAAATTCTCAATTTTATTTAACCGATAGTACGAAACACTTCTTAACGGGTAGCATGTATTTCTATGCTAAACCCAATTTTGATTCTATTTTACCCGCTGCTAGTTACATTAAAGAAGATATTCGCCGTATCATGGAATCTTTTGAGTGGAAATAAAAACACGAATTCCACTAGTAAACACCAAATATATTAGTGTCAATTAGTGAAATTCGGGTTGTTGAATAATGAAAATGAATTCGGTTTATTTATTTTCAACTACTTTATACAATTCGCCACCACCAGCTTTTTCTACTGTTGCTGTTAATGAAGTAATGTCTTGTTGGCTTACATCGTAAGTGATGCTTGCAGTTTTGGTTTCAAAATCTACTTTAGCTTCTTTTACACCGTTTAAACCTTGTAATTTGCCTTCAATTAATTTCGCGCAACCTATTTCGCACGTCATTCCGTCGATGGTTAAGTTGGCTGTTGCTAGTTCTGCATCGGCGCTTATGGTTGTTTTTTCTGTTGTTTCTTTAGCTTCGTTTTTACAAGAAACTAATGTTCCTAAAGCGAAAGCAGCAATGGCAATAAATTTTAAATTTTTCATAATGATATAATTAAATAGCTCTTTTTCTAAGCTTTACAAAATTAAGAAAAATTAAAGGGTTTTTTAAAAAATAATACCTGAAATTTGGTGCTTTAAATCTTGTTATGGAAAACAACAATACAAAATGGTATCTTTTAGCCTTTCTAGGTGCAGTTTGGGGAAGTTCTTTTATTTTAATGCAAATGGGTTTAAAAGGAGTAAATTCAGTCCAATTAGGAAGTTTGCGAATTGTTTTTGCAGGTTTGTTTCTGTTGTTGGTTGGTTTTAGAGAAATTCCAAAAATTCCGTTATATAAATGGAAATATATTGCTTTGACAGCTATTTTTGGCACTTTTGTTCCCGTTTATCTGTTTGCTATTGCACTTTCTAAAATTGATGGTTCGGTGAGTTCTATTTTGAATTCGCTTACGCCTTTAAACACGTTGTTAATTGGAATTCTGTTTTTTGGTATTCCAGTGCAACGACGACAAGTTTTTGGAGTAATTATTGGGTTTATTGGTTGTGTTTTATTGGTGCTTTCTGAAAATGGTGGAAATACTTCTGAAAATTATTATTATGCTATTTTAATTGTGATTGCTTCTCTTTTTTACGGAATCAATGTAAATTTCATCAAGAAATATTTATCCGACTTAAAACCACTAACGATTAGCACAGGAAATTTTTTAATCATGTTGTTTCCAGCGTTGCTAGTTTTGTATTTTAGTGATTTCTTCGCTATCGCAACTGACGAAAAAGTAGTAACTTCATTAGGTTTTATAGCTGTTTTAGGTATTGTTGGAACCGGATTTTCAAATATTCTTTTCTTTCGATTGATTCAATTGTCTTCGCCGGTTTTTGCTTCTTCGGTAACTTATATTATTCCGGTTGTTGCTTTTATATTAGGTTTTTTTGTAATGGATGAAACATTGAGTTTGCTTCAAGGCTTGGGGGCTCTAATTGTTCTAGTTGGTGTTTATTTTTCTAGCAGGAAATAAAAAAAGCACCCAATTTCTTGAGTGCTTTTGATATAAATTATAAGAAGACTAGTTGAAATCAGCGTCTGTTACTCCTTCGTTAATTTTAACTTCTGAAGTAATGAACTCAATTTCCATTCCTACGTTTAATGTAGTTTTGTATGGGAATTTTAAACCTTTCACTTCTTTGTAGTCTTCATAGTAAGTGGTTTGTTTCATTTTTTGGCCCATTTGTTCCATTTCAACAGCTTCTGCAACTTTGTACCCTGATTTTACATCAAAATAATAAGTTACTTTTCCACTTTCAATTGCATATGCATCACCATCTTTAATAGTCTCGATTCCTTTTAAAGTAGCATTTTTGTCAGCTAATAAAGCAAGTTCTTTAAAAGTATTCGCACTCGTTTGCATTTCTTTTAAATCATCTCCAGTGATGTCTTGACGTTGACCCTGCATAACTGCGTAACCTGTTTTTTCATTTACAACAGTTTTCATTACACTCATTCCCATTGCAGAGATTTCATTCATCATTTTCCCCTTTGCCATTTTAGTAGTCATATTAAGAGGTGTTCCTTGAACAGTTCCGCTAGATAAGATGGTAACAGTTTTAACTTTATTTAAAGCATCAACTCCACCAATATTGTCAATGTGTTTTTGGATTACAGATTGTGCAGTAACACCAGCTGGAATTTCTTTTTTAACTACTGGTTTTTCAGCAGGATTTCCAAATTTATCAAAATAAAAAATAGGTAATTTAGCATCTTTGCTTAACTTTTCTAAAGCAGGTAATACATCAGCTGCTTTTCCTGTTATCACTACTCTTGTATTTTCAGTTAAGAAATATTTGTTTGCTGCATTTTTAATATCTTCAGCCGTTACAGCATTGATGTTTTTAATGTAGTTTTCATAGAAATCATCAGGTAAGTTCTGAGAATATTTGTTTAATGCATAACGAGCAATTGTTGTTGGTTTTTCGATTTGCATTACGAAGTTACCTACATATTTTGCTTTTGCATTTTTCAAATCTTCTTCAGAAACTAGTTCAGTTTTTATTTTCTTTAGTTCGTTGAAAATTTCAACAACAGCACTATCCGTTACCGTATTTCTAACAGAAGAACTTGAGCGGAATTTTGTAGTGTATTTTCCTGAACCAATTGAGGAATAAGCACCGTATGTCCAACCGTGCGCTTCGCGTAAGTTTAAGAATAATCTTCCTTCACCACCACCACCAAGAATTTGGTTAGCCAATAAAGCTGCAAAATAGTCTTTGTCTGTCATTTTTAAGTTAGATAAGTTTACCAAAGCGATTTCAGATTGAACCGCATTTGAAGCGTCAACAAAATTAATTTGACTATATTGTACGTCTTTTGGTTCTGGGTAAGAAACATTTGGCGCTGTAGCTTTTCTCCACTTGCCAAATAATTTTTCTACACTTTTCTTAACATCTTTGAATTTCACATCACCAACAACAACCAAATAAGCGTTTCCTGGTACGAAATAAGTGTTGTAATTCATTTTAACGTCTGCCAAAGAAATGTTGTTTAATGTTTCTTCTGTCATGAATTCACCATTGTAGTGATTTTTCCCATAGGTTAAAACGTTTTCAACTCTACTAGCAATAGCCGTTACACTTTTTTCGTTAGCTTTTAAACCTTCGATTGCTTTTTCTTTTTCTTTGTCAAATTCTTCTTGAACTAAAAGTGGTTTAAGAGCACCTTCAGCCATTAATTCTAACAGTCGATTTGAATATCTTGAAAGCCCACTTGCTGAAGCTCCTGAAGACCAGAAATTCATGTTAGCACCCAAAAAATCAATTTCTTCATTGAATGCGTCTTTGGAAATGCTTTGCGTTCCGTTACCCATCATAGCACTTAGTAAACTAGAAACTCCTGTTTTGTCACCTTCAGCATAAGGTGCATTATCCAAAGTTAATGTGTATGATACTCTTGGTAATTTATTGTTTTCAACAACAATCACTTTTAAACCATTTTTCATTGTGAAAGTTTGTGGTTTATTAATATTGATTGCTGGTGCTGGCCCTGGAAGAGGCATTTTTCTATCTTGTGCTTGCATTGTTATTGTTAAAAATAAACAGGCTGCGATATATACTATTTTTTTCATGAGTCAATCTTATTTTTGAGTTTTGTCAGAAGCTGGTACATAATCCAAAATCATTCTTTGATTAGGATTTAAATATTTTTTAGCTACGGCTTGTATTTCTTCTCTTGTAATAGAACGGTAAATATCAATTTCAGTGTTGATTAAGTTGATGTCGCCATACAACATGAAATAGGTCGCCAAGTTGTCAGCAATTCCTTCAACGTTATCGTTGCTATTTACGTATTGATTCTCAAATTTGTTTTGTAATTTTTGGTAATCGTTTTCAGAAATTAATTCAGTTTGTAATTTTACTATTTCTTCGTCAATTTCTTTGATGATATCATCTGCTGGAGTGGCTCCCATTGGTAAACCATAGATTAAGTACATACCGTAATCTTCTTGACTGTAATTAAAAGCACCAATTTGTAACGCCATTTTCTTGTCATCTACAATTTTTTTGTACAATTTAGAGCTTTTTCCGTCAGACAAATAAGAAGAAATCATGTCTAGAACTCTAGCATCACGTGTTTTCATTGATGGCGTTCTGTAACAAGTTACCATCATTGGGATTTGAATGTTAGGATCTTCCCATTTTGCTCTAAATTGTTCCGTTATTGGAGCTTCTTCATATTTTTTTCTTTCAATAGGCGCACCTTTTTCTATAGGTCCAAAATAATTTTGAATCCATTCTTTAGCTTGTGCTTTGTCAAATTGACCTGCAACAACTAATACAGCGTTATTTGGCACATAGAATTTTTTGTTAAAAGCCATAAATTCTTCTAAAGTTGCAGCATCTAAATGCTCCATTTCACCAATAGTTGTCCAGCGATATGGATGCGCTTTGAACATATTTTCTTTTACGGCTTTGATTAAGTTACCGTAAGGTTGGTTGTCTACACGAAGTCTTTTCTCTTCTTTCACAACCTCGTTTTGTGTGTCAACACCAATTTGATTGATTACTGGATGCATTAATCTTTCAGATTCCATCCACAATGCTAATTCTAAATTGTTTGATGGGAAGATTTCGTAATAGTACGTTCTATCGTCTGTAGTATTTGCGTTGTTAGTTCCTCCATTGGCAGTAACTAATTTGAACCATTCTCCGCGTTCAATATTTTTTGTTCCTTCAAATAATAAATGTTCAAAAAAGTGAGCCATTCCAGTTCTGTCTGGTTGTTCGTCTTTAGCACCTACATGATACATTACTGATGTAATAACAACAGGAGCTGAATTGTCTTGGTGAAGCACCACGTGAAGACCGTTGTCAAGTTTGTACTCTTCAAAGGTTACTTTTTGAGCTGTAGCCGTGCCGCCTATGATAAGTGCAGTACCCAAAGCCATTAAAGATTTTTTCATAAATTAATATTTAGTTTTAGTAATTCAGTAATTAGACGCAATTTCTGAAAAATGTTACAATTTCGTTCAGTAAATTTCTCTTTTTTTGTTAAAATTAACTTTTTTGAAACTTTTTTACAAACTAATGTTTTTCATTTCGTAAATAGTTGTATATTTGCGCTCTTGAAAAATTAACTAAATTCATATTCGTATGTATGCAATCGTAGAGATAGCAGGGCAACAATTTAAAGTAAGCAAAGACCAAAAGGTTTATGTTCACCGTTTAGCTTCAGAAGAAGGTTCGAAAATTTCTTTCGACAAAGTTCTTTTGTTAGATGACAATGGTAACGTAACTTTAGGCGCCCCAGCTGTAGAAGGTGCTTCAGTAGAAGCCAAAGTGTTACAACACTTAAAAGGTGATAAAGTAATCGTTTTCAAAAAGAAAAGAAGAAAAGGTTACAAAAAGAAAAATGGTCATAGACAATCTTTAACTCAAATATTAATTGAAGGGATTATGGCTAGTAGTTCAACAAAAAAAGTGGCTGCTCCAAAGGCTGAAAAATTAGTTGATGCTACTGAAGTAAAAGCTCCAAAAGCAAAAGCTTCAAAAAAAGGAGATGACTTGACAATTGTAGAAGGTATTGGACCAAAAGCAGCTGAAGCATTAGTTGCTGCTGGAATTGATACTTTTGCAAAATTAGCTTCTGTATCTGCTGAAGAAGTAAAAGCTGTTTTAGATGCGTCAACTTCAAAAGTACAACATTTAGATCCAACTACTTGGGCTCAACAAGCACAATTAGCTGCAGATGGTAAAATGGATGAATTAAAAAAATTACAAGATGAATTAAACGGCGGTAAAGCAGTTTAATTAGTATTAACTTATAAAACCAAAACATCATGGCTCACAAAAAAGGTGTCGGTAGTTCTAAGAATGGTAGAGAATCAGAATCGAAACGTTTAGGCGTTAAGATTTATGGTGGTCAAGCTGCAATGGCAGGTAACATCATTGTTAGACAAAGAGGATCAAAACACAACCCAGGTGAAAATGTTTACATGGGGAAAGATCATACATTACATGCAAAAGTTGATGGAGTAGTAAAATTCCAGAAAAAAGGGGAGAACAAATCATATGTATCTGTTGTTCCTTTCGAAGCATAATTGTTTGATATAACTTAGATAAAAAGCCTCTAATTTATTGAGGCTTTTTATTACTTTTTTGGGTAATATTTAATCTAAATGTTTTGCAAATAAAGTCCAATTGGCTATATTTGCACCCATAATTATAACCACTGCGGGTGTGGTGAAATTGGTAGACACGCCAGACTTAGGATCTGGTGCCGCAAGGTGTGAAGGTTCGAGTCCTTTCACCCGCACTTCAAAGACTTAAAGTATAAACTTTAAGTCTTTTTTTATTCCTTATTACTCCAAAGGACGCAACGTATTACTAAAAGTAATCAAGTATTTCGCTTTGCCTTCTTTGTATTCTTTTTTGATGTAGATGAATTTATGTTGCTGTGCTTTTTTCGTTTCAATAACAAGTTCTTCTTTTGAAAAAGTATCGTTAATAACCAAATTGCTAGTATTTATAAAACTGAAACTAGCGGCATATTGCGTTTTTAAATTGCTAATAGGATAGCCTGAATATACATTTTTGTCATTTTGTTTGGCTATGATTTTTTCGCCTTTAAATCCTTGGGTGAATAGTAAAACACTTTTTGTTGGACTTGATGCGTTCATCTCTTTCAAAATGCGTTCTTTTTCTTTTTCACTTACCGATTTAAAATCATCACGAACTTGTGTGTTTGTTGGTCCACACATAGTCAAAAATGGAACGAGTAATAACAGGGCTAATTTTTTCATAACATCAAGGTCTTCTTGTAAAGTAACGAATTAAAAGCTATTCTATTGTATATTTGTAACGTAAATTATGTTTATGATACAGCGCATTGGACATCGTGGAGCAGCTGGTTATATTACCGAAAACACTATTCCATCTTTTGAAAAAGCATTGGAAATGAATGTCAATGCTATAGAATTAGATGTTCATATTTGTGCTTCTGGTGAATTGGTCGTTTTTCATGATTTTACTTTGGATAGATTAACCAATGGAACTGGAGAAATCTGTAAACTGACTCTTCAAGAACTGAAAGCTTTACAAATAAATAATCAATATCAAATTCCTACTTTAGAGGAAGTTTTACAATTAATTGACAAGCGCTGTTGGGTTAATATAGAATTGAAAGGAAGAAATACAGCTTCAAGCGTTTTACCTTTGGTAGAGAAATACATAACTAAATTCAATTGGACGCTGGAATATTTTTTAATTTCAAGTTTTCAAAGAGAAGAATTGGAAACATTAAGAAAACTAGATAGCTTTATTCCAATGGCTGTTTTAACGCAGGCTAGTGTAGAGCAAGCCATCGAATGGGCAACAGAATTACAAGCAAAAGCCATTCATCCTCACTTTTCTTTGCTTACCTTTGAAAATTGTTTATTGGCACAAGAAAAAGGGTTTCAGATTAATACTTGGACAGTTAATGAAAGTGCAACTATTTCTCATTTGAAGCAATATCCAATTAATGGTATAATTTCAGATTTTCCAGATTTACTATGAATTCAAAATACAACATTATCATCATCGGAGGAGGCGCAGCAGGGTTTTTTACTGCAATTAATTTGGTAGAGAAAAACCCAAAGTTAAAAGTTGCCATTCTAGAACGCGGAAAAAACGTTTTAGAAAAAGTCAGAATTTCTGGTGGTGGTCGTTGCAATGTTACTCATGCTTGTTTTGTTCCCAATGATTTAGTGAAATTTTATCCTAGAGGTGAACGCGAATTAAAAGGTCCGTTTCATCAATTTTGTTCTGGTGATACGATTGAATGGTTTGAAAAACACGGCGTGGAACTTAAAATAGAAGAAGATGGTAGAATGTTTCCCGTTTCAGACTCTTCGCAAACCATCATTGATTGTTTCTTGAATGCTACTCAAAAACTTAAAATTGATGTTTTAACAGGTTATAGTGTTCAGGAATTGTATCAAGGTGAAAATTATTGGAAAATTTCAACCAATCAGGACGTTTTCAGTTGCCAAAAAGTGATTATGACAACCGGAAGTAATCCGAAAATTTGGGAAATGTTACAAGATTTAGGTCATTCTATTGTTCCGCCAGTTCCATCGCTTTTTACATTTAACATTAAAGATGTTCGTATTAAAGATTTGATGGGAGTTGCTACAAATGCATCAGTGAAAGTTAAAAATTCCAAGTTAAACGCAACAGGACCATTATTAATCACGCATTGGGGAATGAGTGGACCAGGAATTTTAAGGTTATCCGCTTGGGGCGCTCGCGAATTGGCTGAAAAAAAGTATCATTTTGCTATTCAAGTCAATTGGATTCCAGGATATTCTTTTGATGAAATTGTGGAAGAATTAAAAACAATGAAAGAGGTAAATGCGAAGAAATTGGTCTCTAAATATGCGCAATTCAATTTACCCAAACGTTTATGGGAAAGCCTAACAAAAGCCGCTTCAATTTCAGAAGAAACCAAATGGGGTGATGTGAACAAAAAACAAATGCATCTTTTAGCCGAACAATTAACCAACGGCGAGTTTCAAGTCAATGGAAAAAGCACTTTCAAAGAGGAATTCGTTACCGCTGGTGGAATCGATCTGAAAGAAGTGAATTTCAAAACTATGGAGAGTAAGATTTTGCCCAATTTGTATTTTGCTGGTGAAATTCTAAACATTGATGCTATTACCGGCGGATTTAACTTCCAAAATGCCTGGACAGACGGATTTATTGCCGCCAATGCTATAGCATCGCTTGAACAATAGGATTGTAATAGACAATTTTTATTTTATCTAGAAGTGAATTTACTGCGTCTTGTTCCGCTAATTCTAAGGTGTTTCCTATGCCAATTAAATTGTGAATGGTTTCCTGATAAATGATTTGTTTGTTTCTATTCGTAATTGTTATTTTAGATTCCAATTTGATTGATGTTTTACCATTTACGGATAGATTTTCTACTTTTTTACTTTCGATTGCAATTTGAAAGTCAGATTTTTTTCTGTTAGTTGCTTTGGTAAAAAAATCTCTTTCTAAAAGTCCGTTAATTTGTTCTTCTAAATTGGTAATTCTTTTTTTTGTTTGGTTAACAGCATAAAAATTTACTTCGAAAACAGGTAATGTTTTATTTATGGGAAGCTCAAATTTCTTAGGTTGGTAATTTTCAAATATTTTATGAACGACATTGTTTTGGCTAATACTTTTAACATAAGTAGGCACATCAACATAAGTTGTAATTCTTTCTCTTGTGTTTTTGTTGAAATTTCTACTTAAATTAATTCCAAAAACACCACTATTTTCTGTTTTCCAAAATTGAGATTGTCCTGGAAGCCATGAATAATTGGATTTAAGCGGAAAATTACCCAAAGCTTCTCCTTGAATATTCGCTAAAATAGGAAAGATGCTGATTTCCATTCTGTCTTTAGCGTGATTGATGTTGAGTTCTTTGAAAGGAAAAACAATTTCTACTTGATTAAAAGTTGAAAATATGGTATTCATTAAAACACTAACATAAGGTTTTTCAACACCATTTTCGGTAAAACGTAAATCTTCATTCAAAACTTCACTGATGTCTTCCAAAGCATAAATTTGTTGCTTGATTCCTTCGGTAAAGTTCTTTTGTTCCAACATTTTTTTGGCATAATCAAACTTAAAAAGCGAACTTTCTAATGCTTTTCTAATGCGTGCTCTTTTTAAATTTTCGTGTTTTTGTTTTGAAAGACTGATGTAAACATAATAATAGTTTTTATCTTCAAAATTATCTATAACATCAAAACCTTCAATGAAAGAAGCGCTTGAAACCATGCTGTTCATGCGATAAAACTCATTGAACGTATTGTCGTATTGAAAAACATTTAGCGAATTATTACTAGAAACGGTAACCGAAATGCTATTGGAAATTTCGGTCAATGCCATTTTTTGTGCTTTCTCTCTGTAATCAGAAGAAGTTTTTGGAGCCATTCCAATGCCTACATAATTGAATGAGCTTAATGGTGTTTTTTGAACCCAATCTGGTGCATTGGCAGGAATTGTGGAACTACTTTTAGAACCACCACAACTTAAAAGGATAAAACTACTACAAATTACAAGAAATGCTTTTTTCATTATTCTTCGGGATTAAATACTAAAACGTCGTTTGTAATTTTTCTTCTAAATTCGTTTAGTATGTTGTCGCTCAATTGTTTGTTATCAATTGTTTCTGTAGTTTGAAATAAACTTTGCAAAATTTTGTAATTAGAATCGTCTCTACTAAAAGTAGAACCAACCATTCTTGTTGGATAAATTAAACTCAAATTGTTGCTGTTGTATCTAGCGTAGCGAACTTCTTGTTCGTCGTTTTTTTGAATGGTTTTTTGCATCAAAATTTTTCCAGTTTTTATTTCAATTAAACTATAAGTGATACTAGATGACAAAGTATTTCGACGCTCATACTCTTTATAAGTTACGGCTTTTTCAACAATAGAATCGGAACCGTTTCTTGCTTTTATGCGCTTCACTTCAATACCATTTCTGTTGAAAACTCTAGGTTGGTTTTCTTGAAGCTTGTATTCGTTGATGTGAACCGTTAAAATTGCTTTAGCTCTCGTATTAGCATACGAATTATTAATATAACGAGATAATTGGCTGTTCGTTGGGCGTGTTGAATTAATGTTGTATAATGGAGAATTATTTGATGTTCCACCTTTAATTACTGTTATAAAAGGATTTTTGCTACTAAGAATATCTTCAATCACCGCATTCTGAATCCTGCTTTCAAATCCGTTTGATGAAGAAGTTCGATACGATTCAATAATAATTGGATATTCAGCACATTTTAAAGCCGTATTTTTTAATTCTTCGGCATTTTTGTAGCTGTTGAATTTGTTTATTATGTTTTCTAATCCCAAATAAGCGGTTCTACATTTGTCGATTTTTAAATCTTTCATCGCTTTTCTGTAGATGGGTTCGCTGTAAGCTTCTTTGTAAAGATTTCTAACATCTAAGTAAGAACTGTTAATTTGCGAAACATCAGAAAAGGCTTGTTCGGCTTCTTTGAAGTTTTCTTGCATTAAAAAGTAACTTCCTTCTTTGTAACGCTCGTTTAAAGCTTGTTGGAGTTTGTTTTTTACGTCTTTGTAATTGGGTTCTTTAGTTGCAATTCTATTCCAAGTTTGGTATGAAGCTATATATTTTTTATTAGAGAATTCTTCAACTCCTCTCAAATACAAAGGTTCATTTACTGCAATAACAAGTTTTTTTGAAGTGTCTTTGTAGTTTGAATCAAATTTTTGAATGTTTTTAAGTGTGTTTTCAGCTTCCGAAAATTTATCTTCTGAAAGATATTTGTTAGCTAAGTCGTATTCATTGTTTAGGTATACAGCTAAGTTTTTTTGGTAAATAGCTTTAGTTTGGCTGTCAATATCAATGTTTTTAGTAAAAGCATTTACTCTATTTACAAATTGAGAAAGATTGTAATAATCATCTACAACACCTTTTTGATCGTTTCTTTCATTTTTATTTGCAATGCTAAAAGCGGTTTCGGAAATATATAATTGAGCACTTCTTCTCAAAGCATTTTGTACTTCGGGAATGTTATTTTTACGAAACAAAACATTCATATAAAGTTCAGAAGCTTCTTTGAAATTTCCGTTTTTTTCAAATTCGCCTCCTTTTTTTAAAGTGCTATTTTTTACGCTACAACTAGTAATTAGTATAAAAAAAGATAAGAGAAATAAGTATGTTTTTAAGTGAGTAATTTTCTTGGCATGCATTTTGTAAAACTTTTGATGTTCATTTAGCAATTTTAAAACAAAAATAACAAACAAACGTTTTTTTTAGTTGTTTTTTTTGTTAATATTGACAAATGTTTCAAATATGATACCAAAAATAATTCGTTAAACATTAATTTCATCTTATGAAAAAAATTACAATTTTAAGAAAATCGGTTTTAGTAGCATTAGTTACTCTAGGAGTAGCATCATGTAAAAGTAAAAAAGTTGATGCTCCAGTTGACGCTCCTAAAGGAGAAGTTAAAGTGGAAGTATTATGTAGTGGTCCAAAGTATTTTACAGACAAAGATTTCTTTAGAGCTAACAGTGTTGGAGAAAGTCCAGATCAAGCAAATTCTAAAAGAATGGCATTAAGTAATGCGCGTTTAGAATTAGCTGGACAAATTGAAGTAACTTTAAAAGCAGTTATTGATAACTATTTTAACGATGTAAATTCTGCTGGAAAACAAGAATACATTGCAAAATATGAAGGTTTAAGTCGTGAGGTAATTAATCAGTCAATTTCTGGCACTAAAACAATTTGTGAAGAATTAACAAAAACAGCAACTGGAAAATACAAAACATATATTGCTATTGAGTTAAACAATGCAGCATTGTTAAGTACTTTAAACAATAGAATTTCTGCTGATGATCGTTTGAAAGTAGATTACAACTACGAAAAATTCAAAGAAACATTCAACAAAGAAATGGAAGAGTTTAAAAATAGATAATTTCTTTCATCTAAATATCAAGCGACTTCAGAAATGGAGTCGCTTTTTTTATTTGTTTAACCAAAAAATGGATGCGGTTAAAATCGTTGCAAATCCAACCCAAGCCAAATAAGGAAGTAACAAATAAGAAGCTTTTTTATCGATTTTTTTGAAAATTAAATACGTTTCATAAATTACCAACCAAAGCAAAATAATTTCAATTAATCCTAAAAAGATATTTTGTAATCCAAAAAACAAATACGACCACAAAGCATTTAAGGCTAATTGAACGCCGAAAAATAGTAATCCTTTTTTAACTAATTCTTTATTGGTTTCCAATTGGTTCCAAACTCTTCCAGCGGCAATTCCCATTAAGATGAAAAGTAGTGTCCAAACGGGAGCAAAAACCCAATTTGGCGGATTGAAAATAGGCTTTTCAATCGTGGGATACCAAGTTTTTATACTAGATTGCGTAGTGATGCTCGACAAATAACCTACTGCCAAACAAATAACAACACAAAGTAAAATTCGAAGATAAGTTTTCATACTTTTAAATTTATCAGCAAATTAACGAAATATCAGGAGAACAAATCAATCAAATTAGGTATTTTTGTCAAAATTTTAAGCTATGCTTACTGAAAAAGATTTTATCGCAACCACATATAATTCCATTGAATCAGCAAGTTTCGAATGGAGTGCGCCTAGTAATATTGCTTTAGTGAAATATTGGGGCAAGAAAGAAAACCAAATTCCGGCGAATCCTTCAATCAGTTTTACACTAAACCATTGTAAGACGATTACGAAATTGGAAGTAAATAAAAAATTGGAAACCCATGATTTTTCATTCGATTTGCTTTTTGAAGGAAAGCCAAAAGAAGATTTCAAACCAAAAATTCAAAAATTCTTCGAAAGAATCGAAAAATATTGTCCGTTTTTAAAAGAATATCATTTTAAAATTGACACCCAAAATACGTTTCCTCATAGTTCAGGAATTGCTTCTTCTGCATCTGGTATGGCAGCTTTGGCAATGAATATTATGAGCTTGGAAAAAGCAATTAATCCAACAATTTCTGATGATTATTTTTATTCCAAAGCATCTTTTTTAGCTAGATTAGGAAGTGGAAGTGCGTGTAGAAGCATCAAAGGCGAAGTAGTAGTTTGGGGAAATCATACAGAAATTAACGGAAGTTCAGATTTGTTTGGAGTAGAATTTTCAGAAATTCATTCCAATTTCAAAAATTACCAAGACACCATTTTATTGGTTGATAAAGGTGAAAAACAAGTTTCGAGTACGGTTGGGCACGATTTAATGCACAATCATCCGTATGCGGAAAGACGTTTTGAGCAAGCGCATGAAAATTTATCCCAAATAAAAGCAATTTTATCATTAGGAAATATAACAGAATTTATCAAAATCGTAGAAAGTGAAGCTTTGACTTTACACGCTATGATGATGACTTCAATGCCGTATTTCATTTTGATGAAACCCAATACATTGGAAATTATCAATAAAATTTGGAAGTTTAGAAATGAAACGCAAATTCCAGTTTGTTTTACCTTAGATGCAGGTGCCAATGTTCACGTTTTATATCCTGAAAATGTAAAAGAAAAAGTATTGCAATTCATTCAAGATGAATTAGTTGGCCATTGTCAAAATGGTCAGTATATTTGCGACCAAATTGGGAATGGTGCTGAATCAAATTAATTTTGTACATTTACTCATTGTTTACTGAAAAAGAAAACTGAAATTTATGAAAGGACCACTTTTTTACTCAAAAATACTACTTTTCGGAGAATACGGAATTATCCAAGATTCGAAAGGACTTTCAATTCCTTATAATTTCTATAATGGTGCTTTAAAGAACGATGGAAATTCGTCTGAAACGGCTATTAAGTCAAATGAAAGTTTAAAAAAGTTTGTTGTTTATTTAGAGCAATTGCAAACCGAGCAACCTGAATTGGTTACTTTCGATTTGACAACATTACAAAATGATGTAAATAACGGAATGTATTTTGATTCTAGTATTCCACAAGGTTATGGAGTAGGAAGTAGTGGCGCTTTAGTAGCGGCGATTTACGATGAATACGCCAATGATAAAATCACGGTTTTAGAAAATTTAACACGTGAAAAATTATTGCAGTTAAAAACGATTTTCTCTCAAATGGAATCGTTTTTCCACGGTAAAAGTTCTGGTTTAGATCCGTTGAACAGTTATTTGAGTATTCCAATTTTAATCAACTCGAAAGATAATATTGAAGCAACTGGAATTCCAACACAAAGCACACAAGGAAAAGGTGCAGTTTTCTTAATTGATTCTGGAATTGTGGGCGAAACCGCTCCAATGGTTTCGATTTTCATGGAAAACTTAAAAGACAACGGTTTCCGTAATATGCTTAAATCACAATTCATAAAATATACCGATGCTTGTGTGGAAAATTTCTTGCACGGCGATGTGAAATCATTGTTAGAAAACACCAAACAACTATCAAAAGTGGTTTTGAATAACTTCAAACCGATGATTCCAGAGCAATTTCACCAAGTGTGGCAAAAAGGAATTGACACCAACGATTACTACTTAAAACTATGCGGTTCTGGCGGTGGCGGTTATATTTTAGGATTTACCCAAGATTTAGACAAAGCAAAAGAATCTTTAAAAGATTATAAATTAGAAGTAGTTTATAATTTTTAGATAGGTAATAGGTTTTTGGTAATAGGTGATGGGTTTTATATTCTCATGCCAATTACCATAACCCATAACCCATAACCTCAAGAGAAATGCTTACTCGCAAATCCAAATTATTTTTAAAAAAAATCCTCAGTTTCTTCTCAGTTATTAGAGGATACAATATTTGGGTTATTGCATTAGCACAGTATCTTTCTGCCATATTTATCTTAGCTCCCGAAAAACGAGCCTTGGATATTATTTTGGATTGGCGTTTATTCTTAATTGTAGTAGCATCTACTTTAGCCATTGCTTCGGGTTATATTATCAATAATTTTTACGATGCAAAAAAGGATTTAATCAATCGGCCTAAAAAAGCCATGATTGATCGCTTAGTAAGTCAGGAAACGAAATTAAAAGTCTATTTCGGAATTAATTTCATTGTTGCTTTCTTGATGATTTTTATTTCTTGGCGCGCGGTTTTATTCTTCTCGACTTACATTTTTCTAATTTGGTTTTATTCCCATAAATTGAAGAAAATATTCTTGTTGGGTAATTTAACTGCTGCAATTTTGGCTGTTTTACCTTTTTTTGGTGTTTTGATGTACTACAAAAACTTCTACCAAGTCATTTTTGCTCACGCTACATTTTTATTTCTACTGATTTTAATTCGAGAATTAATCAAAGATTTAGAAAATGTTGAGGGCGATTTAATTGCGGATTACAAAACTATTCCAGTAGTTTTTGGTTTACAAACGGCTAAAATAGTGGTAACATTGTTGGTTATTGGAACATTAATTCCAGTGTATTATTTAACCAATGTGTTTTTTGTAGGGTTTATGGATACGTATTTCTATATCAGCTTGCTCTTACTCTTGTTTTTTGTAGTGCAATTATGGAAAATTCAATCCAAATCAGGTTTTTTGAAGCTACATCTTTTGTTAAAATTTATTATTGTAGCAGGCGTTTTTAGTATTGTTTTGATAGAACCTGAAGTTTTAATTCACGGAAAGAAAATACTATCAAGTTATTAGCGTATCTTTGCCAAAATTTGTTTATAATATGTCACGTCATCAAGATAGCGATAAAAGTCGTCCAGGTTCAGGAAGACAAGGAGGTTACAAAAAAGATAGTAATTCAAGAGGAAATTCACCTATTCGCAAAGCGCCTTCAAAGTTTAAAACCAAACCAGAATCAGCAAAAGAAGCGCCAAAAGCGTCAAAAGCACCAAAAAAACCATCAAATCCAGATGAAATTCGTTTAAATCGCTACATTTCTAATTCGGGAATGTGTAGCCGAAGAGATGCCGATATTTACATCCAAAGTGGAAATGTAAAAGTAAATGGTGTTGTGGTTACCGAAATGGGTTACAAAGTAAAATTAACCGATTCTGTTCAATTTGACGGTGTAAATATTACACCAGAGAAAAAAGAATATATCTTATTAAACAAACCAAAAAACTTTTCAACTGCTGGAGATGATGCCCCAGGTTCGGTTAACGTTTTGGATTTAGTTCGAAATGCAACCAAAGCAAATTTACAACCTGTTGGAAGAATGGATAAAACCACTACTGGTCTATTATTGTTTACCAATGATACTGAAATTGTTCAGAAATTCACGGCTCCAAACCAGCGTTCCTCAAAAGTATACCAAGTAACTTTAGATAAAAACTTGCGATTTGAAGATTTGGAGCGCATTCAAAAAGGATTAACAATCGATGACTTCAGAGTTTATGTAGAAGAAATCACTTATATTGAAGATCAACCAAAGAGTGAAATCGGTTTGAAAATGAAAACTTCAAATGTAAAAATCGTTCGTAGAATTTTCGAGCATTTAAAATACGATGTTTTAAAAGTAGATCGTGTGACATTCGCAGGTTTAACCAAGAAAAATTTACCAAGAGGTGATTGGAGGTTCTTAACCGAACAAGAAATCATTAACTTGAAAAATGCGTAATATCATTTTATGAAATTCAAAGACACATTGATTCTTCTTTGTGTCTTTTTTTGTTTAACAACCTTTGCGTCCCGATAGCTATCGGGATTGCGTTTAAATTTTTAAACTTTATGCCCAATCAATTACAACAAATCGCCATTAAATGGTTTGATGCTTTCAATACGAAAAACTTAGAAAAGTTGTTAGAATTATATGATGACGAAGCCCAACATTTTAGCCCAAAATTAAAAATTCGTCAACCTGAAACCAACGGATTAATCATTGGAAAAGAAGCCATGCGTGTTTGGTGGCAAGACGCTTTTGATAGATTGCCAACGTTACATTACAAAGTAACTTCATTAACCGCTAACACCGACCGAGTTTTTATGGAATACACACGTCAAGTGGGAGGTGAAGCTGATATGTTAGTTGCAGAAGTTTTAGAAATTAAAGACGGGAAAATTGTGTTTTCTAGAGTATATCATGGGTAGATGATAACAGTTTGTCATTCTGAACTTGTTTCAGAATCTCTTAATTTTAAAAGAGATAAGATGCTGAAACAAGTTCAGCATGACAAAACAGTTAGGTTATTTATTTACCCTTCAAAAACATAATCCGCATACACCTGCTCAATTTCGGTAAACACATCCAATAATTGATTGATACCATCTGTAGTAACCAATTTTTGTTTGTATTCTTTAAAACCGTGAATGCCTTTAAAATAGTTGGTATAATGACGTCGCATTTCGTTAATTCCTAAACGTTCGCCTTTCCATTCGATACTCCAAATTAAGTGATTTCTTGCGGCTTCGATTCGGTCATTCATGCTTGGTGGTGCGAGTTTTTCTCCGGTAGCGAAGTAATGTTTAATTTCATTAAAAATCCAAGGATAACCAATAGCAGCACGACCAATCATCATGCCATCTAAGCCGTATTTGTTTTTGTATTCCAATGCTTTTTCAGGAGAATCGATATCGCCATTTCCAAAAATTGGCATTGTAATTCTAGGATTATTTTTTACACGTTCAATATGACTCCAATCAGAATGCCCTTTGTACATCTGAGCACGTGTTCTGGCATGAACCGTTAAGGCTTGTACACCAATATCTTGCAAACGCTCAGCAACTTCATCAATATTAATCGAATTTTCATCCCAGCCCAAACGGGTTTTTACCGTAACAGGCAAACTTGTTCCTTTAATTACCGCTTTTGTTAATCGCACCATCAAATCTACATCTTTCAAAACGCCAGCGCCAGCACCTTTACAAACGACTTTTTTTACAGGACAACCAAAATTAATATCTACCAAATCAGGTTGTACGGCATCTACGATTCTTGAAGACATTTCCATTGCTTCTTCATCACCACCAAAAATCTGAATTCCCACTGGTCGTTCGTAATCGAAAATATCCAATTTCTGCTTGCTTTTCATCGCATCACGAATCAATCCTTCCGAAGAAATAAATTCAGAATACATTAAATCAGCGCCATGAAGTTTGCATAAACGACGAAAAGGTGGATCACTTACGTCTTCCATTGGGGCTAATAATAAAGGAAAATCGGGTAGTATGATGTTACCAATTTTAGGCATGGTGCTTCAATTTTTTTGCAAAAATACGACAAGATTTTTTAATTATTGTTTTTTTAAGTTTTTACCACATAGAAATATAGTTGATTTGGATTGAAAAATAGAAGCTTAGCTTTAAGATTGTTTATATAGGTTTTTAAGATTACATTAGCCTATGTGCGAATGCATATACTATTAATTCCTCTAGCCTTTATTAAAATTCTATGTTTCTATGTGGTTTGCATTCTTTTTTGGAATTTGGAGTTGCTTTTTGTTGATATACAATCAAAACTTTAGCTTATATTTGCAGATTAAACGAACAAGAGTTTGGAGGATGAAAATGGCTCTTGTACACGAACTTTACATTGAAAGATGAAACACATTAGAAATTTCTGCATTATTGCACACATTGACCACGGAAAAAGCACGTTAGCAGACCGTTTATTGGGTGCTACACAAACCGTTACCGCTCGTGAAGAAAAAGCTCAGTTATTAGATAACATGGACTTAGAACGCGAACGTGGAATTACCATAAAAAGTCACGCTATTCAAATGGAATATACCTACAAAGGGGAACAGTACATTTTGAATTTAATTGATACCCCAGGTCACGTGGATTTTTCGTACGAGGTTTCTCGTTCCATTGCCGCTTGTGAAGGTGCTTTGTTGATTGTTGATGCAGCGCAAAGTATTCAAGCACAAACGATTTCCAATTTATATTTGGCATTAGAAAATGACTTGGAAATTATTCCAGTTTTGAATAAAGTAGATTTGCCAAGTGCTAATCCAGAAGAAGTTAGTGATGATATCATTGATTTACTTGGTTGTGATTTAGAAGATATTATCCATGCTTCAGGAAAAACTGGTTTTGGTGTTGAAAATATTTTAGCAGCTATTATTGAGAAAATTCCAGCTCCAAAAGGAGATCCTCAAGAACCATTACAAGCATTGATTTTCGATTCGCATTATAATCCATTCCGAGGAATTGAAGTAATTTTCCGTGTGATTAATGGAGAAATCAAAAAAGGGCAGAAGATTAAATTTATGGCAACGGGTAATGAATATTTTGCCGATGAAGTTGGTACGTTAAAGTTGAATCAAGTACCAAAAAGTGTAATTTCGACTGGAGATGTAGGTTATTTAGTTTCTGGAATTAAAGAAGCTAAAGAAGTAAAAGTAGGAGATACGATTACCGATGCTAAAACGCCTACTACAAACATGATTAAAGGGTTTGAAGATGTAAAACCAATGGTTTTTGCAGGAATTTACCCTGTAGATACAGAAGATTACGAAGATTTACGTGCTTCTATGGAGAAATTGCAGTTGAACGATGCCTCTTTAGTATTTGCTGCTGAAAGTTCAGCTGCGTTAGGATTTGGTTTCCGTTGTGGATTCTTAGGAATGTTACATATGGAAATTATTCAAGAACGTTTAGAGCGTGAGTTCGATATGACAGTAATTACTACTGTTCCTAACGTTTCGTATCATGCGTACACAAAAAAAGAACCCGATACTATCTTAATTGTAAATAACCCATCAGATTTACCAGAACCTTCAAAATTAGATAGAGTAGAAGAACCATATATCAAAGCTACAATTATCACAAAATCAGATTTCGTTGGAAATGTAATGAGTTTGTGTATTGAAAAACGTGGTTTAATTACCAATCAAACGTATTTAACAACAGAACGTGTAGAATTGAATTTCGATATGCCGTTAGCAGAAATCGTATTCGATTTTTATGACAGATTAAAAACGGTTTCCAAAGGATATGCTTCTTTTGATTACCATCCAATAGGAATGCGTGAATCAAAGTTGGTTCGTTTGGATGTATTATTAAACGCACAACCAGTTGATGCGCTTTCGGCTTTAATTCACGAAAGTAATGCTTACCATATTGGTAAAAAAATGTGTGAAAAATTAAAAGAATTAATCCCTAGACAACAGTTTGATATTCCTATTCAGGCTGCAATTGGAGCTAAAGTAATCGCTCGTGAAACGATTAAGGCTTTAAGAAAAGATGTAACAGCAAAATGTTACGGAGGAGATATTTCTCGTAAACGTAAACTTTTGGAAAAACAGAAAAAAGGTAAAAAACGTATGCGTCAGGTTGGAAATGTAGAAATTCCGCAAGAAGCGTTCATGGCTGTTTTAAAATTAAACGATTAAAAAAACATACATAATTAACAAAAAGTTTAAATATTTAACAATATTTAAACTTTTTTCGATTTATTTAAATTCAATTTATCTTTTTTTGTTATATTTATCTCAATGATTTTAAACTCCAAACAAATCTTGAAAAAAATACTTTTTATATTCGCCTTTTTATATTCGAGTTGTTTGTTTTCACAAGCAATAACAGTAGATAATTCCACAAATTCGCCCGCACAGTTGGTTGATTTGTTGTTAGGAAATTCATGTGTTGAGGTTTCTAATATTTCAGTTTCATCAACTCAAGCGGTTGCTTATTTTAATCAAAATGGTTCGTCTTTTCCAATTCCAGAAGGAATAATTATTAGAAATGGAGTAGCTACTTTTACGCAAGGACCCTATACGGGAGCCAATTTAAGTAGTGCTGTAAATGCTCCTGGTGATCCTTTTTTACAATCATTAAGTGATGCAAATGGTGGTACAAGTTCAATTGTAAATGCTGAATTTTTAGAATTTGATTTCATTCCGCTTTCGAATAGTTTTAGTTTTAATTTCTTGTTTGCTTCAAATGAGTATGGGTTTTATCAATGTGAATTCAGTGATGTTTTTGCTTTTGTTTTAACTGATTTGTCTTCAGGAGTTTCTAGAAATTTAGCCGTAATTCCTGGCACAAGCACACCAGTCTCGGTAACTACAATTAGGAATAGTATTTATAACGATCCTTCAAGTCCAAATAATAGTTGCGCTTCCGTTAATCCGGGTTTTTTTGGCACTTATAATGTTGGAAATCCCACTTCGGCTTTAAACATGAGAGGTCAAACGGTTGTTATGAATGCCTCTTCAGGGGTTATTCCCAATACACCTTATAGAATTCGATTGGTTATTGGTGATTATGCCAATTCAGGTTTTGACTCAGCAGTTTTTATAGCAGCGGGAAGTTTTACGACTACTTTAGACCTAGGAGAAGATCAGATTATTTGCACAGGGGATATAGTTCAATTAGATACAAACTTAGATAATACATTTACTTTTACTTGGTTTGAAAATGGAAATCCTATTCCTGGTGAAACCAGCTCAACTTACACGGTAACTCAGGCAGGAGCTTATTCTGTTGAAGCCATAAGAGGAACTTGTATCATAACAGATACCATTGTATTTACAGATTTAGCGGTTACAAACCCTCAAGATTTACTAACATGTAATACGGGTGCCGCTTCTTATAATTTTGATCTTACAGCTAATAATGAAGCTGTTTTAGGAATTGATCCTGCTATTTACGATGTTTTTTATTATGAATCACCTGCAGATATTGTTGCAAATAATCCAATTCCTAATGGAGATTTAAATTCTTACCCAAGTACAGGTGGCCAGACTATTTATATAAAAATTTTTAATACCATAACAGGTAATTTTTGCGATGCAGAGTATCCTTTTGACTTGATTGTAGCTAATGCAGTTGTCGCTACACAGCCAAACCCAATATCTATTTGTGAGGGACAAGGAAGTACTAATTATACTTTCACTAGTACTACATCAGATGAGGTGTTGAACGGTCAATCACCAGCTAATTATACGGTTACCTATTATAATTCAGTTGGAGATGCCACTTCTGGAGTAAATCCAATAACTTCAATTGCAATTCCTAACGGAGCAACTACAATTACTGTTGGAATACGAATCCAAGATAATTCAAACCCAAGTTGTTTTGATGTTACTTCAGTTGTTGTAACTGTCAACCCTTTACCAATTGTAGATGATATTCCAGATCCTACAGAATGCAGTCAATTTACGCTGCCAACTATTGTAAACGGAACCTATTACCAATTGCCTGGAGGTCCAACAACACCAGGACAAGTCCAATACAATATTGGAGATGTTTTAGTAGATGGAGGAACCTACTACATTTTTGCTGGTCCAGATGCAAATGGATGTACAAATGAGTCAAGTTTTAATCTAACTTTGATTGATGAATATATTCCCCAATTAGATCATTGTGGAAGATTTGTTGTGCCAACACCTCCTGAAAATATTGGTAATTTTTATACACAACCTGGTGGTCCAAGTGGAGCTGGTGTTATTGTCCCTTCTGGAACTGAATATATAAATAATACAGGCGCTACTTTTACAGAAACATTATATTATTACGCAGAAGTAAATGGTGTTTTTTGTAGAGACGAACAATTCGTTTTTTATGTGCATCCATTACCTTTGGTTGATGATCCTGCTGATGTTACTACGTGTGATTCTTATACTCTACCGCCATTAACAAATGGTTTTTATAATACCGCTCCTGATGGAAGTGGAACTACTTTAAATGCAGGAGATGTAATTAGTGTTACTGGGCCAAACTTTCCAGGAACGTATTATGTGGTTAATTCTTTAGCTCATACTAATAGTCAAGGGCAACCTGGAGCTTGTGTAGAGTTTAATGACATTGTAATTAATTTAGTTGATACAACTTTGTTTTCAACAGTTTATGCGTGTTCACAAGAAGGGTATCTTTTACCCCCTGTTACATTCGGAGGTTATTTTACGGGTCCAAATGGAACTGGATCTTCTGTAGACCCAAGTATTCCAATCACATCCAGTCAGGTAGTTTATTATTTTACAAATACATCTGTTTTGCCTAATTGTACAAGTAATTTAAATTATACTATTGTAATTAATTCTTCTCCATTGGTAGATGATATACCTGACGGTCCTCGTTGTGGCGAATTTATTTTACCTATTTTGTCGAATGGAACATATTATACACTATCTGGTGGTCCTACTATTTTAGGGCAACAACAATTATTTGCAGGAGATATTATTGATTTAACAGGGACTAATTTGAATCCTGGAACTTATTACATTTATAACGAACAAGTATTTAATAATCCTGACGGGACAACAACTTTGTGTACAAACGAAAACTCTTTTACTATTACTATAAATCCATTTCCGCCAGCTGACAATGTATTTAGTAGAACAGAATGTTCACCTTATTCTATTATAACTCCTGTTAATGGAACCGTTTATACTGCACCTGGTGGTCCAAGTGGTGGTGGTACTGTAGTTTCTCCCTCGGAAATTTTTGACACAACTCAAACTTTTTATTTGTACAATATTGATACTACAACTGGTTGTGAAATTAATCGACCTTTTACAATTACTTATAATGGTATTAATTTACCTGATTATCCAAATGTAAATGTGTGTGAATTTGAAAACTATCAATTACCAGCGTTAACTCATGTTGCCCCAACGCCATTCGATTATACCATTGGGTACTTTTATGATCCAAATGGAGTAAATCCTGTGTCGCCAGGAACCATTTTTAATACACCCAATACAACAACTACAATTTATGTTTATGCTGTAAATGGAGATAGAATTATTTGTACGCAAGAAGATAGTTTTGATATTGTAGTTTCTGAAACGCCTAATCTATCCGCTTTAGGATTAGTTTTTGATAATGAAGAATGTGGAACTTATGTTTTACCAACATTACCAACAACAACTTATAATATTGGTTATTATTCGCAATCGGGTGGTAATCCAGCAGATTTGATTACTAATTTGAATATTACAACTCCAGGAACCTACACATATTATGTGTATGCTTCAGCTATTGGAAACCCAAATTGTAATGATGAAATTTCATTTACATTTACCGTTTTCCCACTTCTTGATATCACTATTGAAGGCGGTTTTATCTGTGTAGATTCTCAAACCGGTGATGTCCTAAGAACTTTTACGATGAATTCAGGTTTGAGTCCTGCATTTTTTACAGTAAATTGGTTTTTAAATGGAAATTTAATGGGGACTGGGCCAAGTTACACCGCTTCGCAAGCTGGAGTTTATACCGTTGAATTCATCAAGTTAACACCTGATGTGGGTGCTAATTGTAATTACAATTCTACTACTGTTACTATTATACAATCTGGACCTGCCGTAGCTGATTTTACGGTAAGTACTCCGTTTGAAAATAATACCTTTATTACGGTAAATCTTACCGGTGGATTTGGTGATTACTTGTATCAATTGGTATATCCGGATGGGAGCGTAACGGAATACCAATCTAGCAATGTATTTACTAATTTACCTACAGGGGAATACTATGTGAATATTTATGATGTTTTAGGTGATTGTTCGCCAACAGTCATTGGGCCAATTTATATAATTAATTATCCAAATTTTTTCACACCTAATGGTGATGGTTATAATGAAACTTGGAATATTTTCGATTTAAGTCACCAGTCAGAAGCTGTTATCTACATATTTGATCGTTTTGGTAAGCTTTTGAAACAATTATCTCCTGCTGGTCCTGGTTGGGATGGTAAATTTAATGGTCAGGATCTACCTTCTACTGATTATTGGTTTTTAGTAGAGTATTTTCCACAAAACTCAACAGAAAAGCAGCAATTTAGAGCCCATTTTTCTTTAATACGTTAATTAACATTTGTCGTATTTATTCAAGGATTAAAAGCAGTAATTTTGTACTATGTATGCTTTAGTTGATTGCAATAATTTCTATGTTTCTTGTGAGCGTGTTTTTCAACCTCAATTGAATAACAAGCCAGTGGTTGTTTTGTCTAACAATGATGGTTGTGTAATTTCGCGTAGTAACGAAGCAAAACAATTAGGAATTTCAATGGGAGCACCAGAATTTCAGTTTCGTGAAGCTATGAAAGCTAACGGTGTTCGTGTTTTTTCTTCTAATTATGCGTTGTATGGAGATTTAAGTGGAAGAGTGATGCGTTTGTTAGCTAATTTCACACCTAATGTTGAGGTGTATAGTATTGACGAAGCCTTTTTGAATTTCGAAGGCATGAAAATACCTGATTATGAAAGCTATGGTGCAGAAATAAAGAAATTAATTCATAAATGTGTTGGAATACCCATTTGTGTAGGTTTCGCTCCTTCGAAAGCATTAGCGAAAGTGGCTAATAAAATTGCAAAAAAATTTCCAGATCGTACACAAGGCGTTTATGTAATTGATAATGAAGAGAAGCGGTTGAAAGCTCTAAAATGGACAAAAATAGAGGACGTTTGGGGGATTGGTTTTAGGTTAACTAAGAAAATGTTAGCCAAAAAGATCAAAACAGCTTATGATTTTACGTTACCGCAGCATGAAGCTTTTATAAAACGAGAAATGGGTGTTGTAGGTATTCGTCTGCGAATGGAGTTGCTTGGAGTTTCCGTTTTAGAAATGGAAGAACCTAAGTCGAAAAAAAACATTGCTGTTACTAGAAGTTTTGAAAATGATATTGCTGATTTTGGCAGTTTGAAAGAGCGAATTCTGACTTTTGCATCGGTTTGTTCAGAGAAATTGCGAAAACAAAACTCGTGTTGTACAACTGTTATTTTATACTTGAAAAAGAATAAATTCAAAGTAAATCGAGGCGATAAATATAATTTTTATCGAATGGAAACACTTCCTTTTGCAACTAATACTTCTTTTTCTATTGGGCAAGCTGCTGTTAAAATGTTAAACGATATTTATCAAGAAGGTATAGCTTATAAAAAGGCTGGAATTATTGTTACAGGAATTATTCCACAAGAACAAAAACAGTTCTCCTTGTTTGATGAAGAAAATCCAAAATACCAGCGTATTATGGATGTAATGGATAAGTGGCAAAATAAATCAGGAGAGCGTAAGATTCGTTTAGCTGGACAAGACTTAAAACATACTTGGAAAATGCGACAAAAGCATTTGTCACGTCGTTATACTACCAATATCAATGAAATTCTAGAAGTGAAATGTTAGACAAGAATATTAAATTAGCTTTTTTTCGTCCTGATTTTGAATCGGAAGTTTTTGTACCGCTAATAAGTCAAGGGATTAATGCTGGATTTCCATCTCCGGCTGCTGATTTTGAAGAAGAAAAAATTAGTTTGGATGCTTTTCTTATTAAAAATAAAGAGGCTACTTTCTATGCTAAAGCGAGCGGTAATTCGATGATAAATGCTGGAATTAATGACGGCGATATCTTAGTGATTGACCGCAGTTTGCCGGTGACCAATAATAAAATTGCAATTTGCTTTGTTGATGGTGAATTCACCGTAAAACGAATTGCTATTCAGGAAGATAAAATTCTATTGTTGCCTGAAAATCCGAATTACAAACCAATTGAAATTTCAAAAGAGAATGAATTTGTTGTTTGGGGAATTGTAACGTATGTGATTAAAAAATTGACATAAAAAAATCCCGATATAATCGGGATTTTTTTATGTTTTTGCTTTAATTATTAGAATTGAAAGCGATTATCTTTAATTGTAGCCTTGTCTTTCAAAGCTTCGTAAGCTCTCATTTGTGCATTATTTTGTTGCGTTTGCATTTCTTGAGTGATTTGGCTTGTGTAGGCGTTTACAGCAGGAGCTTCAATTACGGATTTAGCTCTAATGATAAAAACACCACTATTTCCATCAATTAATTTTGAGGTTTTTCCAGTTGCTAAAGCGAAAGCAGTTCCAACAACTTTTGGTTCTTGTCCTACATTTGGCATAATGGTATTTCCTAAAATAACGTCATTTGCTGTTAAAACAGAACTTCCAGTTGCTTTAGCTACTTCTTCTAACGTAGCACCGGTCATTTTCTTTCTAATTAGTTCAGCTTTTTTCTCATTGCGAAGAATAGTTCCTACGCTTTCTCTTGCATATTCTATTGGAAGTAATCCTGAATCATTCTTTTCTTTTAATTTCGCTACAATATATCCTTGAGGCGTTTCAAAACGTTTTACGCTTCCAATATTAGTATCTTCATTAAATGTCCAACGAACTACTTCTCTTTGTGCTCCTAAACCAGAAACAAATTCGTCAAAAGCTTTGATGTTTCCTGCAGGAACAACTGTCAGATTAGCTGCTTTTGCAACTTCTTCTAAGCTTTTAGTGGTTGCATCTGCTTCTAATTTTGAAGCTGTTGTATAAACAGCATCAATAGTTTTGCTAGATGGTTCAATTTTTTGTGCTACGGTTCCAATTAACACAGAACTGTATTTGTCAGAAACTTTAATAACGTGGAAACCAAATTCTGTTTCAACTAATCCAATTGCACCTATTGGGCTATCAAAAACGAAATCATTGAATTTTGGAACCATTTGACCTGGCATAATATTGTCATATTCACCACCTTTTCCTTTAGAGCCTGGATCGTCAGTATTTTCGTCAGCTAATAAACCAAAACCTGCTGGATTTGCTTTTGCTTTAGCTAATAAATCATTAGCTAAAGTTTGTGCTTCCTCTTTAGTTCTTGTTGCTGATGAACGTTCTGCACCTTCGTAAGAAATTAAAATGTGACTCGCTTTTGCGCTTGCATTTGCTTTTTTATCAATCATTTTAGAAACACACTGATATCCGCTGTAGGTATATGGGCCAAAAACTTCATCTTTAGTTAAGTTGAATAATTGTTCTTGATATTCAACTGGAAGCTGTGATTTCGCTAAATAAGTAGAATCAAATTTGATATCTGAATTAGTGTTAACAAATGATGCTACATCCGTTACGTCTTTAAACGCTGGTAATGTATCATTTTGTTGCGTCTCTTCATTATATACAACTTTACCATATAAAACTGCATTAATTGCACCAACCATCGCTTTTTCATCTTCATCAGATGGTTTGTTTTCAATTAAAACATATTCGATACTTCTTGTGTTATCTGATTTGTATTTTTTTGCATTTTTTTTCATGAATGCAATAATTTCATCATCAGAAACCTTTACCTCCTCATCATTAATTGAGTTGTAAGGCACAGTTACGTAGTCAAAATTCGCTTTTTTGTTTTCAACCATATGTTTGAACTTACCTTCGGCTTTAGTTGTGTAAACACCACCTTTGATTAAGTTGTAATATAATTGTTCTATAGCGGTTTTCTCTACTTCTGCTTCAAAATTTTGCCATTCTCTCCAACGATCTTGATTTGGATCATTTTTAATTGATTTTACAAACTCTCTAAATTTGTTTTCGTCAAATGTTCCAGCCGCATTTAAAAACTGAGGATTTTGAGCGAAATATGGATTTTCTTTAATTACGTTTACAAGTTGGTCACCCGCAATTCCTAATCCTAATTTTTCGATTTCATCACCAACGATGATACTTCTAACTTGTTGTTCCCAAACACTATTTACTGCTTGTGTGTTTGAAGTATTTTGTCCTTGTTTTTCAACTTGAGCTACTTTTTGCATAAACTCAATTGAAGAAATATCGGTACCATTTACAGAACCAACATTATTAGAATCTGAACCAAAACCACCACTTTGAATAACATCTGCTAATACAAATGAAAATAATGCAAGTGCAATGATTACGATTAAAACGAATGAACGTTGTCTAATTTTAGATAAAACTGCCATTTTATATCAATTTACTTTTTTTCAGAGGGCGAAAATACAATTATCTATTCAATAATAAAATAGAAAATGCATAATTTCAGTTAATTTTTATTGTTTTTCATCAAGAATTGAAAGTCGTACCAATTCAATTTTTTTATTTGAAGCTGAATGTATGGTGATTTCAAAATTTTCTATTCTTATTTTTTCTTCTTTTTGTGGGATTTCATTGGTGTTGTGAACAATAAAACCGCCTAAAGTACTATATGAATCCGTTTCTGGAATATTAAGATTGTATTTCTCATTTAGAAATTCCACATCCAATCTTGCTGAGAAAAGATAAATATCTTCTTCGATTTTTTCATCAATTAAGGTTTCATCTTCGTCATGTTCGTCTTCAATTTCACCAAAAAGTTCTTCAATAATATCTTCTACAGTTACAATCCCAGAAGTTCCGCCATATTCATCTAGAATTACTGCCATACTTTTTCTTTTTTTGGTAAGTAGGTCCAATAAATCTTTAATAAAAATGGTTTCGGGAACAAATTCTATTGGAATCATTACTGCCTTTATTGATTTTGGTTTTTTAAATAATTCAAACGAATGCACGTAACCTAAGATGTCGTCTATTCCTTCCTGATAGATGACAATTTTGGAATATCCTGTAGATACAAATAGTTCTTTTAGTTCGTTAACGGAGTCTGTAATATCTACTGCAGCTATTTCGGTTCTTGGTGTCATTATATCTCTTGCTTTTAGGGCAGAGAACTCTAGTGCGTTTTGAAATATTTGAATTTCAGAATCAATTTCTTCACTATTTGAAATACCATTTATTTGTTCAGAAATGTAATTTCCTAGTTCAACTTTACTAAAATATTCTTGTACTTGATCGCCTTCTGTTTTGAAAAATTTAATCAGAATATAATCTGAAATCCAAATAATAAATTTGGTAACCCAATAAAATAATTGGTAAAATACAAAAGCTGGAAATGCAAAAAGTTTTACAAATGAATTTGCATATATTTGAAAGAATACTTTTGGTAAAAACTCCGCTGTAAATAAAATAATTATTGTTGAAAGTATGGTTTGTAATAATAAATTAGTAAAGGTCGTGAATGAAAAGGAAAGTGATTGTAGCCAATTCATTAATAGTTCGCCTGAAAATATTCCATAAATTACCAAAACTACATTGTTTCCAACAAGCATTGAGGTAATAAATTGAGATGGTTTTTCAATGAGTTTACTTAGAATTTTAGCATTGAAATTGTTTTGTTTTTTTTCAATTGAAAGGTAGACTTTGTTAGATGAAACATAAGCTATTTCCATTCCAGAAAAAAAAGCTGAAAGTAATAGACAAATTACAATGATTGCAATTTCCATGAATTTTTATTGACGATTTTGGTATTTTTTATAGAAATGTCTTCTAAAAAAGAACATGCCAATACAAACTACTCCAACAACAATTGGAAGTACGAAATCTTCACTTGCTTGCCATTGTGTATATGCAAAACCAAAAGAGAAAATGGCAAATGCTAAATAGAAATATTGAATAAATTTTAAATACGTCATAATTGAAAATTTTACCAAAAATAGGTAAATTATTTGAGTTGGTAAAACGAATTATTCAGAAGAATTTACTTCACCACTGCTTTGTTGCATATTGAAAATTTTGAAATCTTTGCTAAAATCTACACCAGGTCCTTGAAGGTAGCCACCATCTTCTTTTGTGAATTTAAAAAACTTCTCAGTAAAAAACCATTCATTTTTTTGATCATAATACAATTGAGATGTTTCTAGTTTTTTTCCATCGTGAGAAGTAATTGTAACATCACCTTGTAGATCGATTAAATCTGTTTTTTTGTAGGTGATTGCGTAGTTAGATTTGATGATGGTAGTGTTTCCATTATCATCAAACATGGTAACTACAATTCCTTTTGGGAATTCTGTAAATGGATTGTCGATTGAAGCATAGTCTAACATTTTTGGACTTTGTAAAATAGACTTTATTCTGCCCGAGTCTGTGTATCGGAGATTAATTGTGTCTGCTTCTCCTGAAGGAACAAATGATGATTGATTGATGCGTTGGACTTCCTTGATTGATCCTTCACATGAAAAAAACATAGTCACGATAAATACCGTGACCATGTTTAAAAATATATGTTTAATTCTTAATTTCATTTTATAATGTTGGAACTACAACACTTTCTCCAACCCAACAATCAAATGCAATTCTTTTACCAGACATTCCTTCATTAAAAATTTCAGTTCTTGAAGGAGCTGCGGCTCTGTAGCTAGCTGCCATTTTACTTGCAGTTTCTTTTAAAGAAGAGTCTACAGCTGCTGCTTTATCTGCATATTGAGCAGCTAACCAATACATGGCTCTTTTGTCAAATGGTTTAGTACCACAATCGTTAATACTGTTTCCATATAATTGAGCGATTAGTAAATAAGCTCTTCCGTATGATGGTTTCACTTGCAATGCTTTTCTAGCGTAAGCTCTAGCTTGCGATTTGTTAGATTTCATGTAGCTAGAAGCCATTTTCATATATACAGTTGCTTTTTTAGTATTGTCTGTGAACATGTCTGCCGCTTGATTGAAATATTCCATAGCTTTAGTAGTGTTCTTTTTTTGAAGTTCAACAACACCTAGTTTATAAGCAGCATCAGCACTTGGGTTTAGTTTATATAGTGCTTCAGAAATTTTAGAAAATAATGGATCAGTATCACATTCTTTAGCTTCTAAACGATCAGCTGCTCTTTTTAACCAAACTTCATTGTTTTTGTTTTCTTCAAATCCTTTTTGGTAGAAAGGAATTAATTTATCACAAGTAGAAAGTTCTACAATAATGGCGTCCATACTTGTACTAACAATACTAATGTTTTCTAAATTTGTTTCTAATCTAGCTTTTTTCTTAGTTTCTTTAGAGTCTAATTGACTTCCTGCTTCTTCTTTGGCAATTAATACATCTTTTTCTTCAGAATCTTCTTTTCCTAAAAGGGTTAACTTTTCTGAAATATCATCATATTTATCAAAAACTTGCTGTAATGTAATTCCTTTTGCGTTTGCTTTGTAATCGTTTACAAAGATTTCAAAGTAGGCATACAAACCTTTAGTAGATGTAAAGTTAGCATTGTCTTCTTTGAACGCTTTGTCAAAATAGTTATATACAGTTTCTTTTTTTTCTGGAGAATAAGTGAATAATGCCAATCCTTTTTTCGTGTCAACTCCAGCACCATCACTTGGGAAATATTTGAAATACTCTTCATATAGTTTAAAAAGATCAGCAATGTTTTGTTCTTTTTCTGATTCGTTTTTAGAAGACTCTATTCTTTGTTTTATAGCTAATTCACCATAGTAATAAATTCCCTTGTGAAAAGAAGGGCAATCTTTTCTAAGAGTAGTTAAGTAATCATAGGCAGCACCATCTTTTGCTTTTACAGAAGAAGCAAGTAAGCTAATGTTTTCAGTACAAGCTTCAGAGTTTTGAGTGTAACCTAAATAGCTGATTGCTGTAAGTGCTAATAAAGTTAACGTCTTTTTCATTTTATTTAATTTTCAATGTTAATTAATCTATTAATGACTTTCTAAACCATTTGTCGCTTAAAGATAATCCAATGCTTAAGTTAAAATAGTTCTCTTCAATTAATCCGTTTGAAGTTGTTCCTTGTTTTCCAAATTCAAATCCAATGTCAATTTTAGAAACTCCTAATGGTAATCCTAAACCAAAATTCATGCCATAATCTTTTATGGTTTGATTGTTAATCACAAGACCATTTGTGTCGTACCTAAATCCTGCACGATAAACTACTCTACTAAAATAACTGTTAAATGAATCATATTTAGGGATATAGTATCCACCAACTATATATCGTTGTGAGTTTTTATATGTTGCGTTTAAATTTTCAGAGAAGAAATTATTTTTTGCCCCTGTATTTGCAAAGCTTACTTCAGCTCCAATCATCCATTTGTATTTTTGTCCAATGCCATTAGAAATAGATAGTCTCGAAGGAATGATGATTTCAGAATCAGGAATTGCAATATCTTGTGATTGAGTAATAAACTCATCACCACTTGGTGTAAATGTAAACAATCCAATGTTTCTTGAGTTGCTTACGTTTAATTTGGTTTGAGGAATATAGTTGATACTAGAGTAAAAGTTTAATTTTTCGGTTATCTGTCTCTCATAAAACATTCCTAAGTTTAAAGTTAAGCCATTAGCTCTTGAAGTGTTTATTTCTCTAGTTCCTAGTTGTAGATTATTTCCATTGTCTAAATCGGTAATAATCTCTCTGATAGTATTGTTAACTTCGCCAAAGTTATATTCTACATTAATACCTAAACTAAGATTTTTATTTATTGCATAACCAGCACCAATAAAAAATCGATTGATATTTCCATCTCCAGTGTATTGATTGTTTCGTTCTATGTTATTTGAGGTAGAGATTGTGTTGATTTTATATCCAACAGCACTATAAGGTATCAATCCGAAAGATGCACCAAATTTTCCCATTGGAATTCCTACTGCTAAATAGTCAATACTAGTTCTTTGTGCTTTTTCTGAGGTATTAGCGTTTTTTAAATTATTAAAAGTTGATGTTCCGCCAACAGAAAAATTCATTAATTCTAAACGAGAATAGGATGCAGGATTTTGTAAATTTAAAGATATACTATCCCCCGTTAAATTTAATCCACCCATGGATCTTGAATCAATTGCTCCTCTAAAACGAACATCTCCAATTCCATAATACGAGTATGGAGAAGAAGTGTTTTCTTGTGAAAATCCTAAAAACCCTGAAAGTAACAAGGCGAATGATAAAACTATTTTTTTAGTCATTTTGATTTTTTGCGTATATAAAAAGTTCATTCAGACTTTCTAATAGAAAATTTGAATTGGCAAATATGGTGTTTTTTATGTTTTTAGCCAAAAAAATGGCGTCGCCTCCTGTTAAAATTATTGTTAAATCTTCATATTTGTCAGAATATTGCGTAATGAAGCCATTTAATTCATGTGAAATTCCATTTACAACACCTGATAAAATTGCCTCATTTGTACTATTTCCAATGAAATTCTGAGGATAAGCGGCTTCTAATAATGGCAATTTTGCAGTATAATTATGCAATGCCTTTAATCGTAATGACAAACCAGGTGAAATGGCACCTCCAAAATAGTTGTTATTTGAATCAACAAAATCATAAGTTATACAAGTTCCGGCATCAATAATCAGTCGATTTTGATTTGGAAATTTTAATGTTGCGCCAGTTGCCAGTACAATTCTATCGATTCCTAAAGTGGTAGGAGTAGCGTATAAATTTTTGAAAGGAACTTTTGTTTGATGATTGATTTTCTCTAAATCGATTGCTTTTTCCAAGTTTTTAATCACACTTTTTTCCATTTTTCCAACAGAAGATGTTATTCCATGAGTGATTTTAGGGTGTGATTTTAAAATTTCTTTAAATTTTTTATCAGCTACTTCTTTGTCAAAAACAAAGTGTTCAATTATTGTATGCTGTTCAAATACAGCACATTTAATTCGAGTATTCCCAATGTCGATTGCTAAAAGCATAGTTTTGATTTCTGGTTGGCAAATATACAAATTGATTTTTTTTTAAAAATTGTTTTGGAAAATATAAAATAGGTTCTATATTTGCACCCGCAATCAGCAAGAAGTTTACTTCTAATTGCTAAAGGTACCTTAGCTCAGATGGTAGAGCAACGGACTGAAAATCCGTGTGTCCCTGGTTCGATCCCTGGAGGTACCACAAATGTTAATTAAAGCCACTTTTTTAAGTGGCTTTATTGTTTTATTAATTTTATCATTAAATTGCATTAACCAAATTTAATTCAAGATGAAATTAAAATTACTTTTCCTACTTTTTACAACAATCTTCTACGGTCAAATACCCTCTTATTATGGTAGTGTAGATTTTTCACAAACTGGAAATGCATTAAAAAATCAACTAGCAACATTAATAACTAATACCAACACAAATCAACTTCCTTATACTTCTTCTTCACCTGATGTATGGGATGTTTTGCAGGCTGCAGATTTAACAACAAACGACCCTTCAAAAGTTTTTTTAATTTATGGTTACGACGATTTTGATTTGGTTTTTAAAAATGATCGTACTGATGATGTAACTAATATTTGTAGTGGGTCTTGTCCAACAGGTTCCTGGAATAGAGAGCATACCTATCCTTTATCTTTAGGTACTCCTGCATTAGTGACAAGTTCACCTGGTCCTGGTACTGATGCTCATCATATTAGGGCTTCTGATGTTGCTTTTAATGCAGATAGAGGAAATAGATTGTTTTCTGACGGAGAGGGAAACGCAGGTCTTGTTGGGACTTTGTGGTATCCTGGTGACGAATGGAAAGGTGATATTGCTAGAATGATGATGTACATGTATGTACGTTATAATAATAGATGTTTACCAAATAATGTTGGTTCTGGTGGAAATACCTACCATCCTGATATGCCTGATATTTTTTTGGAATGGAATGAAGAAGACCCTGTCAGTAATTTTGAATTAATTAGAAATAATGTTGTTCAAAGTTTTCAAGGTAATAGAAATCCATTTATTGATAATCCATATTTAGCTACATTAATTTGGGGAGGACCACAAGCTCCTGATTCTTGGAATACTTTGTCTTGTCCAGATGTTACAACTTGGAATGGAAGTACGTGGGAAAATGGGACGCCTAATAAAGGAATTAGAGCTGTAATAAACGGTAATTTAATTTCGAATGGAAATTTGGAGTTTTGTTCATTGGATATCAATGGTACTTCTCAAGTAGTGTTGCAATCTGGAGATACTTTTACAGTAGTTAGAGGGATTAATGTATCTAATTCAGCAAGTTTTACTGTTGAAAACAATGCCAATTTAATTCAAATTAATGATATCCCCAACACGGGGAATATTACCGTTTTAAAAGAGAGTGCACCAATGCTACGTTTAGATTATACTTCTTGGTCTTCACCTGTTCTTGGGCAAAATTTATTCGCTTTTTCACCAAATACATTAACCAATAGATTTTATGAATATATAACAGGCGGAACTACATCAGCAACTGCTTATTCTTCAGTTGACCCAATTGCTAATGATTTTATTCCTGCTAAAGGCTACATTATTCGTGCGCCTAACAACTGGTCTACAAATACAGCATCTCCTTTCGTTGGACAATTTACTGGAATTCCAAATAATGGAAAATATGAAGTAAATACTGCAACTGGATATAATATGCTTGGTAATCCATACCCTGCAAGTATTGAAGGAAGTCATTTTATAGCAAGTAATCGTACAGTTGAAACACTTTATTTTTGGACCCATACAATTGCGGCTTCAGGAGGAACTTATCCCCAAAATAACTTTGCGTCTTATACTACACTCGGTGGAGTTGCTGCAGCTGCTGGCGGTCTAATTCCAGATGGAAGTATAAAACCAGGCCAAGGGTTTTATTTTTATTCAAATGAAGATGAAATGTTAGTGTTTCATAATGCATTGCGTTATGATGTTAAAAATACGCAATTCTTTAGAATGCAAAATGAAGTTGCTGAAAAAGATTTATTCCGATTAAATTTGTTTCAAGATGAAGCGCCTTTAAACCAAATACTACTTGGGTATTCTTCAGACTCTACTATAGAATTTGATTTAGGAATTGATGGAAAAGCATTTAACACTTCAAATTCGATGATTTACACAACTATTGATGATGTAAAATATGTTATTAATGGTAGGGGAGTTTTTTCAGATGATGATAAAATAACTTTAGGATTTCAAGCTACTCAAAGCGGGCAATTTACCATTTCTTTAGAAGATAAGTTGGGGTTGTTTTCAAGTAAATCAATATACATTAAAGATAATTTTACTAATAATATATTTGATTTAAGTCATTCAAATTACATTTTTACAACAAATGAAGGTGTGTTTCAAGATCGTTTTGAAATTATTTATAAAGTAGAAGAAACAGTTGAAACAGATTTGAATGGGGTTATTGTTTTTTCAGGCAATACTAATATCAATTTAGTTTCTGATAAAAATATAATTTCCAGTGTCTATGTATATAATGCATTAGGTCAATTAATTTATGAGAAACTTTTGGTAGAAAAGAAAGTATTTCAGATTAATGATTTAACAAAAAACAAACAAGTATTATTTGTAATTATTCAATTAGAAAATGGTAAAGAAATAAAGAAAAAGATTGTTTTTTAAAGAGTTAATTTTTTAAAATCATCTCTTCATACGAAATTACGGTTTCATACCCTTTGTTTTTGAAATATTCGGCAGGGTTTTCTTTGGAAATAGCCATTACAAAATCGCCACCCCAAGCCCCTAAACTTTTTACAATTCCTTTAAAATCAGGAAAAAGTTGTTCTTTAACGGTAATTGTTTCTAAAAGATTACTCATAATGGCTTGGTGTTTTTCCATTAGTAAAGCAAAACTTCTACCATCATTACATTGCAAAACTTCTTCTGTAATTTGATTGATTGCTGGAATAATTTTGTGTACTCTGTGTTGTTTGCTCATGTAATTTGAAATAGCTGATTTGCTGCTTTGTTTTTGGTTCAAATACACAAAATGAATATTCTCTTTAAATTCTGGATCAAAAGCTACGGTTTCAAAATTCGCTTTTTCGTTGTCTAGCCAGTACAAAATAGGTTCGTTGGTTTGTGCACAAGCAATATCATAACCACTTCCGCCAAAACTTTTTCGCAACAATTCAAATGCGTCAATTTTTAACCATTGTCCAATGTTATTAATTAAGGTGGAAGAAGTTCCTAAACCCCAATTTCTAGGAAATGTCAAATGTGTTTCTATAACATAGCCATTTGTTTGCAGAAAATCTGGATTTTGTAAATAGCCTTGATGCAAAATTTCAATTAAGGTGTTTTTTACAGCCAAATTTTTTTCAGAAGTAGTTTTGTTTTTTATTTCTTTGAAAGTGATGGTGTCTTGAAACCAAACAGTACTATCGGAATCAAAACTTGTCCAATGAATTTCATGGTTTTTTCCTGGTTTTACTATTAGATTTTGTCCGAATTTGGTAGGAACTGCCAATGCCTTTGCGCCATCTAAAACCAAGTATTCGGCCGTTAGTAGTAATTTTCCGTTGCTGTAAAACTTTTGCATTTCCATTAACTTCTAATTTTCTCCAAATAATCTACAACTAAACTGTGCGAAATAGTGGTGTTGCTGAAATAATCCAAGACTTGTTGTTTTTCTTGTTTGGTAGCATGATGTTGGTTCAAAATATTCATTAAATGCATTTTCATATGACCTTTTTGAATTCCAGTAGTGGTTAATGAACGAACGGCTGCAAAATTTTGTGCTAAACCTGTTACAGCTACTATTTTCATCAATTCTTCCGCATTTGGTTTGCCTAACATTTCCATTGAAAATTTCACTAATGGATGTAAATTAGTTAATCCGCCAATGGTTCCTAGTGCTAGTGGAATATCAATCCAGAAAGTGAAAATTCCGTTTTCTATTTTGGCATGTGATAAACTACTGTATTTTCCATTTCGACTGGCGTAAGCATGTGCTCCGGCTTCTATGGCTCTGAAATCATTTCCAGTTGCTAGTACTACAGCATCGATTCCGTTCATAATGCCTTTGTTGTGTGTTACTGCGCGATACGGCTCTATTTCGGCAATTTTGATAGCGGTTACAAATTTTTCTGCGAATTCTTTACTGTCGATATTGACATCGTCGCTTAGATGTTCGATTGGACAAGAAACTTCGGCTCTAACCAAGCAATTAGGAACATAGTTACTCAAAATACTCATGATGATTTGTATTTTTTTCTCGTCTTCCGAAAAAGCTTCATAATGTTGGGCTTGATTTTCTAACGTTTTGGCAAATTGTTCCAAACACGTATTGATGAAATTGGCTCCCATGCTATCTTTGGTGTTGAAAGTAGCGTGTAATTGGAAGTAATTTGGTAACTCATTGGTTTTATCTATCAAAGCGATATCGAGAATTCCGCCGCCGCGTTTTTGCATGTTTTTGGTGAAATTTTCTGTATCAGCGAAGAATTGTGTTTTAATGCTTTGGAAGAAAGTATTTAATTTTTCGAAATTTCCTGAAAACAGAAAATGGACTTGACCAATTTTTTCTGTATTCAAAACCGTTGCTTTGAAACCGCCGCGCTCGCTCCAAAATTTAGCTGCTTTTGCTGCTGCTGCTACAACCGAACTTTCTTCAACTGCCATTGGTATGGTGTAGTTTTTTCCGTTGATGATGAAATTAGGAGCAACGCCTAATGGTAAATAGAAATTGGAAATGGTATTTTCGATGAATTCATCATGTAATTTTTGAATATTTTCATCGGAATTCCAATATTGAGTAACGGTTTTTTTTGCTTCATGTGGATTAGTAAAATATTGAGAAACAATCCAATCGATTTTTTCTTCTTTCGATAATTTTGAAAAGCCTTTATTTATTTGTGTCATATTCTTTTAGCAACTTTAGAAGTACAAAGATACTAATTGAATTAATTTTCATTCCTATTTAACCATTTAATTAATGTGTTTTCGAAAATGGTTTTATCAATTGGTTTTATGATAAAATCGTTCATGCCAATATCCATACATTTCTCTCTTTCCCCAGCTATGATTCCGGCGGTTAAAGCAATTATAATAATTTCAGGATGAAGTTTTTTAATTCGTAATGATGCTTCGTAACCATTCATGACAGGCATTTGAATGTCCATAAGTACAATGTCGAATGTGTTTGTATTGAATAATTCAACGGCTTCTAAACCATTTGTGGCTTCAGATATGGTAAGATTTGGAAATGATTTTTGTACTAATGTTTTGGTAAGCAACATATTAATTTTGTTGTCTTCAACTATTAATAAGGAAGCACGGCTTTTGTTTTTAGTTGGTTTTTTTGATTCATTTAGATTTATAGGTATAGTTGGATTGTTTACTTTGTTTAAAATGTTTTGAATGACATTAATTTTTATGGGTTTTATAACCGAAAAACAGTTTTTGTTTTTTAAATTTTCATTAAAAGTGAATGAGCTTGTTGCATTTTGCATGATTAAACAAGCTATGTTATGATTTTGATTTAATTTTTTTAAAATTTCAACACATTTATTTTCTGAAATATATTCTAAATCAAGTAAGACTAATTTAATGGAGGTTTTTTCTTTTAAGTCCTCAAAGATTTTCTCTTTAGTTGTTCGAAATACTTGTATTCCAAAATTCTCAAACATTTTTGCAATAGCTGCTGCTGCTGCGTCATTATCTTCCACAAGAAGAGCTTCAGTTATTGAATTGTTTTCAAGTATTTTATGACGTTCACAATTCTCTGTTTTGGTTTCTATGATGAAACTAAATGAACTTCCTTTATTAATGACACTCTCAATGTTGAGTTCGCTTTTCATTAGTTTTAACAAACTATTGGTAATAGATAATCCTAAACCTGTTCCGCCAAATTTTCTTGTAGTAGAAGTGTCTTCTTGCGAGAAAGGTTCAAGTATTTTTATTTTGTTTTCTTCTTTAATTCCAATTCCAGTATCAATAACTGCAAATTTTATTTTACTAAAATTTGATGTTTTTTCAATAGTTTCTACTTTAATCTCAATTTGACCTTTTGGGGTAAATTTGATTGCATTACTTAATAAGTTTTGCAGAACTTGTTTGAGTCGGATTTGATCTGTCCAAATGGCGCAATCTACATCATTGTCAATATTTACAATGAGTTCTAAGTTTTTTTGATGTGCATTAAATTTCATCATGTCTACAGAGTCGTAAACAATGTCTATTAAGCTGGATTTTGAGTTTTCAATACTTAATTTTCCGGCTTCTATTTTTGAAATATCTAGAATATCATTAACAACATCTAATAAGCTTTCCGCAGATTGATTAACCGTTTGTAAGTATTGTTTTTGGGTTTCATTAATTCCTGTGTTTAAAAGCAATTTACTAAATCCAATGATTCCATTTAATGGTGTTCTAATTTCGTGACTCATATTAGCCAAGAATTCTGATTTTGCTTTGTTTGAGTTTTCTGCAATTTCTTTGGCTAATATGGCTTCTTGAGCACTTTTTCTTTCGGTAATATCAAGTAAAACGCCTTCTAGATATTCAACTTTGTTGTTCATTACGATAGCCTCGCCATATTCTTCAATCCAAACTTCAGAACCATCTTTTTTGATAAGGCGACAAGTGATTACAAACGATTTTTTGTTTTTTACCGCTTTTTCTATAATTGTAAGTGCTTTTTGTTTGTCTTTAGGATGGTATAAGTCAGATAATTTAATACGATTGGTAAAGAAATCTTCTTTTGAATAGCCTGTTAATGTTTCAATTTCATTATTTAAATAAACTTTAGATCTTGCTTCGTCATATTTAACCAAATAAACAGCGGCTGGGATATTGTTGGCTAAAAGCTTAAATTTTTCTTCACTTTCCTGAATAGCATTTTCGTTTTTTATACGGATAATTGTTGTGGCAATATTATTAGCAAGTGTTCTTAGAATGTTAATTTCTTCTTCTTTCCAGATGCGTTCTTTCTCACAATCGTCAAAACCTATAAAACCCAGGAAAATATCTTTATAAAAAAGAGGAATAATTAATACAGATAATATACTTTGTTCTATTAATATTTCCTTGAAAACAGATTCGGGAATTGTGTTGACAATAGCGTTGTATGGAGTATCATCTTTAATTATATTAATGAACTCTGGAAATAATTCGTGTGGAATGTTTTGAAGTTTTGGATTGTCTATTTCAGCAAGTTCATTGTCAGAAACCCACTCAAATCTTTGTCCTAGTAAATTAGTTTCTGAGTTGTTTTCGAAATAATAAAATCGATTAGCTTCAATTGTTTTGGCAATCACTACCAAAGATTCATCAAATAAATCTTCAATTTTTTGTTTTCTAATTAAATTTGATGTTACTTCTGCTAAAGTGGTAAGAATTTTGTTTTTGTATAAAATTTCATTTTCTGCTTCTTTACGCTTTAAAGTTTCAATGGCTAGCGCAATAATATCGGAAACCGTTTTAGCAAAATTTATGTCCTCATTTGTCCAGTTTTTAATTTCATTTGTAGCTTCAAAACAGCTAATGGCAACTAACTTTCCTGATATATAAATGGGAATATCTAAAAGTGATTTTATGTTGTAATTTTTGAAATAAACCTCTACAAATTCCTCTGTGTAAACATTAGTAAGAGCGTTTGAAGCAACTAAAATTGGGTTTTCTACTATAGCTTTAAAATATTTTGGGAAGTCTTTTTTATAAAGTGTTAAATCGTTATAGTGCTTGTTTTCACTTTTAACGTAGATGTTATTCAATACAATATAGTCTTCAAAATAATCCCATAAACTCACTCTGTCAATTCCAAGTCCTATAGAAGCTTCAACAGAGATATGTTCAATCAAGGTTTTTAGGTCTTTAAAAGTGAGAAAGTTTAAAGTTGATAAACGATTGGATATTTCGTTTAATTTTGAAATTCGATTTATTCGCTCTTTCTCTTCAATCTCCAAGTTTTTCGTTATGGTAATATCGCGAATGATAGAAGAATAACCAATGATTTCAAAAGCTTCATTTCTTTTAACTGCCACTTTTTGGGAAACCCAGATAATTTCGTTGGTTTTTTTACGTATTGGAAATTCTAAGATGTCAAAGTCATTATAATCTAAGTTTTCAGGGCTGTAGAAATTAATAACTTTCTCTTTGTAATCGTCAACAATAAAATAACTAAAATGTTTACCAATAATTTCCTCAAAATCGTAGCCTAATAGTTCGGTTGAAAATTTATTAACATAAGTAATATTACCCCATTGATCGCTTTCATAAATGATATCTTTGGCACTTTGTATTAAATCATAATATTTTTTTTCCAACTCTACTTTGCCAGTTACATCTTGTCCAGTAGAAACAAATAAATTTTCATTATGTTTTACATCTGTCCATTGAATGTGTTTGTAGTCGCCATTTTTACATTTTAGTTTTCTAATGTATAATTGATTTGGAATAAATTTTAAATTATAATCTACGGCATCAAAATCTTTATCTTCTGTCAATTTCCAAAACCCGTCACCTAATACTTCTGTATTGTTAAACCCTAAAATCTTAATAATGGTTTCATTACAAAATAATACATTTCCAAATTTATCTGTTGCAATAATTATGCTATTAGTATTATTGATAATTTCATTAGTGAATATGAATTTTCTATTGTTTTGAATTGCATTTAATCGTCTGGCAAAATGTATAATTAGTAAAATAAAATTGGCATTAATTAAAGCAATTATTGTGCTTTTTTCAGTTGTATTCAGTAATAGTAAGGCAAATAGATATACAAAAGTGAGTGAAATAAAAATCAAATGATTTTTAAAACGTTTAAAAATAACAAACGAAAAGAAAAGAAGTAACAAATACTCTGAGAATAGCGTAAAATTAATAGCTTGATAAGCTGTTGATATAGTTATGTGAGCAAAATAACCAAAGAAACAAATAGAAAAAAGCGACATTGCATTCTTTTTTAAACTCGTATACGATGTAAGCAAATAGCCTATCATACAAGCCAAGCCCAATAAATATGCATAAATTAACTTTTCGAGATTATGGTAATTAAAGATTTGATAAAAAAGTTCAGCAACGGGAAAGATTAAACTTAGATACAAAAAGTAATAGGAATATTCGTTTTTAGAAAAACTTTCCTTTAATTCATCTATTAGACTGTAGTTTTTAGGTAATGTTTTTTTCTTATTTATGTACAAAAGCAAAATTATGACTCCAATAGCTAAGCTGTATAGTATTACGCAACTAGTAGCAATTGAATTTTCAAAAACAGAAAACAAGGAGAAATTCACCTGACAGATTGAATGTCTAAGTGATTGTTCGAAATATTTGATTAGAAAGTAATTACAAAACATTGCCTTGTTTTAAATCGTATTTAAAGATATTAAAAAATCTTTTTCGTTTGTTAAATTAGAATAAAAATATGGTTAATTCATATATTTTTACTAAAATTGAGGGTTTTTTACACCAATAAAAATGAAGAATATAAAAAAATTAGTTGTTTTACTGCTATTGTCATCGTTTTCAATAGTAGCTCAAGAAAAAATTACCTTAGATGAAATTTGGGGTGGCGCCTTCAGAACCAGAGGAATGGACGAACTAAACGCCATGAAAAACACCAACCAATATACGGTGTTAAACTTCGATAGAGCCAGCAGAAGTTCGCAAATCGATTTGTATGACTTCGCCACTTTAGAAAAAGTAAACACCTTACTTTCTTCCAAAGATTTTTCACAATTGCAAGGTATCGATAGTTACACGTTCAATAAAAAGGAAAACCAAATTTTAATTGCCAATAATTCAGAACAAATTTTCAGATATTCGGCAGTTTCTGATTACTTTTTGTATGATATTGCTTCTAAATCGCTAACAAAAATTGCAGATTATAAGATTCAAGAGCCAACATTTTCGCCCGACGGAACCAAAATTGCATTTGCTTACCAAAACAATTTATACGTTTACGAAATTGCTTCAAAGAAAACCCAACAAATCACAACTGATGGCAAGAAAAACAGCATCATTAACGGTATTACGGATTGGGTTTACGAAGAAGAATTTGGTTTTGTAAGAGCGTTTGATTGGAATGCAGCTGGAACAAAATTAGCGTACATCAAATTCGACGAATCGCAAGTGCCAGAATTCTCAATGGATTTGTACAACAGAGGATTGTATCCAGCGCAAGAAGTGTTCAAATATCCAAAAGCGGGCGAGAAAAATGCAGTAGTTTCTTTGCATTTATTTGATGTAACTTCTAACAAAACGCAAACCGTAAATTTATCGAATTATAACGATTTTTACATTGCTAGAATCCAATGGACAAACGATGCTAATGTACTTTCGGCTCAAGTTTTAAACCGTCACCAAAACAATTTGGACTTATTGTTTATCGATGGAAATACCGCAACTTCCAAAGTAGTTTTGAACGAAAAAGATAAAGCGTATGTTGATGTAACAGATAATTTAACGTTCTTGAAAGATAACAGTTTTATTTGGACTTCAGAAAAAAGTGGTTTCAATCATATTTACCACTATGACAAAACTGGTAAACTGAAAAAACAAATCACAACCGGAAATTGGGAAGTAACCGCTTACTACGGTTTCGATGAAAAATCAGGAATGGTGTATTACCAATCGGTTGAAAATGGTTCTATTAATAGAGATGTTTACGCAATCAATATTAGCGGAAAAAATAAAAAGCGTTTAACAACAGCAATTGGAACAAATCGCGCTACTTTTAGTCCAAATTTCCAATATTTCATCAATTCTTTTTCGAGTGCTACCAAAGCGCCAACGTTCACATTAAATGATTCAAAATCCGGAAATGTGATTAAAACTATTGTTTCTAACGAGGCTTTGGAACAAAAATTAGCCAAATACGATATCGTTCCAAAGGAATTTACTACTATTACTACAGAAAAAGGCCATACATTAAATGCATGGTTTATTAAACCAAAAGATTTTGATCCTAACAAAAAATATCCTGTTTTTATGTTCCAATATTCAGGTCCAGGTTCGCAACAAGTAGCGAATCAATGGAACGGAATAAATGATTATTGGTTTATGATGTTGGCGCAACAAGGTTACATTGTAGCTTGCGTTGACGGAAGAGGAACAGGTTTCAAAGGTGCCGAATTCAAAAAATGTACATACAAAGAATTAGGAAAATTTGAAGTAGAAGACCAAATCGATGCTGCAAAATTAATCGGAAATTATTCGTACGTGTATAAATCAAGAATTGGAATTTTCGGTTGGAGCTACGGCGGATTTATGAGTAGCAACTGTATTTTAAAAGGAAACGATGTGTTCAAAGCTGCTATTGCGGTTGCGCCAGTTACAAGTTGGAGATATTACGATACCATTTACACCGAACGTTACATGCAAACACCACAAGAAAATGCTTCGGGTTACGATGAAAATTCACCAATCAATCACGTGAGTAAATTGAAAGGAAATTATTTATTAATCCACGGAACTTCTGACGACAACGTGCACGTACAAAACGCAATGGTCATGATTGAAGCATTAGTTCAAGCTAACAAACAATTTGATTGGGCTATTTATCCTGACAAAAACCACGGTATTTACGGCGGAAAAACTCGTTTGCAATTGTATACCAAAATGACCAATTTCATTAAAGAAAAATTATAATATGAGTACAACTACAACAGATCAAAAAGAATTATTCGGACATCCAACAGGGTTATTCATCCTTTTCTTAACTGAAATGTGGGAACGTTTTTCATTCTACGGAATGAAAGCGTTATTGATTTATTATTTGGTAAAATACCATTTGTTTTTAGATACCGAAGGTAATTTATTGGTAGGAAGTTATGCTGCTCTAGTTTATGCAACTCCAGTAATTGGTGGTTACTTAGCTGATAAATATTTGCAAGTTCAGAAAAGCCATTGTTTTTGGTGCAATTTTTATTGGTTTTAGGTCATATTGGAATGGCTTTGAAGGAAACGCTGCAACTAAATCTGTAACAGGTGAAATCGTTCGAGATAATTTTGCTTTACAAGTATTTTATTTGTCGTTGGCTTTCATTGTTATGGGTGTTGGCTGAAAGCAAACATTTCTTCCCTTAGTTAATTGAATTATACGAGCAAATTGATGAGAAGATTCTGGATTCACTATTTTCTACATGGGAATCAATTTAGGTTCATTTTAGCTACCATCATTTGTGCTTGGTTAGGGAGATGAATATGGATGGAGCTACGGATTTGGAGCTGCTGGAGTTGGAATGTTCTTTGGTTTATTGACTTTTATTTATGGAAAGATATTTCAAAGGAAAGGTGAAACCAATTATCCAGAGGCGTTAAATAAAGTAACTTTTGGTTTAAAAACAGAATATTGGATTTACATCTTAGGAACATTGTCTACTTTGATTATTTGGCAAATGGTACAAAGTCATTCTATTGTTCAGAATGCTTTGATTGTTTCAGGGCTAATATCATTTATCTACATTTTATATTACGCTATTACCAAATTAGATAAAGTTGCTCGTGAACGTTTATTGGCATTGACAATTTTAATTGTTTTCACTATAGTTTTTTGGGCTTTATTTGAACAAGCTTATACCTCAATGAACCTTTTTGCTGATAGAGCATTAGACACAAGATTTCTTGGTGTAGATTGGAAACCGAACCAGTTTTTAAGTTTGAATGCTTTATTCATTATTTTCTTAGCACCAGTTTTCGCTTGGATTTGGGTGAAATTAGGGAAGTACAATCCGAATACTGCGGTTAAGTTTGCTTTAGCCTTAATTTTTGTTGGATTAGGATTTGGTGTTTTAGTCTTCGGAATTTCAGTTTCTGAAGCAGGAAAAGTAACGGCAATTTGGTTAGTATTGACCTATCTTTTACACACTATGGGAGAACTTTGTTTATCACCAGTTGGACTTTCAGCTGTTACCAAGTTATCACCGGCTAAGATTGTTGGTTTTATGATGGGTGTTTGGTTCTTAGCTACCGCAAGTTCGGAATTTATAGCTGGAGTTTTAGCAAATATTGCAGCGATTGATACGAATGTAGGAGAAACATTAGCTTTAGATGTAGCAAAACCAGCTTATTTAAAACTATTCAGTTACTTGTTTTATACGGGAGTTGGAATTGGGGTATTTTTATTAATTATATCGCCAATTATCAAAAAATTAATGCACGGAGTAGACAAAGAATTAAATAAATAAATTACAATATGAATTCATCATCTTCAAACGAATTTTTCAAAGATCAAGTTCTTGGTCATCCAGCTGGACTTTTTGTTCTTTTTTTTACCGAAATGTGGGAACGTTTTTCCTATTATGGAATGAGAGCTATTTTGGTTATTTTCTTAATCTCAACTTTTGATAAAGGCGGTTGGGAATGGACAACAGAAAGAGCAATGGGATTGTACGGAACTTACACTATGGGAGTTTATTTAACGCCTGTTTTAGGAGGTTTGTTGGCTGATAAGTTGCTAGGTTATCGTTGGGCTGTAATTATTGGGGCATTTATAATGACACTAGGACACGCTTCAATGGCTTTTGAAACAGAACTATTTTTATATATTGGATTGGGTTGTTTAATTGTTGGGAATGGTCTTTTTAAACCTAATATGACTTCCATGATTAGTCATTTGTATAAAGATCATCCGGAGAAAAAAGATGGAGCGTATTCTATTTTTTATATGGGTGTTAATGCCGGAGCTTTCCTAGGAATTATGCTTTGTGGTTACATTAGGTGAAAAGTCTCATGGAGTTTAGGTTTTGGGCTGGCTGGATTTTTATGTTTTTTGGAATGCTACAGTTCTATTTCACACAAAATATTTTTGGTCAAGTAAATTTCTCCACAGATAAGAAACTTGTTAAAACAGATGTTGTTGATAACACACCATCTAATGTGATTAGAGATAGAATGATTGTAGTTTTTATCTTTTCGGTTTTTACTGTATTCTTTTGGGCTGCTTTGAGCAAGCTGAGTGGGTTCCATGACTATTTTTGCTGAAAATATACACAACGAATTTTAGAAGGTAATGCTGGTTTTTCGTTTAAAATTATAGATGCTATTTTAACAATTCTGCCTCTAGCAATTATAACATATGTCTTGGGTAAATTGTTTTCAAAAACTTTGCAAAATTTTCTTTAGGAAATATAATTCTTTCTTTGAGTTTCTTAATCATTTGGGGAATTGTAATTTGAAAGTTTATAGAGAGTTTACAGCAACAGAAACTGAAGTTCCTGCAACTTGGTTTGGAATCTTGAATTCATTATTTATAATTATTTTAGCACCAATGTTTTCCAAATGGTGGAAAGTAAATATAACTTCCATTGGCTAAGTTAAATTTGGTATGGGATTGATTTTATTGGGAGTTGGTTTTGGGTTTTTAGCTTTTGGAGCACCTGAATTGTCGGAGAAGATTTTGTTCTGTTAGTATGGTTTGGTTGATATTAGCCTATTTATTCCATACCTTGGAGAACTTTGTTTATCACCAGTTGGATTGTCTTATGTGAGTAAGTTGGTTCCAGCCAAATGGATAGGATTTATGTTTGGAATTTATTACTTGTTTATAGCTATGGGTAATAAGTTAGCTGGTTCTATGGGAGGAATGATTGAAAATATCTAATGAATATTCATTGAGCACTTTTTTCATGATTTTTACAATTGTTCCAATTGGAATGGGGTTGTTGATTGCCGGATTAAATCCAATCATCAAAAAACTAATGCACGGCGTACGCTAATATTTGGCATCCTTTTTGACTTTGTAAAATTAAAATGAAATTATATATGAAAAAAATACTATTGATAGCGTTTTTGACTTTAGGTTCAATAACTCTAAACGCACAAGAATTAACATGGCATACTGATGTAAGTAAAGCATCAGAAATTGCAATGAAAGAGAAAAAACCATTGTTGTTGTTTTTTACCGGTTCGGATTGGTGTGGTTGGTGTATTCGTTTACAAAAAGAAGTTTTTAAAACACCCGAATTTTCAAAATGGGTAAAAGAAAACGTTATTTTAGTAGAACTTGATTATCCAAGAAGAACGCCGCAACCAGATGATATTAAAGTACAAAATCAGCAATTACAAGCAATGTTTCGCGTACAAGGTTATCCAACCATTTGGTTTGTAAATCCTGAGAAAAAAGACGGGGGAATCAATCTAAATGGAATTGGTAGTACTGGTTATGTGGCTGGCGGACCTGAAAAATGGTTAGCAGGAGCAAATGGTATTTTAAAAAAATAAACAATTATTTTATCCTATAAAATCCCTTTTCGGCAGTGGCATGAAAAGGGATTTTTTCTTGCTCGCAAGTTGTCTTCCATTGGTTAATTCTATAAAAACTGTTGCTGTTGTCGGCAATGATAATTTTAGGTTGTAGTTCTTTAATTACGCGCTCTAAATTGATTTTTGGATTATCTATCAAAACGACAACATCAGGATTTATCCCAATTTTAAAATAACCGGAAGCATCAATTACCAAAATCTTTCGATTCCCAAATTGATATACATTTTCAATGGGTAAAATAGTGCTGTTTTCTGTAAAATTGCCTCTTTTGTAATCGGAAATAGTTGCAATTTGATCCTCGGGAGAAGTGCTGAAAAACACTGTTTTTTCGTTCTTTTTTATGGCAAATAAACTTCCTTTGGTATTAAAAATCAACATTTCGTGATGCAATTGTGCCGAAGTTTGTGAGAAAACATACGTAATTTGAACTAAAATTATACTAACTAAAAAGTAAATCAGCGCTTTGTTCTTTTTCTGATACAACCAATACAAAAAGCAAGCAATCATCAAATAAGCTACCAAACACAAACTCGCCGAAAACGAAATATTTCGAATGATAAACGTATCAAATTTTGAAATCCAACCCACGTAAAATGTCATGAAATCAATTATATTTTCGATTATTACAGCTGGAAATTGGGCTAACATTGGAAATGAAAAATTCAAAATCAAGGTCAAAACACCTAATAATAAAAGTAACGTTACTAATGGAATGACCAAAATATTCGCTACCAAAAATAAAACAGGAAACTGATTGAAATAATACAAACTCAAAGGCAAAACACCAATTTGTGCCGCAACAGAAACCAAAATCAAATCCACGCAATAGCGACTAATTTTATTTTTACTAAAGTAAAACCGTTCAAAAAAAGGTTGAAATAAAACAATTGACAAAACGGCAGAATAACTCAATTGAAATCCAATATCAAATATAAAATTCGGATTTACGAGCAATAAAAGTAAAGCCGATGCCGCAATAGAATTGTAAACCGAACTTCTTTTATTCCAAAACCTTCCAATAGCAATAATGCTAAATAAAGTCACTGCGCGACTCACAGAAGCGGAAAACCCAGTAATTGCAGCAAATGACCAAAGAAGAAATAAAGTCAGAAGCAATTCGATTAATCTGCCTTTTTTGTAACGTTTCAAAGGTTTTAATGTAAAAGCAATGAACATGTAAATTATCCCAACATGCAAGCCTGAAATGGCCAAAACATGCATAACACCAGCGTCAGTAAAAGAAGTTAATGTTTCTTGTTCCAAATGATTTTTTTGACCAAAAAGTAACGCATTAATAAAAGCTTGTGTTTCGGGTTTCCAATGTAAATGATGAAAACTTGAAGTTAGTTTTTCTCTGGTGAAATGGGTAAATGATGCAAATGTGGATTGGTTTCCAATGATTGTAAAATCATTCGGTTTCAGGAAAACTTGATGAAAAATATGTTGGTTCGCTAGATAATTGGCATAATCAAATTGGTACGGATTCAAGTTTTTTGGAACACTTTGCAATTGCGATTCAAAAAACAATATGTCGCCAGGTTTTAACTGCGTTGGATTGTCATTTTTATTGTAAATCAGGATTTTTCCAGCTGCCTTTTTTTGATTAATCGATTGGATTTCAAATTCGTATTTGTGATTTTTGGCACTCGATTTCAATACTTTGGAGACTACACCAGAAACATAATTGTTTTCTGTTTGTAATATGTTCGAATAATGGTTGGCTCGATTGGGTTGGAAATGCAAAAAGTGAAGTCCTATTCCAATGAAAAAAGCCAAAACAGCTGTGGCAATTCCAAAGTTTATCAAAGGAAACAATTGCTTTCTCGCTTTCAAGAAATAAAACAGAAAAACCAAAAAACTTATGGCGATTCCAATAGAAATTTGAAAACCATTGGGTAGAAACGATTTTCCAGCAACAATTCCTGCTGCTAGTGCCAATACAAACGGAATAAGAGGAAACGGAAATACTTTCAAGCCCATGTATTAATTGGGTTAAAAGTAAGAAAAAGTTTTAATTAATTACACGGTTAATTTGTGCAAAACTTTTATCGTAATAAGCTTCAGCAGTGGAAGAGATAATCACGCCTTTTTGCGTAGAAGAATGAATGAATTTGATTGCATCATTCAAAACTTCAGTAATAATCCCTACATGATTGATATTTTTGCTTCCATTGGTTTTGAAGAAAATTAAATCGCCAACTTGCGCTTTTTTTATTGATATTTTTTCGCCTTGCGTTGCCACTGCAGTCGAAGTTCTTGGCAATGAAATGTTGAAGTTATTAAAAGTAGTAAAAACCAAACCCGAACAATCCATTCCAGCTTTTGTAGTGCCGCCATATCGGTATTTTACGCCCAAGTTTTCTGTGGCAAAATCTACTAGTTCATAATTCAATTTTCCGGCTGATTTTTTTGATTTTTTGGTGTTGTAAATTCCTTTTTTTATGGCTTCATCTTTAGATGTAACAATATTAGATTGCGTTTTACAACTGATTATGAAAATACTGAGAAGAAATAGAAATGCGAATTTTTTCAAGATTTTGGCTTTTTTGCTAATATAAAAATTATTTCTCAAACGAAGAAACAATCAACTTCGCTGTTTTCTCGCTCGCGCCTTTTCCACCTAATTTTTTTTCTAATGCTTCGTAGTCTTTTAACATGTTTTCACGATGCGGTCCTGATAAAATCTTAGCCAATTCAAAACGAATGTTTTTTGGATTTAATTCGTCTTGAATCAATTCTTTTACTACTTCTTTGTCCATGATTAAATTGACCAATGAAATGTATTTCAAGGTGATGACTCTTTTGGCAATTTGGTACGAAATCCAACTTCCTTTATAACAAACCACTTCTGGAACTTTGAATAAAGCGGTTTCTAAAGTCGCAGTTCCCGAAGTAACTAAAGCCGCGTGAGCAACACTCAATAAATCATAGGTTTTATTGGAAATAAAGGCTACATTTTCGTTCAAGAAAGGTTGGTACAATTCCAAATCTTGACTTGGAGCGCCAGCAATAACAAATTGATAGTCTTTGAAATCGGAAACTACAGAAAGCATCAATGAAAGCATTTTGGTAATTTCTTGTTTCCGGCTACCAGGTAATAAAGCAATAATCGGTTTTTCGGATAAATTGTTCGTTGTTCTGAAAGTTGCGTTGTCAATTGTTGTTCGGTTTTCTATAGCATCAATCAGCGGATGACCTACAAAATGAACTGGGAATTGGTGTTTGTTTTCGTAAAAATCTTTCTCAAAAGGCAAAATAACATACATAAAATCCACATCGCGTTTTATGGCTTTGATACGGTTTTCTTTCCATGCCCAAATTTGCGGTGAAATATAATAATGTGTTGGAATCTTACGTTCTTTTGCCCAAGTCGCAATTCGCATGTTAAAACCTGGATAATCTATAAAAATAACAGCATCAGGTTGAAAATCAGCAATATCCTTTTTACAGATTTTGATGTTGTTTAAAATGGTTTTTAAATTCAATACTACTTCAATGAAGCCCATAAAAGCCAACTCACGGTAATGTTTTACCATGGTACCGCCAACCGCTTGCATTAAATCGCCACCCCAAAAACGTATTTCAGCATTGGGATCTTCTTTGTACAAAGCTTTCATTAAGTTGGCTCCATGCAAATCGCCCGAAGCTTCACCTGCTATAATGTAGTATTTCATATATGTTAAATTTATTTTTTAGCTGTCATATATGGTATCGCTTTTTTTTATTGGTGCTTGCTTACGCAAACTTGTTGTTGTTGGTGATTTCATAAAATTAAATTTATAAAACCAATGTTAAGATGGTTAGAAAAAACATGGCAAAAATAACGCCTCGAGCTATTAAATCTTTGTTCAGTTTTAAAAGAACAAAAAATAAAATTAAGTTTAAAATAGCGCCTAGCGTAATGACTTTTCCAATCAATCCGCCTTGTTGCATCATTTTAAAACCGTCAATAAAATTCAAATCGGTGTAAATTTTTAATGCTATAAAACAGCCAATAAATCCACCTACTAATCCTAATAGAATTCCAATAAAAAAATCTTTCTTTTGCATCTTATAAATCCCAATTATTTACTATTTGTATGGCATGATGAGCGGTTAAATCAAATTGCACAGGAACAACAGAAATAAATCCATTTTCCAACGCCCATTCATCCGTGTCTTGTCCTTTGTCTTGATTAACGAATTCGCCTGATAACCAATAATATTCTTTTCCTTGCGGATTCGTTCTTTTGTCAAATTGTTCCATCCACATGGCTTTTGCTTGTCGGCAAACTTTAATCCCTTGAATTGTTTTTTCTGCTTTTGGAAAATTTACATTTAAAACAACACCTTCTGGTAATTTATGGTGTAATACTTCTAATGCAATTTTTTTTACATACTTTTTGATAGGTTCAAAATCGGTATGCCAACCATAATCCACATGAGAAAAGCCGATTGCTGGAATACCTTCAATTCCGGCTTCAACAGCAGCACTCATTGTCCCTGAATAAATCACATTGATAGAAGAATTAGAACCGTGATTGATTCCAGAAACGCATAAATCAGGTTTGCGTTTCAAGATTTCACGCACTGCCATTTTTACACAGTCTACTGGTGTTCCAGAACAACTGTATTCGTGTTCTAAATCAGGATCTAGATTCACCTTGTCAATGTGTAAGGTGTTATTAATAGTAATAGCATGTCCCATAGCACTTTGCGGACTATCTGGAGCCACAACTATTACATCTCCAATTTCTTTCATCACGCTAATTAACGTTCGAATGCCCGGTGCAACAATGCTATCATCATTGGTAACTAAAATAAGTGGTTTACTCATTTTGAATTATTTTTGGCTAAATTAATTATTTTCGGACTAAAAAAGGGTTTAAAACCCAATTATTCTAACCTATTTTAACAAAATTTTATTGTATATTGCACTTTTGTGGCACAGTTTTTTATGTACCTTAGATGAAAAATTTTGAATGAAACGAATAGTTGATTTTATGAAAAGAAATTATAAGATTATTTTACTGGTAACCGTCTTATCAGCAGTGCTTTGGAGTTTTGTCCCAACTAAAAAAGCAGAAGATCCTGAAAAAGATAAGTTGCTTCTCGAGTTACTAACTTTTGTTTTAGAAAAAGGGCATTATGATCCTATTGCATTTGATGATGCATTTTCTCAAGCGGCCTATAAAGAATATTTAATTGGTTTAGATCCATCAAAACGTTTCTTTATTCAGTCCGATTTGGATGAATTTAGCAAATACGAAAAGCAAATAGATGATATGGTTTTGAATAAAGATTTAACTTTTTTCGAAATCACGCACACACGTTTGATGCAACGTATGAAAGAATCTAGAAAAATTTACAAGGATATTCTGAATAAGCCTTTCAACTTTGCCACTAATGAAAAGTTTAATGTGGATTATGAAAAGCAACCATTCGCTAAAAATGAGAGAGAATTAAAAGATCGTTGGAGAAAGCAATTGAAATTATCCGTTTTATCCTCTATAACAGATAAACAAAAATTAGAAGAAGATAAAAAAGCAAATGATAGCTCTTATGTTTCTAAAAACTTTGAATCTATAGAAAAAGAGGCGCGTGAAAGCACTTTAAAATCGTTAGATGAATATTTTGATTTTATTGAGGATGAATTAATAAGAGCTGATTGGTTTTCTATTTATATTAATGCATTGGTGGAACGATTTGATCCACACACTTTTTATTTTTCTCCTGAGAATAAAGAGAAGTTCGATATTAGTATGAGTGGTACATTTGAAGGAATAGGTGCAAGACTCCAGAAAAAAACTGAAGGTGTTGAAGTTTCCGAATTGATTTCTGGTGGACCAGCTTGGAGAGGAAAAGAATTAGAGGCTGGGGATTTGATTTTAAAAGTAGCACAAGGTACTGAGGAGCCATTAGATATTGCCGGTATGCGTTTAGATGATGTGGTAAAAAAAATAAAGGGACCAAAAGGAACAGAAGTGCGATTAACGGTAAAAAAAGTTGATGGCACAATTAAAGTAATCCCTATTATTCGTGATGAAGTTGAAACTGAAGAAACTTTTGCACGTTCAGCGGTAATTGAGAAAAGTGGTAAAAAATTTGGAATTATTTATTTGCCAAAATTCTACATCAAATTTGATAATAAAGATAATCGTGATGCTTATAAAGATGTGGCTAAAGAAGTTGCCTATTTAAAAGAGCAAAATGTAGAAGGTATAGTGATAGATTTACGTGGAAACGGCGGTGGTTCATTAGAAACAGTTGTTAAAATGACTGGATTGTTTATTGATGAAGGGCCTGTTGTACAAATCAAATCGGCTGGAAGAAGAAAAGAGGTGCTTTACGATACCGATAAAGGTGTGCAGTGGGATGGTCCATTGGTAGTAATGGTAGATAATTTCTCGGCTTCGGCATCTGAAATTTTTGCAGCTGCGATTCAAGATTATAAAAGAGGAATTGTTATTGGAAGTAAACACACTTATGGAAAAGGAACAGTACAAAATGTAATTGATTTGAACCAATTTGTTCGTGGGAATTCCTTAGGTGATTTAGGTGCATTGAAAACAACTACTCAGAAATTTTATAGAATTGATGGTGGTTCTACCCAATTAAAAGGAGTTTTGAGCGATATTGTTTTACCTGATAGATTCCGTTATTTGGATATGGGCGAAAGAGATGCGACGAATGCTATGCCTTGGGATAAAATTGATCCTGCGAAATATGCGCCAGTGTCTAACGGTTTTGAAGCTATAATTGCAAAAAGTAATTCCCGTATTGCGTTAAATGAAAATTTCAAACTGATTGACGAAAATGCTAAATGGATTTTTGAACGTAAAGATGATAATGATTTTGATTTGAATTTAGAAGCTTTTAGAGCAAAAATGGATGCTTCAGATGAAAAAGCAAAGAAATTTAAAGCTATAGCTGATTTCAATAATAAATTGGAGTTTTCTTGGTTGCCATACGAAAATGTTATTTTTGAGAATGATGCTTTATCAAAAGAGAAGCGTGAGCGTTGGCACGAAGAAATGCAAAAAGATATTTATATTGATGAAGCCTTTAATATTATGGTTGATTTAAAATCTTCTAACCTAGAAAATAAAATTGCTGAGGTTAAAAAGAAGAAAAAATAATTTATACTAAAAACGCCAAATGAATTTCATTTGGCGTTTTCTTTTTATTGTAATTTCATTAATTCTTTCTGATTTTTTTCTTGGTCTTTTTCCAATTTTAGTAAGCGCTCTCGTAAAGATACATTCTTCTTTTTCCATTTGATTTCATCATCTGGTGAAATTTTTCCTTTTCGCTCCATTTTTTCAAATTCTTTTTGATGCTTTTTAATGGCTTTTTGTTGTTTGGCAATTTTACTCTTATTTTTTTCTACGTTGCTAAGAGCTTTTTCTCTTTGTTTTGCTTTTTTTTCTCTTTGACGTAATTCTTTTTCAGCCTTTTTTTGAGCTTTTTCAGCTTTTTTCTGCGCTTGTTCTGCTTCTTTTAATGCTTTTTCTTGCTTTTTTTGTTCTTTTATTTTTGCAGCATTTTGCTTTGCTAATTCATTTTGTGCTTTTTCTTGTGCCTTAACATTTCTTATAGAATCAGCTATTACGGTTTCTTTTTTGTTGTCAATCACTTGAGAATATCCAGTTTGAATGCTAACAATGGCTAATAATAATAAAATTTTAGTTCTCATAATTTTAATTTTTAATACATTTACAAAATTACGACAATTCTTACTATTATGACCAATATTAGAATAATATTCCTTTTGTTGCTTACATGTTCTACTTTTTCCTGTAAGGAGTATGGAATTGAAATTGTTATTCCAAATGCTAATGAATTGGAACAAAATTCCGCTACAGAAGCTGTAATTTTAGGGGATTTTAATTTTTATCCAACTTCAACAACGAATGAAGTTTATAATCGAAAAGGATTTAGTTTTTCTTATTCTGAAACTCATGAACAATCGGAATGGGTTGCATACGAATTGACCGATAAGGATATGGTAGCTACAAATTATAACAGACCGTATTTCAATCAAGATCCAATAGTTACTACAGCATCGGCTGATTGGAGAAATTTTAAAAACTCGGGTTACGATAGAGGGCATTTGTGTCCGGCAGGAGATAGAAAATATTCAAAAGAATTGTATGATGAAACTTTTTTTACTTCTAATATAGCACCACAAATTCCTTCGTTTAATAATGGTGTTTGGAATAGATTGGAACAAAAAACTAGATATTGGGCTACAAAATACAACGGACTTTATGTAATTACCGGTGGTGTTTTGAAGGGAGAAATGAAAACTATTGGTAAAGAAAAAGTGGCAGTTCCCAATTATTTTTATAAAATCTTAATAACCAAAGATCATACTAAAATGATTGGTTTTTTAGTTCCTCATGAGCCGTCTAAAGCACCTTTGTATTCTTTTGTTGTTACAGTAGATGAAATTGAAAAGCTTACAGGGATTGATTTCTTTCCTGAATTAGAAGATGCTTTGGAAAATAAATTGGAAGCTGAATTGAGTTATAAAAAATGGAGTTTCTAACTACCATTCATTGACTTTGTTAGCATCTAATTTGATAAAAATAAAGAGCATAATAGTAAACGCCCATAAACTAGATCCACCATAAGAGAAAAAAGGAAGTGGTACTCCAATTGTTGGAAACAACTTAATTAACATCGCAATATTTACAAAAAAGTGTGTAAAAAGATACGTTGCGACGCAATATCCGTAAACACGACTAAACTTTGTTTTTTGATGTTCAGCTAAATATAGAATTCGTAGAAACAAACAAACAAAAATGGCAATTACAATAAAGCTTCCAATAAATCCCCACTCTTCACCTACGGTTGTAAAAATGTAATCGGTGTGTTGTTCTGGTACAAATCCGCCTTTGGTTTGTGTACCTTCTAAATAGCCTTTTCCAGTTAAACCTCCAGAGCCAATGGCAATCATCGATTGATTCAGGTTGTAGCCTTCGTTTTTCATGTCCACATCTTCGCCTATCAAAACATCAATTCTGTCTTTCTGGTGAGGCTCTAGAACATTATTATAGACATGATTAATTGAATAGGTAAATCCTACCGATAATAGAAAAACAAATAAATAGACAAAGATGTTTCTAGTAATCTTTTTGTTATTGAAATAATGAATGGCCATAATTATAAATATTCCAATAACAATATAAATTGGGTTAAATAATAAAGCTAGAAAGAATAAAAGGATAGCGCTTACACCTGCACTCAGATACCAGCCTGGAAGACCTTCTCTGTAAAGAACAAACACTAATGAAAGGAATATCATGGCACTACCAGCGTCGGGTTGCATCAAAATTAATAAAATGGGTAAGCCCATAATGATAATTGCAACTATTTGATGTTGAAATTTTTTTAAATTTATTTGTGAGAATGATAGGTATTTTGCTAGTAACAAGGCAGTTCCTGTTTTAACAAATTCTGAAGGTTGAAATCCAAAACCTCCAAATTGATACCAGTTAGTTTGTCCTTTTTTGGTTACTCCAAAAACAAATAATCCCATTAACAAGATAAGACCTATGATATAAAACACGAGTGAAAACCGTTCAAAGATTTTGGCATCAAGAAACAACAAAATAGCAATTAGTGGAACACTCAAGAATATAAATAACATTTGTCGCCCATACGTTTGTTCCAGATCAAACACCGAAGTTTCTTCAATAGGAAGCGAAGCAGAGTAGATAGTCATCCATCCCATGATTACTAATAGGAAGTATAAAAATATACTTAGCCAATCAACACTATTTTTTACACTCTGGTTTCTCATTAATTTTTAGGTTCCTCATTTTCTTCTTTAGTGGCAACTAGATCGGGTTTGTTTGGAGTTGAAACTCGTTGATAAATTATATCTTCAATTTTTTGATATTCATTTTGCAAGCTACCATTTAACATTCTTTCTTCTAAATCTTTTCTCGAAATTTCTCCCTTTATATATTTTTCTAGCATTAATGTTGCTATAGGACCGGCCCAAGTAGCTCCAAAACCCGAATTTTCAATAAAAACAGCTATTGCAATGGTTGGATTTTCTTTTGGAGCAAAAGCTACAAATATTGAATGGTCTTTCAACTGATACGTTTTACCTGCCACTCTAATTTTGTTTTCAGCGGTTCCAGTTTTACCACAAATTTCTAAATCATTTACTTTTAACCTTGATGCGGTTCCGAAGTTGTAAACATCTTCTAAACCTTGTATTACAGGTTCGTAATGCTTGGCATCAATGGTAGTTTGATGTTTAGTTATAAACTTTTTTTCAATTTTTTTTCCTTTTATTTCTTTTACAATATGCGGTGTGTAATAATATCCTCGGTTTGCAACAGCCGCCATTACGTTGGCTAATTGAATTGGTGTTGTTAAAACTTCCCCTTGTCCAATTGCGTTTGAAATGATGTAAGAACTTCTGATTTGGTCAGGGTTGTAATTTCTATATTTTTTGTAATATTTTGTGTCAGGTACTAGTCCTTTTCTCCCAATAGGCATATCAGTACCTAAGAAATCACCAAGGCCAAAGCTTTTTACATGTTTTGCCCAGTTGTCTACTGCATAACCTGGGCTTTTATATTTTTCTATGGTTTTTCTGTAAATGCTTGCAAAATAAGTATTGCAAGAATTATAAATTCCATTATTCAATCTAGAAACTCCAGAGTCGTGACATCTCATAAATGCACCTCTTGCATAAAAGAAACCGTGATTACAAACAAAACCAGTGTTTTCATCGATTACTTCTTCATGTAAGGCGATTAAGCCTGTTATTATTTTGAAAGGTGAACCAGGTGGGTATTCAGCCTGTAAAGCCCTGTCGTATAGTGGTTTAGCTATTGAGTCTTGGTATAATAAAGTGTAATTTTTAGAACGTTGTCTCCCAACTAACAAAGCCGGATCGTAAGTTGGTGCAGAAATTAAAGCTAATATTTCTCCCGACTTGGGTTCAATAGCTATTATTCCGCCACGTTTGTTTATCATTAATTCGGTTCCGTATTTTTGTAATTCAGCATCAATAGTTAAGGTTAAATCATTACCTTGTTGGGCAATAGTATCAAATTTACCTTCTTGATAAGGCCCAATAATTTTATTATGTTTGTCTCGTAATAAATATTTAACACCTTTAATACCTCTTAAAGTTTCTTCATATTCTTCTTCAACACCTTGTTTTCCAATTAAATCACCACTGTTGTAATACGGATTTTTCTCAATAATTCCTTGATTTACTTGGGTTATAAAACCAAAAATGTTGGCGCCGTAGTCTACTTGATAATCACGAAGTGCTCTTTTTTGCACATAAAAACCTTCAAATTTGCGTTCTTTTTCTTGAAAAGCAGCGTATTCTTTTTTATTTAATTGGGATAGAAATACGGAGGGTAACCTAGGACTATACACTTTAGCTTTTTCAACCTGTTTGATAAAATATTCTTTGGTAATTCCTAATAAATTACAAAATCCAAGTGTATCAATATCCTTGATTTCTCGTGGAACTACCATGATATCATATGAAGGTTGATTGGCAACCAATAGCTTTCCATTTCTATCATAAATGTAACCTCTTTCAGGAAAATCAAATACTTTTTTTATAGCATTATTTTCAGCTTTAAGTTTTAGTTCTTCATCAATTATTTGAAGATAAAATATTCGGGCTAGTATTACTAAAGCACTTATTATGATAATAGCGGGTAATAATCCTTTTCTCATCGTTTATTAGGCTTTATTAAGTAAATAATTAGCAAGCACATAAAAAAGGTAAAGATTGTGGCAAGTAAAGTACGCCCTATAACCGATACAATTAAACTCAAACGGAAAAATTCTAACAAGAACAAAACCAAATGATGAATAAATATTGATAAAATTAGAAAAGATATTCGCTCTGGAGTAATCTTGTCAGCAATTTTTACGGTTTGGTATTCATAACTTAATCCAAATGAGAATTTGAATAAACTAGGTCTTATATAGGCTAATAAAAGTGATGCTGTTGCATGAACGCCACCTGAATTTGTAAACATATCAAGTAGTAATCCTAATAAGAAACTAGTAACTAGTAGTGTTGGTTTGTTTCCATTAACAGGGAATAAAATAATGTATAACACATAAGGAAATGGATTTAAATAACCCATAAAATCGATATTGTTGAACAATAGCAATTGCAACATTAAAAAAATAATGAATCGGAATATGTTAGCTAATGAATCGTTCAATTTATTTTTTTGTTGTTTCGGTTTCTAAACTTTTCTTTTCGTCCTTTTTCTTGTTTTCTATTACATAAACATAACCCAAAGCAGTCATGTCATTAAATAATCGAACATTTATAGTGTAATAGTTGGTTTTTGGATCAATAAAAACTTTATCAATTTTTCCAATTGGTATATTTTCTGGAAAAATTTCTGATTCGGCTCCAGTAACAATAGAATCTCCTTTTTTAAGAGAAGCTAGTCGGGGCACGTCTATCAATTGCACATAACCAGCATTTTTCCCGTCCCAAATCAAGGAGCCAAAGTGTTCTGAGTTTTTTATCTTAGCATTGATTCGTGATTTGGTATTTAAAACACTTAAAATAGTAGCGTAATTTTTTGAAGTTTTTTCAATCATACCAACGATTCCTTTGTCATTGATAACTCCCATATCAGTAAAAATACTATCTTTTGTTCCTCTATTTATTGTTAAATAATTCTCTCTAACATTGAAGGAATTTTTGATGACTTTCGCTTTTCGAGCAATATAATCTGCGTTAAAATTATCAAAATCATTCCAATTCAAAAGGGTGTCAGCTTGATTGAAAAGTAATTGTTTTAATCGGGCATTTTCTTCGGCTAGCTCACTGTTTCTCTCTTTCAAGCTTAAGTATTCGTTAGCGTCATTAATTTTTTGATAAAACCCTCCAGTTACCGCATTAGCGGAATTGATATATTCACTACGGTGATAAGAGTGTGATTTTATAGTAAGCGTTAGCCCAATGCCCAAAAGCAGCAAAAACAGCAATTTATAGCTGTTTTTAATAATAAAATAAATTATTTGCTGCATTTACTTTTCTTTATTTGATAAGAATACTTTTGTATTTGTTGATGTTTTTTAACGCAATTCCGGTTCCACGAACTACTGCTCGTAATGGATCTTCAGCAATGTAAACAGGTAAGTCAGTTTTTAAAGAAATACGTTTATCTAAACCTCTTAGCATAGAACCTCCACCGGCTAAATAAATTCCTGTGTTGTAAATATCGGCTGCTAATTCTGGAGGTGTTTGTGATAAGGTTTCCATAACAGCATCTTCGATACGTTGTATAGATTTATCCAATGCTTTTGCTATTTCACGGAAAGAAACATCTACTTGTTTTGGTTTCCCAGAAAGTAAATCTCTTCCTTGAACCGACATGTCTTCAGGAGCGCTATCTAAATCTTCTGTAGCTGCACCAATTTGAATTTTTATTTTTTCAGCTGTGGTTTCTCCTACGAATAAATTGTGTTGTGTTCTCATGTAGTAAATGATATCATTGGTAAATACATCACCAGCAATTTTTACCGATTTATCACAAACAATTCCGCCCAAAGCAATTACAGCAATTTCAGTTGTTCCACCACCAATGTCAACAATCATGTTCCCTTTTGGTTGCATAATATCAACACCAATACCAATAGCCGCTGCCATTGGTTCGTGAATCAAATACACTTCTTTTCCATTTACACGCTCTGCAGATTCTTTAACCGCTCGCATTTCTACTTCTGTAATGCCCGAAGGAATACAAATAACCATACGAAGAGCTGGTGTAAACCATTTCTTTTTTAATGCAGGAATACTTTTGATAAACATTTTTATCATTTGCTCCGATGCATCAAAATCAGCAATAACACCATCTTTTAACGGACGAATGGTTTTGATGTTTTCATGAGTTTTACCTTGCATCATGTTGGCTTCTTTACCAACGGCAATAATTTTTCCAGAAATCCTATCTCTTGCTACAATAGACGGACTGTCAATTACAACTTTGTCATTGTGAATGATTAAGGTATTTGCTGTACCAAGGTCAATTGCGATGTCCTCAGTCATGAAATCAAGAAATCCCATACGCTTTTATTGGGTTATTGTATTAATATTGGTTTTAATTACAAATGTATAAAAATTAATGTTTGAAATGACGCGTTCCTGTAAATACCATCGCCATATTGTTCTCATTACAATAATTAATGCTTAATTCGTCTTTAATTGAGCCTCCTGGTTGAATCACTGCAGTTACTCCAGCTTTGTTTGCAATTTCCACACAGTCTGGAAATGGAAAAAACGCATCACTCGCCATTACAGCACCAGTTAAATCAAATTCAAAAGAAGTTGCTTTTTCAATTGCTTGGCGCAAGGCGTCAACGCGCGAGGTTTGACCCGTTCCAGAAGCGCATAATTGTTTGTTTTTAGCCAAAACAATAGTATTTGATTTGGTGTGCTTACAAATTTTCGATGCAAAAATCAAATCTTCAATTTCTTCTTCAGAAGGTGTTGTATTGGTAACGTTTTTTAAATGCGACTTATTGTCTGTAATGCTATCTTTATCTTGAACTAAAATGCCATTTAAACAAGTTCTCACATTTTTAGTAGGAAGTTCTACGTCATGTTGTACCAAAAGAATTCTGTTTTTCTTTTCTTCCAATAAATCTTGTGCTTCTTTTTCAAATGCTGGAGCAATAATTACTTCGCAAAACAAACTGTGGATTTCTTCGGCTGTTGCTAAATCGATGGTGCCATTGGCAATTAATACACCGCCAAAAGCTGAAGTGGGATCACCAGCCAAAGCATCAACATAAGCTGATTTCATGGTTTTACGAGTGGCAATTCCACAAGCGTTGTTGTGTTTCAAAATAGCGAATGTAGGTTCGTCATTTTTGAACTCATTCATCAAGTTTACGGCTGCATCAACATCAAGTAAGTTGTTGTATGATAATTCTTTACCGTTTAATTTGGTAAACATTTTGTCAAATTCGCCAAAGAAAAATCCTTTTTGATGTGGATTTTCGCCGTAACGCAACACTTGTCCGTTTGCGATACTTTCTTTGTAAATGGTTTCATCCGTATTGAAGTAACCAAAAATTGCCGCATCATAATGTGACGAAACATGGAAAGCTTTGGTGGCTAATAAACGTCTTTGTTCCAATGTAGTGCTTCCTTTTTCTTCGTTATAAAAATTTAGGAAAGTAGCATATTCTTCAACAGAAGGAACAATAACAGTATCTTTAAAGTTTTTTGCAGCAGCACGGATTAATGAAATACCACCAATATCAATTTTTTCAATAATGTCAGTTTCACTCGCTCCAGAAGCAACTGTTTTTTCAAATGGATACAAATCTACAATTACCAAATCCAATTGTGGAATGTTAAATTCTTCCATTTGTTTCACATCACTAGGATTGTCTTGACGGTTTAAAATACCTCCGAAAATTTTTGGATGTAATGTTTTTACTCTTCCGCCTAAAATTTCAGGAAAATCCGTAATGTCTTCCACAGCAACCACTGGAATGCCTAAATCTTTGATAAAAGCTTCGGTTCCGCCAGTAGAATAAATGGTTACATGGTTTTGGTGAAGCGCTTTAACAATAGGTTCTAAACCTGTTTTGTCGAATACCGAAATTAAAGCCGCTTGAATGTTTTTTGTTGTGTTCATTTGTTGAGTTGTATTATTCTGAAGTTGACTCAGATAAGGTTGTTGTTTTCGTTGTGCAAAAGTAGGTATACTTATTAAAACTTTCAAACTTAATTTGAGGTCTTTTACTATTTTTTTGGATTCTTTTTTTAGATTCTTTGTAACATTTTTCCCTTTTAAACTACTTATAAACATAACTTCATAAATATGCTTTTATATTTACGCTTACTAAAGGAAAGTTTGGCGTTTGCTCTTAATGCACTTCGCAATAATAAACTACGTACATTATTGTCGTTGTTAGGAGTAACTATTGGTATTTTCTCTATTATTGCGGTTTTGGCTGCGGTAGATTCAATGGATAAAAAAATCAAAAGCGATTTGAGTGATATGGATGTAAATACCGTATATCTCATGCGTTTTTCTTTTGGTCCTTCTGACATACCAAGATGGAAGAGACAACAATTTCCTGATGTTACTTACGAAGAATATGAATACATTAAACGCTCTGTAAATGGTGTTGATAAAATGTCTTTCAATCTTTTTACTCGTAATGAAAGCATAAAATACGAAGATAAAACTGTAAATTCTATTCGAGTAAAACCATCTACAAATGAATTTATAGATATTGAACCTATAAAAATTGAAAGTGGACGATTCTTTAATGAAGCAGAGTCTAATTCAGGTTCTCCGGTAATTGTAATAGGAAGTGAAGTTGCTTCCGGATTATTCAATAATGTTGAACCTATAGGAAAGAAAATTCGTTTGTATGGTCAGCGATTCACTGTAATTGGTGTTTTAAAAAAACAAGGGCAATCTACTTTTGGAGATAGTAATGATGTTGCCGTTTTTCTACCAGTAAATTTCTTGCGTCGATTATATGGTGACACCAACAAAGCCTTGACACCTGCCATTTTGATAAAACCAGTAAAAGGGATTGATATGGAAGAATTTAAGGCAGAATTAACCCAAAAACTAAGAAGTCTGAGAGGAGTGAAATCTAGTGAAATTGATAACTTCTTCATCAATGTGCTTTCTGGATTTACTGATTTCATCGATAATATTGTGGGTCAAATGAATTTAGTTGGATGGTTGATTAGTGGATTTTCACTTTTAGTGGGTGGTTTTGGAATTGCTAATATTATGTTTGTTTCTGTAAAAGAGCGAACGAATTTAATTGGAATTCAAAAAGCATTGGGAGCCAAAAATCGTTTTATTTTATTCCAATTTTTATTTGAAGCTGTAATTTTATCTCTAATTGGTGGTTTGATTGGAATGTTTTTGGTGTGGATTATTGCATTAGTTTTAACTCATGCACTTGATTTTGAATTTGTTCTGAGTGCTTATAATATGTTTGTTGGAACAAGTTTAGCAGTAGTTATCGGATTAATTTCTGGAATTATTCCTGCAATTACCGCTTCAAAATTAGATCCAGTGGAAGCTATTCGAACAGGAATGTAGTAAAATCAGTGCTTTAGGTACGGTTTTTGAAGCAATTTCAAAAAAAAATCACATGCTCAAAATTTATTTTTGGATTGTATTATTGCTAGCTAATTTTGGCTTTTCACAATCCTTAAGCATTAAAGATAAAGAATCTAAAGAACCCTTAGAGTCAGTTAGTATTGTTTCGAAAGACAAAAAGACTTTTACAACAACTAACTCTAAAGGCGAAGCAGATATAAAAGCTTTCGTTAATTTAAACCATATTATAATTCAATCTTTTGGTTACGAACGAGTAGTTACTTCTTACGCCGATTTAAAAGCAGCTTCTTTTACAATCTTTTTAAAACCAGCGTTATTGTCGGTAAATGAAGTGGTAGTTTCAGCCAACCGTTGGAAGCAACAATCAGCTGAAATTCCAGCCAAAATTTCTTCTATACAAACCAAAGATATTGCACTACAAAATACACAAACGGCTGCCGATTTACTGACTATTTCTGGAAAAGTTTTCATGCAAAAAAGTCAGCAAGGCGGTGGAAGCCCCATGATTCGAGGATTTGCTACGAATCGACTATTGTATGCTATTGATGGTGTGCGAATGAATACAGCCATTTTTAGAGGTGGAAATATCCAAAATGTGATTTCACTAGATCCATTTGCTACTGAAAAAGCGGAGGTTTTATTTGGACCAAGTTCTGTAATTTATGGAAGTGATGCTATTGGAGGTGTAATGAGTTTTCAAACCTTGACACCGCAATTTTCAAAAGACGATAAAACCTTTATTTCTGGAAATGCAATTACTAGATATTCTACTGCCAATAAAGAGCAAACCGGACATTTCGATGTGAATTTGGGTTGGAAAAAATGGGCATCGGTGACAAGTTTTTCTTCGAATGATTTTGATGATTTGCGAATGGGAAGTCGTGGCCCTAGTGAATATTTGCGACCTTTTTATGTGATTCGTCAAAATAGTGAAGATGTTATTGTTGCCAATGAAAATCCTTTGGTACAAAAACCAACAGCCTATTCTCAAATCAATTTGATGCAAAAAATCCGATTTGCTCCCAATGAAAAATGGGATTTTCAATACGGATTTCATTGGTCTGAAACTTCTTCGTATTCGCGTTATGACCGACATATTCGTTATACTAATGCTGGTTTACCTCGTTACGGACAATTTGATTACGGACCCCAAAAATGGATGATGAACAATTTGTCTGTTTTGCACCAATCAAAATCGATATTGGTTGATGAACTTTCGATACGATTGGCGCATCAGTTTTTTGAAGAAAGTCGCATCAGTAGAAATATCAACAATCCGAATCGTCAAATTCGAACAGAAGAAGTAAACGCCTATTCTGTTAATATTGATGCCACAAAAGCTACAAGCGAAAAAAATAAAATTTTCTACGGTTTCGAATATGTTTTGAACGATGTGAATTCGGAAGGAATCAATGAAAATATAGTAACCAATGAAAGTACAGTTGGTCCAGCGCGTTATCCGCAAGCCACTTGGCAATCTATTGGGATTTACTTGAACAATCAATACAAATTTACCGAAAAAACTTTGTTACAATCCGGTTTGCGATACAACCAATTCCTACTGAATGCTAATTTTGATACGACATTTTATCCATTCCCTTTTACGGAAGCTAAATTAAATGATAGCGCATTAACAGGAAGTGTTGGAGTAGTGCATCGTCCCAATGAAAAATGGGTGATTAGTACCAATTTAGCAACAGCTTTCCGTTCCCCGAATGTGGATGATATTGGAAAAGTTTTTGATTCTGAACCAGGATCGGTTGTGGTTCCAAATCCTAATTTAAAGGCAGAGTATGCTTATAATGTTGACGTTAATGTAGCTAAATTAATCGGGAACAATATAAAAGTAGATGTTTCGGGTTATTATACGTTATTGGATAATGCTTTAGTCCGAAGAGATTTCACCTTAAATGGGGAATATCAAATTGTTTACGATGGTGAATTAAGTCAAGTGCAAGCGATTCAAAATGCAGCAAAAGCAACTGTTTACGGGTTTCAAGCAGGAGTAGAAGTAAAGTTGCCATCTGGATTTAATTTTTCTACCGATTTAAATTTTCAACAAGGCGAAGAAGAATTGGATAACGGGGAGAAAAGTCCGTCTCGACACGCAGCACCTTTCTTTGGAATTACACGTTTGGGTTATGCAACTACCAAATTAGATTTTCAAATCAACGTACAATATAGTGATGAGGTGCGCTACAGCCATTTGGCAGAGGAAGAACGAGGTAAACCAGAAATTTATGCGGTTGATGCCAATGGAAATCCGTATTCACCAAGTTGGTACACGATAAATTTGAAATCCATGTACAAACTAACAGATAATTTTATCCTAACCGCAGGATTAGAAAATATTACTGACCAACGTTATCGTCCCTACAGTTCTGGAATGGTAGCGCCAGGAAAGAATTTTGTTATGGCGTTACGAGCGAAATTTTAGTTTTAAAATTTAAATAAATATGAATAAGTTTTTGATTTTATTGTTGTTTCCTGTGTTTATGCAGTTAAAAGCTCAAAATTATATTTTTGATACCTCAATGAACTATAGATTTTCAAATAAAAATTTAAATAACATTGTGACTGTAGCGTATAATTCAAGTGATTCATCTTATTTTTTAAAAATATTTGAAGGAAAAAGTGGAAAATTAGCAATCCTAACGGATTACAATAATTTATTACTTCATAAATACAATGTTTTGGAAAGTATTGAAAATAATAAATCAGAAATGAAATTTATTTATCTTGAGAGTCTTTTGTTAAATAATAAAGATTTGAATATTGATCCTAAAATTAGTCATGAATTTGACTTTTCAGGTGAGAATTTAAAACTTAAGATTTTAAAAGGTAAAAAAAAGTTAATGCAATATGATATTAAATTAATTAACGATGAAAGTAATAAATTTTCATTATTTAGATTAGGATTTATGCATCCATTTGAATTTTACACTACAATTGATCTCAATCAAAATGTCATAGTGGCTTATGCTTCTTCTGTAAATTCTGTTGGTTACAGGGAAAGCTTTGAATTTATTGATTTTAAAAAAATAAATCTTGAGTTAAAAGTTGTTAAAAATTAATAAGAACTCTTCTTTTATGTTAAGTACACCTTTAAAAATAAAACCCTCCAAAAGAGGGTTTTGTTTTATCTAATATCTTGATTTAAAATCAAATCAACGTATAAGTTTACTTTGTTTTTCAGTTCTTTTCTGTGCACGATAAAATCTAGAAAACCATGATCTAATAAGAATTCTGAAGTTTGGAAACCTTCTGGTAAATCTTTTCCAGTAGTGTCTTTTACTACACGTGGACCAGCAAAACCAATTAAGGCTCCAGGTTCACCAATATTGATATCACCTAACATGGCATAAGAAGCTGTAGTTCCACCAGTTGTTGGATCTGTACACAAGGAAATGTAAGGAATTTTAGCATCGGCTAATTGCGCTAATTTAGCAGAAGTTTTTGCTAACTGCATCAACGAGTATGCGGCTTCCATCATACGAGCACCACCTGATTTTGAAATCATTACAAACGGCACTTTATTTTGGATAGAATAATCAATAGCACGCGCAATTTTTTCTCCTACAACAGCACCCATTGAACCTCCAATGAAAGCAAAATCCATACAAGCCACAACTAAATCTTTTCCTTTTGATTTACCAACAGCAGTTCGAACGGCATCATTCAATTTGGTTTTTGCCATAACGTCTTTTAAGCGCTCACTATATTTTTTGGTATCCTCAAATTTCAATGGATCTTTTGAAGTAATTTTTGCGTTTAATTCTTTGAATTCGTTGTTGTCAAATAAGATTTCAAAGTATTCTTTACTCCCAATACGAACATGAAAATCATCTTCTGGACTTACCCAAAGGTTTTTTGCCAATTCTTCTTGGTCAACAATTTTTCCTGTTGGTGATTTATACCACAAACCTTTTGGTACATCTTTTTTGTCTTCTGTAGGAGTTGTAATTCCTTTTTCTGTTCTTTTAAACCAAGCCATAATTAAGTTTCTTGTTTATTGTTTAGTTAATGGTTTATAGTTTGTAGTTAACAAAAAACAACAAACTATAAACGGAAAACTTATAACGTATTCACATTATTTAAATCGGCAAAAGCTTGTTCTAATCGTTGATTAAAAGTTACTTCGCCTTTACGTACCCAAACTCTTGGGTCGTAATGTTTTTTATTTGGACTATCAGCTCCGTCTGGATTACCAATTTGTGTTCTTAAGTAATCAATTTTATCTTGCATGTAATCTCTAATTCCTTCTGTGAAAGCAAACTGTAAATCGGTATCGATATTCATTTTGATTACACCATAAGAAATAGCTTCTCTAATTTCTTCCAAAGTAGAACCTGAGCCACCATGAAAAACAAAATCAACTGGATTAGCTCCCGTATTGAATTTGTTTTGCACGTATTCTTGTGAATTTTTTAGAATTTTTGGAGTCAATTTCACGTTTCCTGGTTTGTAAACACCATGAACGTTACCGAAAGATGCTGCAATAGTAAATCTTGGACTTACTTTCATCAATTCTTCATAGGCGTAAGCCACTTCACTTGGTTGGGTATATAATTTAGAACTATCAACATCAGAATTGTCAACGCCGTCCTCTTCGCCGCCAGTAATTCCTAATTCAATTTCTAATGTCATTCCTATTTTACTCATTCTTTCTAAATATTTTTTAGAAATTTCAATGTTTTCCTCAATCGGTTCTTCCGATAAGTCAATCATATGTGAGCTGTATAAAGGTTTGCCTGTTTCGGCATAAAATTTTTCTGAAGCGTCTAGTAAACCGTCAATCCAAGGCAATAAGTTTTTAGCACAATGGTCTGTATGTAATATAACGGTCGCACCATAAGCTTCTGCTAAGGTGTGAATGTGTTTTGCGCCAGCAACTGCTCCAAGAATAGCAGACTTTTGGTTTTCGTTAGATAATCCTTTTCCTGCATTGAACTGAGCACCACCATTAGAAAACTGAATTATTACAGGTGCATTTAATTTTGCAGCAGTTTCCAAAACACCATTGATAGTACTTGAACCTACAACATTTACTGCAGGTAAAGCAAAACCTTTGGCTTTGGCATAAGAAAAAATCTCTTGAACTTGGTCGCCTGTTGCAACTCCAGGTTTAATATTGTGGCTCATTAGTTTTGTTTTTAGTTATATTGTTTGTGCAAAAATAATAATTTCTAAAATTAGAATGGATAATTAATACCAAAATTTAAAACAGTTCGGCTTAAGTTGATGTCTCTGAACCAACGTTCACTCATTTCTTTAGCTGGATTATAGGCTTTATATCCTAAATCAATTCGAAATACAAAAAAATTAAAATCATATCGAAAACCAATTCCCGTTCCTAAAGCTATGTCTTGAAGCGATTTTAATCCATTGAAAGTATAATCAGGATCTGTTACATTGTCGAAAACATTCCAAATATTTCCTGCATCTGCAAATAAAGCCCCATTTAACTGTCCAAAGAAATTAAAACGATATTCCGCACTAAAGGCTAGTTTTAAATTAGCTTCATTGAAATCATTAATTGCGCCACTTCTTCCCGGACCTAAGCTGTAAGCTTGCCAACCTCTATTGTCATTTGCTCCACCGCCAAAATAACTTCTAGAAAAGGGAATAGAATTTGCATTACCGTATGGTATAGCAATCCCAGCGAAAGTACGAATAGCTAAGACATTTTTTTTACCAAAATCCCAGTGTTTTACAAAATCGGCTTCTGGTTTTATATATTGAGAATATTCTACACCTAACAAAGTTTCATTGCCGTTTTCGCTCAAAGGCTCATTGACTTCTCTTGCCAAGAGCGAGGCTACATTGCCAGCAGTTTCAATTTTTGCTCTTAAAATATAAAAGCTATTGTCAGAAAACCCTACTTTCGTTGTTTTTGTAAAAGAATAACTAGAGGCAATAATTAAATTATTCTCAATTAAACGTTTTCTTCTTTCTCCAATGCTTCTAATAATTTGGTATTCTCTATCTTCTGGAGTCAATCCTCCAGGTTGTCCGGCAACAACTTCATTAATAAAGCCAACAGCTCCATTAAATGTTAAATTACCTGTAATTGGGTCAACAAAATCACTATTTGTATTATAAATTTGAGCTAAATCATTCAATGTAGAATATGAAGATCCATATACATTGAAATAATTTTCAATATTTAAATTTCGTACAAATTGAATGTTAGCTAAATCAAAACGAGATGTCACTCCTTCTTTCGGCTGCCAATTATACGCTATTGTACCAGTGAAATTTTCTTTGTCCAATCCGATATTTCTTTGGTTGGTTAAACCAAAACTCATTAGCGTGGTTGGTAACATTTCTTTTTTAATAATTCTTCTTGTGTCTATTGGGAAAACAATTCGTGGAAAAGTTAATTTAATGTCGGCACCATATTCAGCAATATTAAAAAATACATTATTCGGATTTGCCATATCTCGTGAAGAACCAATATTTCCTCTAGCTCCAAATTGTAAAATTTCGGCTCCTTTAAAAACATTTCGCCAAGCTACAGACATACTCCCTGTAATACCAAAATCTTGAATGTTGGAATGGGTAAAATCAATTGAGGGAGTCCAACTGAATTTTTTTCGTGGGACTAAATAAATGTTGCTAATCAATCCATTTTCATCATCTGGATCTTCAATATATTCTATGTTTGGGGCGTTAAAAACAGTCAAGTTTCCTAATGAACGTGTAGTCAATGTTCGTTTTTTATCACTAAATAAATCGCCTTTTTGAATAAAAACGGCGTTGGTTAATGCTTTAGGCTTATAGTTTAATTTACCATCACTGTAAATTTGATAATTGCGATAAGAAACACTGTCTTTAATTCGATTTATATCTTTTTTAGAACCGTTTACCGTATAAATATTAACTTCATTAATGGTGTAAATCCTAAAAGGAGTTTTTTTCAATGTATCTCCATCTTTTACAAAACGGTCTTCTATATTTACATTTACATTAACTCTATGCTCATTATTTAAAGTATCAATGTCATATTTTATATGATTCACCTGAAAATAATATACTCCATTTTCTCTGAAATAATTGGTAATCCTTTCACGTTCTTTACTAAGCTCTTCTGCATTAAATCGGTTTCCTTTTTTGATTAAGGATTGTGGTTCTATGGCTTCATACAAAGGTTCTAAAGCGCTAGACTCAATACTATTAGTTATAGTGTCATAAACGGATGGTGTTCCCGTTATGATTTCATAGGTTACACTTCCTTTTTTCTTTCCAACGGTATCTCTTTTGGTGTTTACTTCTACATCAAAATACCCTAAGTTAAAAGTGTAATAGGCTTTCAAACGGTTCCTTGAACTTTGAATTCTTTTTTCATCAATAATAACAGGCGCTTCGCCAGTTCGTTTTAAAAAGTTACTAAAACCTGAAACTATAAACGATTCACTCAAACGATCTACTTGTTTATTGGAAAGAAATTTTGCTAAATTTTTCCGACGATTGGGTTTTCTTTCTAGCCAAGCGTAATACAAGGAATCTGGCTTATCTTTTGCCATGTTGTACATGCTCAATCGCAAAGGAAACCCAATCAACGGGAGTTTACTATTAGGTTTTTGAGAAAGCAAACTTTCAATTCGTTCGTCTTTTATGATTTTTTCATTAACTAAAAGTGTGTTTTTCGTAAGTAATTGAGCACCTTCAGGAACTTTTTTTACTGACGAACAAGAGTAAATAATACTTCCAGTTACAAATAATAATACTATTTTTGATAAAATTTTCTCCAAGGGTTCTTTAATAGTTAGTCAAAAATACAATTTTTATGCTTAGTAAAAACCAAATTAAGCTTATAACGAGTTTGCAACAAAAAAAATATAGAAAGCAACACCAATTATTTTTTGCCGAAGGTGTAAAAGTAATAGAAGAATTGTTGCGTTCCAAATACGAATTGCAAACGATTTTCGTTACAGAACCACTTGATTTCAAGGTTGCTACAGACAAAATTCATACCATTTCTCCTGCTGAATTAAAAAAAATTTCTGCATTAACAACACCAAATACATGTTTGGCCGTTTTTAAAATTCCAACTGAAAATTTTTCTTTGAAAGAAGGATTATTAGTAGCACTTGATGATGTTCGTGATCCTGGAAACTTAGGGACAATTATTCGCTTATGTGATTGGTTTGGAGTAGAACAATTAATTTGCTCACCAGAAACAGTTGATATTTACAATCCTAAAGTGGTTCAAGCTACGATGGGTTCTATTGGAAGAGTTACTGTTTTGTACACCGATTTAGTTCCGTTTTTAAAAGCTACAACGTTGCCAGTTTTTGGTACTTTTATGAGTGGAGAAAATATTTATAAACAAGATTTGCCATCCAATGCTATTCTCATTATGGGAAATGAAGCTAACGGTATTTGTAATGAAGTAACTCAATGTATCACTTCAAAATTAGCAATCCCAAGGTTTGGCCAATTGCAAGAAACCGAAAGTTTAAATGTTGCCACCGCCACTGCAATCATTCTAAGTGAATTCAAACGAAACTTTTAGTGGAAAGCAAAATTGATGAAAAATCCGCGCGTTTGCATACTACCAATGTTTCCTGTCCATTGACTGTTTGGATCATTGTCGCGAATTAACTCATCTTTGGTACTGAAAACACCACGAATAGAGGGAGAAAACTTGAAATATTCGAAATAAATATCAATTCCAAAACCAATTTCATAGAAACTAGACCATTTCGTCATTCTAAAACGGCCATTTTCATTGTCTTCCAAAATGGAAGCATTACTGCTCAAGTTTAGTGAGGTTGATAATCCGCCAATCAAATACGGTTTAATATTTCCTACTCTTTGAGAGGAAAATTTTAATAAAAATGGTAAATGGATATAAGTAGATCTAACTTCTCTTAAGCGATCCACAGGGTCTTCTATCAGAGGATAGGTAAGATTTCTTTGAGTAATAAATAACCCAGGTTCAAATCGGAAATCAAAATGATCAGTTAGGCGTAGATTTCCAATTAAACCAACATTAAACCCCATACCGGAGCTTACTTCAATATCTTGAGTTGGAGAATTATAATCAAATTTAAAATCAGCGCTATTCATTCCTAAATAATATCCCCAATGCACACGCTGTTTGTCAAAGTTTTCTTTATTTATAATTGGATCTTTTCCAAAGATACCAAATTGAGCCGTTGCCCAATTTGAAATTAGTAATAAAAGAATTAGTTTTTTCATACTAGTGTTTAGAAGCTATATAAATGGTTGCCGCACCAAAAGTTTGCGGTAAATCTCGTACTTCTATAAACCCAATTTTTCTCAAAATATTGTTTAAAACTTCTCCAAAAGGAAAGTTTTGTGCTGATGTAGATAAATAATCGTAAGCTTTTTTGTCTTTTGAAAACAATTTACCTATAGTTGGCATAATAAAATTAGTATATATATAATAGCCTTGTTTGAAAGGAAATTGAGTAGGAACAGAAGTTTCTAAAATAATGAATTGACCACCAGGCTTTAAGGTTCTTAGGATTTCATTTAATCCTTTTTCCAGGTTTTCGAAATTTCGAACGCCATAAGCTACCGTTATAACATCAAAATAATTATCAGGATAAGGAATGTTCTCACCATCACCCAATACCATTTGAATTTTGTTATCTAATTTTTGAGCTGCAATTTTTTTCTTCCCAATATCAAGCATCCCTTGAGAAATATCTAAGCCAATAATTTCTTTAGCAGTTGTTTGAGCAAATAATATAGCCAAATCCCCAGTTCCAGTAGCAATATCCAAGATGAATTTGGGTTGTTTTGCAGAAACCATTTTTAAGATTTTATTTTTCCATTTGGCATCTGTTCCAAAAGAAATTACTCTATTAAGTCCATCGTAATTCTCAGAAATAGTGTCAAACATTTGGGCAACTTGTGCTTTTTTGCCTAATTCTGAATCTTTGTATGGTTTTATATTTTCAGACATTTTATTAATTTTGGAACACAAAAGTACTGATAAAAATTCAAATTCAAGAACAAGTTGAAAAATCAACTTCAATAACAAGCAAAAGATTCAATTACAAAATTCTGAAAATCTCAAAAAAAGTCTATTTTCTAAATTCTAATATCTATTTTCTTTTCTTAATATAGGTTAAAAAAGTAAAATCATACTCGTGTTTTTCGTCTTTAGTATGAAATTCTTCAAAGGTTAATTCCCATTTTTCTGCATCGATTTCTGGGAAAAAAGTATCGGCTTCAATTGTGGTATGTACTCGAGTTAAATCGATTTTATCCGCTATTTCTATAGATTGATTGTAAATTTCGCCTCCGCCAATGATAAAAATCTCTTCATTTTTTGGACATAAATCAATAGCTTTGGTTAAACTATTCGCGACTAAACAGCCTTCAGGAACTTCATAATTTTTCTGTCTAGTAATTATTATATGTGTGCGATTAGGTAATGGTTTTGGAAAACTTTCAAAAGTTTTTCTTCCCATTACAATGTAATGACCAGAAGTGATGGCTTTAAAACGCTTAAAATCATTTGGTAAATGCCAAACCAATTGGTTGTCTTTGCCTAAAGCATTGTTATCTGAAGCGGCTGCAATTATGGTTATCATTTTATTGAAGTTTGAAGTTTAATGGAAACATATAACCAACGTTAACTGGTTTGCTATTTTTTATTCCAGGATTAAATGTTGGAAATGAACTAACAATACTTATGGCTTCTTGTTGTAAAATCGGATGGGCATGACAACTAATAATAGTTCTGATTTTTCCTTCTTTATTTATTATAAATGCGGTTTGAATTCTTCCTTGAATATTGTTTTCCAATGCGAATTCAGGATATTTAAAACCTTTTTTGATAAATTTTGCAATATGCTGATTTAGATTGTCTTTTGATTTTTCTTTATTCGTAAATTTCTCAGGCTTATTTCCGTAAGATGGATAAATATCTAATTCACTAATTCTCTTTATGTCTGTATTTACATTTTTTATAGTGATGATTTCATTGTAATTTGATTTTTCATAGTTCTTTTTTGTTAAATCAAATTTCATCGAAAAATAGGACAATTTATCGGCATCTTTAAACTTTTCTAAAGGTAAAGAAGGGGCTTTTAATAGCCATTCGTTAATGTTATTTGCAATTTCTCTATTTGCATCATTAATTTGGATCACTTTGAACTTGCCAAGACTGTCTAATTTCATAGTTGCCAAAATCTCTCGTTCTTCTTTTATTAGAACAGCATCGAGTTGGTTATATTCAAAATTACACATGTCTAAAATTCGGTAAACATGTCCAAAAACTGATTTTTCTGCAATACTATCCATTTTTTCATATAAAGCTGGATATTCTTGTGTGTATCCTTTTGTTGAAATAATAACTAAAAGGATAGTAATAATTTTTTTCATAACAACTTCTAAATAGCAACAACTCCTTTGATATGTGGATGTGGATCATAACCTTCTAAAGTAAAATCTTCAAACTTGAAATCGAAGATGTTTTTAATTTCAGGGTTGAGCTTCATTGTTGGTAATGGACGACAGTCACGCGTTAATTGTAATTCCAGTTGTTCGATATGGTTGTTATAGATGTGTGCATCACCAAAGGTATGAATGAATTCGCCTACTTGTAAATCACAAACTTGCGCAATCATCATGGTAAACAAAGCATAAGATGCAATATTGAACGGAACGCCTAAGAAAATATCAGCGCTTCTTTGGTACAATTGACAACTTAGTTTTCCATCAGCAACGTAAAACTGAAAAAATGCATGACATGGAGGTAAAGCAGCTTTTCCATTCGCAACATTTTCTGCAAACGACACTGAAGTATCAGGTAAAACACTAGGATTCCAAGCGGAAACTAACATTCTTCTGCTATTTGGATTGTTTTTCAGTGTTTCAATTAATTCGGTAATTTGGTCAATTTCTTCGCTGTTCCAGTTGCGCCATTGGTGGCCATAAACGGGACCTAAATCGCCATTTTCATTCGCCCATTCGTCCCAAATTTTAACGCCGTTTTCTTGTAAATACTTGATATTGGTATCACCATTCAAAAACCACAACAATTCATGAATAATGGATTTTAAATGCAATTTTTTTGTAGTTACCATCGGAAAACCTTGACTCAAATCAAATCGCATTTGATACCCAAATACACTTAATGTTCCAGTTCCCGTGCGGTCGCCTTTTTGGTTGCCGTTTGCTAATACATGTTTTACTAAGTCGTGGTATTGTTTCATAAGCGATATTTCTTTAGAATTCTGAGTTTATTCAAGTTGTCGATTTTTTTAAATGTCAAAAACACAACTATCTTACTTTAATTTTGTATTTATTAAATGAGTTTGCCATTTTCCTTTCATTTTGCATAAATCCAAAAGTGGTAATGACGCAACACCAGTTGATACAATTAATATTTTTGGAATAAAAAACATTAAAAAATACAGCTAGAATTAATCCCAAAAAAACAACCAAAATTATATTTCTTTGAGAGACTACTGCGTAAATTTTATTGATATGAGTTTTTCTTTTTTATGACATGAATTACATATAGTATCTTCATAATCACCAAATTTCATTTGAAACTCTCCTCTATCTCCTGTTGAAATTTTAATTTTATTTTCGTGATGACAATTAGAACATGTAAAATGATGAGTCATAAATTTATTTTTTTAAAAGTTAAATTTAACCAATAATCATTCCCGCTATAGTTGCTGACAGTAACGACGCCAAACTGCCTCCAATTACAGCTTTTAGTCCAAATTCTGACAAGGTTTTTCTTTGGTTGGGTGCTAATGAACCTATGCCGCCAATTTGAATTCCAATAGAAGCGAAATTGGCAAAACCACATAACATATACGTAGCCATAATAACAGATTTTTGATACGTAAAATGAATATCGTTTGCCATATTTTTTAACTCTGCCAGTTGAATATATCCTACAAATTCTGATGCGGCTAATTTAATTCCTAACAATTGTCCCATTAACATCATGTCTTCTTTAGCAACACCAATTAACCACATTAAAGGGGAGAAAATAATTCCTAAAATAGTTTCTAATGAAAACTGGTTGTATGGTGTGTTGTTAGCGATAACTGTGTTCAATCCAGACCAACCGCCAATCCAACCTAAAGTATAATTAATCATAGCAATAAAGGCAATGAAAACTAATAACATTGCAGCTACGTTAGCGGCTAATTTTAAACCTTCTGTGGTTCCAGTTGCAATGGCATCTAGAATATTTGAACCAATTTTTTCTCTTGAAACTTCAACAGCTGTATCGATTTTTTCAGTTTGTGGATAGAGTATTTTAGAGATAACAATTGCGCCAGGACCTGCCATTACAGAAGCGGCAAGTAAATGTTTAGCAAACTCTAAACGCAAAACAGGATCATTTCCGCCTAAAAAACCGATATAAGCAGCTAAAACGCCACCAGCAACTGTTGCCATTCCACCAACCATTACCAAAAGAATTTCACTCTTATTCATTTTCTCTAAATAGGCTTTAATCATCAATGGAGCTTCCGTTTGACCTAGGAAAATATTTCCAGCTACCGATAAACTTTCAGCGCCAGAAATTTGGAGAATTTTGGTTAATAAAGTGGCTAATCCTTTAACAATAATTTGAATTACACCTAAGTAAAATAATAATGAAGTCAAAGCCGAAAAGAAAATGATAGTAGGTAATACTTGAAACAAGAAAATGAATCCAAAGCTGTCTACGTTCATCATGCCACCTAATAAAAATTCACTTCCAGCTCGAGTAAAATCGAGAACCAAAACAAATAAATTTCCAACAAATTCGAAACCAGATTTAATAAAACCTACTTTCAATACTCCAATAGCTAAAATTAACTGCGCTCCTAATCCAATTGCGACTGTTTTCCAGTTGATTCCTTTGCGATTCGCACTAAATAAAAAAGCAACTAATAATAAAGAAAGCATTCCTAAAACGCCTCGTCCAATTCCCATTGGGGTCATGCCTTCATTAGGTTTTAACTCACCCGAATTTGCTTTGTTTTTGACTTTATTGGAAGCAAAAAATGAATAGGCTTTTTCTCCTTTTTTTATGGTTAATGTAGAATCGGTTTGTGCTTCAATCAAAAAGCGTTTGGTAGGAGAATCCGAACCATTTTCGAATAAAAACAAATATTTATCTTGAATTAAATAATCGCCTTTTTGAAATAAGCTATCCGATGATAATTTCAATTGATAAGTGCCTTCTTTAAGCTCTAAAAAGTCGGTTTGTGACGATTGTAATTGCCATTTTTTCTCTAATTCTACTTCTTGACCCATTAGGTTCATTGCAAAAAGGAAAGCAATTGAAAAATATATAATTTTTTTTAACATGTTGATTTTGAATTAAGTAAAATCTATGGTTACGATTCTTTTTTAGATATTTCGTCTCTTATTTTTGCGGCTTTTTCGTAGTCTTCGTTTTGAACCGCTTCGTCTAATTTGTCGTAAAGCTGTTGTAATGTAAAACCAGAATAATCAGTTCCTGAAACTGAAGTATCGCTTTCGTTACCAAAAGTTTCTGGTTCAGAAAGCACACCGTCGTCATTTCCAGTTGGGTTTTCCTCTGTGTTTGACATGTTCAAGTAAATACCTGCTTTGTCTAAGATGTTTTTGTAGGTAAAAATAGGCGCATTGAAACGTAATGCTAAAGCAATAGCATCAGAAGTTCTTGCGTCAACAATTTCTTCAATTTTGTCTCTTTCGCAAATGATACTGGAAAAAAACACACCATCTACCAATTTGTGAATAATCACTTGTTTGACTACAATATCAAATCGGTCAGCAAAACTCTTGAATAAATCGTGGGTAAGTGGTCTTGGTGGTTTAATTTCCTTTTCTAACGCAATAGCTATGGATTGGGCTTCGAAAGCACCAATTACAATAGGTAAATTGCGTTCGCCATCTACCTCATTTAAGATTAGTGCGTAAGCGCCATTTTGCGTTTGGCTATAGGAAATTCCTTTTATAGTTAATTTTACTAAGCTCATAGGTTTTCTACTGTCATTTTAGCGGCACAAAAATAGTATTATTCCGTAAAAATGAGGTTCATTATTCAACTAATTTACAAATATAAACAAACTGATTATAAGTTTGATTTAAAAATAAGGAACACTAAAATAATTTTGCGTTTAAACACAAAAAAAGCACCTTATAAAAGGTGCTTTGTTGATTATTGTAATTAAAGTTTTAAGCATTTGCTGCTTTAAAAGCTTTTAATTTTTCGATTAATTTTGGAACTACATCAAATGCGTCGCCTACAATTCCGTAGTCAGCCACTTTAAAGAAAGGTGCTTCAGGATCTGTATTGATTACCACTTTTACTTTTGATGAGTTAATACCTGCGATATGCTGGATAGCTCCAGAAATTCCTACTGCTATGTATAAATTTGAAGCTACTGGTTTTCCAGTTTGTCCCACGTGCTCACCATGAGGTCTCCATCCAATATCAGAAACTGGTTTAGAACATGCTGTTGCTGCTCCTAAAACAGAAGCTAACTCTTCAATCATTCCCCAGTTTTCTGGACCCTTCATTCCACGACCAGCAGAAACTACGATTTCAGCATCAGCAATAGTTACTTTTCCTGTAACTTTTTCTACATTTTCTACTTTTACACCAAAAGCACTACTGTCAAGTGCTGGAGCAAAAGCTTCTTCTGAAGTTGCAACTGCATCTTCGTTTAATCCGTATGAGTTTTTAGCTAATCCAATAACTTTTACAGCTGTTGTAAGCTCAGTTACATTGAAAGCTTTGTTTGAAAAAGCGGTTCTTTTTACTTGGAATGGTGAAGTGCTAACTGGCAAAGCAACTACGTTTGAAGCATAACCTGCTTTTAAGCTAACAGCTACTAGCGGTGCTAAATACAAACTATCCGTTGTGCTTGATAAAACTACCAAACTTGTTCCTTCTTTTTCAGCGGCTTGTTGAATTACTGATGCAAAAGCTTTAGCATTGAAAGTAGCCAATTGCTCATTTGAAACTTGTAATACTTTGCTAACACCATATTTTCCTAATTCTGATGTATTGGCAGCATTTATCGTAACTGCAGTTACTGATGTTCCCATTGCATCTGCAACCTTTTTTGCATAAGAAGCTAATTCGAATGCTACTTTTTTAAATTTTCCTTCTGCTGATTCAGCATATATTAATATAGACATGATTTTAAGTTTAAAAGTTTTAATTAAGTTTAAAAGTTAGTAGTTTGAGTCTAGTTCTTTACTGAAAACTGTGACTGAAAACTGAAAACTAAATAACCTTTGCTTCGTTGTGTAATAAATCGATTAATTCGTCAATGTTATCTGCACTGATTAATTTTACAGCAGATTTTGCAGCTGGTTTTTCAAATTTAACCGCTTTCGATGCTGTTTCAGTAGTTGTTGGTTCTTTTACATCCAAAGCTTTAGTTCTTGCCATCATGATACCACGCATATTTGGAATACGTAAATCTTTTTCTTCTACCAAACCTTTTTGTCCACCAATAACTAATGGCAATGTTGTTGAAACTGTTTCTTTTCCACCGTCGATTTCTCTCGTTACTTTTGCGTCCGATCCATTAACATCTAAATTAATACAAGAGTTTACGAAATTGAAACCTAATAATCCTGCTAACATTCCAGGAACCATTCCACCATTATAATCTAACGATTCTTTACCTGCAATTACTAAATCATAATTTCCAGCTTTTACAACTGCTGCTAACTCTGTTGCAACAAACATTCCGTCTGTTGGGTTAGCGTTAATTCTAATAGCCTCGTCAGCGCCAATAGCTAAGGCTTTTCTTAAAGTTGCTTCTGCGTCAGCTCCACCAACATTCACAACAGTAACTGAAGCGCCTTGTTGTTCTTTAAACCAAATAGCTCTAGTTAAACCAAATTCATCATTTGGATTGATTACAAACTGAACACCATTAGTATCAAATTCCGTATCACCATTGGTGAAATTAATTTTTGATGTAGTATCAGGTACGTGACTAATGCAAACTAATATTTTCATTTTTTCTGTTTAAATAAGTGAATAATAACGCCACGAATTTACTAAAAATTATCAAATAAAAAACTATGCGCGCATAATAAATATGAAAAATACTGAAATTTTATGTTTTTTTTATAAAATGTATAATTTAAGGATTTCAATTTTGTTTAAAATTGTGAATATAATAGCAATTTAATAGATTTAGCAAAATACAAACAATAAAATATAAGTAAAATTAAAACAAAAACTTATGAAGGTTGACTTTAAAATTGTAAATTTGGAACATACACTAGGATTCACTCACATTATAAATAAATTATGAAATTTTACATTTTTCTAATATTTCCTTTTTTAGCAACATCACAAGTAATCGTAGTTTCAACACCATTAAACAATCAATTATATGCAGGGATTGCAAATGCTGTTGATATAAGTATAGAAAACACAAAATGTAAAGATTTCTTTATTGAAGTTGAAGGAGAAGTTTTTAAAAGCGAAAATTGCTATTTTACAATTATACCAAAAAACTGGTTTACTTGAAATAAAAATAATCAATTCCAAAAAACAAAGAAAATAAAATTTATTTAAACGTTGATAATATTAATTTAAGCGCAAGAATAATGGCTCCTGTTGATAAAGAAGATAATTTATTATTAACAAGAGCGAATGGGATTTCAGTAGAATCTAAAAAAGTTGATTTGAATTTTGATAATTCTAAAGTGGAATATGAATTAATTATAATTAGAAAGGATAAAATTTTAATTAATGAATATTTTAAAGGAAAAAGGTTTAATGAAAAAGCAAAATATTACTTTGAAAACTTGGAAGATGAAGACATAATTATTTTTAAAAATATTACAATTTATATCAACAACATTCAATACTTTGTTGAACCAATCATAACAGAAAAGAGGAAATATAATCTAAATTAGGTAGTTTTCAATAATTATTATTTAATAGTAAATTGTTAACCAAGTTAAAGTTATTATTAAACTTCAATTTTTTTTAAATCATATAGATTAGAATAATTACATCATCATCTTACAAATAATTTAGAACCAAATATTTTATTCCCGCTATTTTTTATATTTTTGCGTTTCAAATTAATGATTTCAAATAAAAATTCATGAGAACGATACAGTTTAGAGAAGCCATTTGCGAAGCGATGAGCGAAGAAATGCGCCATGATGATACGATATATTTAATTGGTGAAGAAGTTGCTGAATATAATGGAGCATACAAAGCTTCTAAAGGAATGTTAGACGAATTTGGTCCAAAACGTGTAATCGATGCTCCAATTGCTGAGTTAGGTTTTGCTGGAATTGCAGTAGGTTCAGCAATGAACGGTAACCGACCAATCGTAGAATTCATGACATTCAACTTCTCATTGGTAGGAATTGATCAAATCATCAACAACGCAGCAAAAATGCGTCAAATGTCTGGAGGACAATTTAATATTCCAATTGTTTTCAGAGGCCCAACAGCTTCTGCAGGTCAATTAGCCGCAACGCACTCACAAGCTTTTGAAAGTTGGTATGCCAACTGTCCAGGTTTAAAAGTAGTTGTTCCTGCAAATGCTTACGATGCAAAAGGTTTACTAAAAGCAGCTATTCGTGATAATGACCCTGTTATTTTCATGGAATCAGAACAAATGTATGGAGATAAAAGTGAAGTTCCAGAAGGAGAATACATTTTGCCTTTAGGTGTTGCCGATGTAAAAAGAGAAGGAACAGATGTAACTATCGTTTCTTTCGGAAAAATATTAAAAGAAGCTTTCTTGGCAGCTGATGAATTGGCTAAAGAAGGAATTTCTTGTGAAATCATCGATTTAAGAACGGTTCGTCCATTAGATTACGATACGGTTTTAAATTCGGTAAAGAAAACGAATCGTTTGGTGGTTTTAGAAGAAGCTTGGCCTTTTGGTAGTGTTGCATCTGAAATTACGTACATGGTTCAAGAAAAAGCATTCGATTACTTAGATGCTCCAATACAAAGAATCACAACTGCGGATACACCAGCACCATATTCTCCAGCGTTATTAAAAGAATGGTTGCCAAATGCACAAGATGTTATCAAAGCGGTAAAAAAAGTTATGTATAAATAAAATATATCTTACTATATTTGAAGCCTCATCAAAACTTAATTGATGAGGTTTTTTATTGATTCTTTTTAATTCATGAAACAAGTTTTATATACAGTACTATTTTTTTTAATTTCCATTCTTGTTGTTGCTCAAACTAAAGTAGGAGGAAAGGTTGTGGATGAGTTTGGTGATCCTATAGCTTTTGCAAACGTAGTTTTTAAAAACTCAAAAGAAGGTGTGATTACCAATGAAAATGGTATTTTTTATTTTGAATCTGACCAAAACCATAGTGTTTTAGTAGTCTCGTTTGTTGGATTTGAAACACAAGAAATTCCATTAAAAAATGGGTTAAATTCTAATTTAAAAATTGTTTTAATACAAGGAACAACACTTAAAGAGGTTGTAGTTTATACTGGTAAAACTTCTAAAAAGAATAATCCAGCACTGGATATTCTCAGAAAAATTTGGGAAAGAAAACGAAAAAACGGACTTTACATGTTTGATCAATATAAATATGACAAATATGAAAAAGTAGAATTCGACATGAATACGATTGACAGCGCTTTTATGAGCAGCAAAGTATTCAAAGGAATGGAATTTATTTTTGATAATATTGACACTTCAAGAATTACTGGGAAAACTTTTTTGCCCATTTTTATAAACGAAAGTGTAAGTGAAGTCTACGGAGATAATGTTAAAAAGAAACGTAAAGAAATTCTAAAAGCCAACAAAAATTCAGGATTCGGGAACGGTGATGGCGTGAATACATTTATTAAAGATTTGTACGCGGATTATAATATTTACGACAATTACCTGAAGTTTTTTGATAAAGATTTTGTGAGTCCACTTTCGCGAACAGGAATTCATGTTTATAACTATGTGTTGAATGACAGTATGTTTATCGATAACAAATGGTGCTACAATATTGTTTACTATCCAAGACGAAAAAACGAATTGACTTTCAAAGGCGATTTTTGGGTGAATGATACAACGTTCGCAATTAAAAAAATCAATTTAGAAGCTAGTAAGAGCGCTAATATTAACTGGGTAAAAGAAATTTATATCGAACAAGAATTTGAAGTATTGAACGATTCCGTTTTTCTTTTGAAAAGAGATTACATGATGTCAGATTTTAGTTTTTCCAAAAAAGAAGAATCTAAAGGCGTTTATGGAAAAAGAACTACGGTTGTCAAAAACCATGTATTTAACGAACCAAAAGAAGATAGTTTTTACCGCCAAGAAGTTAATTTTTACGACAATAGCGTTTTCAATAGACCAGAAGAATTTTGGCAAGAAAATCGTTTTGAAAAACTCAATGAAAATGAAGCTGGAATTTATAAAATGTTGGATACACTACAAACAGTACCCAAATTCAAGCGAATTTATGACTTAGCAACCATACTAGGAAGTGGATACATTCAAGTAGGCAATTTCGATTTTGGACCTATTTTCTCCACTTTTGGATATAATGATGTAGAAGGACAACGCATTCGAATTGGTGGGAGAACGTATTTTGGTCCGCACGACAAATGGCGAATTCAAGGATATACCGCTTATGGATTTAGAGATAATCAGTTCAAGTACGGGATTTCTGGACGTTGGATGGTAAATCCAGATAATCGTTTAATTTTATCTGTAGGAAACCGACGTGATGTCGAACAAATGGGTGTAAGTTTAACTACTTCCAATGATGTACTTGGTAGAAGTTTTGCTTCTTCAGCACTTTTTGCAAGTGGTGTAAACAATCAATTGACTTCGGTTAATTTAACCACTATAGGTTTTGAAATTGAGCCATTAAAAAACTTCACTTTTCAAACCAACTTAACGTATAGAACATTAAAGTCTGCATCAAACGAATTTAGTTTAGATTATTATACGGATATCACACAATCGGAAATAAAAAGTGAAGTCAAGCAATCCGAGATTAATTTAGTAGCTGAATACACACCTAAGAGAAAAACTTTAGGCTATGGAGTGGATAGAATGGATGTTGATTTTAATTATGCTAGAGTATTTTTAAGTTACAGTAACGGTTTAAAAGGTGTTTTGGATAGCGATTTTAACTACCAAAAATTACAATTCTATTACCGTCAACCAGCATTAGTGGGAGGTTTTGGAAGATTGTTTACTACTTTTGAAACAGGAAAAATCTTTGGAGAAGTACCATTGGGATTAATGGGTGTAATTCCAGGAAATCAATCTTGGTTTGTAATTGAAAACACCTATAATTTATTAGATTATTACGATTTTGTTGCAGATGAATATGCATCGTTGCATTTTGAGCATCACTTCAATGGAAGGTTATTTTCAAGAGTTCCGTATTTAAGAAAATTAAATTTACGGGAAATTGTTGGAATTAAAGGTGTTTACGGAAGAGTTTCAGACCGTAATAAATTATTAAATGCATCTGGATTGGAGTATATTGCTCCAGAAGATGTGTATTGGGAATATCACGCAGGGGTTGGGAATATTTTTAAAGTATTACGAATTGATTTCGCTTGGAGAGGAAGTTATTTGGAAATGCCTGATGCTAGGAAATTTGCAGTAAGGGCTTCCTTTGGGTTTTACTTCTAAACCTATATTTTTTTTGCAAAACTCTTTTGCTTCTCATGTTTTATAGTGGTACCTTTGCACCCGCTTTAAAAAATAAAAGAGAAATGACAGCAGATAAAATTACTACATTTGATGTATTGATTGAGATTCCAAGAGGAAGTAGAAACAAATACGAATACGATTTTGAATTAAAAAGAATGCGTTTTGACAGAATGTTATTTTCGTCAATGATGTATCCTGCAGATTACGGATTTATTCCAGAAACTTTAGCATTAGATGGTGATCCATTAGATGTTTTAGTTTTAGTAAACGAACCAACATTTCCAGGTTGTGTAATGGAAGTAAAACCAATTGGTGTTTTCCACATGGCAGATGATAAAGGTCCAGATGAAAAAGTAATTTGTGTTCCAGTTTCTGATCCAATTTGGAATAAATTAAACGATTTAAGTGACGTAAATCCGCACTTAATCAAAGAAATCGAACATTTCTTCCAAGTGTATAAAGATTTAGAAAACAAAAAAGTTGATGTTGAAGGTTGGGGTGATGTGAACGAAGCTAAAGAAATTTTAGCAAAATGCACCAGACGTTTCGAGGAGATTGAAAATAAACCGGCAGGATTATTTAGTATTAAATAATTTGTAGGTTTTTATATAAAAAAGGCAATATTTTCTATGAATATTGCCTTTTTTGTTTATTTTTGTTGATAATAGAATTGAATTAACAAACAAAAACTTAACTAATAATTTATGGAATCAATGATGATCTACGTGCCAATCGCAATGGCACTGTTAGGGCTGGTATTTATGGCAGTCAAACGAGCATGGGTACTAAAACAAGATGCCGGAGATGGAAAAATGAAAGAAATTTCAGATTACATCTATGAAGGTGCTTTAGCTTTCTTAAAAGCAGAATACAAATTGTTAACATTCTTTGTTCTTGGAGCGAGTGTTGTGTTAGCAGCTATTTCGTTTTTTGTACCAACAACCCACTGGTTAATCGTAATTGCGTTTATTTTTGGAGCCATTTTTTCAGCTTATGCGGGAAATATTGGTATGAAAATCGCAACGAAAACCAATGTTCGTACAACACAAGCAGCCCGAACGAGTTTACCTCAAGCTTTAAAAGTTTCTTTTGGCGGTGGAACCGTTATGGGATTAGGAGTTGCTGGTTTAGCCGTTTTAGGATTGACAGGATTCTTCATCATATTTTTTAGATTTTTCATGCATGGTCAATGGACTTCTACAGAAGACATGACTATCGTTCTTGAAACTTTAGCAGGATTCTCTCTTGGAGCTGAATCTATTGCATTATTTGCACGTGTTGGTGGTGGTATTTATACAAAAGCTGCTGACGTAGGTGCGGATTTAGTTGGTAAAGTAGAAGCAGGAATTCCAGAAGATGATCCAAGAAACCCAGCTACAATTGCTGATAACGTTGGAGATAACGTTGGAGACGTTGCAGGGATGGGGGCCGATTTATTTGGTTCGTATGTAGCAACTGTTTTAGCTGCAATGGTTTTAGGAAATTATGTAATTAAAGATATGGGTGGTAAAATCGATGACGCTTTTGGCGGAATTGGACCAATTTTATTACCAATGGCAATCGCTGGTTTTGGAATTTTATTTTCTATCATTGGAACAATGTTAGTGAAAATTTCAAGTGACGATGCTAAAGAAGCACAAGTGCAAAGTGCATTAAACAAAGGGAACTGGGTTTCTATTATTTTAACTGCAATTTCATGTTTCTTCTTAGTGCAGTTTATGTTGCCAGAAGTAATGACAATGGAGTTTTATGGTGAAGGAGCCAAAGAAATTTCTTCGATGCGTGTTTTCTACGCAACAATTATTGGTTTAATCGTAGGTGGAGCTATTTCATCTGTAACAGAATATTATACAGGTTTAGGTACAAAACCAGTGATGGCAATTGTACAAAAATCATCTACTGGAGCAGGAACTAACGTAATCGCTGGTTTGGCAACTGGAATGATTTCTACTTTCCCAACAGTAATTTTATTTGCTGCTGCAATATGGGCTTCTTATGCTTTTGCAGGTTTCTATGGTGTTGCTTTAGCAGCTTCTGCTATGATGGCTACAACTGCTATGCAATTAGCAATCGACGCTTTCGGACCAATTTCTGATAACGCAGGTGGTATCGCTGAAATGAGTGAGTTACCAAAAGAAGTTCGTACAAGAACAGATATTTTAGATTCAGTTGGAAATACAACTGCTGCAACTGGAAAAGGTTTCGCAATCGCTTCTGCTGCGTTAACTTCGTTGGCATTATTTGCTGCTTATGTTACTTTCACAGGAATTGATGGAATTAATATTTTCAAAGCACCAGTATTAGCAATGTTATTCGTTGGAGGTATGATTCCTGTAGTGTTCTCTGCTTTAGCAATGAACTCTGTTGGTAAAGCCGCAATGGATATGGTGTATGAAGTACGTCGTCAGTTCAAAGAAATTCCAGGAATTATGGAAGGAACTGGAAAACCAGAATACGGTAAATGTGTTGAAATTTCTACAAAAGCCGCTTTACGCGAAATGATGTTACCTGGGATTTTAACTATTGGTTTCCCAATTGCAATTGTATTATTAGGAAAATTAGTTTACGGAGAGAACAACCAATTAATTGCTGAAATGTTAGGTGGTTATATGGCAGGTGTAACAGTTTCAGGTGTGCTTTGGGCAGTATTCCAAAATAATGCTGGTGGAGCTTGGGATAACGCTAAAAAATCATTCGAAGCTGGAGTTATGATTAATGGTGAAATGACATACAAAGGTTCAGATGCACATAAAGCAGCTGTAACTGGTGATACTGTTGGAGATCCATTCAAAGATACTTCAGGACCGTCAATGAATATTTTAATCAAATTAACATGTTTAATTGGTTTGGTAATTGCTCCTATTTTGGGTGGTCACGGCGCTACAACAGCAGATTGTGCTAAAGCGTGTTGTACTGAAGTTTGTGCAAACATGACTGAAGAAGAATGTGCTGCAAAATGTGCTGAAATGGGTTGTGATAAAGAGAAATGTGCTAAAATGTGCAAACATGGACATAGTGATGCGGCTCATGGAGAAGAAGGTCACGTTCACGGTCCAGATTGTAATCATGACCATCACGAAGAAATCATCAATATGGATGTTAAAAAAGAAAAAGATGCTAACGGAAAAGTAAAAGCAACTGTTACATTAACTAAAAAAGTAGATGGTAAAGAAATTACTGAAGAAAAAGTTTTTGAAGGAGATGATTTAGAAGTAGATGCAAAAATTGCTGAACTTGGAAAATAATCTTTAAATTAGTATATGTAAAAACCTCACAATTCGTGAGGTTTTTTTGTATATTTAACACAGTCAAATCTATTACAATGAAATGTAAAATATTCTTTTTTGCTTTTTTTTCTATCTTTTTTACATTTGGGCAAAAACCGATTAATGTTATCCCAAAACCATTTAAGGTAAATGCTATTGATAAAAAGTTTTCATTAAATCCTAAAACAATAATTGTTGCTAATAATACGAATTCTTTTGAAGTCCAATTTTTAAAAGAAAGCATTAAACAACAAACAGGATTAGAACTTACGACTAAGAACGCGCATAGAATTGGTTCACGAATTCATTTGATTTTGGAACCAGAGTCTCAATTTCCTAATAAAGAAGCCTATCAATTAAATATTCTTGGCGATAGAATAGCAATTTATGCTTCAACTAATCAAGGATTGTTTTATGGCATCCAAACCTTACTCCAATTAATTCCATTTACTCCCAATGCCTCCGAAATTAAATTGGATAATCTTATGATGGATGATGTGCCCAAATTTCAATGGCGTGGTATGCATTTAGATGTTTCCCGACATTTTTTTTCAAAGGAATTCATCAAAAAATATATCGATTATTTGGCGATGTACAAAATGAATACGCTTCATTGGCATTTGACTGATGATCAAGGTTGGCGCATCGAAATCAAAAAATATCCCAAATTGACCGAAGTCGGCGCATGGCGAAATGGTTCTATGATTGGGCATTATACCGATCAAACCTTCGATGATATTCGCTATGGTGGATTTTACTCACAAGAAGAAATCAAAGAAATTGTAGCATACGCCAAAGAACGACACATCAACGTTGTTCCCGAAATCGAAATGCCAGGTCACGCTTTAGCAGCTTTAGCTTCTTATCCAGAATTTTCTTGTACTGGCGGACCGTTTGAAGTGGGAAAATCTTGGGGCGTTTTTGATGATGTTTTTTGTCCTAAAGACGAAACATTCACGTTTTTGGAAAATATTCTGTCAGAAGTTATGGCATTATTTCCTTCCGAATACATTCATATTGGAGGTGATGAATGTCCAAAAGTACGTTGGAAAAGCTGCCCAAATTGCCAAAAAAGAATCAAGGACGAAAAATTAAAAGACGAACACGAATTACAAAGTTATTTCATCCAAAAAATCGAAAAATTTGTGAATAACAACGGTAGAAAAATCATTGGTTGGGACGAAATTTTAGAAGGCGGATTAGCACCAAATGCAGCCGTAATGAGTTGGCGCGGCACCGAAGGAGGAATAACAGCAGCCAAACAAAAACATTTCGTAGTCATGTCGCCAGGTTCCCATTGTTATTTTGATCATTATCAAGGTGAGCCCAAAAACGAACCGATTGCTTTTGGAGGTTATACCAATGTGGAAAAAGTGTATTCTTTTAATCCAATTCCGAAGGAACTTTCTGCGGAAGAATCGAAATATATTTTAGGTGCTCAAGCGAATCTTTGGACGGAATACATCAATACACCAGAACATGCTGAATATATGCTTTTTCCAAGAATAGCAGCGCTTTCCGAAGTTTTGTGGGGAACATCCAATCCAAATGAGTACAAAGTTTTCGAAACCCGATTAATTCAGCATTTTGAACGCTATGAAAAAAAAGGAATCAACTACAGCAAAGCTATTTTTGAAGTAACTTCCAAAGTACAACCGGCAGAAAATGGAGTAGCATTCGAATTAAAATCAGTCAATCCAAGCGGAATCAAATACACAACCGATGGTTCGGAACCAAATGCAAACTCGATTTCTTATGAAAAACCAATTCTAGTCACTAAAAACCAAATTATAAAAGCGGCTTATTTCGAAAATAATAAAGTCAAAAGCGCCACAATCGAACAACCCTTTTTCATCACTAAATCAACAGGGAAAAAGATAGAATTGGAACATCAACCGCATGAAAATTATGGAATTGGCGGCTCTTTTACTTTGGTAGATGGAATGAAAGGAAATCCTTCTAAATTTGGAAGAGATTGGTCAGGTTTCTGGGGAAAAGATTTGAATGCTACAATCGATTTAGGAAAATCAGAAACGATTTCAAAAATCAATATCAACACGCTATTATCAAAAGTAAGTTGGATTTATTATCCCAAAGAAATTCAGTTTTTAGTATCCAATGACGGAATAAACTATCAATCGATTCAAACAATTTCGCAGAAAGAAATTGAAATTAAAAAAGGAAACGTAGTTATTGAATTTCCAAAATTAAAAGCAAAATTCATTAAAATTGTCGCTAAAAACAACGGAATCATTGCCGATGGAAAACCTGGAGCGGGTTCCAATAGTTGGTTATTTGTAGACGAAATAAGTGTAGAATAATGACAAACAGAAGAAATTTTTTAAAGACAACAGCATTAGCAACTGCTGGTGTAGCGTTTCAGGCTTTCAATGGAAAATCTGAAGAATCTGAAATCGATATCAATTCAAGAAAAACGAACAAACCCATCGTACTTTCTACATGGAATTTCGGTTTGCAAGCCAATGAAGCCGCTTGGGAAGTGCTAAAAAACAAAGGTCGCGCTTTAGATGCGGTGGAAGCTGGAGTAAAAATTCCAGAAGGCGATCCAAATGAAAGAAGCGTTGGTTACGGCGGTCGCCCAGATAGAGATGGTCGCGTAACATTAGATGCTTGTATTATGGACGAGTATTCAAATATTGGTTCGGTAGCGTGTTTGGAACACATTAAACATCCTATTTCCGTAGCAAGAATGGTGATGGAGAAAACGCCTCACGTGATGTTAGTTGGTGATGGCGCTTTACAATTTGCTTTATCACAAGGATTTCAAAAAGAAAATTTATTGTTAGAAGCTTCCGAAAAAGAATGGAAAGAATGGCTAAAAACCAGTGAATATTTGCCAAAAGCCAATATCGAAAACCACGATACTATTGGAATGATTGCTTTGGATGCACAAGGCAATTTATCTGGTGCTTGTACTACTAGCGGAATGGCTTTCAAAATGCACGGAAGAGTAGGCGATTCTCCTATCATTGGAGCTGGTTTGTATGTGGATAATGAAGTTGGTGCCGCAACCGCAACAGGTCACGGTGAAGAAGTCATCCGAATTACGGGTTGTCATTTAGTAGTAGAATTGATGCGTCAAGGAAAATCACCACAAAAGGCATGTGAAGAAGCCGTGATGCGAATTGTAAAACTGACACAAAATCGAGGAAAGAATCTAAAAGATATTCAAGTTGGGTTTATTGCCTTGAATAAAAAAGGGGAATACGGTTCGTATTGTGTGCAAGGCGGTTTCAATTATGCCGTTCACGATGCAACAGGAAATAAATTAATCGATGCGAATTATTATTTGAAATAATTTTTTGCCTGAGATTAAAGGATTTTAAAGATTTTTTAATCCGTGTGAATCTTTGTAATCAGTGGCCAATATTAATGACTTATGCCTCAAAATAAAAAAATTGAAATCGCTTGTTTTAACCTTGAATCTGCTCTAATAGCTAAAAAAGCAGGAGCCGATAGAGTAGAATTGTGTGCAGATATGTCGGTTGGTGGCACAACTCCAACAATTGAAATGATTCAACAAGCTCGCGAAAATCTAACCATCGATTTATACGTAATGATTCGCCCAAGAGGAGGAAATTTTGTGTATTCGGATTCAGAATTGGAACAAATGAAATTCGAAATAGAAACCATCAAAAAACTTGGAATCAACGGATTTGTTTTTGGAGTTTTGAAGGATGATAAAACAATTAATATCGAACAAAACAAAGCTTTGGTTGATTTAGCAAAACCATTTCCATGTACGTTTCATAGAGCTTTTGATGAAGTTTTAGATTACGAACAAGCATTAGAAAACGTGATTTCTTGCAGATTTTCAACAATTTTAACTTCTGGAACTTTTCCAAACGTCATCGAAGGAAAAGAAGTCTTGAAACGATTAGTCATTCTAGCGAATAATCGCATCGAAATCATGCCCGGTGGCGGATTGCGTTCGACTAATATTTCGGAATTAAATGAAATGGTAAATGCGAATTGGTATCATTCTTCCGCCATTACCGATGGAAGTGAAACCGCAAATTCCGAGGAAATAATACAACTAATGAAAAAGTTGCAATCTTAAATAAACTTGTATGCCATATACGGTTAAAAAAATTTTCGTTTTTCTATTATGTCTAAATTGTTTTTTCATTTTTGGACAAACTTCCTATCGCAATTTGTCAACAGAAAATTGGACATTCAACAAACAAAACGAAACTAAAAAACACAAGGCAACTATACCCGGAACCGTTCACACTGATTTGTTTCAAAACCAATTAATTCCAGAGCCATTCTTTGGAGCCAATGAAAAGCAATTGCAGTGGGTTGAAAATGAAAATTGGGAATACGAAACCCATTTTTCACTGACTAAATCCGAACTAAAAAATAAAAATATCGATATAGAATTTGAAGGTTTAGATACGTATGCAACGGTTTATTTGAACGGAAAAGCAGTTTTAGAAGCCGATAATATGTTCCGAAAATGGAATATTTCTGCCAAATCACATTTGAAAATTGGAACTATTCATTTAAAAGTGGTTTTTCATTCCGCGGTTCAAAAAGGAAAAGAAGAATCGAAAAAATTATCTTATACGTTACCCGAAAAAGAACGTGTTTTTGTTCGAAAAGCACAATATCAATTCGGTTGGGATTGGGGCCCAAGATTTGTAACGGCTGGAATTTGGAAAAAAGTCCAATTGAAATTTTGGAATTCGGCAAAAATTGAAAATATAAAATACAGTCAAATTCAATTGAATGATAAAAAAGCGATTTTAGAATTCACGACCGAAATTTACGTTTCTAAAGTCAAAACGATTCAGTTGAAAATCAATGATAAATCTCAAACGTTCAATCTTAAAAAAGGAAAGAATAGAATTCAAATGCAATATGAAATCACCAATCCGAAATTGTGGTGGTGTAATGGTTTAGGTGATGCGAATTTATATTCTTTTACCATTGAGATCAGTCAGAAAAAACAATTATTGGATTCAAAAAAGCTACATATTGGTTTGCGAACTATCGAATTAATTCAGGAAAAAGACCAAATTGGAAGCAGTTTTTACTTCAAATTAAATGGGAAACCCGTTTTCATGAAAGGTGCTAATGTGGTTCCGTCCGATAGTTTTTTACCACGAGTTTCGGATTCCACTTATTTTTCATTGGTTGAAAATGCTAAAAAAGCGAATATGAACATGTTGCGCGTTTGGGGTGGTGGCGTTTATTTTGATGATGCGTTTTACGAAGCTTGCGATGCCAACGGAATTTTAGTTTGGCAAGATTTTATGTTTGCTTGTTCTATGTATCCTGGCGATGAAAAATTTGTAGAAAATGTAAAACAAGAAGTAATTGATAACGTAAATCGCTTACAAAATCATCCAAGTATTGCCATTTGGTGTGGTAATAATGAAAATGATGAAGGTTGGCACAATTGGGGTTGGCAAAAGCAATTTAATTATTCCAAAGCTGATTCGACTCAAATTTGGAATGATTACAAAAAAGTTTTTCACGAGATGATTCCGCAAACATTAGACAGTTTACTTCCGAAAGAAAAGAATATTTATTGGTCATCGTCTCCGTCAAAAGGTTGGGGAAGAAAAGAAAGTTTAACCCAAGGCGATGTGCATTATTGGGGCGTTTGGTGGGGAAAAGAACCTTTTGAAATTTATGATGAGAAAGTTGGAAGGTTTGTAAGCGAATACGGTTTTCAGGGCATGCCAAATTTGGAAACTTTGAAAAAAGTAATGACTCAAGAAGACTTGAATTTCACTTCCGAAGCTTTCAAAAATCATCAAAAACATCCAACAGGTTACGAAACCATAAATGAATACATGGAACGAGATTATGTGGTGCCAAAAGATTTCGAGGATTATGCTTATGTTTCTCAATTGTTGCAAGCTCGTGGCATGAAAATCGCTATTGAAGCACACCGAAGAGCTAAACCCTATTGTATGGGGACTTTGTATTGGCAATTAAATGATTGTTGGCCTGTTACTTCTTGGAGTTCGTTAGATTACTTTGGGAATTGGAAAGCGTTTCATTATCAAGCGAAGCGGAGTTTTGAGAATGTGTTGCTTTCGGTTGAAGAGGAAAGTAATAAATATGAAGTATTTTTGGTAAATGACAGTTTTGAAAAACAATCTGGAAAATTGGAATTAGAATTCCTTTCTTTTGATGGAAAATCATTTTGGAAAACTTCGAAAGAAATTACTTTTGAAGAAAATTCCAGTACTATTATTTATGAAATTCTTAAAGAAGATTGTAAACCATTCGATTTGAAACAAACCGTTTTAAAAGTACAATTCAACAATGTTCAATCACAATATTTCTTTGTAAAACCAAAAGATTTGAAATTATCAAAACCAAATATTCAAATTCGAAACGTTGATGAGTTTACTATTGAAATATCTTCAGATGTTTTAGCTAAAGATGTTTTTCTTTCTTCGGAAAATGATACTTTTTTTGAGGATAATTATTTTGATCTATTGCCTAATGAAAAACGAGTGATTAAATTATCGAAACCAGTACAAAATATAAAAATCAAATCACTCTTAGATACTTTTTAATAAAAAATGCCTCATCTGAAATTTCATTTGAGGCATTTTTTTATTGGTGTTTCCCGATTTCCCAACCGGTTTTTCCTAAATATTTTTCTGCGCTTTCAATCGCGCCTTCTTCAACTACAGTTCCCATAGAGTCATTCCAACGGTTTAGATAGCCAAATAATGAAATAACTCCAAGCATTTCAACAATGTCGCCTTCAGTCCAATATTTATAAAGTTCGGTTTTAATTGTTTCATCAACGGCATTAGGAATTAATGAAGCAGCTAAAGCAAAATTTAAAGCAGCTCGTTCAGCATCAGAGAAAGCATTATGCGTTTTAAAATCCCAAATGTTATCTAACTTTTCTTGCTCAGCGCCATATCGTTCAGCAGCTCTAATTGTATGCGCTTGGCAATATCTGCATCCTGTTGCATTACTGGTTACCCAGCCAATCATTCGTTTTAAATCTGAAGTAACATTTCCTTTGTTTTCCATTACAGCCATGTTCAATTGTATGAAAGCTTTTGAAATGGCAGGACGATGTTGCATCGTTAATACAGAATTAGGACAAAAGCCTAAAGTCTCATTAAAAAACTCAGCTAATTTTCTGGTTTCATCATCGTGATTTGATGGAAGTGGGTTAACTAGAGGCATAATTTGATTTTAAAATAATCCGTTAATTTCAGCATCAATTCGATTAATAATCATTCCTAAATCTTCAGGATTGTTTACAAAATCTACATTATCAACATCAATAATTACTAATTTTCCTTTATCGTAGGTTTGAATCCAAGCTTCATATCTTTCGTTCAATCGACTTAAGTAATCAATTGAAATAGAGTTTTCGTAATCTCTTCCTCTTTTGTGAATTTGGCTTACTAAATTGGGTATCGAACTTCTTAAATAAATCAATAAATCTGGAGCGCCAACTAAGCCCTCCATTAATTCGAATAGTGAAGTGTAATTGCTGTAATCACGGTTTGCCATTAATCCCATAGCATGAAGATTAGGGGCAAAAATATGAGCATCTTCGTAAATGGTTCTATCTTGAATGATTTTTTTTCCGCTTTCACGAATCTGTAACACTTGACGAAAACGACTGTTTAAGAAATAAATTTGAAGGTTAAAACTCCAACGTTCCATTTGGTGGTAAAAATCATCTAAATACGGATTGTCAACTACATCTTCAAAATGAGGTTCCCATTTAAAATGTTTGGCTAATAATCGGGTTAATGTAGTTTTTCCTGCTCCAATATTTCCTGCTACTGCTATGTGCATTACGGTAGAATTATTTTATAGTTAGTAATTTTGTTTTGGGTAAAAATAGACAAAATTCCATCTTTAAAGAAAAAATTAGCAAACGAATTTTCATTCAGTTCAATTTTTTTGATGCTATTATCCTTTAGGTTATAATAGTAAAGCGATTGCCCTATTTTTAATAAAAGTCTTTCGGAGTCAATTATTTTAACGGCATCAGCTTCAGGGATTTTTCCTATTTTTTGGATTTTTCCAAATAAATTAATTGAGAAAAAATCATCATTAGTGTCAATCCATAAGTAATGATTGTAATTGTTTTGATGGACTTTTGGAATTGCTACCAATGGAGTCGAAATAAATTTTAAACTATTATTTTTAAATTGATACAAACCAATTTTCTGACTAAAAACATCAAAAAACCAAAATTGATTGCTACTTGCTAATCCTGTAAATTCGAAAGAAATGGGCGTTTCAATTGTGTTGCCCAAAATACGGTTGGTTTCGTTCAATTGATTATCCAAAAGAACAACGGCGTTAAAATCTTTATAAAGTAAAACCAATTGAAGCGGATTTAAAATATCAATTTTTGTTATTTTTCCTAATGCCACATTTTTATAAACCAAGTTCTGTTGGTTTGTTTGCTTGTGAAATACATTGTTGGTAATATAGTAATAGTCTTTATAGGCATCAAAACCAATAAATTCTGTTTCTTTAATTGTTAAACTATCAATGAAGATTGCATTTATAGATGATTGGCTAAAACCAAGTGAACTGACAAAGAAAAATAAACACAAAAGACACTTCATTAGATTAAACCATTTGAATGAAATAAAGTCTAAAGATAATATTTTAACTTAATTTTAATTAAAGTTTCTGTAACAATTATCAGTTTTGTCAGTCTATATATAAATTTCTATTGCTATTATTAATAAATTAAACTTAAAAATTATAAAAATGCAAAAGATTATCATTACTTTATCTTTGTTTGTGGCGTCTGTTTTGAGTGCTCAAAATTTCCAAGGAATGGCTGTTTATGAGTCAAAAACTAGTACTTCTGACATGGCTTCGAATTTTAGAGGCAATAGAGAAATTACGCCAGAAATGCAAAAGACAATTGAAGAGCGTATGAAAGCGATGTTTGAAAAAACATTTGTCTTGACTTTCGATAGAAATGCATCTATTTATGCTGAAGAAGAAAAAATTGAATCTCCAGGGCAACAAGGTGGATTTCGTTTTATGTCGTCTATGATGGGCGGCGGTGGAACGCATTATAAAAATGTAAAAGACAAATTATTTTTGGTAGATAAAGAATTTGCAGGAAAGGAATTTTTAATTCAAGATTCTTTACCAAAATTAGATTGGAAATTATCAGGAGAAACTAAACAAATTGGGAATTACACTTGTTTCAAAGCAACAGCTGTTCGGCCAGTTAGTCAATCTGATTTTAGAAATTTTCGTAGAAAAAAAGAAGATGTAAAGAAGGAAGAAAATGAATCTGATACGAAAACCGAGGAAAAGAAAGAGGCGCAAACTACTAACTTTATGGATCAATGGGAAATGCCTAAAGAAATTGAAGTTGTAGCTTGGTACACGCCAGATATTCCAATTAGTCAAGGTCCAGAAAATTACTGGGGTTTACCGGGTTTGATTTTAGAAGTTAGTGATGGAAAAACAGTTATTTTATGTTCTAAAATTGTAATGAATCCTAAGGAAAAGAAAGAAATTAAAGCACCAAAAAAAGGTAAAGTTGTTTCACAACAAGAATATGATAAAATTGTTGCAGAAAAGATGGAAGAGTGGAGAGAAATGGGTAGACAAGGTGGAGGCGGCTTCAGAATGGGGCGTTAATTGTTTGTTTGCTAAAATTTTAATTTCACTTGAATCATTATGATAAAAAAACTATTTGTTGTCTTATTATTTGTAACGTCATATTTTACAACAGCTCAAAATATTAAACTAGAAGGAATTGTTCAGGATACTATTGGTAATCCATTAGAAATGGCGAATGTTATGGTTATCAACCAAGAAACTAAAGCTATGGATGGTTATGCCATTTCAAACGAACAAGGTAAATTCCAAATTAGTTTAAAAGCCAATTCTACTTACCAAATTAAGGTTAGTTTTTTGGGTTTTCAATCACAAAACATTGAATTAGTTACAGGTACTGAAAATATTAGAAAAGTATTTGCGCTAAAAGAAGGCGGAATGATGCTTGATGGTGTTGAGGTTGTGCAAGAAATGCCCGTAACGATTAGTGGCGATACCATTATTTACAACGCCGATTCTTTTAAAACTGGAACTGAACAAAAACTTGAAGATATTCTAAAAAAACTACCAGGAGTTCAAGTAAATGAAGATGGAGAGATTGAAGTAGAAGGAAGAAAAGTAACCCAATTATTAGTAGAAGGAAAAAAGTTTTTTGAAGGCGACACTAAAATTGGCTCTAAAAATATTCCCTCAGATGCGGTTGATAAAGTTCAAGTTTTGAGAAATTTCAACGAAGTTACTCAACTTAAAGGACTGGAAAATAATGAAGAGAATATTGCATTAAATATTAAACTGAAAAAAGGAAAAGATAAATTTTGGTTTGGTGATATTTTAGTGGGTGGCGGACCAGATGAACGCTATGTAATCAATCCCAAAATCTTTTATTACAGTCCAAAAACTACAGTTAATGTAATTTCAAATTTCAATAATATTGGAGAAGTGCCTTTTTCTATTCGTGATTTCTTCCGATTAACTGGTGGTGCCAGAAACACAATTGCAAGAAGCGGAACAAATATTGGAATTTCTTCTAATAGTTTAGGGATTTCAACTACACAAAACGATAGAGCTTTAGAAATTGATAATAAATTTGGAGCAGTAAATCTAACACAAGAAATTACTAAAAAATGGAACGTTAGTGGTTTTGGAGTAATTTCTTCCAATAAAACTTTAACTAGTACAAATTCTAATTTTGGTATTTTTCAGCCTAATTCATCGGAACTACAGACTATTGAAGACAGAACAGATGTTTCAGATTTAAGAAATAATTTAGCTGTTTTTAAATTCGGTTCAAAATACAAGAAAAGTGCTGATTTCCAATTAGATTATGATGCAACAGTAAGACGATCTAATCAGTCTGAAGATAATGTAGTAAACACGCAATCAACTATTTTTTCAACTTCAGGAAATATAGATAGAACTAATAATATTGTTTCTTTTAAAGAACAAGATCCAATTGCATTTGAACAAAGTTTGAATATGTTTTGGACAAAAGATGAAAAAAACACCTTTGTTTTAGAAGTCCAACACTTATATCAAGATGAAGACCCTTTTTACAATCCAAGTTTGTTAGAAGATCCATTTCCTGGAATCGGATTTCAATCTGGACAAAGTCGTTATGATATTCGTCAAGAACGTTTCGTTAAAACGAATAAAGTAGATGCAAAGGCAGATTACTACTATACGATTAACAATAAAAGTATCTTAAACGTAACTTTAGGAAATACCAATTCATACCAAACTTATAATTCATCAATTTTTCAATTATTAGATAATGGGACTTTATTCCAATTGCCAGATAATGGAGATTTGATTTTTGATAACGATGTACAATACGGTTTTAATGACGCGTATTTAGGAGTGCATTACAAATTTACAGTTGGTAAAAAATTGACTTTCAATCCAGGTGTGAACTTTCATCAATTCAATATTTATAACGACCAATTGAATTCCAGAGTTCGTGATGATTTCTTCCGAATTTTACCTGATGTTTTTGCACAATGGCAAATTAAAAAATCAGAATCGTTGACGTATAATTATAGAATGAGTAACTTTTTTAATGATGTAAATGCATTAGTAGAAGGTTTTACTTTAAACAACTTTAACTCATTAAGTGCAGGAAATCGTTTCATTGATAATGCGTTACAGCAAAATCATAATTTAAGATATACTAAATATAATTTATTTAATTACACTACAATTTTTGCATTTTTAAATTATTCAAGAACAACAGATCCTGTCGTAAATCGTTCGTTCTTTAATGGAATTAGTCAAATTAGTGAAAGGGTAAATGGTGATTTTTCTAATGAAGTGGTTAGTGGAACGTTTTCTTATCAACGTTCTTTTAAAAAGTATTACAAAGCAAGTGCAAGCACTAATATTACTTGGTCAAAAAACAATCAGTTGTTTGTAAATCCATCAGATCCAGCGAATCCATCATCTGATTTTTCAAGAAATATTGAAAATTGGAATCAATTATACCGAGTGAGCTTTGGAACACAATTCCAAAAATTACCAAATTTAGAAGCAGCTTATACGATTAATATTAGTGAGAATCCAAGTGCAGTTTTCACAACTCATAGTCCTTCAATTACATTAGATTATAGAATTATTGAAGGTTTGGCCTTGACATCAACGTATACGTATAATGATTTTAGTTCTAGAGATGGAAATGTAAATAATACTTTCGATTTGTTAACCGCAAGTATCAATTATAGAAAGAAAGATTCGAAATTGGAATATAGAATTAGCGGCACTAACTTGTTAAATACTCAATCAATTAATAGAGATAGTTTTAATATTGTCAGTTTTAGTTCGTCCCAATATTTTGTACAACCAAGATATTTGATTTTCTCTTTGAAATACAACTTATAAATAGGTTAGTTATATGAAAAAAAAAGGCTTCAAGAATTTTCTCGAAGCCTTTTTTGTTTTAAAGTATGCTCTATAGTTTAAAAGCAGCTTTTACTTTGTCCACGAAATCTAATTTTTCCCAAGTAAATAACTCAACGGTAACGGTTTTTGTTAAGCCACCTGGAGCTGTAAACGTTTTAGTTACGGTTTCAGGAGTTCTTCCCATGTGACCGTAAGCAGCAGTTTCACTGTAGATTGGGTTTCTTAATTTTAAGCGTTGTTCAATGAAGTATGGACGCATATCAAAAATGCTTTCTACTACTTTGCTAATTTCTCCGTCAGTTAAGTTTACTTTTGCCGTTTCGTAAGTATTTACGTTGATTGATGTTGGTTCAGCAACTCCAATAGCATAAGAAACTTGTACTAAAATTTCTTCAGCAACACCTGCAGCAACTAAATTTTTAGCGATGTGACGTGTAGCATAAGCAGCAGAACGGTCTACTTTAGATGGGTCTTTTCCTGAGAATGCTCCACCACCGTGAGCTCCTTTTCCACCGTATGTATCTACGATAATTTTTCTTCCTGTTAAACCAGTATCTCCGTGGGGTCCTCCAATTACGAATTTTCCTGTTGGGTTAATATGGTATTTAATTGCATCATTAAATAAATGTGCATATTGAGGATTTTTAGCAATTACTCTTGGAATTAAAATCTCAATAATATCTTTTTTGATTTTTGCTAACATCGTTGGTTCATCAGCAAAATCATCGTGCTGTGTTGAAACTACAATAGCATCAATACGAACCGGTTTGTTATCATCAGAATATTCTAAAGTAACCTGAGATTTCGCGTCCGGACGTAAGTAAGTGATTTCTTTGTTCTCTCTTCTTAAATCTGCTAAATCTTGTAATAATTGATGAGATAATTTCAATGCTAACGGCATGAACTCAGCAGTTTCATTCGTTGCATAACCAAACATCATTCCTTGGTCACCAGCACCTTGTTCTTCTTTACTAGCTCTGTCAACTCCTTGATTGATATCAGCAGATTGTTCGTGAATTGCAGATAAAACACCACAAGAATTCGCTTCAAACATGTATTCACTTTTGGTATAACCAATTTTTTTGATTACATCTCTCGCGATGGTTTGTACATCTAAATAAGTGTCTGATTTTACTTCTCCAGCTAAAATTACTTGACCTGTAGTCACTAGTGTTTCACAAGCTACTTTTGACTCAGGGTCAAATGCTAAAAAGTTATCAATTAATGCGTCTGAAATTTGATCCGCAACTTTGTCAGGATGTCCTTCGCTCACTGATTCTGACGTAAATAAATAAGCCATAATAAAATGTTTTTAAATATTAAGCGAGGAAAAAATAATTGCAGTGATTGCGTAAAGGAGTAGTAATACTGCTTTAGCATTTTTTTAATGAGGTTGCAATCAGTTCAAATTTTTCCTCTTTGTTTTCGTTTGCAAATGTATGAAATGAATTTGAATTTCAAATGGTTGTTAACTTTTTTAATTTAAAAATTACAAAAAGATAGTTTTTATGAATGATTTTCTGATTGAATTTTAATTTAATTAAAAATAATCTAAATAATTATTATTAAATAACAAAATTTAGAAAAATAATCTATTTATTTTTTTATTGTAGAAAATAAATCTAGTTTTGCCCTGTTAAATTAAAAGAAATAGAAAATGAACTTTACAATGTGCAATATGTGTATGATGATGTGGAACAATCCGCAGAGGAAACCTATTGCATAATTTTAAAAGTAAATTAATTCAATATAACCTCTGTCTAAAGCAGAGGTTTTTTATTACACTAAAACACAACAAATATGAAAATAGAAATTTATAATCCAAGACGATGTTGTCGAATGTGTAGCTGAAAAGCAAACTTCGGAACAAAAAAAATCTTAATACTTAATAGAAATATCTTAATACTTAAAATATCATGAGCACAAATAAATTTGCAACAAACGCATTACACGCAGGACACGATGTAACTAAAAATGGAGGAACAAGAGCTGTTCCAATTTACCAAACTACATCCTACGTTTTCAATAATTCAGACCACGCAGCTAATCTTTTTGGTTTAGCCGAAGCTGGATTTATTTATACAAGATTAAACAACCCAACAAACGACATTCTAGAACAACGTTTAGCCAAATTAGAAGGCGGAATTGGAGCTGTCGTAACCGCTTCTGGAACAGCAGCTATATCAACTGCTTTACTAACTTTATTAAAAGCAGGTGACCACATTGTAGCTTCTAACAGTTTATATGGCGGAACGTACAATTTATTAAACGTGACTTTGCCAAGATTAGGCATCACCACAACATTCGTAGATCCATCAAATCCTGAAAACTTCTTAAACGCAGCTCAAGAAAATACCCGAGTGTTCTTCGCGGAAAGTTTAGGAAATCCAAAATTAGATGTACTCGACTTAAAAGCCATTTCAAAAGCAGCACAAACCTACAAAGTGCCTTTTATTGTGGATAACACAGTGGCAACACCCTTTTTGCTTAACCCAATCGAACACGGAGCCAACATCGTAATTCATTCATTAACCAAATACATCGGCGGAAACGGAACTTCTCTTGGAGGTGTTATCATCGATGCAGGAAATTTCGATTGGAGCAACGGAAAATTCCCAGAATTCACAGAACCTTCAGCGGGTTATCACGGATTAAAATATTTTGAAGTGTTAGGCGCTGCCTCGTTTATCGCAAAAGTTAGAATCGAAGGTTTACGCGATTTAGGTGCTTCTTTGAGTCCGTTTAATGCGTTTCAAATTATTCAAGGTTTGGAAACATTGGCTATCCGAATTAAAAAGCATAGTGAAAATGCTTTGGAATTAGCCAAATGGTTGCAAAAACGTCCAGAAGTGGCTTGGGTAAATTATCCTGGATTGATTTCTTCCAAATATTATGATTTAGCCCAAGAATATTTACCAGAAGGACAAAGTGGCATCGTAACTTTTGGATTAAAAGGTGGTTATGAAGCAGCTAAAAAAGTAGCTGATGAGACTCAATTTTTCTCTTTGTTGGCGAATATTGGTGATACGAAATCATTAATTATTCACCCAGCAAGTACTACGCACCAACAATTGTCAGATGAACAACAAATCACAACCGGAGTAACGAAAGATTTAATTCGTTTGTCTGTTGGTTTAGAAGATATCGAAGACTTGAAAACCGATTTACAAAGTGTTTTCGAAAAATTGCCAGTTCAAAATTTAGTTTAGTTTTTGTTTGTTTGAAAGTGAAGACTGCTGAAAAGTTTTCTTGAAGCAGTCTTTTTTAATAAGAAAGATGAGTACAATTCAAAAAATAGTGTTCCAAAATGTTCCATTGCAGAATGGAGTAGTGCAAGCAAAAGTGATTTTGTCCTATCAATTGTTCGGGCAACCCGTTGGTTCAGCTCCTTTGGTGGTGGTGAATCATGCGTTGACTGGAAATTCGCAAGTTCTTGGTGAAAACGGTTGGTGGCAATCCTTAATTGGCGATGATAAAATTATCGATACCAAAAAATATGCGGTTTTAGCCTTCAATATTCCTGGAAACGGTTATCAAGATGAAGAAAATCTGATTGAAAATTATCAAGATTTCACTACTTACGATATTGCGAATTTATTTTGGAAAGGAATCGATTCGTTTAAAGTGAATCAAGTTTTTGCAGTGATTGGCGGAAGTTTAGGAGGAGCAATTGCGTGGGAAATGGCAGCAATTCAACCAAAAGCAATTGCAAATTTAATTCCGGTTGCAACAAGTTGGAAAGCTTCTGATTGGTTGATTGGAAATGTGTTAATCCAAGATTTAATTCTGAATAATTCCAAAAATCCAATTCACGATGCCCGAATTCATGCCATGTTATTGTATCGAACACCCGAATCACTCCAAGAAAAATTCCAGACCAAATTGCAAAATTCGGAGGGATTGTTTCAAGTAGAAAGTTGGTTGTTGCATCACGGAGAAAAATTGCAAAATAGATTCCAACTTTCGGCTTACAAACTCATGAATCATTTATTGAAAACGACCGATATTTTTAAAAACAATACTAAATCGGAAGTCATCAAAAGCATCTCATCAAACATTCATCTAATTAGTGTAGATACTGATTATTTTTTTACGGCAAACGAAATCAAAACGGCTTTTCAGGAAGTCAAAAAATACAAAAACAATGCATTTTATCACGAAATCAAATCCATTCACGGACACGATGCTTTCTTGATAGAATTTGAACAACTAAACAACATACTAAAACCTATATTTAATTAGAAAAAATGAAAATATTAAAATTTGGAGGAAAATCATTAGCAAACGGAGAAGGATTGCAAAAAGTAATTCAAACGATTGCTCAAAAATATTTTAATAACGAACCTATTGCGGTGGTCGTTTCAGCAAGAGGAAATGCTACAGATGAATTGGTAATTTTACTAAAAAAAGCACAAGCCAACATCAATTTTCAAGCAGATTTCGAGCAATTCAAAAAATACCAATTGGAAGGCTTGAAAGAAAACATCTTCGAAGAAGAATTCTCGGTTTTACAAAAATTATTAGAAGGCGTTTCTCTTTTAGGAGATTACAGCGAAAAAATCAAAGACCAAGTCATTGCATATGGCGAAATTCTATCTGCAAAATACGTTTCGTCTGTCTTAAACGAAAACAGTATCAAAGCGCAATTTTCGGATGCACGCCAATTGATAAAAACCGATATAAATTTTGGAAATGCGCAACCAATTGACGCCGTTTCAAAGCGAAATGTCTTGGATTATTTCGAAAAACACACAGATAAAGTCAATATCGTAACTGGTTTTATCGGTTCAACTTTACACAACGAAACCACGACTTTGGGTAGAAACGGCAGTAATTACACCGCTTCCTTATTAGCAAACTATCTAAATGCCGAAGAATTCCAAAATTATACACATGTTGACGGAATTTTCACCGCTAATCCCGATTTAGTTGCGGATGCAAAAAAAATTGAGCGATTATCGTTTAATGAAGCTAATGAGTTGGCAAACTTCGGAGCTCAAATTTTACATGCCAAAACCATTATTCCTTTGGTAGAAAAAAATATTCCGTTACGAATTTTAAATATGTTCAATCCTGAAAATGAAGGAACGTTAATCACTGCCGAGCAAACCAATGAAGGGATCAAATCGCTTTCGGTTTTAACCAATGTTTCGCTGATTAATTTAGAAGGACGAGGTTTGTTAGGAAAAACAGGTGTCGATGCACGAATTTTCCGTGTGATGGCTGAAAATGATATTAGTGTGAGTATTATTTCACAAGGTTCTTCAGAAAGAGGAATTGGTTTGGTAGTCAATTCTGATAAGGCTTCTAAAGCTTTGGTTGGATTAGAAAAAGAGTTTGAAACGGATTTTTACATGAAAGATGTCAATAAAATTTCGGTAAACGATAACATTGCTGTGGTTTCGATTATTGGGCAAGATTTAACGAATTTCCACAAGCCATACACCGCTTTAATCCGAAATAAAATCACGCCAATTTTGTTGAATAATACGGTTACGGGAAGAAATATCAGTTTGGTGATTAGTCAAGATGAATTCAAACGCGCTTTGAATGTAATTCATGGTGAAATTTTTGGTGTAGCGAAAAAAATCAACATCGCCATTTTCGGTCACGGAACGGTTGGCGGCACTTTGATTTCCCAAATTTTAGAATCAGCTAAAAATATTGAAACTCGAAAAGGTGTAAAACTGAATGTATTTGCCATTGCGAATTCGAAAAAAGTGTTGTTGAATAAATTCGGAATTAACGAAAATTGGAAAGCTACATTAGAAGATAAAAGTCAAGATTATAAAGTGGAAGATATTATCGCTTATGCCAAAGAGCATCATTTGGAAAATTTAATCGCAATTGACAACACCGCCAGTTCGACTTTCATTGAAAATTACATTTCATTAGCCGAAAATAGTTTCGATTTGATTTCTTCCAATAAAGTCGCAAATACCGTAAGTTTTGATTTCTATAAAAAACTGCGAAAAGTCTTAAAAGACAATCAAAAAGAATATTTGTACGAAACCAATGTGGGTGCTGGATTACCATTGATTGATACGATTAAATTGTTGCATTTATCAGGTGAAAATATCACCAAAATCAAAGGTGTTTTCTCTGGAACATTAAGTTATTTGTTCAATAATTTCTCTGTTCAAGATAAGAAATTTAGCGAAGTATTACAAGAAGCCATCGACAAAGGTTTCACAGAACCCGATCCAAGAGAAGATTTAAACGGAAACGATGTGGGGCGAAAATTATTAATCTTAGCCCGCGAATTAGATTTGCAAAACGAATTCGAAGAAATCCAAATTCAAAACTTAATTCCAGAAGCTTTACGAGAAGGAAGTGCAACTGATTTTCTAAAACGTTTATCAGAATTAGATGGAATTTACCAAAACATCAAAGACGCTCAAGGTCCAAATGAAGTGTTGCGTTACATCGGTGAATTATCTGGCGATTTACAACAAGACAAAGGAAAGTTAGAAGTGAAATTAATTTCGGTTCCTGCCAATTCTGCTTTGGGTTCCTTAAAAGGTTCGGATTCTATTTTCGAAATTTACACAGAATCTTACGGCGAACAACCTATCGTAATTCAAGGCGCTGGAGCAGGAGCATCTGTTACCGCAAGAGGTGTTTTTGGAGATATTTTACGTTTATCAGAAAAAAAATTATAACCTCCCAAACTCAAAACCTGCAAGATTTTAAAAGGCTTGTGGGTTTTACACTTTAACAGTTCAACGATTAAACAAATCAACAAACAAACCATGAGCAACCAAAATTTAGGATTAGAAACCCAAGCCATCAGAACGCAATTAGAACGCACACAATATTTAGAACATTCCGTTCCGCTATATTTAACTTCGAGTTTTATTTTTGAAGATGCCGAAGATATGCGTGCTTCGTTTGCCGAAGAAAAAGAACGCAATATTTACAGCCGATTTTCCAATCCCAACACATCCGAATTTGTTGAGAAAATTTGTCAAATGGAAGGAGCAGAAGACGGCTACGCTTTCGCAACAGGAATGGCGGCTGTCTATTCAACTTTTGCTGCTTTATTGAATTCGGGTGATCATATCGTTTCTGCAAGTAGTGTTTTTGGTTCCACGCATACATTGTTTACCAAATATTTTCCAAAATGGAATATTACGACGAGTTATTTCGATGTTAATCAGCCAGAAACGATTGAGAATTTTATTCAACCTAATACGAAAATTCTTTATGCGGAATCACCAACCAATCCTGCAGTTGATATTTTAGATTTGGAATTGTTGGGGCAACTTGCCAAAAAGCATAACTTAATTTTAATTATCGATAACTGTTTTGCAACGCCATACATTCAAAATCCAATTCGATTTGGAGCGGATTTAGTGATTCATTCTGCCACCAAATTAATCGATGGTCAAGGTCGAGTTTTAGGTGGAGTAACCGTTGGTCGTTCTGATTTAATTCGAGAGATTTATTTGTTTTCCCGTAATACCGGACCCGCTTTGTCGCCTTTCAATGCTTGGGTGTTGTCAAAAAGTTTAGAAACTTTGCCAGTTCGTATCGAAAAACATTGCGAAAACGCTTTAAAAGTGGCCGAATTTTTAGAAAACCATCCCAATGTGGCTTCAGTGAAATATCCATTTCTAAAATCGCATCCGCAATATGAAGTCGCAAAAAGGCAAATGAAATTAGGCGGAAACATCGTAGCTTTCGAAATCAAAGGCGGAATCGAATCTGGGAGAAAGTTTTTAGATAAAATTAAACTGTGTTCGTTGTCTGCCAATTTAGGTGACACACGTTCGATTGTTACACATCCCGCTTCAACAACGCATAGTAAATTGACGGAAGAAGAACGTTTAGCAGTAAGTATTACTGATGGTTTGGTGCGCGTTTCTGTGGGTTTAGAAACCGTTCAAGATGTAATTAACGACTTAAAGCAAGCGTTAGAATAAAATGTTTTAATTTATTTTACAGATTGATATTCTATGTTTTGGTTTAAAGGCAGGATAAAAATCTAAAAAAAATATATTTGTAATTAAATTTCAGAAAATATTTCATTATTTCAATTTTGTCACTACATTTGCAGTGTTCATAAACATACTGTTTGTTATCACGAAAGCTGGAGGGAATAGACCCTACGAAAGCTTAGCAACCCTACTCTTGTAGAAGGTGCTACATTCTATTCCGATTATTTATCGGAAGCAGATAACCTAAGGAAATCCTCTCCAATTTCTTGATAACATATTAATAATATAAACTTTGTGAAACTCTGTGAAAACTTAGCGTAACTCTGTGTAACAAAAAAATATGTCAAAAATTCAAGAAGAAATCAAAAAACGAATTCTCGTGCTCGATGGAGCCATGGGAACGATGTTGCAACGTTATAAATTCGAAGAAGAAGATTTTAGAGGCGAACGTTTCAAAGATTTTCCGCATCCTTTAAAAGGAAATAACGATTTGCTTTCCATTACCCAACCCGAAGCTGTAAAATCGGTACATCGAGCTTATTTTGAAGCAGGTGCTGATATTGTAGAAACCAATACTTTCTCGGGAACAACCATCGGAATGGCGGATTATCAAATGGAAGATTTAGTCTATGAATTAAATTTTCAATCGGCAAAAATCGCTCGTGAAGTTGCTGATGAATTTACAGCCAAAAACACTGAGCGTCCAAGATTTGTAGCAGGTTCTATTGGACCAACGAACAGAACAGCATCAATGTCGCCCGATGTAAACGATCCAGGATTTCGCGCAGTGAATTTCGACGACTTAAAAATCGCTTACAGACAACAAGTTGAAGCATTAATTGATGGCTGTTGTGATTTACTTTTGGTAGAAACTATTTTCGATACTTTAAATGCGAAAGCCGCTTTGTTTGCCATTGAAGAAGTAAAAGAAGAACGCAATATAGATATTCCAGTAATGGTTTCAGGTACAATTACCGATGCTTCTGGAAGAACATTGTCGGGTCAAACAGTTGAAGCTTTTTTGATTTCGATTTCGCATATTCCTTTGTTGAGTGTTGGATTTAATTGCGCTTTAGGAGCAGACCAATTGAAACCTTATTTGAAACGATTAGGGAATAATACGTCTTTAAATATTTCAGCACATCCTAATGCAGGTTTGCCCAATGCCTTCGGTCAATACGACCAAACGCCTGAAGAAATGCAACAATTAATTCGAGAGTATTTACAAGAAAACTTAGTAAATATCATCGGTGGATGTTGCGGAACAACGCCAGAACACATCAAATTAATTGCCGAGGTAGCAAAAGAATTCAAACCTAGAACGCAACAATTGAAATCCGTTTAATCGGTGAAATCCGTGGCAAAAAATAGAACAATGAAATACAATACCATAAAAGTACAATTCGAAACATTTTTACAGTCGCAACGATGTTGGGTTTGCCAATATGTGAGCGATAGTAAGTCCTTTTGGGCAGCTGTTGCGAAACATTATAAAAGAATAAGTAATGAGTTATAATTCCGATAAATATTTAAAATTATCAGGTTTAGAACCTTTGATTGTAACTCCAGAAACCAATTTTGTAAACGTTGGAGAACGAACAAATGTAACCGGTTCTAGAAAATTTCTTCGTTTAATCAAAGAAGAAAAATATGATGAAGCCTTAGACATCGCGCGCGCTCAAGTAGAAGGTGGTGCGCAAATCATCGATGTCAATATGGATGAAGGAATGTTAGATGGCGTTTATGCGATGACTAAATTCCTAAATCTAATCGCAGCCGAACCCGATATTGCCCGAGTTCCTGTTATGATTGACAGTTCCAAATGGGAAATCATTGAAGCTGGATTGAAAGTCATTCAAGGAAAAGGTGTGGTAAATTCGATTTCGTTGAAAGAAGGAGAAGCTACTTTTATTCATCATGCCAAATTAATCAAGCGATACGGAGCTGCAGTAATCGTAATGGCTTTTGACGAAAATGGTCAGGCTGATACTTATGAAAGACGTATTGAAATCTGTAAAAGAAGTTACGATATTCTGGTGAACCAAGTTGGTTTTCCTGCTGAAGATATCATTTTTGATCCCAATATTTTCCCAGTCGCTACTGGTATGGAAGAGCATAAATTAAATGCCTTAGATTTTTTCCGTGCTACCAAGTGGATTCGCGAAAATCTTCCGTATGCACATGTTTCGGGTGGCGTGAGTAATGTTTCTTTTTCTTTCCGTGGCAACGATAAAGTACGTGAAGCCATGCATTCGGCTTTCTTATATCATGCTATTCAAAATGGAATGACGATGGGAATTGTGAATCCAGAAATGTTGGAGATTTACGATGAAATTGATCCTGTTTTATTGGAACATGTGGAAGACGTTTTGCTAAACAGAAGAGAAGATGCGACAGAACGTTTGTTGGATTTAGCAGAAAGTTTTAAAGGCGATGTAAAATCAAATGAAAAAGCGATTGCTGAATGGCGAAATGGTTCGGTTCAAGAGCGATTAACGCATTCGTTAGTAAAAGGAATTGACGAGTTTATTGAAATTGATGTAGAAGAGGCACGTCAGTTAGTTGAAAAACCTATAGAAGTAATCGAAAATCACCTGATGAACGGAATGAATGTGGTTGGTGATTTATTCGGAAGTGGAAAAATGTTCTTGCCTCAAGTGGTCAAATCGGCTCGCGTAATGAAAAAAGCAGTGGCTTATTTACTTCCTTATATTGAAGCTTCAAAGGACGGGAAATCGTCTTCGGCCGGAAAAGTGTTGATGGCAACAGTAAAAGGCGATGTACATGATATTGGTAAAAATATTGTTTCAGTAGTTTTAGCTTGTAATAATTTCGAAATCATCGATTTAGGTGTGATGGTTCCACCTGAAAAAATCATTGAAACTGCGGTTAAAGAAAATGTAGATATCATCGGTTTGAGTGGATTGATTACACCTTCGTTGGACGAAATGGTGTATTTGGCTAAAGAAATGGATAAACTGAATATCAAAATTCCTGTAATGATTGGTGGTGCCACAACTTCACGAGCGCATACTGCTGTGAAAATTGCTCCAGAGTATAAGGAAACGGTTGTTCATGTGAATGACGCTTCTCGTGCGGTAACGGTTGCAACAAATTTATTACAACCCGATACTAAAGTTACCTATGCAAAATCACTTCGTGAGGAATATGATTCACTTCGCGAAGGATATTTAAATAGAAGTCGTGAGAAAAATTTCTTATCAATTGAAGAAGCGCGTAAAAATAAATTCAAAATAGATTGGGAAAATTACGAACCTATAAAACCCAATTTCATTGGAACAAAAACTATTGAAGTCGAACTTTCAGAATTAGTGGATTTTATTGATTGGACTCCATTTTTCCAGTCATGGGAATTGTATGGAAAATTTCCAGCGATTTTAACTGATGTAATTGTGGGCGAGCAAGCGACTCATTTGTTTGAAGATGCACAAAAAATGCTTTCTCAAATTGTTAAAGAGAAATGGTTCACCGCAAAAGGAATTTTAGGGATTTTCCCGGCGAATACAATCAATCACGATGATATAAAGCTTGTCACTTCGAGCGGAGTCGAGAAGTTTTTGACTTTAAGACAGCAATCTCAAAAAACTGTTGGAGCTCCAAACATTGCTTTAGCGGATTTTATTGCACCGAAAGAAATTGGAAAACAAGATTACATAGGATGTTTTTGTGTTACCACAGGTTTTGGGGTAGACGAAAAAGCTTCGGAATTCGAAAAACAATTAGACGATTATAATTCCATTTTAGTTAAAGCTTTGGGAGACAGATTAGCAGAAGCTTTCGCAGAATATTTGCATTTGAAAGTTCGTAAAGAAATTTGGGGCTATGCTTTCGATGAGGTGTTATCAAATGACGAATTAATCAAAGAGCAATACAAAGGAATTCGTCCCGCACCAGGTTATCCTGCTTGTCCTGATCATTTGGAAAAGCCTACGATTTGGAAATTATTAAATGTAGAACAAGAAATAGGAGTAAAGCTAACCGAAAGCATGGCGATGTGGCCTGCAGCATCGGTTTCAGGATATTATTTTGCGAATCCAGAAAGTAAATATTTTGGTTTAGGAAAAATTAAAAAAGACCAATTAAAAGATTACGCCAAAAGAAGAAATATTAGCATTGAACAAGCCGAAAAATGGCTATCACCCAATTTAGCAGATTAAATATTTGTTTCAAGTTTAAAGTTTCAAGTTGCTCAACTACCCTGAAACTTGAAACCTGAAACCTGAAACTAAAAAAACATGAAAGTAACTGAACATATACAAAACGCCAACGGAAAACCTTTGTTCTCCTTCGAAATTTTACCACCATTAAAGGGTCAAAACATTCAATCCATTTTTGATAGCATTGATCCGTTGATGGAATTCAATCCGCCATTCATTGATGTAACGTATCATCGTGAAGAGTATGAATTTAAGGAGTTGGCAAATGGATTACTTCAGAAAAAAGTAGTAAAAAAACGTCCGGGAACTGTTGGTATTTGTGCTGGAATTCAGAATAAATATGAAGTAGACGCCATTCCACATATTTTGTGTGGTGGTTTTACCAAAGAAGATACTGAAAATCTGTTGATTGATTTAGATTTCTTAGGAATTGATAATGTTGTAGCGCTTCGTGGCGATGCCGTAAAAAGTGAAATTTATTTCAAGCCTGAAAAGGAAGGACATGCTTATGCTTCGGAATTGGTAACGCAAATCAGTAATTTGAACAAAGGAATCTATCTAGATGAAGATTTGCAAAATTCCACTAAAACCGATTTTTGCATTGGAGTAGCAGGTTATCCTGAAAAACACATGGAAGCACCAAGTTTAGATAGTGATATTCATTTCGTAAAGCAAAAAATTAAAAACGGAGCTGATTATATTATTACCCAAATGTTTTTTGATAATAAAAAATTCTTCGATTTTGTAGCCAAATGCAGAGCCGCTGGAATTACAGTTCCAATTATACCGGGGTTAAAACCTATTGCTACCAAAAAGCAACTGAATTTAATTCCGCACCGATTTAGTTTAGAATTACCAGACGATTTAATTATGGAAGTGGTTAAAGCAAAAGATAATGAGGCTGTAAAACAAATTGGAATCGAATGGTGTACGCAACAAAGTAAAGAGCTTATTGCTGCAGGAATTCCTGTTTTACACTACTATTCTATGGGAAAAGCAGAGAATATTAAGGCAATTGCTAGAGATATTTTTTAATTATGTATCAACTAAAATTTACAATCTCCTGAATATAATTAGATGTTCAGGAGATTTTTTTTAAACTGTATAGAGATTTTTTTCGTATTTAAAGTAAAATCACGGAAAAGTATTGTTTATCTTAGTGTTTCTTTTCTCAAATTAGATTAATAGATTGTTATGTCTAAATAAATTAAAATTTTCAAGTTAGTTATAATTATATATTTGTCGACGAAAAGCCGATAATTTAGATTAAAAACATTTTTTTTTCGATAATTAGTATTTTTCCGAATTATTCTGTGAATCATCTATTTTAAAGTTTTTAATTATAAATAACTTGCTATTATGATTCGTTTTTTAAAAATAAATTAATAAAAATGTTAAATTTTTGTATTGTATTTCTGTTTAAATGGTCTTAATTGATAAATTAATATTTTGATATTCAAAATAAAGTTGTAAATTTATGATAACTAAAAAATGAAAGATATATGAAAAAGATCGTCTACACTTTAATTATTTTATTCATTGCACAGTTTAACTTTGCAGGTGAAATTGATTCTATTCTTTCAAAAGCAAGACAATTGGGAGAAGCAAAGAATTATACTGAAGCAATAAAAGTTTATGAAACTTATATTAAAAATTCAGATAACGAAAATTTAAAAGACGTTATTGTTGAATTGGCTAATTGTTATTATTTAGTTGGCAAAAAAGATATTGCTGTTAAATACATAAAAAAAGCAATTACTAAATACGGCTTTATTGAAGAAGATTTTATTTATAATAATTATTTAGATGAAAATTTATCTAAATATGCATTGTCAAAAATATATGATGACTTGGAAAAATTGCAAGCAGAATATGCATCAAGATAAAAAATAACCTACTGAAAAGTAGGTTATTTTTTTGCTGTTTTTTCTCTGAATATTTGTTCTAAGTTTTTATTCTTTAGACTTAGTTGTAAAATTTTGAATCCTTTTTGTTTTGCAAAATCAAATACTTTTCCTCGTTTATCCTCATTCGATTCAAAAGTAAGTTCCCAAGTGAAATCGTTAATTTTATTGGTATTGGTAAGATTTTCTAACGTAGCAAAATCTGTACTTGAAAGTAATTGGTCAAACTCAACTTCTATAGTTTGTTCGGCTTGCTCTTTTACTAAGTTGCTCAAGTTTTTATCGGTTACTAATTTACCGTTGTTAATAATAATTACACGTTCACAAATAGCTTCCACTTCTTGCATAATGTGCGTAGAAAGAAAAACTGTTTTGTTTTTACCAATGTTTTTGATTAGTTCACGAATTTCAACCAATTGATTGGGATCTAAACCAGTAGTTGGTTCGTCTAAAATTAAAACTTCTGGATCATGTAGCAAGGCACAAGCAAGTCCAACACGCTGGCGATATCCTTTAGATAATTGGCCAATTTTTTTAGAACTTTCAGATGTTAAACCTGTCAATTGAATCACTTCTTCAATTCTACTTTTGGATACTTTATAAATATCGGCATTAAAAGCCAAATATTCACGAATGTACAAATCCAAATACAACGGATTATGTTCTGGTAAATAACCAACTGATTTTTGTACGCTTTTGGTTTCATTCGTAACATCATGACCATTAACTTTTGCTTCACCTTCATCAGCAGTGATGTAAGTAGTTAAAATTTTCATTAGTGTAGATTTCCCAGCACCATTTGGACCTAAAAAACCAACAATTTCTCCTTTTTTAATAGAAAAAGAGATGTTGTCAAGCGCTTTTTGAGCACCGTAATTTTTCGAAATATTTTTAACTTCAATAGACATTATTCTAGTTTTAAGTTAACAAAAGTAGAAAAAATATACTTCAACTCACTTTTGTTTTTTTAGTAACGATAAAATTCATTAATTTTGTATCATTAATTATGAAAAAAGTAGTAAAAAATAGTGCAAATCAATTTTGGCACCCAAAGTAATGGATGTGTTCGGAGTTTGCCGTTAGTTTTTCTAATGAAATAAAGTCAAGTCCCGAATCCTATTCGGGATTTTTTTTGCTTTAAAAATAAAATTTAACCCAAATTGTATGGAAAATAGTAAATCGCTTGGTACTTGGTTAGATGATTTTAAATTAGATCATCCATTGGTAATAGCTGGACCCTGTAGCGCTGAAACTGAAGAACAGGTTTTAAAAATTGCACATGAATTAAAGAATTCGGATGTATCCATTTTTCGCGCAGGAATTTGGAAACCTCGCACACGTCCAGGTGGTTTTGAAGGTGTTGGTGAAATTGGATTAAAATGGTTGCAAAAAGCAAAAACAGAAACCGGTTTGTTAATGGCTACGGAAGTCGCTACGGCAGCTCACGTAAAATTAGCCATTGAACATGATATTGATGTTTTGTGGATTGGTGCAAGAACAACAGTAAACCCATTCGCAGTTCAAGAAATTGCAGATGCTTTAAACGGAACGGATAAAATTGTTCTAATTAAAAACCCAGTAAATCCTGATTTATCATTGTGGTTGGGCGGATTGGAACGATTGTATAATGCCAATATCAAAAAGTTAGGCGTTATTCATAGAGGATTTTCAACTTACGAAAAAACAAAATATCGTAACAATCCCGAATGGCAAATTGCAATTGATTTACAAAACCGTTTTCCCGATTTACCTTTGATTTGTGATCCTTCGCATATTACTGGTAGAAAAGATATGATTCAAGAAGTTTCGCAACAAGCCTTAGATTTGAATTATGACGGATTAATTATTGAAACACATATTGATCCAGATAATGCTTGGAGTGATGCAGCTCAACAAGTAACACCAGCAACATTGAAACAAATGTTTATTGATTTAAAAATGCGTAAACCAACGGATGAAAATGCAGAATGGAACAAAGCTTTAGCCATGCAACGCGCTTATATTGACGAATTAGATAGTAAACTCATTGATTTCTTGGGAAAAAGGATGGTAGTAGCTGAAAAAATTGGACTACTTAAAAAAGAAAAAAATGTTGCCATTTTACAAAACAAACGTTGGAATGAAATTTTAGGTAAAATGATTTTAGAAGGTAATGACAAAGGACTAAGTGAAGAATTTATTTTAAAAATTTTCAAAGCGATTCATCAGGAGAGTATTAACCATCAAGAAAAAATAATTCGTGAAGATTAATTTTGTAAAATAAGACAATTGCCTTATATATTTATTTATATATTTTTACTAATATTGTATTTTATTAATTAAAACAAATTTAAAACAAATGAAAAAATTTTTACTTCTAGTAGTAGCCATGATTGGTTTTGCTGCTAATGCTCAAGCTGACAAAATTTACAAACACAATGGAGAGGTTGTTGATGGTAAAGTAGTTAGATTGGATGAATACACTGTGATTTTTAAATATGATGGTGAGGATGCTGAAAACACAATTGGTAAATATGCAATTGAAAAAATTGTTTATGGAAAAACTGGTCGTGTTGAGGAAGTTACAGAAAAAATCGTGATTAATGGTGAGTCTGATTGGGAAAAAGTAGTTATCCTAGAAGATAAATCATACATTGCAGGTTTGAAAAAAGTAGGAGAAGTAAGAGGCAAAACTGGTTTAATTAACTTCCAAACTGGAAATACTGGTGATAAAAAAGCGCAAAAGAAATTAAAAATGGATGCGGCAAAACAAGGATGTCCTTTTATTCTTTTAACATCAGATAAAACAACTGTTGGAGCTAACTCTAATGCTTTAGGAGGTTCTCAAGCTATTAAAACTGGAGTTTCTTACAAATACTAATTATTTTTTGATTATAAATTAAAGCTACTCATTGAGTAGCTTTTTTTGTTTACAATTTTTAACAAGAAACACTATCTTTGCTCAAATTAACGAAGTGGATTTAGAAAACTTCTAACTTCTAACTTCTAACTTCTAACTTTGCATGATAGGAATCGTTTATAAATCTACCGGAAGCTGGTACACTGTTAAAACTGAAAATGGTGATTTTTTAGAGTGCCGTATAAAAGGTAAATTTAGAATGAAAGGTATTAAAAGTACCAATCCAATAGCTGTTGGTGATCTGGTAGATTATGATATAGAAAACACAACAGACGAAACTACTGGAGTAATCACAACCATTTACGATAGAAAAAATTACATCGTTAGAAAATCAGTGAATTTATCGCATCAAATGCACATCATTGCTTCTAATATTGATGTGGTTTTTTTATTGGTTACTATAAATAATCCACCAACAACAACTAGTTTTATAGATCGATTTTTAGTTACAGCAGAAGCTTATGGAATTGAAGCGGTGCTAGTTTTTAATAAAATTGACACTTTAGACGATACTACTTTAGATGAACAACTGTATTTACAGCATATTTATTCTGAAATTGGATATAAATGTTTACGAATTTCTGCTCAAACAGGAAAAGGAATTGAAGAATTGAAAGCATTAATGAAAGACAAAGTTTCTATGTTTTCGGGTCATTCCGGAGTTGGGAAATCTACTTTGGTCAATGCATTAGAACCTACTTTAAACCTGAAAACCAAGCAAATTTCCGCATCTCACGCACAAGGACAACATACAACAACTTTTGCAGAAATGTTTGATTTGTCTTTTGGTGCAAAAATTATCGATACACCAGGAATTCGTGGTTTCGGAATTGTTGACATGGAAAAACAAGAAATCGGTGATTATTTTCCGGAATTTTTCGCGTTGAAAGATCAATGTAAATTCAATAATTGTTTGCATAAAGAGGAACCGCATTGTGCTGTTAAAGCCGCATTAGAAAATGATGAAATTGCCTGGTCAAGATATAAAAGTTATACCCAAATTTTAGAAGGAGACGAAGAACAATATCGCGCTGATATTTATGACGCAGAACGAAAAGCAAGTGATGATTCTAGAAGGTCTTAATGTTTTTTAAATAAATATTTTTTAAATACGGATTTCCGTAAAAAAAATCTGTAAGTTTTTCTATTTTTGGCAAATGAAAGCAGTTATTCAAAGAGTTTCTCAAGCATCAGTAACTATTAATAATTTAGTAGTTGCCAAAATCCAAGTAGGTTTGTTGGTTTTAGTTGGAATAGAAGATGCTGATAATCAAGAAGATATTTGCTGGTTGGCTTCAAAAATTGCTGGTTTACGCATCTTTTCTGATGAAAATAATATAATGAATTTATCGTTAAAAGATATTGGTGGAGAAATACTAGTTGTTTCACAATTCACCTTACATGCTGCAACAAAAAAAGGTAATAGGCCAAGTTACATCAAAGCTTCAAAGCCAGAAATTGCAATACCAATGTATGAAAAGTTTATAAAACAAATGGAAGTGGAATTAGGAAAAAAAGTGCAAACGGGACAATTTGGTGCCGATATGAAAGTAAGTTTGGTAAACGATGGTCCAGTGACTATAATAATTGATTCGAAAAATAAAGAGTAATGATTAAAATCAAATTTTTAGCTGTTTTTTTATTGGTAATAAACGGGATTAATGCACAAGTTGACAAGCATGTTGCTTTAACAATTCCAGAAGAATTAAAAGAGAATGCAAATAGTGTAATTCGTTTACAAGAAATTGAAATTACTATTAATTCAAGAGAGCTTTATACAACAAAAACAAAAAGAATTGTCACTGTTCTTAATGAATATGGAAATAAAGGTGTAGATGCATCTGAATATTATTCAAAATCTGAAAGAATTAAGAATATTGAGGCAACCATTTATGATGCTTTTGGCAAAGAAATTAAGAAGGTAAAAAAGAAAGATTTTAAAGATCAAAGTATAGCAGACGGTTTCTCTGTATTGACAGATGGAAGAATTTTATATTTAGATTTCACACCCACACAATATCCATATACAATTGAATATACAAGTGAAGTGGAAACAATCAATACAGCATTTTTTCCAATTTGGTCAACATTTGAAAGGTATTTGCAAAGTATTGAACAAACTGAATTTTTAATTTCTTATCCTGAAAATTTAGGTTTCAAGTATAAATTAAGCAATTTTGATGGCTCAACTATTGTTACTGAAGAAACAAATAATTCATTAAAATTTATTGCGAAAAATATAAATGCACAAAAAAAAGAAGAAAACGCTCCTGATGTGAGTAAAATTTTTCCATTTGCAAAATTTAGTTTAGAAAAATTTAATTTAGAAGGAGTTGAAGGTACAGCTTCAAGTTGGGAGGAATTTGGCAAAGTATGGTATCGTGACTTAGTTGATGACAAATCGGAAATTAGTAATGAAACTTTAAACAAAATCAAGGAATTGACTAAAGGAATTGAAGATCCTATTGAGAAAGCAAAAATTATATACCAATTTGTACAGAGCAAAACCCGCTATGTTAGTATTCAATTAGGTATTGGCGGATGGAAACCTATGTTAGCTAAAGATGTAGACCGTTTAGGATATGGGGATTGTAAAGCACTTTCTAATTATACTAGAATTTTACTTGAGAATGTAGATGTACCTTCATACTACACAGTTATTTACGGAGATAGTGATAAACGTGATTTTGATAAAGATTTTGTTTCTCAACAAGGGAATCATGTTATTTTAAGTATTCCATATAAAAACGAATATAAATTTTTAGAATGTACGAGTCAAACAAGTCCTTTTGCCTATGGAGGGGATTTTACTGATGATCGTTATGCGTTGATTATTAAGCCTGAAGGTGGTGAAATTGTAAAAACTAACGAATGGGATGAAAAGCAGACTGTTCAATCAACAAAAGGGAGTTATTCTATAGATGAAAATGGAAAATTAGCTGCATCATTTACGATTGAATCAACCGGCTTGTTCTATGAAAAGTATCAATTAAAAAGTTTGTCAAATGCCGATTTAATGGATTATTATAAGTCTGTTTTTTCTGGGTTGACGAACTTAAAAATCACCAAATCTAATTTAGAGGATAACAGAGAAAAAATTAAATTCAAAGAGGAAATAGAAGCTCAAGTTGAAAATTATGTTACAACTGCTAATCAATCTATCTTTTTTGTGGTAAATGCTTTTAACAGGAATAATAACATCCCCAAAAAGGCAAGAAATAGAAAACATCCTTTCGAAATCAGTAGAGGTTTTCAGGAAAATGATACTTTTGAAATAACTATTCCTAATGGTTATACGGTTGAGTTCTTGCCTAATGATGTGCTTATTCAAAATGAATTTGGATTATATAAAGTTGAAATAAAAAAGAGTAACGAAAATAAGTTGACTTTTTCAAGAGTTTTAGAAATTAAAAAAGCCGAGTTAGATGCTAGTGAGTTCGAAAAATACAGAAAGTTTAGAGAACAAATTGCTAGAAATGATAACGCTAAAATTGTACTAACCAAATAAACCAAAATGATGAATTTTTTTAAATTTAAATTATTATTCTTATTACTGATTGTCCCGAGTTTAATTTTTTCTCAAAAATATGAATTGGGGAAAGTGACTGTTGAAGAGTTAATGCAAAGTGCCCATCCAATTGACTCAAGTGCGCCAGCTGCAATATTGTTTAAAAAAGGGGATACAAAATTTACTCTGAATAATAAAGTGGATGGAATATAGTAACAGAAGTAAGTTATAAAATTAAAATATAAAAAAGAAGGTCTAAGTTTTGCCGATCAGCAATTTGCTTACTATGTAGGTTCTTCGGGAAGAGAGAATTTGTTTTTTCATGATGCTTATACGTATAATTTGGTAAATGGAAAAGTAGAGAAAACAAAACTTAAAAATGAAAGTGAATTTAAGGAGGAATTCAGTGAAGATTGGAATTTCAAGAAACTGTCTTTTCCTCAAGTTAAAGAGGGTTCTATTATAGAGTTTTCATACAGAAAAACATCTCCACATATAGCTGTTTTTGATGATTTTTACTTTCAAAGAGAAATTCCAGTTGATTTTGTTGAATATGGAATTTACATGCCAGAATATTTTAAATATAGAACCGTAATAAACGGATATGAAAAAATAAATGTAAAAGATCTTCCAATAACAACAGGCGATTTTCCTATAAAAAAATATATTTATACGGGTAAAGATATACCAGCAATAAAAGATGAAGACTTTACTATCAATAAAGAAAATTACATGTCAATTTTAAAAGCTGAGTTGGCTTCAATTGTATATCCTAATCAGCCGATAAAAAACGTAGCTATCGATTGGAATGATGTTGTAAAAAACATTTACCAAAGTGATAACTTTGGTGCTCAATTAGATGAGAATTCTTATTTTAAGAATGACTTAGATGAAGTTTTGAAAAATTTAAGTACGAGTCAAGAGAAAATAGTTGGAATTTTCAATCTTGTTAAATCTAAAATGACTTGGAATGAAAAATATGGAATATACACTAAGGACGGAGTGAAAAAAGCATATAAGGACGGAATTGGTAATGTTGCCGAAATTAATTTAATGTTAACTTCAATGCTTAGATACGCTGGCTTTGATGCTAATCCAATTTTAATTAGTACAAGATCAAATGGAGTTTCGCTTTTCCCAAATAGAAGTGCTTTCAATTATGTAGTTGCTGCTGTAGAAGTTACTGACGCACTAATTTTTTTAGATGCAACTAGTATTTATAATTCAATAAATAAATTGCCTTTAAAAGCACTCAACTGGAAAGGAAGAATCATAAGAAAACATGGAAGCTCGGCTGAAGTTGATTTATTAAATGTTCCTCATTCAAAAGATAATGTAATTGTGATGGCAACAATTGATAACGATGGGGTTCTTGAAGGTAAATTAAGAAGACAATTTACAGAATATTATGCTTATTTGCATAGACTAAATTATGCTTCAATTAAAGAAGACAGCTATTTAGAACGCTTAGAAAAATCATTTAATGACATGGATATTGATGAGTATAAGGTTGAGAATATGGATAAAATTAATTCACCAATAACAGAGTCTTTTATGTTTAAAGATGACAATTCTGTGGAAATTATAGGTGATAAGATGTATGTTTCTCCTTTCTTCTTTTACTCTCAGTCAAATAATCCCTTTAATAGTGAGACGAGAACATACCCTATTGATTTTAATTTTCCTTTTAAGGATTCTTATAATTTTTCAATTAAAATTCCTGAAGGATATGAGGTGGAATATTTACCTAGTCCTATTCAAGTTGGCATGATTAAAGATTATGGAATATTTAAATTCAATGTGTCGAATAATGGAAATCAAATTCAAGTAGTTTCTAATTTTGACATCAATACCTTTAAAGTTTCAGCTGAAGACTATCTAATCTTAAAAGAATTTTATAAAGTTATGCTTGGAAAACACGCTGAGAAAATCATATTAAAAAAGAAGTCATAATATGAATATACAAAACGCCCAACAAGAAGTTGATAATTGGATTAAAGAACACGGAGTTCGTTATTTCAATGAATTAACCAATATGGCTCAACTAACAGAGGAAGTTGGTGAAGTAGCCCGAATTATTGCGCGTCGTTATGGCGAACAATCAGAAAAAGAAAGTGATAAAAATAAAGACTTAGGCGAAGAACTAGCCGATGTAGTTTTTGTGGTTTTGTGTTTAGCCAATCAAACTGGAGTGGATTTACAAGCTGCTTTTGATAAAAAAATGGATGTAAAAACCAAACGCGATCACGACCGTCATCACAATAATGATAAATTAAAATAAATTGAACTGGATTTTACTAATTATAGCAGGATTATTTGAAGTAGCATTTGCCACATGTCTGGGTAAAGCAAAAGAAGCTTCTGGAACTATGGTTTGGTTTTGGTATGGAGGTTTTTTTATTTGCCTTTCTATTAGTATGCTATTATTAGTAAAAGTATCCAAAGAATTACCCATTGGAACCGCTTATTCCGTTTGGACAGGAATTGGCGCCGTTGGAAGTGTTTTAGTCGGAATAATTCTTTTTAAAGAACCTGCAACTTTTTGGCGTGTGTTTTTCATCACAACATTAATTTTATCCATTGTCGGATTAAAAATGGTTACGAAATAATGAATTTACATTTAGAAAAGTCAAAAGTCAAAAGTCAAAAGTCAAAAGTTGAAATCACTGGTAGTAAATCAGAGACCAATAGGCTGTTGTTATTAAAGGCTTTATATCCAAATCTAAATATTGAAAACATCTCCAATTCCGACGATTCTGAAGTAATGCAAAAAGCATTAGCTATTACCCATCACCCATCACCCATCATCGATGTAATAGACGTTCATCACGCTGGAACAGCCATGCGATTTCTAACTGCTTTTTTCTCTATTCAAGAAGGAAAAGAAATTGTTTTAACTGGTTCATCAAGAATGAAAGAGCGACCTATTAAAATTTTGGTAGAGGCTTTAAATCAGTTAGGAGCTGGAATTACTTATGAAGAAAACGTAGGCTTTCCACCAATCCGAATCAAAGGGAAAAAGTTAACTGAAAATAAAGTGTCACTTCCTGCAAATGTAAGCAGCCAGTATATTTCAGCATTACTATTAATTGCTCCAAAATTAGAAAATGGTTTGGAACTAACATTGGAAGGCGAAATCACTTCGGTTCCTTATATTAAAATGACGGTTGCGTTATTGAATGAAATAGGAGTGATGACAGCTTTTGAAGGAAACGTTATAAAAGTTTGTCATACTGAACTCGTTTCAGCATCTCAATTAACCGTCGAATCCGATTGGTCATCAGCATCTTATTGGTATTCTATCATCGCATTATCTGAAGTTGGAACCCAAATCACACTTTCAAGTTACAAAAAAAATAGTTTGCAAGGTGATAGTGCTTTGGTCGATATCTATAAAGATTTTGGTGTTGAAACTACTTTTAACGATGATAATTCAATCACTATTTCAAAAGAAAGAATTCATAATTCACAACTCACAACTCACAACTCACAACTCAACAATTCTCCCGACATTGCTCAAACAATCGTGGTTACTTGTTTTGGATTAGGAATTGGTTGTGATTTATCCGGTTTGCATACGTTAAAAATCAAAGAAACCGATAGACTTGAAGCTTTGAAGACTGAGTTAACAAAGTTAGGAGCGCATATTTTAGTAACCAATGATTCACTACATTTAAAACCTCACGATTTATATAAAAGTGAAAATTCCCATCCTTTGGAGGGGTGCCCGAAGGGCGGGGTGGCTACTTATCAAGACCACAGAATGGCAATGGCATTTGCTCCATTAGCGTTAAAAGTTCCATTGGTAATAAATGAAGCTGAAGTGGTTTCAAAATCGTATCCTGATTTTTGGGGAGATTTAAAACAGTTCGGATTCATAATTAATACAGCATAGTTAATCGGATTTACACGGTTTATTAAAATTAAATCAAAATAAATCGCAATTTACTTGACAACCCCTATTTTCACATTGTATATTTGCAGCCTTGTTTGAGAGTTCAAAAATCTCTTTAAACTTTTAAACCATAAACTTTTAAACTCAAAAGAATGAAATTATCTCATTTTCAATTTAATCTTCCTGAAGAATTATTAGCAGAATTTCCTGCTGAAAACCGTGACGAATCACGTTTAATGGTGATTCACAGAAAAACGGGATTAATTGAGCACAAATTATTTAAAGACGTATTGGAATATTTCAATGAAGGTGATGTAATGGTGTTGAATAATACGAAAGTTTTTCCAGCGCGTTTGTACGGAAATAAAGAAAAAACAGGTGCTCGTATCGAGGTTTTTTTATTAAGAGAATTGAATGCAGAGCAACGTTTGTGGGATGTTTTAGTAGATCCAGCTCGTAAAATCCGTATTGGAAATAAATTATACTTTGGAGACGATGATTCATTAGTAGCTGAAGTAATTGATAATACA
>JAGYJR010000039.1 GCA_018401995.1 Flavobacterium sp. | reverse complement strand
GGATAAATGAGGTTCAACCTCATTTATAAACGAGTTGGCATTCATTATAAAAACGACACGAATAATATATGGACTTTTACAGAAAAACTACTTTAGGACTTTTTGATAGCTCACAAAAATCATTTGAAATACCAGTATATCAAAGAGCTTACTCTTGGGAGAAAGACCAGTGGCAAACTTTTCTTAACGACTTGTTGGAACAAATTGAAGGAGAGAATAACTACTTCTATGGAAATATCCTTTTAGAAACTGTCAAGAAAGATGTTAAGTATGAAATTATTGACGGACAACAGAGATTAACCACTTTGACCATTTTCATACGCTCAATTCTGAACGTATTGAAAAAGCGAGAAAAAGAGCTCGAAGATTTCGACTTTCAAACTAAAGAAAACATATTCCTTAAAAACGGTGGGAATATAAAATTACGCCCAGTTGAATATGATAGAGCTTGCTTTGATTCATTAATTATTGACAATCAAAAGAAATTTGAAACAAATACACCTTCGCAAGTAAGAATAAAAGAGGCAAAAACCTTTTTTGTCACGGAACTGGAAAAGTTGAATACAGATATTTTGCTACGAGTTCTTACAAAAATTGAAACGACTGACCTAACAATTATCGAACTAGAGGGAAAAAAGGATTCTGCGCTAATGTTTGAATTGGAGAATAACAGAGGTAAAGATTTGACAAATATGGAAAAAATCAAATCTTACTTTATGTATCAAATGTACGTTTACAGCGACCCTGAACAAACAGAATCAAATATTGAAAATGTATCAAATATTTTCAAGCTTATTTATTTAATAATCAATGATTTTAAGAAACTTAACGAAGATAGTGTACTAATCTATCACAATAACGCTTATATCAAAGGCTATAATTACAGGACATTAGAAGATGTTAAAGAAGTTTTTAAGAAATCAGAAGACAAGATAGATTGGATTAAAAAATACATTTCTGAGCTTCATACTTCCTTCTCAAATATGAAAAAGTTTGAAAACTCAGATAATTTTTATGCAAAAAAACTTTCTAGAATAAATGCCCCTGCCTTTATCTACCCTTTTGTAATTAGAGGATATAAATACTTTGGAGATGATAGCACGAAACTGAATACACTGTTTAACATACTTGAAGTTTTAACCTTTCGTGCAAGATTGATAAATAGCAGAGCCAATATTCAAGAGCGTTTAAATTCAATTCTACTCAAATTTAAAGGGGATTTAATAAACCTAAAACAAGAGATTAAAAGCAAATTGAATGAATCTTGGTATTGGAGTGACACAAACACAAAAAACTATCTGAATGGTGGAATGTATGGAAACAAGGTTTTGAACTATTTGCTTTGGGAGTATGAAAATTCAATTCAGAATAAAGGGTATAGTATCAAAAACTTTAGCCTAGAGAATGAACAAATAGAGCATATTTCACCGCAAACACCAACAGATGGAGAGCCAATAGCAACAGGATACGACCTGAACGAAGACCGTGAGTATTCTGAAGATTTCGTATCCAAGTACTTAAACAGCTTGGGAAATTTAATGTTAATATCAGGCTCACATAATGCTTCAATTGGAAATAAGGCATTTAAAGATAAACTTGACTCATACAAAGCAAATCCTCTTTTAAATCAACAAGCGGAGGTTAAAGATTTTGCAACTTCTGACAATGAAGCAGTTTTTTGGAAAACAGAATCAATCGAAAAACGACATAAGAGAATAGTCGATTTTGCAATCCAAAAATGGAGTTTTGATAAAATCGAAACAACATATTTAGAAACGGAATTAATTGAGGACGAAAAAAAATAACGAAATGCCAACAATGTGTATAAGCAATAGCGGTTTTAGTGCAAAATCAAAGGTCTATGCTTTTAATAAAAGTCATTACCAAACTGAAAGTGAAGTGCTTTTTAATCCGCTACTGCTCATACTCTAAACGTTACCACCAATGCTAAAAAGACAGACGACATAGCAAGACAATGACTAAAAATGGACTCAACATACATAGCATAACGACCAAACGAACAGACTTTCAAGCTGACCGTGTTTTGCTATTGGAACAGGTGACAGAAAAGAAAGAGGAAGCCCACCCTTCGCATTTTTTAAAATTTCTTTTAGCCAGCCCCACAAACGGCACATTGGGTTTTGTCCGATACACAAGCCGACCCTTCTCAAAACCCAAAGAGCCGTTTTTATCAACGCTTATTTATGATAATTCAATATGAAGTACTCTGTTATCATAGCAGCATCTCAAAACCGAACCGATTGGCTCATAATTCGAAGTTTGACTTCTGTTTACAAACAACTTGGAATTGACAAATCTGAGTGGTGTGTTTTCGTTATTGATGACAACGAAAACAAAAGCGAGTTTTCTGAGATTAAAAAGCGAATAGAACTTCTAAGAAGGGAATTACGACTTGACGAAACAGACTTTCCGACAACTGTATTAAAAAACACTCGAACCCGTTTTATGTCGGGGACAGGCGCTTGGAATACTGGAATTTTTGAAGTGTACAGACAATTTCCCCAAGGCTTCATAAGTATTTTAGACGATGATGACGAATATTTACCAAATCATTTATCTGATTGCGTAACCGCAATCAGTGAAAATACTGTTGCGGTTTTTCAGCTTTTGATTTGGCAGAATGACGACACTTCTACTATGAATGTTGATTTGACTAAAGACAAATTAACCGCTGAAAATTTTTTTATCGGAAATCCAGGCGTACAAGGCAGTAATATGTTTTTCAAAACGCAAAACCTTTTCGATATTGGCGGATTTGACGAGACCTTGCCAAACACAACCGATAGAGATTTGATGATTCGTTTTCTTTGGAAAAACGACATAAATAACATAGTTGTAATTGAAAATATTGGCGTAACTCACTACAATCACAAACGAGAAAAAGTAAACAATGACATTCCAAGAAAAAAACAAGGTTTGGATTTGTTTTACAAAAAATACAAAGCTCATTTTTCAGAAGAAGCCTATCAAAAATCGCTTGCAAGAGCAAGAGCATTTTTCAATTACAATCCAATGGAACAGATTGTAATTTGTATGCCGTTGAAGAATGCAGAAAGAACATTAAAAAATGCCGTTTTTTCTGTATTGCAACAGACAAATACAAAACGTGAAATTGTATTGCTAATTGGAAACGATAATTCAACAGACAATTCCGTAACGATTTTAAATGAAATTGCTTCGCAAAATCCAAATGTTGTTTTGTTGAATGTAAATTTGGAAAATGCGTATATGAACAGAAACTACCTAAACGAATATGCGCGAACAAATTACCCGAATTGCGTTTTAATAGGCAGACTTGACGCTGATGATGTCATTTACACCGAAAATACAATTAGCGAAATCGAAAAATCGTTTGACGATAACAATTTTGATGTTTTGATATGTGGCAATAAGCAAGTGAAAAACGGCATTGTTTTAGAGTGGGAAAACAAACCAAGCAAAAAACTATTGCAAGATGATTTTCTTCTGAACCAACTTTTTGAAATGACACAAGGGAATCCGAAGGCTGAACTGCCTTCTTGCAACACGTTCATAAAGCCAACGGTAATAATAGAATATCCCGACAAAGCAAGTGCCGAAGACCATTGGTTTACTGTTTTGTTGCTTTTGCAAAAAGATAAACTAAACATTTTGATTGACGAAAATTTGCTTTACTGTTTCTATTCTTTAGACGGCTTTGCTACGCACAGCAATAAGAAAACAAACAACTACGTTTTGAGCAGAAACGAATTATATAAATTCTATCAAGAGAATAAATGAGTAGAGAACACAATGGAATAGCGATTTTGAATAAAAACTTTCCTCAAAAAACATTTCATTTTTTGGGTGAAGGAAAATCGTCTATTGTTTTTACTGACAAAACTTCAGTTTACAAAGTTTTTCTATTAGAAAACTACGAAGCACTTGGCTATAAACGAAACATTTTAAACACAATTAAAGCAAATAAAAACAAGTTTGATAATTCAAATTTCTTTTATCCAATTCAACAAATCATTGAAGTAAACCACGATTGTTTCATTATCATTTACCCTTTTGAAAAAAGTGAACTTTGCGTATCTTTTGAGTCGACTGAAATACAATTCTTCTTGGTTGAATGTTGGCAAAAACGCATCATTTTTCAAGATGTCAAACCCGAAAACTTTGTTCGAGTAAATGGAAAACTAAAATGGATTGACTACGAACCCGACAACTTCACAGATAATTTGTTTTTGAATATGGCTGTTCGTGGTTTTATCTATTCAAAGTATTCAAACGAATGTCAGACATATCTAAAGAAACTTTGTCGCAGCGCTATCAATAACTTCGATTTACCTGAATTACAGAGTTTTCAAGAGTTCTCAAATGCTGTGTTTGCAAAAGTGATTTTCCAAGAAAGCAATATTGTATTACCGCAAACCAAAAATTCGATTTCAGTAAACGATATTTCAGAAATTATAACCACAGGAATTTACAAGTTACCTTACAAAGACAATTTCAATGCAGAAAAGACATTTTGGCAACTGAACAAACGAAATATTTATCTTTGTGAAATAAGTTTTGAAAACCCTAAAATCGACAATCAAAACTTTTTTTCGCCTGAATATATAATTCTAAAAACGCAACAAATTGTAGATCCGAAACATAAAGTTTCGTTAGTTATCAAGGCTTGCGTTCAAGACACTGAAATTATTTATGAAGCTGTAAAGCACATTGTCCGACAACTTTCATTTCCGAATGTTTTTGATGAAAAGATTTTAGCCCTAGATATTCGCCGAACTGATTTTTTGCGTGAATACAACGCAAATAACACTTGGGAAAAACTAATTGAAGAAACACAAAGATTGGTTGATGATTACGTCATTGATAAATTTATTTTTCCGACAGAAAACGATTTTCAAAATATCAATCAAAAATGGTTTGGACTTGAAACGAATGCCACACACACGATTAAAAAAGTTCCTATAGCTGCGCAACTCTACGCATTTGAAAAGGCAAAAAACGATTTTGTTTTGCAAGTAGATTGTGATGCAATGATTGGCAGATTGTCCAAAGAACATTCGTTTCTAGATGATATGATTTCGGAAATTGACAAAAACGAAAATGTTTTATCGGTTGGTTTCAATATCTGCAAAGGAAAAGAAACTTTGTTTACTTCATATTTCGGTTTTGAAAATGGCGGTTTTGTCCCCGAAGTTCGTTTTTGTTTATTCAAAAAAAACAGAATAGAAAATGTATTGCCGTTGAAAAATGAAATCGTTGAAAATGCTTTTAAATTCAGTTGGTACAGAGCATTAGAACAACGCCAAAAAGAAACAAAAACTTGTTCAATTCGTGGTGGCGACAGTCGTTCATTTTTTATTCACCCACACAACTTTAAGAAAACGGATAAAGATGTTTGGTTTACAATGCTTGACAGAGTTGAACAGGTTGAAATTCCCGAAAAACAGATCAATGAATTTGATTTGGTGGGTTCATATTATGATTGGGCAATTTCAAAACGCAATGAAAAATTGGTTATCGTTTCTTGTTTTCGGAACATCCCACTTTCACGCTTCTTGCGTTTTTGGTTTTCATTGACAAGCCAAACAAACCAAGATTGGGGACTTGTTTTGATTGATGATGCTTCAGACAACGGAATTAGTCACTTTATTAAAGAACTTATTAAGCCATTTCTAAACCGAATTACGTTCATTCAAAATCGTTTTCGTGTTGGCGTTGCTCAAAACACGTATAAAGCAATTCACTATTTTTTAGAGAATCAAGAAAGTGTTGTTTGTGTTGTTGATGCTGATGATGCAATAATTGGAAAAAATGCTCTGAAAAACATCTCTGAAAAATACAGCTTTTTTGGTGCTGATGTGGTTGTTGGAAAAATGTACCGAACCGATAAACTTCACGCACATTACCAATACACACCGAATTTTATCAATCCAAGATTGTACGGGGGGAATGTTTGGCAACATATCAGAAGTTTCAAGAAATATCTTTTTGACAGTTTGAGTTTTGACGATTTGAAAATTGAAAACAAACAACAGCAAACAGATGACATTTTGTTATCAAAACGTTTTGGTCATAAAATGGTTTTTCCAGAGCATTGCTGGGATTTTACTTATATGATCCCGATAATAGAAATGTCTGAAAATCCAATGTGGATAAATCATTTCAATATTTTTCACGACCGAACAACAACGAACACAGCGAAAATCAAAAAACGAAAAGAAAAAATTATTTCAGAAATACTTACAAAGCCAATCAAATCAAAACAAGATGTTTTGAAAGGCAGAAAATCGTTTTTGCCTAATCTCAATCAAATTGAAATTGACATTACCTACGAATGCAATTTGAAATGTATCAATTGCAACCGTTCATCAACACAAGCACCAATAAAAGAAGGAATGACCATTGAACAAATTGAAACTTTTGTTCGTGAAAGTATTGAACTCAACAAAAAATGGAAGTTAATAAACTTACTTGGTGGTGAACCCACAATGCACAAAGACTTTTTGGAAATCGTAAATCTGATTTTGAACGAATATATCATTAAACATTCCACTGAAACGATTTTGCAAGTTACAAGTAACGGTTTTGGCGAATTGGTGCAAAAACGTTTATCAGAACTTCCAAAGCACGATAATCTAATTATTGATTACGCTTCTTTTAAGGACGAACGGATTGTTCCATATTTTGCGCCATTCAATGACGCACCTATTGACAAACCAAATGGAAACGAAAAAGAATATCACAAGGGTTGCTGGGTAACTTCATATTGCGGAATTGGTTTAAATCAATTGGGTTACTATCCCTGTGGCGTTGCAGGGGGTATTGACAGAGTATTCAAATTGAATTTAGGCGTTCAGTCCTTAATGAATGTAGATGGAAGCATTGCTAAGTATTTAGACACATTTTGCCGTTTTTGTGGCAATTTTTCAGACTATGAAAAAAACTATGGAAACTTCATTCCACGAAATGAAAAGGCTGCACTAACAAAACCAATTACCTCTGAATCTTGGAAAAAAGCATATAAAGAGTATAATGGGAAATAAGCGAGCAATATTACTTTTAAGTGGTGGCATTGACTCCACAACTTTACTCGCAAAACTTGCAAGTGAAAAATATGAAGTTATTGCTGTAAGTTTTTATTATGGACAAAAGCACGGGATTGAATTAAACTATGCAAAGAAAAACGCTGAAAAATATGGTGTGTCATATCATCAAATTATTGAATTGGATAAAATTCTTTTCAATTCATCGGCTTTGGTAAATCAAGAAATAGATATTACAACTTATGAAAACGTTGTATTACCCGAAGGACAAGTAAACGCTTATGTTCCGTTTAGAAATTTGCTATTCATTAGCACAGCTTTGAGTTTGGCAGAATCAATGAAGATTGATGAAGTATTTTTAGCGTTTAATAGTGATGATAACGCTAATTTTTGGGACTGTGGAACTGACTTCGTTGAGAAAATAAATGCAATAGCAACTTTAAATACTTCAATTCAAATAAAAACGCCCTTCATCAATTTGTCAAAAACCGAAGTTGTAAAATTGGCAAGACAATTTAAAGTTGATTTGAACAATACAATTACTTGTTATCAGCCCAACGAAGCTACAGAATGTGGAGTTTGCTTGAGTTGTTTAACGAAACAAAAAGCGCTAGAAAACGGCTAAAGCAGAAACCATAATTGTTGCTGGCGGGGCAGGTTTTATCGGCTCAAATATCTGTCATTTCTTAATTGAAAAAGCATATTGGATATTC
>JAGYJR010000038.1 GCA_018401995.1 Flavobacterium sp. | reverse complement strand
TTGCCTTTGTGCAACATATGGTACACCATTTAGCTGAAAACGGACAAATGGCAGTAGTACTGCCACACGGTGCATTGTTTAGAGGAAATGCAGAAGAACACATTCGAAAATATTTAATTAAGGAAAAGAATATTTTGGATGCTGTTATAGGTTTGCCAACAAACTTGTTTTATGGCACGCCAATTCCGACTTGTATTTTAGTGTTTAAAAAATGTCGTGAGAACCCTGATAATGTATTGTTTATTGATTCCAGTTCATTTTTTGAAAGAGGTACTCAAAACGTTTTACGAGCATCTGATGTCGATAAAATCATATCAACATATAGAAATAGAACTGTAATTGAAAAATATAGTTATGTCGCTCCTTTATCTGAAATAGAAGAGAACGTGTACAACCTTAATATACCACGATATGTAAACACATTCCAGGAAGAAGAAATTATAGATGTTTCAAAAGTATCGTTAAAACTTAAAGCATTAGAAACCAATATGAAAGAAACAGATGATGCATTAAAAGCACTTTGTAAAGAATTAAATATTGATACACCTTTTTAAGAATGAATAAGAGAGAAAGTAAATCACCTTATATCAGATTTCCAGAGTTTAAAGAAGGCTGGGAGCATAAACAATTAAATGAATTACTGAAAGTTTCAAAGAAAAAAAATACAGACTTAAAGTATTCTAAAGAAGAAGTGTTATCAGTTTCTGGAGAGTTGGGTATTGTAAATCAAATAAAACATTTAGGCCGTTCGTATGCAGGTGTATCAGTACACAATTATGGAGTTGTAGAAAACGGAGATATTGTTTACACCAAAAGTCCTTTAAAAGAAAACCCCTACGGCATTATTAAATTAAATAAGGGAATTCCCGGTATAGTTTCAACATTATATGCAGTTTATAAAGTAAAAGAAAATAATGCGATTGGAGAGTTTATAGAACATTACTTTTCATTAGATGCAAATACAAATCGGTATTTAAGACCCTTAGTACGAAAAGGAGCTAAAAACGATATGAAGATTAACAACGAGTATGTATTGCACGACAGAGTTTTTGTGCCTAAAAAAGAGGAACAGAAACGAATTGCACGTTTCTTTAATATTATAGAAGCCAAAATTAATCAATTAAAAGAAAAGCATAGCCTTTTAGAAGATTATAAAAAGGGTGTTATGCATAAAGTATTTTCCCAAAAAATCAGGTTTAAAAATGACGATGGTAGTTTTTTTTCTGATTGGGAGGAAATGACACTTGATAAGATAGGAAAAACCTACAATGGTTTGACAGGAAAATCTAAAGAAAATTTTGGTAAAGGACTACCATATATACAATATAAACAGATATTTGGTAATTCATCAATTAATTTAGATGAATGTGATTATGTTGAAGTTGATAAAGATGAAAAGCAAAATAAAGTTATGGTTGGAGATTTGTTTTTTACAACTTCTTCTGAAACACCTTATGAAATTGGCTTATCTTCTGTGCTTTTAGATGAACCTAAAGAAGTTTATTTAAACAGTTTTTGTTTTGGCTTCCGTATTAAATCGTTTCAAGTTTTAGTACCAGAATTTGCACAATATTTATTTAGGTCTAATAATGTTAGAAAAGATATTATTAAACTTGGTCAAGGTAGCACAAGATATAATATGTCGAAAAAGGAGTTTCTTAGAATAAGTATACAAATTCCAGTTGTTGAAGAGCAAATCAAAATTGCCATTTTTTTTTCACGAATAGATGATAAAATTCAAGTTGTTTCAAATCAAATAGAAGACCTAAAAACATATAAAAAAGCATTATTACAACAAATGTTTTGCTACTAAAACTATGAATACACAACCAGAGTAAAAGAATTAAAAGATGAGTAAAACTTTCAACATATACTGCGACGAAAGTTGCCATATAGAACACGACCATAAAAAGTTTATGTTTTTAGGTTCGGTTAGTTCTGCATACAATCAAGTAAAGCTACATACTGAACATATAAATGAGCTAAAGAAAAAGCATCATTTTTATGCAGAAATTAAGTGGTCTAAAGTGTCAAAATCCAAACTGCGTTTCTACTTAGATTTGGTCGATTATTTTTTTGCTACAGATTTACAATTTAGAACCGTTGGTGTAGAAAAAGCCAAAATTAATAATGAAGCTTTTAATAAAACTTATGATGAGTTTTATTACACAATGTATTACTACCTTTTGAATCATAACATTAGTAGTTTATATAACTACAATGTATATCTGGACATTAAAGATACATTGAGTGCCTATAAGGTTAACAGATTAAAAGAAATTTTAAATGCCAAGTTTGGTGTTTTTAGGAATGTTCAAAATATACGTTCTAACGAAAGTATTCTAATGCAGGTGGCGGACTTTTTAATGGGCGCAATATCTTATTTACATAATGACGAGCATAAGCAGAATAAAGCTAAGGTTCAAATCATTAAAAAAATTCAGCAACATTGTCAAGAAGATTTATCTAAAACCAATTATTCAAAAAAGATGAACCTTTTTTTTATAGAACTAAGATAGTATGCCATTAAATTTATTAAAAACATACAACGCCTTATTAGATATAAATGGGTTGTCGCCGCAACAACGTAATATATCCTTAAAAGGGGTATTCAATAGAGATATTACTAATAACAATAATTTTAAATTTCTTGATTTCATAACCCAAAAATTGATTATAAATTTAATCAAAAACACTATATACCCATTTAACAACCGTGGTGGTAGATTATAAAACAAAAAGAGAGAATTTGAAAGTCATCGTTCACAGAGGTTACATTGGGTAAAACATCATATTACTGAAAAGAAGCGGACAATATGATATGCTTCTCGGTAAAAGAACCTGATGGTGTAAGAACATATATTTACGATAAAGATGAAAAATATGTTATAGTATTAGAGCCTAAGCATAACAATACTATATATTATTTGCTTACCGCTTATCATTTAAGAGGTAAAGATGCACAGAGAAATAAGATATTAAAAAGTATAAACGAAGATTACGGAAATCTAAAAGCAAAAACGCAGAGCTTCTGTGGCTTGCGTTTTCGATTTCCTTTGCGCAACCTGACAGTCGAAGCGCACAACTTTGAGAAATGAACTCGGTGCAAATATATAATATTATTTTGCATTAATACAAATTTTATTAACATTATAACACTTTTATTAACAAAACTCAATGAGTACACAACCTGAGCAAGTATTAGAAAATCAATTAGTTGAGCAGCTCTCAAGCATTGGCTATACCAAAGTAAGCATCCCTGATGAAGCTGCTTTGTTAACCAACCTAAAAGCGCAATTAGAAAAGCATAACAACATCAAATTCACGGCAAAAGAGTTTGAAAGAGTGCTCAACACACTAAGCAAAGGTTCTGTATTCGAAAAAGCAAAAACACTTCGGGAAAAACAACACCTTGTGAGAGACAATGGCGATAACCTCTACTTTGAATTCTTAAATACAGACCATTGGTGTCAAAACCAATATCAGGTGACCCATCAAGTCACTATGCAAGGCAGTTACAAAAACCGCTATGATGTAACACTATTAATTAATGGTTTGCCTTTAGTCCAAATAGAATTAAAACGCAGGGGTCTCGAAATGAAAGAGGCGTTTAATCAAATTAACCGCTATCAAAGGCATTCTTTCGGCGCAAAATCAGCCTTGTTTCAGTACGTTCAAATATTCGTTATAAGTAACGGCGTAAACACTAAGTATTACGCAAACAATCGCCACCAATCATTCAAACAAACATTCTACTGGACAAACAAAGAAAACAAACGTCTCACCAACATCTTAAACGGGTTTTCCTCTGAGTTTCTGGAACCCTGCCACATATCAAAAATGATATGCAAGTACATTGTGCTTAACGAAACGCACAAGATTTTAATGGTGTTGCGCCCTTATCAATTTTATGCGGTAGAGGCTTTGATAGACCGTGTAAAAAACTCCAATAAAAACGGCTATATCTGGCACACCACAGGATCAGGAAAAACACTCACTTCATTCAAGGCAAGCCAAATCATAATGCAAATGCCACAAGTAAAGAAAGTGGTGTTTGTAGTCGACAGAAAAGATTTAGATTACCAGACCACAAAAGAATTTAACAGCTTCTCTAAAGGTAGCATTGATGGCACAGACAACACTAAAGCCCTGGTTAAGCAATTCAGTGATGATACAAGAATCATTGTAACCACCATCCAAAAGCTAAACACGGCCATCAGCAAGAAAAAATATCTGGCTAAAATGGAAAAGCTTAAAGACGAGCGCATTGTTTTCATCTTCGATGAATGCCACCGTAGCCAGTTTGGCGATACCCATAACCGCATCAAAGCCTTTTTCAACAACCACCAGATGTTTGGCTTTACTGGAACTCCAATATTTGCAGATAACGCCGTTAAAAACGAATTGGGTAAACGAACAACTAAAGAACTATTTAGTGATTGCCTTCATAAATATGTCATTACAGATGCCATCAAAGATGAAAATGTTTTAAAGTTTTCAGTGGAATATGTAGGCAGATACAAACAAAAAGATTCAGCTACAGAAATTGATATAGAAGTAGAAGACATTGACCGCAGGGAATTAATGGAGTCTCCCAAGCGTTTAGAAAAGATTGCAGACTATATTATTGCAAACCACAATCGAAAAACCCACAACAAAGAGTTTACAGCAATGTTTTGTGTGAGCAGTACAGATATGTTGGTCAATTACTATGACATACTGCACCGTAAAAAGTTAGAAGAACAGCACAACCTCAAAATAGCAACCATATTCAGCTATGTAGCCAATGAAGATGATGCAGATGCTAATGGCTTTATCCCTGAAGAGGTTTCTGTTGTTGAAGAAGCCCCGGCATTGTATGGCTTAAATGCGCATAAAAGAGATAAGCTCGAAAGCTATATTGAACATTACAATAAAATGTTCGGCTCTAATTTCACTACGAAAGACAGCCAATCATTTTACAACTATTACAACGACATTTCTAAAAATGTAAAAGAAAGAAAAATTGACATTCTGCTGGTGGTTAATATGTTCCTCACTGGTTTTGATAGTCCACCGCTAAACACGCTTTATGTTGATAAAAACCTAAAATACCACGGTCTAATTCAAGCCTATTCCCGTACCAACAGGATTTTAAACGAACAAAAATCACAAGGCAATATAGTAGTCTTCCGCAACCTAAAAAAAGCAACTGATGAAGCAATCACTTTGTTCAGCAACAAAGAAGCTATCGAGGTAATTATAATGGAACCCTACGAAGATTACGTTGAAAAATTCAATAGAGCTTTCATTAATTTATTAGCCATTACCCCCGACACAGACAGTGTAAACGATTTAGTATCAGAAGAAGATGAATTGGAATTCATCAAAGCATTCCGGGAGTTGATGCGTCTGAAAAACACGATGACAACTTTCGCTAATTTCGATTGGGAAGACTTGGCAATGGAAGAACAACTGTTCAATGACTTTAGAAGTAAATATCTGGATCTCTGGCAAAAAACCAAAACAGACACCGCCAAAGAAAAGGTTTCCATCCTCGACGATGTAGATTTTGAATTAGAATTAATACACAGAGATGAAATCAATGTCACCTACATCTTAAAGCTACTAGCCGACCTAAAGAATGCCAAGCAGTCTGAAAAAGAAGCCAAGAGAAAAGAGGTAGTAGAGCTCTTATCAGGCGAGGTAAACCTACGAAGCAAAAGAGAATTAATAGAAAAATTCATTCAGGAAAATCTGCCAATAATAGAAGACACAGACACCATCCCACAGGAGTTTGAAAACTTCTGGACCAAAGAACAACAAGCAGCCTTTGAAAGATTTGTAAAAGAAGAAAACCTATCCTCAGAAAAAACCCAAAAACTAATAGAAGACTACCTATACGCCGAAAGAGAACCACTAAGAGACCAACTACTAGACCTCATTGAAGGCGATAAACCCTCAGTCTTAAAACGCAAATCAATAGGCGACAGGATTTTATCTAAATTGGTTAACTTCGTTGATACTTTTATTAATGGGATGGATGGGTAAAATATAAATAAGTCAGTCACACTAGCAATTATATATTGGATTATGACAAACATATCAATAAATGAAATTATAAGTCAATTAAACGGTGAACAAATACCTTTTCCATATATAATTTGCAAGTATCAAATCTCCAAGACAGTTGAATACGCAAAAGTGTGGGATAATATGGCGTTTGATGTCAAAACAGGGACTATATTTTATTTCATAAAGGGCAAAGACAAATATGTGGGAGCTGTCAATGTACTTGCCAATGATTTACATTGGTTTGTTTTAGAAGAAGTAAGAAATCAAGGGCTTTTAACAAATGCACTAAAAACTGCAATCATTCCTCATTTTTTTGAAACATCTGAAAAGGATTACATCAAAATTACAATCGATGAAAATAGTGAAGAAACCAACAATCATTTAGCTTCAAAAAAAGTAGCTGATAAATTAGGTTTCAGAAAAATTATTGAAGATAAATACGTGCTTGATAAGGATTTATTTGATTTTAGTAGTGCATCCATTTCAATAAAGCACCCGGGGATAGAAGATAATGACTATGAGGCTCTGGTAACTGAGCTTAAAAATATTACAACAAGGCTTCATCAAATACATACATTTTTTGAATTCTCATCAGGTTTGAAAATGGAAAAATATCAAACCCCTACAATTTCACAATTAGCCGATACACTTAATTCAAGAAGATGGTCATTAGAAGATATGTATCACGATCAATTAATGGCAAATGATAATCAATAGGAGTTAGTTAGATTTAATTTTCTTAAAAAATGCACTCATATGTTAGAGTAATACAAAAAATGTTTTATGTGTAAATATTTTTGTACTTTTGTAGTCTCACAAAAACTAAATTATGGCTATTGCGATAAAATCAATACCCGTCTTAAAAGATCAAGCAGCAGTTCACTTTACAAATAGAGTAACTGAAAACTCTGCTAGGAAATCTTCTGTTGATTTTTCTAAACAAACTTCTGTTGCAACAAAAATTTTAGCTAAAGCGAATTTATAAACAGCTATTTTGGGTTTTCTTTTAGATAGCTGTACTCTTAAAATTTACAATCAAGAATTAATATACGCTTGCTCAGCTTTTGATTGTGACCATCAGGATTTAAATGATTTTTTCTCTAACGATGTAGATAATTATTCTACAGAACTTCTAGGTAAAACTTATTGTTTTACATTAGATGAAAACCCTTCTATAATTGTTTGTGCGTTTACTGTTTCAAATGATAGTATCAAGACAACTCATTTACCAAACTCAAGAAAAAAGAAAGTAACAAAGTCAATACCACGTCCAAAGCAAATGAGAAGTTATCCAGCAGTACTAATAGGAAGGTTGGGTGTTCACAAAGATTATAGAATGATTCAAGGAGAAGAAGACAACACAGGTAAACAATTAATGGATTTTATTAAATCTTGGTTTATTGATGGTGCTAACAAAACAGGTTGCCGTTTCGTTGTTGTAGACTCATATAATGAGCCAAGAGCCTTAAGATATTATGCTAAAAATGGGTTTGAAGCATTATTTACAACCGAAGAACAAGAAAGAGAATTTACAGGCTTAAAGTCAGTTTTAAGTAAAAAACAAAGATTTTATAATAGAGTAAGAAAAATCTTTAAATATCCTCTGATTGAAGTAGAAAAATTATCTTCTAGATTAATGTTTTTTGATCTAATTGTTCTTAAAAAATAACTTTTTTATCTCATTAAACTTCAAAGCAAACTCTCCCCGGGTTACAAAACCCAGCGCCCTCATTCCAATACCCACGTAGGTGGGTATCTCGTCATTTAAACTCCAATCATAAATACATTAACACCCCAGAATTAAACCCATTCCGGGCTACCTCTGTGTTTTGCAACCCTCCGCGCGCCACCCTTCTGTGGTTTTTTGCGTCACGATTTTTGCCCCACACTAAAGCAGCACATTGCGTCATTGCGAACGAAGTGAAGCAATCTAATTAACGTAAGTGCCGCAATGCCACAAAGAGCTGCCCAACCGCACAAGCAAAAAATCCCGCCACAAAAAACCACCCCAAGCTATATTTACATAATTGGGCGTTACAGTTCAAAAAACCCTTTAAACATTTGAAATAAGCGGTATTTTTTGAAGCTGTAACACAATTATGTAAAATAGCCGCACACCAGCCGCACAGTTTCGTTAGTTTAACACCAATCATCAACACCGGAAAGCTATTTAGTTAGTCTTGCATTAAAATTATGTCAAACATATTAACATTACATAACGCCTGAAAGCAAGAATAAATCAGTTAGTTAAACACAATTTATCAAAGCATATTCATTCACGTTGTTAAATCCCACCCACCCACTTTAGCGGTTTCAGAAATGGGCAATTCCTCTCAACACCATAAATGTGCAAAAGGCAGGTGCAATGTGTTAGTTAATAAAGATTTTCAAAAAGGAGATGGCATCAATATATAAAACCATTAGTTGCACCAGCCTTTAGCACCGCTTAGAAAGAGTGCTTTTTTAAAAGTGTATCAATGCATTTAAACAAGTCAACCCATCACGTCCGT
>JAGYJR010000037.1 GCA_018401995.1 Flavobacterium sp. | reverse complement strand
AATGCGACGATTACAAAAAAATTATAACGAATTATCTAAAATCGATTTTTAATTATGAAGAAAATTTTATTCTTAGTTTTTGGTTTATTTAGTATTTTCAACCAAGCGCAACCGCTTGAAAAAGCCTTGCTTTGGAAAATATCAGGAAATGGTTTAGAAAAACCTTCCTATTTATTTGGTACTATTCACGCTACTTGTGATGCCACTTTGGATGCCGCAACGTTAAAAGCTTTGGAAGAAACCAAGCAATTGTACTTAGAAATTGACATGGATGATCCTATGTTACAAATGCAAATGATGCAAGGCATGGCTATGAAAGATGGAGTAACCATTTCAAGTTTAGTAAGTGAAGAAGAATTCATAGTCATAGATGAGTTTTTACAGAAAAACATTGGTATGTCGGCCAAAATGATAAATACATTTAAACCTTTTATGCTTAGTTCTATGCTACTTCCAAAATTACTAGATTGTGAATTTCAATCGGTAGAAATGGAATTAATGAAAGTAACCAAAGCACAAAGCGAAGAAGTTTACGGTTTAGAAACCATTGGAGACCAACTACAAGTTTTTGACAAAATTCCATACAAAGATCAAGTAGAAGAATTATTGAAAACAGCAAAAAGTGATTTGTCTAAAGAAAAAGAAGAAATGAATAAAGTAATGGAAGTTTACAAAACCAAAGACATTGAAAAAATGCTTGTGGTTATGGATGAATCAGACAATAAAGTTTCCGCTGACAACAAAGATTTATTATTGGTAAACCGTAATAGAAATTGGATTCCTGTAATTGAAAAAGTAATAAAAAGCACACCAACCTTTTTTGGTGTTGGTGCAGCTCATTTAGCTGGCGATGACGGAGTAATAAAACTATTGCGCAAACAAGGTTATAAAGTAGAAGCTGTAAAATAACAGTAAAAAAAAGGCTGATTTTTTATGAATCAGCCTTTTTTGTTTAGTATCGCCACATGCGTTCTTTGTCTTCTTTTAATTTTTCTTCCAAAACTTCAGCTGGAATTACCTTTAAAAATGATGGATGTTGCTCAATCGCATATTCTATTTTTTCTACAATTTGTTCAATCGTGTCATTTTCGTAGTCAATTTGCAAAGGTTCTTTAATAACAAACGATTGCAAAATGCCTTTTTTCTTAATGCGCAAACCTTTTCTATCAAAAGAACGACGGAAACCATCAATTACAATTGGAACAACAATAGGTTTATGTTGCATGATAATATGAGCTGTTCCCTTTCTTACAGGCTTAAAAGAACGCGTTGTTCCTTGTGGAAATGTAATTACCCAACCGTCCTCTAAAGCAACTTTTATATTTTCCGTATCGTTCGGATTTACATCGCGTTTTACATCTTCACCTTTAGCGCGCCAAGTTCGTTCTACGGTAATGGCTCCAGCATAAGCTAAAATCTTTGGTAATAAACCTTCGGTCATGGTTTCTTTTGCAGCCACATAATACATATTCATCTTAGGTTGCCACAAATAACCCACATTTTTAATGTTATTTTCTCTTCCTTTCAAACTAGCATTAAGCACGTGAAACATAGCCACAACATCTGCAAAATAGGTTTGATGATTTGAAATAAATAGAACATTCGTATCGGGCAAACTTCTAATAATTTCAGAACCTTCAATTTTGAGTTTGTTAAAACCACGGTAACGCTTATGGGTAAATGCGCCCGCAATTCTAATTAACCATTTCTTCAAGAACAATATATGACCAAAAGGATTTCTTTTAAATAACCCCATTTTTTTCTTTTTTAAACAAGTTTGCAAATGTACTAAAATCAATACTTTTTCAAAGCGTTAATCTACAAAAGATATTTTTCTACCGAATACCGCTTTTGATGGCTTCTTTCAATTCGCTCATCATCATGGCAGTTGCGCCCCAAACCACATATTTTTCAACCATAAAAGCAGGAACTTCAATATCTGTAGCATATGAAGTTGTCATTTTTACATTGGTAATGGTTTTCTCATCCAAAAGTGCGTGCAGAGGAAACTCCAAAACTCGTTTTACTTCATCCAAATCAGGAATGAAAGTTAATTCTTGATGGGAAATCCCCATGAATGGCGCTACCAAAAAATTACTTGGTGGAATGTAAATTTGACTAAACGGTTTAACTATTTCAACTTTTTCTGAAGATACTCCTACTTCTTCGTGAGTTTCTCGCAATGCTGTTGCTGCTAAATCAATGTCCTCCTCTTCTACTTTTCCGCCAGGAAAGCCAATTTGCGAAGAATGAACGCCTGGATAGGAGTTTCTAACAATTAAAGCTAAATGTGTAACTTTGTTTTTGGGATACAAAAGCATCAAAACTGCTGCTTGTTTTGGGTTTTTATCTTGATAATGTTCTTCTTTCAAATAAGAAATTCGTTCCAATGGAGCCATTTTTGCATGAGCATCTGTGGCTAGCAACTTTTCTTTTTCTATTTTTGGAACATATTTTATAAAATCGTGAAATAACATGGTAATTGACTTTTCAACTACCTAAGTTAAATCATTTTTTTGAAATAAAATAAAAAACAACAACTAAAATGTATAGTAAAGAAGAAGCCCAGCGTATTAAAAAAGAATTTTGGATAGCATTTGCCGAAGCCTATCCAAGAAAATGGCTTTTGTATGATACCAAAATAAAAGATTTTACTTTCAAATTTTATATCGACAATAAAAAAGCAGAAGTGCTACTTGAAATTGAACCAAAAGACGAAGAAAAACGTATAATCTATTATGAAAAGATGGAATCTTTAAAGTCGATTGTATTGGAAGACTATTTACCTGAAGCTGTTTTTGAAAGAAATTACCATTTAGATAACGGAAAAATTGTAAGTCGCGTTTGGGTTACCTTAGAACAAGTAAGTGTAAATAATCGCGCTACTTGGGAAACGGTTTTCGAGTTTTTTGCGGAAAAAATGGATGCTTTTGAACGCTTTTTCTACGAATACCAAGACTATTTAAGTGATTTAGAAATCAACACCTAATAGTTTTGTCAATTCATTAACAGTTGTTACCAATACAAAAACGTACTTTTAGGGTTCATAAAACAAAATATTATGAAAAAGTTTTTATTAATTGCTTTTGTATTTGCATTACAAGCTTGTCAATCTCAAACCAAAGAAAAAATGAATTTGAAAGTCAACAAAACCGAACAAGAATGGAAAGCCCAACTTTCGCCAGTAGAATTTGAAATTCTGAGAAAAAAAGGGACCGAAAGAGCTTACACAGGCGAATATTGGGATCATTTTGAAAAAGGAAAATACGTTTGTACCGGTTGTGAGGCCGAATTATTTACTTCTGACACCAAATTTGATTCACATTGCGGTTGGCCATCATTTGACAAAGCCATAAAAGGTTCTGTAATTTACAAAGATGATTTGAGTTTTGGAATGGTTAGAACAGAAGTTATGTGCGCTAATTGTGGTGGACATTTAGGTCACGTTTTTGATGACGGACCGACTGAAACTACTGGAAAACGCTATTGTACCAATTCAGTTTCGATAAAATTTATACCAGCCAATCCAAAAAAATAAATCGATTTTGTGCTTTAGGATGATTTTTTTCCTAATTTGCATGAAGATTTAGATTTGTATTTTTCATGCTCCAAAATAAAATAAAAAACAATTTTACTGAAATCATCGAAGTCTTACAACGACTAGATGATTTCAGTTATATACAACCTTTTCCAATGCTTAGCAATGCAACCATTGGTGAGCACACGCGACACATTATTGAAATGTATCAATCGTTGATTCATTCCTATGAAATTGGTATTGTGAACTACGACAAACGAGCAAGAAACAAAACTATTGAAACTGATCGTGTGTATGCCATTGAGCAAATTGAGAAACTTCTTGCAATTATTGAAAAACCCAATAAACCATTGGTATTACAACAAGGAACAACCGAAACTACCTTGGAAATTGAAACCAATTACGAACGCGAACTTTTATACAACTTGGAACATAGCATTCATCATCAAGCGTTAATTAAAGTGGCTTTACTTCAATTGCAATCGATTGAAATTCCTGAGAATTTTGGCGTTGCACAGTCTACAATTGTTTACAGAGAATCACAATGTGTACGTTAACTTTTATTGGAACTAAAAACGGGTATTGCTTAACATCTAATCGGGATGAAAAAGTATCTCGTGGCAAAGCAATTCCTCCAAAAAAATACGAGATTTACGGTAAAACAATTACTTTTCCGAAAGATACAGCTGCTGGTGGCACTTGGGTTGCTCATGATGAAAAAGCTGTTTTGGTATTGCTGAATGGCGCCAATGAAAAACACATTCCAACAGATAATTACAGAAAAAGTAGAGGTTTGATTGTGTTGGATTTAATTGGAAGTGAAAACCCAATCGAAGAATGGAAAAACATCGATTTAGAAAATATTGAACCTTTTACAATAGTATATTTTGATGGTGAACATTTAGTTCAATGGCAATGGAATTCTATAGAAAAAACCACAAAACAATTCAAAATAGAAGAACCGCATATTTGGTCTTCAGCTACTTTATACGAACCTGAAATTCGAGCTGAACGCGCGAGTTGGTTTGCCCAATTTCATCAAGAAAAAGAGAGTATTTCATCTGAAGAATTGCTTCATTTTCATCAATTTGAACAAGCAACGAATTCCGATTACGGTTTGAAAATTAACCGAAATAACATCTTGAAAACCGTGAGCATAACCCAATGCATTTGGCAACCCAATGCAATCAAAATGCAGTATTTGGATTTACTAGAATCATGAGAAAAGCGAAATTACTTTGGCATAAAATCACACATTGGGAATATTGGCCGTATCAAATCGTGTATTTACCTGTGTATTTTCAATATGGATATTACGCTTTACGCATGCGTTCTCTATTCTTTTTTAGTTTAGCTAATTCCGGATTTTCTAATGGTGGATTTTTCACCACTTCTAAAAAGGAAATTTACGATACTATTCCCAAAGAATATTATCCAAAAACCCTATTATTTGAACCTAATACTCCTTTTGAAACTATTCTAGAATCCATTCAGAATGAAGAAATTTCGTTCCCAATTATTGTAAAACCGGATGTTGGACTTCGAGGAACAGCAGTAAAAAAAATTGAAACGGAGCATGAATTAAAAAACACTTTATCTTCGATTTCGTATCCTTTTTTGATTCAAGAATTAGTTTCGTATTCCAATGAAATTGGCTTGTTTTATGTTAAATTACCCAATGAAAATCAAGGAAAAATCACGGGAATTGTTTCCAAAGAATTTTTAACCGTTATTGGAAACGGAAAAGCCAATATTAAAGCCTTATTACTCGAAAATCCACGATTTGCCTTTCAATTGGAAACACTAGCAAAAGATTCAAAAATTGATTTAAATCACATTCCATCTGAAGGAGAAAAAGTGACTTTAGTTCCTTTTGGGAATCATTGTAGAGGCGCTAAATTTATTGATGAAAGCCATTTAATTTCGAAAGAATTGACGGCAACCTTTAATTCCATTTGTAATCAAATAAACGGTTTTAACTACGGTAGAATGGATATTATGTTCGATAATTTTTCCGATTTAGAAAATGGCAAACATTTCAAAATCATAGAAATCAATGGTGTTATAAGTGAACCTACTCACATGTATGATCCAAAACATTCACTTTTTTTTGGTTGGAAAGAATTACTTCGTCATTACAAATATCTCTACAAAATTGCCAAGTTTGAATTAAAAAACGGCAAAAAACCAATTGCACATGCTGTTGGTAAAAATGAGTTTAAAAAGCATTTTGAGCATTTAATAAAAATAACTTAATCAAAATCGACTAAATTAACCCTCTTTTAAATTTAATTTTAATATTTTTGTTTTATTGCATAAATTTAACAAACTATACCTACTTATTATGAATAAAAATTACTTATGGTTAATTTTGCTTAGCTTTTTAGCAAATGCACAAGTCACAAACGAAGGAAAACCTAAAAGTTGGGCTTTAGAAAATAGTGAAATTTCAAATCCTATTCTCATGCCATCTTTTAACTTAAAGGAACTTATTGATGAAGATAAAATAAATGATGCATTAAAAGATAGACCTTTTAGATTTGGTCATAAATTTCATGTAGATTATAACATGACAAATTCGGGTGTTTGGACAACACTAAAGAATGGAGATCGCATTTGGCAAATTAGAATCAAATCTAGTGGTGCTCAGTCTTTAAATTTTATTTTAAACGATTTTTATTTACCAAATGGAAGTACCTTATATCTATACAATCACGACAAAACTGATCTTTTAGGAGCCTACACTGATTCGCAAAACAATCCACAAGGAGTACTAGGAACTTGGCTAGTTAAAGGAGATGACATTTATATTGAATATTATGAAAAATATCAGTACTTAGGACAAGGGAGTCTTTCTATCAAAGAAGTGATTCATGGTTATAGAACAGAAAAAGACTTTACCAAAGCACTTGGAAGCTCTGGAGACTGTAATTTAGATGTAAACTGCCCTATTGGAACAGATTTAGATCCATTAAAAGAAGAATTAAAACGTTCAGTAGCAATGATGATTAGTGGAGGCTCTGGTTTTTGTTCAGGAGCTCTCGTTAACAATACAGCAAACGATGGAACCCCTTATTTTTTAACTGCGAATCACTGTTATTCAAATCCTTCAACATGGGCATTTAGATTTAATTGGATAAGTACTAATACTGTTTGTGCTCAAACCACAAGTAGCATATCAAACACTAATTTTAATACCATTAGCGGAGCCACTTTAAGAGCTAGAAGAGCTAATTCCGATTTTTGTTTAGTTGAAATTAATTCCCCTATTCCACCTTCTTGGAACTGTGTTTGGGCGGGTTGGGATAGAACAACTAATATTGCTAGTTCAATTTTCGGAATTCACCATCCAGCTGGAGACATTATGAAAACTTGTAGAGATGGTGCACCAGTTTTAACTAACTATGCTACTGAAAATGTTTGGCGAATCAATGATTGGCAAATGGGAGTTACTGAAGGAGGTTCATCTGGGTCTCCACTTTTTAACGAAAACGGACATTTAATTGGTCAGTTATGGAGAGGCTCTGCAGCTTGTAGCGGTACAAACGACAATGGCGGATATGATGAATATGGAAGATTTGATGTTTCTTGGGATGCTGGAACAACTGTGGCAACCAGACTTAGAGAATGGTTAGACCCATCTAACACAGGTGAAGTAATTATCGACCAATATCCTCCAAATGTTGTTTATGCCTACAACTCTGGAGTTAGTATTCAAAATATTGATGATTCAGTTTGCGGAAACACTATAAACCCTGAAATCATTATAAGAAATTTTGGATCTCAAAACTTAAATACATTAGATATTAGTTATTCTATTAATGGTGGACCAGTAAACAATATAAATTGGACAGGAAATCTTGCTATAAATGAAAGTGAAATTATTTCAATTCCGGCACAAAACATTCAACCTGGCGCAAATACTTTTACTGTAACGGTAAATGCTCCTAATGGACAAGTAGATGAGTTTTTAAACAATAATAACGCTACAATTAATTTTCAAAAAACTGCTGATTTTGAGACTAATGAAATTACAATTACTATACAACCAGATGATTATGGTAGTGAAACAACTTGGCAACTAACAGATAATTCAAATATCATTATCGCTTCTGGTGGACCTTATTTCAATAACAACACTACAATTATTCAACAAGACATTCCAGTAACTGATGGATGTTACACCTTCACAATAAATGATTCATTTGGAGATGGATTATGTTGTGATTACGGTAATGGTTCATATAATATTCAAACTCAAAACGCAATTGCTATTACTAGTGGTGGTAATTTTGCTAGTCAAGAAGTAACTAATTTTGAAATTATAACTCCATTATCTTCAGATGATTTTACGAATAATAGTGTAACAATATACCCAAATCCATCAAACGCAATTTTTAATGTTAATTTATCAAATAACAATAACTCTGAATACCAATTAATTAATCCTTTAGGACAAATAGTTAAAATTGGGAAATTTAGTCAAACAGAAAATATTTTAAATTTAGAAGATTTGTCTGATGGAATCTATTTACTCTCTTTAATTTCGGATACCAATAAAAAATCATTCATAAAATTAATCAAGAATTAAATTTTTTATATAAAACCACCTTATGGTGGTTTTTTTTTTTTAATCCATACAAAAAGTAGATTATACCTATAACATCCGTGGATGGTTAAAAGCAATCAATGATATTGCTGATATTACAACTGAAAACCCCGCTCCCGCGCGAATCCTTTCGCGTGGTTCTATAAATTAAAAACTGTTTTTATTATATTTGATAAAAAAAACAGATATGAGTAGAAATTATAAATTCCATAACCCAGATGGTTTGTATTTTGTAAGTTTTGCTGTAGTAGGTTGGCTAGATGTTTTTACTAGAAATGAGTATAAAGATTTACTTTTAGAAAGTTTAGAATTTTGTCAGCAAAAAAAGGGAATGGAAATTCATGCTTGGTGTATCATGACAAATCATGTACATTTGATTTTTAGAAGTATAGAAAATCAAAACCCCGAACTTATATTAGGAGATTTTAAAAGGTTTACAAGTAGAAGCGTTATAAAAGCAATTCAAGAAAATCCAAAAGAAAGCAGAAAAGAGTTTTTGTTAGACTATTTTAAGAAAGAGGCGGAAAAAAGTTCTAATACAACCAATTATCAATTTTGGAGGCATGACAATAAACCAATTGAGTTATGGAGTAATGGAGTAATTCAACAAAAAATAGATTATATTCACAACAACCTTGTTGAAGAAGGAATAGTTTTTAGACCCGAAGATTATAAATATAGCAGTGCTCCAGATTATGCAGGTGAAAAAGGAATATTAGATGGTGTTTGTGTTTTTCAAAATTTTAAATTATGAGACCACGCGAAAGGATTCGCGC
>JAGYJR010000036.1 GCA_018401995.1 Flavobacterium sp. | reverse complement strand
TAGAGAGGATTGATTTATAATTCTACTTCTTCAACACCTCTTTTATTCCACTTAAACCATCAGAAAATTCAGAAAGCAAGGCAATAACTTGTGCCATACGATCATCGCCACCAACACCTTTTAGGAGTTTGTTTTTTACAAAGATAGTTTTGATTTCATTCCAACGGTTTTCTTCAACTTCAGTTAAAATCCCCATCAGTTCTTTAAGCTTTAATAAATTAGCTTCGGCTCCTGTAGTTAAGGTTTGCGACTCGTTTTGGTAATGATTTAAAACAATGGCTTCTACTTCTTTTTCGGTTAAAATAGGTTGAATTTTTGCTACTAATTTGTTCATATCTCGATACGAACCTTGGAGTTTAAAACTTGGCTCATTTCGATATTCATCAGCCATTGCTGCCGATTGAATATATAGTGCATTCGCTTTTAAAACGGTGTTTCGCACTTGCATAATTTTGGTCAACACTTGCTTATAATCTTCTATTTCTTGCGATGAAAAATTCCCTTCTAAATCAAAATTGCTATTGTTTTGTTGAATGGCATCGTACAATTTATACAAATTTTGATACGAAGGCTGTGTCAATCGCGCCATATAATCGTTTGACATTAAGGCGTTTTCAATCAAACTTAATTCAAACAAATCGCCTCTTGAGCCTGAAATATCACCTAAATTGTAAGTATCAGCACGATTGGCTAACATATCCGGAATTTGGAATTTATCACCACTTTCCGTGTACGGATTTCCAGCCATTACTAAACAAAAACGTTTCGAACGCAAATCGTAAGTTTTGGCTTCACCATTGTAAATTCCTTCGATTTTTCTTTGTCCATCGGCTAACGAAATAAATTTCTGTAAAAATTCAGGATTGCAATGTTGGATGTCATCTAAATACAACATTACATTATCGCCCATTTCAAAAGCTAAATTAAGTTTTTCTAATTCTTGTCGGGCACCAGCATTTTTGGCTTCACTTGGATCCGTTGATGTAATTTCATGACCAATTGATGGCCCATTTATTTTCATAAAAACCAATCCCATTCGGTCTGCTAAATATTCCATTAATGTGGTTTTCCCATAACCTGGTGGCGAAACTAATAACAGCATTCCCATTCTATCGGTTCGTTTGTTATCGCCAATGGCACCAATTTGTTTGGCTAAATTGGCTCCAATTAATGGGAAATATACATCGTTAATCAATTTGTTTCTCACAAATGAAGTTAGCACTTGGCTGGTGAACGTGTGTAATTTTAATTCTTTTCGCTTGGAATCAACCCATTGTTTTTTTAATTGTTGTAAGGCTAAAAATGCAGGTTTAATTTGGGAATGAAAATAATCTAATCGCGCTGAAAATTCATAATAATCTAGAGTATAGATTGCATTGCTTTCTATAGATTTTAATCCTGAAATTGTAACGGTTGCATTTACGTTTACAATTTGGTTTTGGTGGTAATTTTGGGTCACCACAAAGGCAGCAATTTCGGAAATATAACCATCAGCTAAAACGGTTTTTTCTTCGATAACAAAGGTTTTTAGTGCATTTTCAACAATGTCATAACAAGCAGACGGATATTGGTATAAATCTTTGATTTGGTTAATAAAAACTACATCTTTTCCTTTTTCTTTCAAGCTTTTCATAAAACGCTCGTACGCATCAGCAGCCGTTTTTGAAATAGAAAAAGCTTTTCGGTTTTCTTTTTTCAAATACACAGCAGCGCGGTAAGCCGAAACAAAATCAAAACCATGAAATGATTGGTTAAATTCCTCAATTTTTTCAGATAAACGCTTGTTTAAATATTGGAATTGTTTCGAACTGTTGAAGGTTTCTTTCAGTAAATTAACGGCGCTAAATTGTTTTTCATAAAATGCTTTGTCTTCTTCATCTAGGAAAAACCAGAACAATTGTGCCAAAGCTCTTTCGGTTGGTGTGTATTTTAAAACGCCTAATTCGTTGTTGATTTGCTGTAAATGTTGTAGTACTAGTAACGCATCTACATCGTGAACGCCTTTGACTAAACCTTCACCAAAATGCGTTGCCATAAACTCTTGTACCAATTGCGCATTTACGGATTCAGGAACAATACTTTCTTGTTGCAAGAAAACTTCCCAAGCCATGTATTCAAAGCGTTTTACATTTTGGTTTTCAGAAATAAATTCTTGGTTCCAAACTTCTTTATATTGCGCAATTTCTTCAAATTCAACTCGTTGGTAGAAATTAGTTCCGGTTAAATGATAGAAATAATTTTGGTCTTTTACTACCAAAGTTAAATCTAATTTTTGTTTGTTTACTGCAAATTTATAGTCACCAAAAGCAATAACGGCATCACCATCTTCATAGATTTCATTTTTATCTTTCAGTTTTCTAATAGCTTCTTGTTGTGCTGTTTTTAGTAAGGTATTTACTTCTTCCGATTTGTTACTGTCGTTTAAATCTTTGAGTTGGTTTGCAATGTCGCGCACTTTCTCAATCATTAAATCTGAAGCAAAATAACCGTTTATTTCTATATCAGTAGCAAATGAAGCTGCTTTGTTTTTAATGCCTTTCAAAATACGTTCGGCCGATTGAAAAAGCATGGTTGTTCGCTTGTTTCTGGCTTCGGTAAGTTGCACGCTTTTGGTTTGAAAATGACCGTAAACTTCTTCACGTTTTTCGCTAATTTGCTGAATAAATTCGTCAAAATCAACAAATTTAGCCTCCATTTCTTCTAATTGAATGGATAATTTATTTAGGAAATCATCACATTTTTCAGAAGTGTTTGCTAGTTCTAAGAAATTGATAACCGTTTGATCAAAAAGCGTAATTTGGGCTTTAAAATCAGACGAAAGTTCTTTTCCTGAAATTTCTCTTTTTTTGTTGTTAAGCTCAATTCTTTGTTGGTTAATTTGAGCAAAAATCAATGAAATGTTTTCAATAATTTGTGTGGATTGCGAAGTATCTTCAATTTTTAAATTGTTCACAATATCCACTAATAATTCTAATTGAAGCGCTAATTCATCAATGTTTTGTTCCAAAGATTTAGCATCAATGGCTTTTTGTAAAGCTGCAATTTGCTGGTTGATTGCCACTACTTTTTCTTGGTAAGGTAACAATGCATTATCTTGTAAAAGGAACGAAACACAAGCGTTTGAAAGTGATTCGGCTCTTTCTTGTAACTGTTCTTCTAGCGATTGTAAAACGGATATTTCTACATATTTTAATTCTTTGGCACCAATAATTTCGCCACGTAAACCTCTAATTCGGGCTAAAACAGCAATAAATTGGTCTAAAGATTGATACGAAATTACGCTAGTTTCTGAAAGAATTTGTTCGCACTTTTCTTCTAATTCTGCTACAGTTTGAGCGGTTTTATTTTTGATTTCTTGTGCTTTTTCGAATTCATTGATGGCGGCATGAGCAATTTTCCTGATTTCGAGTAGCGGTTCATTTAATTGATGTACTTCTTTTTCGCCTAAGAAATAATAGCTATCCAAAATAATTGTGGCTTGTTTCACAATATCGTCATACAAACCAGAATACGAATCTTTTTTGGAAAGTAGAATGTTTAATTCTTGCGATTCAGCCATTACACGAACTAAATCTTTATTTCCAATTTTATACAGTAAATTGTTTTTTAACGATTCGTCAACGGTAATCTCTTTGGTAAAAGGCGTTTGCCAAATTTGAATTAAATGATGTTTGGTTTCTTCATTGGATTTAAAATAAGCCAATTTTCCATTGTCAAACAAGGTGAAACCATTACAATTAATTGGTGTTTCAATAGTTTGTTTGATGATGTTGTAGGGAATCAAAATATAATCATACGATTGTTCATCATAAAAGACAAACATGAAATTTTCTCCGTTGTTTCCAATGATTCTTCTTTTGAAATAAACAGGTTTGTCTTCAGTGGCAATCACTCGGATTTCGCCTGTTTGTAGCGCATAGCCATTGGGATAAATAACACCTTGATTTTCAGGTAAAAGAATAATAGAATATTGTAAAGAATCTACTCGAGCTACTTTTTTTTCTTTGTGATTGTAGATAAAGTAACGCTCGGTTTCTTGATAGGGTTTTATTTTAAAAATGACCAAATTATTGTAGTCGAAATAATGAATTTCGGCGTCATCTAGCGTTTGGTCTTTATGAAGTACATCTTCACTATAAATTCCTTTTCCTGAATTGGTATTGTCTTCAATTTTGATGGTTAAATCTCCGCCAATGGCTTCTACAAAGACTTTGTCTGCTAAGGAAACATGCGGATGACTTCCTTTGCGTTGCATTTCTCGGGTAACTTTTGTCCAAGCGAATTCTTGTTGGGTTGGATATTTCACTTCTGCAGCGCTTCTTGCATCCACAAAAGTTAGCGAATTATCTTTAATTAACCACTTAAAGGCTTTGATATCAGATGGACTATTGGAAAGTTGGAACACAAAATACAAATAATTTTGCGTTACATGAAAGCGAACAAAAAAGGTGTTTCGGTAGTATTTGTAGAGGTTTTTAAATTCTTCGATGAACGTATCATCTTCAATAAACTGAATAGACTTCGGTTCAAAACGATTGTCCGCTAAAACGTAAGCCGAAAAAACATCGTTCAAACTAATTTCTGAACGTAAACCTAAATGCGTGTTATGACCAACCAAACATAGATTTTCTAATGAAAAGATGTCTTTAATTTGGCAGTTTTGGTCCGTAGAAATGCGCTCGTTAGCAATTAATGAAAAATCAATGCCACCAAATACTTTTTTTCGGTCTTCGTTTAACGCTTGAATACGTTGAATGAGGTCCAATTTTTGTTCATTCAATCGGTTTTGAATGATTTCGTATGTTCCCGAATTTAATTGTTCGTTGCTCATTAATTTTTTGGAAAAATTTAAATTTTGGATGGAATTCAAGATGACAAAACCCAAGCAATTCGCCACTTTTTACAGTAGCGAATTTCTTTTAGGTTTATTGTTTTTTCTTTTATTTCAAAGGTTTGTTATCGATACCCAAATGCTTAGCCATGTCCATAGCACGAGATAAAATACCTTGCTCGCTATCTTTAGCCACACCTTTTAATTGGAAGATTAAAGAAGCGATGCTCAAGTTTTTAATATCTTCAGAAGAGATTTTATATTTCTCCACCATATTCATGATTTTACCAATTAAATTTTCGTCGCCATCATTATTCATCAAAGCTTCTTTTACTAATTGAGCGTTTTCAGAATGTTGGATAAACTTATCAATTCCTTTACCTGCTGAAACCTGTCTAATTACGTTATCAAAGAAAGTGTTATCACCACCCACGATGTCAATATTTGCTGATTTGAATGCTTCGCCCAATACTTCGGCTTGTGCTTGAGCAATATCTTTTTGGATGGCAATTTGCGCTAATTCTACTTCTTTTTCTTTGGCTAATTTTAATCTAAACTCTTCGTGGTCTTTTCCAGCGTCGTTTAGTTTTTTCATTGCTTCAGCTTTTTCGGTAATTCCTGCGGCTTCTGCAAAAGCTTTTTCTTTGATTACTTCGGCTTGAGCTAAACCTTCTTGTTTGTTAGCGGCTGCTTTTTTCTCGATAATATTTGCTTCAATGAAACCTTGTTTTTCCATAGCTTCTGCTTTGGCATGCATTACTTGCGCTTCAGATAAACCAACAGTTGCTTCTTCTTTAGCTTGTGCATCAGCAATAATTTTTCTTGCTTCTGCTTCTTTTTCAGCGGCATCGCGTTTGGCTTGTGCTTCAATCACATATTTTTGAGCATCTTTTTCAGCCGATTGTTTTCTGGCTTCGGCAGCACGAGTTAAGGCAATTAAGTTTTCTTCTGCTTCACGAGACGCAACAATAATTTGTACTTGCTTTTCTCTTTCGGCAGCTTTTAATGCTTCTACATCAAAAATGTTTTGTTGTTCTTCTACAACCGTTTTTTCTTTCACTAAACGTTCACGAATTACATCTTGAATGTTTTTCTTTTCTACTTCGACTGCTTTGTCCTTTTCAATATCAGCAAGCGCCACAACGCGTTCTCTTTCTGTTGCTTCAAGTAAACGGTCTTTTTGTACTCTTTCTGTTTCTACTAATTCTGCACGTTCTTTGTTTTTGGAAGCAATAACTACCTGTCGTTGTTTGTTTTCTTCAGCCACCATTAATGTTTCTTCGGTAGCAATTCGAACGGATTCTGATTTTAGTCGTTCTTCTTCTGCAACTTTAAGAATTTCAGCATTTTCTCTCGCTTGAATGTTGGCAATTTCTCTACGTTGTTGTTCTTCTTTTTCAGCCAATTGTTTTTCTAATTCCAAAATAGTTTCTCGGGCTTCCACATCTTGTTTTTTGATGGTTTTTTCTTCATCTCTACGAACAAGATTGGCTTTAATGTTTTGGTTAGCGGTTAATTCGGTGATTTTCTTAATTCCTTCTGCATCTAAAATATTGTCTTTGTTTAAATGTTGCAATGATGTTTGCTCTAAATAATCGATAGCACAATCATCTAAAACATAGCCATTTAAATCCGTTCCAATGATGTTAAGTATTTCCTGACGAAATTCTGTTCTGGCTTCGTATAATTCAATGAAATCAAATTTCTTTCCTACGGTTTTTAATGCTTCAGAAAATTTTGCTTCAAATAACTCTCTTAAAGTGGCAATGTCAGAAGCTCTTTGGCAGCCAATGGTTTGACCCACATTTACAATATCATCAACTGATTTATTTACACGAACGAAAAACGCAACTTGAATGTCTGCTCGCATGTTGTCTTTACAAATTAAGCCGTCTTTTCCTTCTCTTGAAATTTCTAATTTTTTTACTGAAATATCCATATATTCCAATCGGTGTATCACTGGAATTACCACTCCAGCGTTAAAAAATACTTTTGCGCCGCCATAACCTGTTCTAAGTAAAACAATACCTTGAACAGTTTTTTTGTACATGGATAAAATCCAAAAAATTAAGCCTAAAATAGCAATTACGATAACTGCAACTGTAATGTAAAATGATGTCATATCGTTTTTTTAATAGTTAAGAGTGTTTAAAGATATTATAATTCGTATGATTTTTCAACAAAATAAAATTTTTTATCTGGATTTTCATCCACTATGCATGCCTTTTCGCCTTCTTTTAATAAGGAGCCGTCTTTACTTTTTACCATTAGTTTGATAGGGTCTTTGTTGATAACTAACTCAATTAAACCCAATTTATCGTGTTCTATTGTTGCTTTTAGCACACCAATTCTTCCCAAGTAATCGTAAGCAACTTCACCTTTATGATTAATCTCTTTAAAAATTGGTTTTAATGGAGCACTAATATATTTGGTAATGAATAAACTTCCAAAAAATGCTGGAAAAATGGTAATGAAATACATCCAATTTGGTAAAGGAATAAAATAGCTAACATTCACATTAATAAGCCAAGTAAACAAAAGTACCAATGTTAAAAAAAAGGTTATTGGTATAATGTCTAAATTCAGAAACTTCAAAAATTGAATGAAAGCGGAAGGGTCTTGAGGTACTTCAACCAATCCGTCTGGCGTTTCAATTTCAGCTGATGGAGTGGTGTCAAAATCAATGTCATAATCACCTATCCCACTAATTATGGTGAAAATCCAATATACCACACTTAAAATCAATAAGACGGAAAGTATGGTATTAGCCGGATTGAATGAAACTTCTAGTAATTCGGTTAGGTTCATTTTTAATTTACGTTGAATTGTTCTTTTAACTTTTGCAATTCCATTTCTGCATGTGCATCAGATGTGTTTACAGCGGCATTAATTTCTTGGTCAATACTTTTTGAAACATCGGCAATGTGACTATAAGCATCCGCTAAAGCTTCTTGTTGCAATACTTTATCCTTCATTTTTTCTAACATAGAAATGGTGCTGTCTGAATCTATTTGCGTCATTTTTTTGTTAATATCTTGCGTTGCTTGACTCACTTGAACTCTTGCTCTAAGTGTTTTTAGTTCGCCTTCCCATTTAGAAATGGTAGATTTTAACGTATTGATATTGTTTTGCATTTTTTCAACATCGCTCTCCAATTTTTGACGTTCTTGATCAGCAAGTTGAGCATCCACTAAAGCTTGTTCTTTCTTTTTTAATGCTTCTTTTGCTAAACGGTCCGCTTCATCTATTGGCATTTCTTCTTTTATTCCTTTTTGTACTAAAAGTAGCGCTTTGTTTTGGTAATCATTTGATTGGTTTACTAAAGCTTCTTGTTCGTTTTTTCTTCTAATAGATAAAGCTTTCACTTGCGCAAGCGCATGAATACTTTCGTCAAGTTGGTCTTTCATTTCTCTAATGCCTTGTTCGGTCATTTTAATTGGGTCTTCCAGTTTGTCAATAGCAGAATGTGCTTCTGCTTTCCCAATTCTAAAAAGTCTTTTAATAATGTTCATGATTTCTAATGAATTAGATGTTGTTACTATTTTTTAATTTAAAATTTCAATAATTAATTTCGCAATAATGCGAGCTAAATAAAGTGCTAGTTGTATCGTTTGAGTAGAAATTAAATTATTTGCTAAATGAAATCATTTCCGAAGAATATTCACTAATCAAAAGACTTAATGAGTTAATAGTGGCTACTAATTCATTTTGGTCTAGGTTTTCTGTTTGTAGTGTATCTCTGAAAATCACTTTTTCTCCACTTTCGTCTAAAACAAATGCACCATGAACAATATCTCTGTTTTTAATGAGTAATTGTTTAAAAATGTCGTGCTGATTGTTTTTGCATCGAAATAAAAACTGCTCTATAATTAAAATTTGTGGCGCTATTACAATCATCATGTTTTTGATGCCTTCGCTTTCTTTTTCAATTATAAAAGTTTGGTGTTCTTCGCTTTCTAATTGGACATAATACTCTAATTCCAATAGCCAGTTTTTAACCTTTGAAAACAATTTTTGCTCTTCCATAAAATAGGTTAGTTTTGAATGTTGATAAAACAAATGTAAATAAAAAAAATTAATTTGCAAATATTTTTAGCAAAAAAATGAAAATTTGTTCCTATATTTGCAAAAAACAATTGCGAAATGACGTATTTTGGAACCAATTTAAAGAAGATTAGACAGATAAAAGGGTTGAGCCAACAAGCGTTTGCTGAACTTATTGACTTAAATAGAGGGGTTGTAAGTTCTTATGAAGAAGGAAGAGCGGAACCAAAAATAGAAACGCTTTTGCGAATTGCTAATTATTTTAGCATTTCAACAGATGATATTATTTCAAAGCCTTTAACGGTAAATCAATTGGCAAATTTTTCTTTAATAGAAGATAGCATGGTGGTTCCAATAGAATTAAAACCAACAAATTTAAATGAAATAAAATCTGATGGAACCAAACAAACGGCAGACTTTCAGAAAATCACAACTCTTTTTGATGTAATTCATGTGGTTGATGCTGATTTAGCTGCAAAATGTAGGTTTAAAGAAAATACTGTTTTATTTTTAAAAGAAATAGAAATGCAAACCGATTCCTTTTCTGAATACGCGGTTGTAATTCATGGAAAAATTGTCCTCTCAAATACACTACTACCAAACGCAATAAATTATGCTATTGTGGGTGTTTTAGGAAACGAAACACCAAACAATCAAAATACGATCTTAGAACGTTTAGCACTTTTAGAAAAGAAAGTTTTTGGCAATTAAAACGTTGAACATTCAAAATTTTTCAAATTCTAATTTCAATCCCTGATTTTCTGTTAATTTTTTTATCTTTGATAATTGAATTTTTAAAAAGATAACAGAACCAATGATTGTAAAAATCATCAATAAATCCTCGCACGAATTACCTAGCTACGAAACCATCGCTTCAGCTGGAATGGATTTACGTGCCAATATCACCGAATCCATTACATTAAACCCATTAGAAAGAACCATCGTAAAAACCGGTTTATTCATTGAATTACCTATCGGTTACGAAGCCCAAGTGCGACCAAGAAGCGGTTTAGCTGCCAAAAAAGGAATCACAGTTTTAAATTCACCAGGAACTGTTGATGCTGATT
>JAGYJR010000035.1 GCA_018401995.1 Flavobacterium sp. | reverse complement strand
CATTGTTGTGCGTTCGTTCTTTTTTAAGTAGTCCATTTTTTTGTTATGTTTTTAAAGTCCACTTTGTCAAACCATTCATCTTTCCATTTCTCAAGATAAGGAATGTCATTTGATGAAGGTTCGTGTTCACACCTGTCAATTATTACGATTGAAGGCATAACTGTCGCCTCACCAATTAGCAAAGCTTCTCCTGATTGCAAGGATGGTAGAATATCCGTCACAGAGCCAAGTGTATCAGGCAATAAGCGTTTTACATAATTCTGGTCATCAGGATTTGTCAATCGCATTGCAATAAAATTATTACACTGGGAAAATATTGTTTCGGATAATTCAGATGGCCTTTGGCTAATTATAGCTAATGAAATCCCATACTTCCGACCTTCTTTTGCAATTCTTTCAATAGATGCTCTTGAAGATTTAAATTTTGCAAGATCACTTTTAGGTACGTATTTGTGGGCTTCTTCATAAACCAACAAAAGGGGCATATCGTTATCTCCAACTTGCTTTTTATAATAATAAGAGTAATCAAATAGTAAACGTGAAATCAACGAGACGGTAATGCTCAATACCTCAAATGGAACACCACTCAAGTCAATAATTGAAACATTTGACTTTGCATTTTTTCTTGTTTCAGGTTTGTAATCGTAACCTAAAAATTGCCGTAAAGTATCCTCGAAAGTTATTCCCTTGCTTTTCTCACCAAAAAGAAATTGTCTTAGTCTTGGAGAACTAATCTTAGTATTTAATCTCGAAACAAATTTATCTATTGAGCCATCACAATATGGTCCTTTAGAAATACCGTGTCCTCTATCCTTACTTTCTCTTCGTGGTGATGCATATGTATAAATTTTAGTAAAATAGTGCTGAATTTTTTTTGATTCCGTGTCAAAAAGAATGGCACCATCGCTAAATTGGATATTTAATTCGTCCTCGCTATGCCTAGTTTCTTTACGGAGGTTTTGTAAGCAGTTTAAAATCTCATCAATATCAAATTTCAGAGGACTATCAAAATATACCTTAGTTTCTTCTGGATTTTTTGAGATTTTATTTTCGGTAATAAGGTTTCTTAGTAAAGAAGATTGATTATAATTATTATTGTCGCCTGACTCTAAAAAAAGCTCTTCAAGTTCATCTGCATTTAACAACCAATAAGGAAGAACCAAGTCGTCAATATTGATGATGTTAGCTTCTGGAAATGCGCTAGCATATTCAGAGTGGATGTCAAAAATTACGATGTGTGAATTGTTTAATCCTTTGAAGTCTGATTTTTTTTCCTTGGTTGCATTTTGCAAAACCTTTGCTGTTGTATGAGATTTACCCGAACCTGTAGAACCCACAATTGCAAAGTGCTTATTGAAAAATTTATTTCCATTAACAGGGACTTCGATTCTCTCTTTTGATGACTGAGCAAGTTTAGCAAAACAAAATCTTTCGTAATTGTTGTCTTTACTTCCGCTTGCGTAGATAGCTTTAATGTCTTCAACGGATGCCTTGGTTGCTTCTTTTGGTGGTAATGCTATTGAATCGCCTCCACGCCTAAAACTCCCGTCTTCTATTGTCCCAAGAGGATTTGCTTCAATTAAATATTTTCTATCCCCGCTGTCAGTTACTTCTATTAGAAAGCTTTCAATTATTGCAATTAATCGAATAGAAGAATTTTCATTGTCTGCAATTTGGATATAGGATCCAACTTTTAATTGTTCTGCACCCTTAAAAGCATTTAAGTCATCTACTTTTATTTTCACTTTGTTCGGAAGTACAGCTATTACCTCTCCGTTTGCTTTTATATCTTCCATTAGATTATGTTTTTAATATCTTGGATTTCTTCTATTTCGATTTCAATGTGTTTTTGATTAAATGAAATTGGAGCAGGACTACCAATAAAAAACTGATAAATTTCTCCTGTTCTGTCTAAATTACTCAATAAACTCTCAAGGTCATGTGGCTTATTAATAAATTTAAAGAATAACTTATTTAAAAAAGTTGGTCTCTCCTTTAGACTATTAAGGTTAAACGAGGCATTCATGAAATCATAACCATCCTTGATAACATAGCCATCTTTTTGTAAATCAGCTTTTAACTTTACTAAATTATTTTCTTGAAGGCCTTGAAAAAATACATACGGAACAAACCTGTCTGAGTCAGGAATAGTTTTAGTTTTGTTTTTGCTCCATTTCGTTTTAAGTATTAGAACTATTTCTTTCAATAATTTTATGTCAGCCAATGGTTGTGTCTCAATAATAAAGATTCTTTCAAGTGGTTCATTATTTAGAGAGGTTTTGAAAAACAGTTTATTCAAGTGTTTTAACTGTTTTTCTTTTGCTACCATTTCAACAAATGCAGATTTAAAAATTAATTTTCTGCCATTAGAAATGATTTTATCTATCTCAACTTTTGATGTTATTCTTTTTGAGCTATTGGATGGAGGGTGCTTTGTGACAATTTCTAATAAATGACTTGATATGACAGAATAATATATTTTAGCTTCTTCTGTAGTCTTTGAATATGAGACTTTTATTTTTTGAATTACTTCCTTGTATTGACTTTCGAAGTCTTCCGCATATATCAGTGTAAAAGAATTGACAAAGCTTGCCCTCTCATTAGCACTGAATTTTCTCGTTTTTCCGAGAATTGCATCTAGTTCAGCGACAGAAAGAGTTTTCTTAGAAGGTGGGATTCCTTTAAGATAAATGAATAGAATGAATTTTTTTGTTTTATTTTTTAAAAATTGGTCAAAGAGTTGTACCAACGGATTTATTATTTTTTGTTTTTGTTGTGCTGGTGTATAGTCGGTATTATGATATTTTACTTGAACCAAGTAATCATCAAAGCCATAATCTTGCAGTTGTTCAATTTCAACTAACTCGGTTGGATTATTAAAAATTTCTAATATTGACCTATCAAATTGAAACTTATATCCTCTAAGTGCTATGTATGCTCCGTCCACTCGTTAAAATATTTTAGTCAGTATTATCATTTTCAGCCCTTTTGTTCATTTTTGCAGTATCGTTAGTGAATGACGCACAACGGCTGGCAATATGAAACGGTTGCCTTGTAGTTACGTTTCACAATATAACTCAGTTTTCTGGCAACTGTTTTATATTGATTGTTATAGCCAGTTAATTTTTAATCGAAATGAATTTAAAAGATAAAGAATACGAAGAAAGAAAACATTTTTTACAAGTTTATACTGAGGAAAAGAAAGGTAGCTTGCTTAGGATTAAGCCAGAAGCGAGGAGAGGGCAAACATACACCAGTAGTGGGAATCGTTCAGCGAAATGGAGATGTAGTGGGCACAGGTCATGCCGTACTCTTTCAGGAAAGAATTTGGGCGATATGGTAAGGAAACATGTTGACACTAAGATGCTGTAATAATCACAGATAGTTACTCAGGTTACAGCCGTTTACATCAGATCATTGAACATAAAGATTGGCCATCAGCAGATGTATTCTTATCGTGGAGTAAATACCAATACGATTGAAAGTTTTGACTGTGAGGTGAACATTATTATTATAGAGACTTACCATCAAGTAAGCCTAAATATCTTCGAAGTATGACTGGGGTTAATGTCCAAGTGAATGATCAAATACGGACGATATGTTCTAGGACCTTAGTCAAAGCACCAATAGTTAAATAATTAGATAATTAAAGAATAGCTTATTTAAAAAGTTGGTCTCTCTTTAGACTATTAAGGTTAAACAGGCATTTCATGAAATCATAACCATCATAATCTTATAGCCATCTTTTTGTAAATCAGCTTTTAACTTTACTAAATTATTTTTCTTGAGAGCCTTGAAAAATACATACAGGAACAAACCTGTCTGAGTCAGGAATAGTTTTAGTTTTGTTTTTGCTCTATTTCTACGTTTAAATAATTATGACTATTTCTGTCATTTGTATCAAGCCAATGGTTGTGTATATGTAAAAAGATTCTTTCAAGTGGTTCATTATTTGAGAGGTTTTGAAAACAGTTTATTCAAGTGTTTTAGCTGTTTTCTTTTACTCTCATTCAACAAGTAGTTTAAAAATTAATTTCTCTTATTAGAAATGATTTTATCTATCTCAACTTTTGATATTCTTTTTGAGCTATTGGATGGAGGTGCTTTGTGGTAATTTTCTAATAAATGACTTAGATGACAGAATAATATATTTTGCTTCTTCTGTGGTCTTTGAATCTGAGACTTTTATTTTTTGAATTACTTCCTTGTATTGACTTTTGAAGTCTTCCCATATATCATTGTAAAAAGGTATCACAGCTGCCCACTCTCAGCTAGCACTGGGTATCTCGATTTTCAAAATTGCATCTAGTTCAGCGACAGAAGAGTTTCTGAAGGTGGATTTCTTTACAGATAAGTAGATAGAATGAATTTTTTGTTTTATTTTTAAAAATTAGTCAAAAGAGTTGCTTTTTCCAGCAGTTTATTATTTTTGTTTTTGTTGTGCTGGTGTATAGTAATTGTTATAATCTTTTACTTGAGCAGTAATCATCAAAGCCATAATCTTGATTGTTCAAATTTCAAACTAATAGTTGAATTAAAAATTTCTAATATTATTTCTCAAATTCAAACTTCTGTCTCTAAATTATATATATGCTCCGTCCACTCGTTAAAATATTTTAGTCAAATTATTATCATTTCAGCCCTTTTGTTCTTTTGCAGCGTATCGTTGATGAATGACACTGCAACGGTCTCAAGCCTTATGCATGGTACGGGACTTCGAGGCCTTTACTTTCCAATTTTAACCCAATTTGATTTCTTAATGTACTTACCTTCATATCAGCACTTTCGCCCGCATTACGTATAGCCATTGTTGGGCAATCGTACTTTTTTTTCGTCCGTCTGTCAGCGTTGGCAAAGACATACTCTTTTGCAATTTTTGGCTTTAGCTTGGCTGGTGCGAATTGCAAATGTGTATGGCTTTTAGCGTTGGCAATTTTACGTATTACTGTCATCAAATCAGACTATTCAGTTCATATTTATCTAACAAAAATTTATTACGTTCTTCGAGGGATTCGGTACTCAGTAAATATTCTTTTTCAATTTCGTCTAATTCACAAATACCAAAATCTTTGACGTAGTTTTTTGCCAATGCAAAATAGTTACCTGAATAGGGCTTGCTTGTTTGCTTTATGTAATACCAAAAAATTTCCGATTCCAAAATCCTTTTCAAAACTTTTAGTTCTCTTTCAGAATCAAAATAAACAGCGTATCCTGCGTATAACAGCAAATCTTTTTGGTCAGAGTAAACAAAATAAGGTTGACCTGCCATATAAGGAAATAACAATTTTTTTCCAAAATCATTTAATGCCTGTGTTCTGCCAAATTCAAACCACTTATATTTTTTGTTTTTGCCTTTATCCCTATTCAATAATTGTTTTTTATTCCCTTCTAAATAGGCAAAGGCATTAGGGAAGTTCTCTTCAAAATATTTTTCATCAAAAACTCGTATTTTATTTGACTTTAAATTAAATAGATTTGCTTGATGATTTTCTTGATGATAAGGAAAAATAATTTGTTCTTTTAAAGTGGGGATTTCAGCTTCATATTTGAGTCTGTTAGGTTTTATTATATCCCTGCAAATTTGTTTTTCAATTTTGTGAAGCTTCCCATTTTGGTGATAAAAATATTTTTCGTCTTCATCAACAGGTTTAAAAATAAAAACATCATTGCTCAGGGTAGCTAAACCGTTTCGTATAGGAAATTTATCGCCTAAAGGAATGCCTGTGGATTCAATTTTGTTTATTGTTTGTAAAACAGTCGCTTTGTTTAAAAGCCATCCTTTCTTATTGTTAAGAAGATTATAGTTAATACTATTAAAATTACTAATGTTCTTGTTTTGGATATTTTCAATTGTAACCTTTTGATAATTTATGGAAATGGATTTGTTCTTTTCTATAAAAACAATACAGGTATAAGTTGATTTGTTTTTAAAAACCTGCGAGCTTCCAAAATCTAAAATGGTTAAGTCAAATTGATTTCTTTTGAAATAATCTCTTAAACTTCTTGCGTTTACACTTCTTTTAAAGGTATTAACGGTTATGTAGCCCAAAATACCATCTGGTTTTAAATACTTTAAACCAATCTCAAAAAAAGGAATGTACAAATCGGGATTACCTGTTTTGGTAACTTCCCAATTCGATAAGAGCTTTTTGTTTTCTTCGCTCAAATTTTTTGCTCTAACATAAGGCGGATTCCCTATAACTGCATCAAAACTATCAATACCTTTTTCTTCCCAACAAAAGGATAGAGCGTTTCCAATTTCCAAGTTGAAATCAAATTCACTTTCATCTTCACCGTTTGAAACAGCCAATAAAGACAAAAGTAGTTTTGCTCTTTGGATAGTATATTCCGAAATATCGAGTCCAAATATGTTTTCTTTAAAGATTTCAGAGTAACTCTTTAGAGATTTAGTCTTTATTTTTTGTGCAACAGTATATAAAAATGCTCCTGTTCCACAGGCAATATCAGCCACTTTTATGTTTGGTAGCTCAGTGTCCGAAAATTTGTTGAGAGTTGCATCAACAATATAATTTTTAATGTAGTTGGGAGTGTAAACCGCACCATTAACGGTAATATCTTTTGAAGGAATACTGGTTTCAAATAAATGGATTACATCTTCAAAATCGAATTTTCCATTTTTTTGTTTTATCAAATGTATAAATCTCTGGACGGTATCTTTGTCATTTCCTTCAATGCAAGAAAGTATAAGTTTATTATTGCTTATGCTGATATTGTTGAACTCAAGATACGCACCAACAATAAGTTTATTGACAATCGACAAATTATCAGACAACTTATTTAAATATTCAGATATTTCTTTATTAATCATAATCTATCTAATATTTCTATACGGTTAATATTTCTACCTTTTTGATTGAAGAAAGAGATTTGATTTTCTGTTAAATCATACAGCTCATAAACTTTGCTATCCAAAGCATTCCAATGGGTTTCTAAAAGATTTTGCAATGTGTTTTTTTGTCGTGGAGAGGCTCTTCTGTATTGCTTTTGGTTTTCTTCAATATTTTGTGCCAACGCTGAAATTTGTTCCACCAAATCATTATTTGTGTTGAAATTAACCTTAGGGAAAGGAATGGGTTCAATGAACTGCTTATTGAACTTGAAATAACCGTTTTGTTGGCTCAGAGCAATAGACCTTGCAAGTACGGAAAACAAAGTTGAATTAATGATGCCTGCAATTGCATGTAGATTTCGTTCACTTTTGTTTGGTATTTCAATGAAGAACATATTGGCATTATCGCAGTAATTTAAAGAGTTCTGTGTTATGGTGGCGTAGGTATCATTTGCAGTCATAGGCAACAAAATTTTTGGATAAACTGCCTTATGATTTTGAACTCTTGTAAATAGATGCCAATTTTCGTCTCCTTCACAAGTTTCAACATTACTTATGATGGTATCTTTATGCCTAGCTAGATACTGACCTGCTAAAGGGAAACGGCTATTAAATTCAGAAAAAACGATAGGTGTATTTTCTTCTAAACTAGTATCATAAGGAAAAATCACATAAGTTGAAGTTCCATCTTCACAAAAAGGATAAAACCTTTCATTAACCATTAACGGACGACAGGCATCAATTTCCAATCTGATATTTTCTTCAAGATGCGTGCTTCCTGTTAGCGTTCCGTCATTGTTTATTGAGCTTATTTTAATATGATATGCTCTGTCCCATAATACTTGAACACCAACTTTTACTTTTGCAAAATCTCCAAATTTTCCGTGTTGGTCAAGCAGTGTTGTCTTAATGCTCAACAAATCTGCATCTTCAAAATTCCAAGGAGTTTGATTTAGTGCATTTGCAGGAATTACTGTAAAATTTGAATCATTGTTTTCAAAGGCTTCTATACTACGTAATGTTGAGGGAATTTCTTCTAATTCCGATTCAATTTTCAGGAATGAAATATTTTCGGGTTTGGACTTATCTATGATTAACGTTGCTATGTATGTAACTCTGTTAGGAAATATTTTTGAGGATTCAAATTCAATGACTTGCGAAAGGAGTTTCTCCGAAGTGATAAACTCACGGAATTTTTTACCATAATCAGTTTTAAAGAAACGCCTTTGAACTATTAAGCCCAATTTTCCTTTATCATTTAAAATTGAAATAGCACGTTCCATAAAGGCAACCGCTAAATCTATCTTCCCGTTTTTAGTTGTTTGGTATTCATCCTTTAAATACTGGTGCATTATAGGATATTCCACATTGTAATTCTTTACTTCTACATAAGGTGGATTACCAATGATATAATCAAACCCGCCTTTTGCATTAAAGATTTCAAAGAATCCATCCATACTTCTATAATCAAAAGCATTTGTTCTAAACAGTTGGTCTTGGTCTGAAATAATTTGAGGATACTTCGTTGAAATGTCAGTTGATACCAATGTATTGCCACACTTAATATTATTGCCTACGTTGTTTAGTATCTGGCTTCCATAAATTCCGATTTCTCGATAATTTTCGTAAAATTCTGAACTGTCCACTACTTTTAATGAAAGTGACATTCGTGCCACTTCTACCGCTTCTGGGTCTATATCAACTCCATAGATACAGTTTGATAATAATTGCCTTTTCCCTTCAATTGTTAGGGTTGTTATATCTGAATTTTGAAAAAAGAACGTGCTGTAATCCGTTGAAGGGTTTTGAGTATAATATTCAACTATAATGTCTTGCAGATAGTCAAAAGTTTCAATCAAAAAAATTCCACTACCACAGGCAAAATCTAAAATTTTAGTATTTAGCAGTCCTTCAAAACCTTGTTCTAGTAACTTTTCTTTTAGAATGGTTCTTTTCAGTAAATCCTGTACTAAAAATTGAGGAGTACTGATTGCTCCGTTAGTTTTAATGTATTCCAATTTAAGCCTTTCAGAAACTTCTCCATTTTCAATGACTAATTTTTTTGAAAGGAATATTTCATAAATATCGCTCAATAATTTTGTAGGTATAACTTCAAAACGATAAGGAGAAGGATAATACAATAAGTCTATTAATTCCTTAATAACAACATTATCTATTTCCAATGTTTGAAGGTCGTTTATTCTGTCAAAAAGAGGGCCATCATAGTGTTCAAAGAATTCATTATAAGAGGAAGCCTTAAATGAATCCCAAAAATCATTTTCTAAAAAAGAAAGCAGTAAGCCTTCTCTTTCAATCCTTCTCGCTTCGCAAATTCTAATAAAAATGATGCGATTTATGATTACCTGTGTCAGATAGGATAACAGTTCGGTATTGTCGTTAATTAGCTCTTTATTCCTTTCAACAATATTTTTTGCAAGTGATAATCTAAATTTTGAAAGTTGCTCGGCAAATACAAAATCAGGCGTTAGTTTTTGAATGCTCGACACATTTTTTAATGTGTTAGAATAGAGCTTTTCAAGATTGCCATTGATGACATTGGTTTTGAGAAGATGGTTTTCTAAAATCTCAAAGCTATCAACATATTCATCTATTTTCAGATAAGTTCTACCAAGGTTAGCGGATTGTTCTTGATTCGGGATGTATGTACAATCATATATGGCTAATTCTTCAAAATTTGTCAAAAATGCACAGGGAGCCAAAATAGACCAACCATAAGATTTTATTTGAAAAGCGGATGTATTACTTGTTTCTATGTTTACTGAAACAGCCTTCGCATCTAAAAAAGTAAGTTTTTGATTGTTTAACTTAAAGGTATAATCAGGTCTTGTAGAGGTAGAGCCGATTTCTTCAAGCCTTCTTTTTTCTTCTGTGGATAATACTTTTTCTTGTAATATTTGAGAAGTATCCATTACATCCCATCCAAAAATAGAAAGAAGCTCGTTAATCCAAGTTCTAATAGTTTCTTCTGAACTTAAATTTAAACGACCTTCTCGTTTAAAGCTTTGGTATCTATCTACCAAGTTGGCTAATTGTTCTTTTCTTTGGGACATTTATAATTCTAATTTTCCTTGTTTTATATTAGTGTTGCGATAATAATTAGCAGTTTCTTCAGCCACAGTGAAAATAGAATCAGAGCATTTATATTTTAGGGCTTCTCTAACAAATTTGTCAGCAAAGAACAAATCTGTAACAGATTGTAAGTCAATTTCAAAAAGCTCGGATAGTTTCTTTAGTTTTGATTTACTGAATTTTTGACTTCCGTTTTCAATTCGACTAATGGCACTTGTGTTGATTCCGATTTTCGCACCGAATTCAGTTTGTGTCCATTCTCTTTTTTCTCTTTCCGTTTTTATAAAGTGTCCGAAACTTGCCATCTTTTTAATTTAATCAAAAATTGATTTGACCTATTTTTAGCAAATTTAAAAATAATTTTCTGATTTAGGGTCAAGTTGTCGATTTTTTTCGAGCGTTGGCAAAAAACAGCTCTTTTGGTTTTTTCAGCGTTGGCTT
>JAGYJR010000034.1 GCA_018401995.1 Flavobacterium sp. | reverse complement strand
CTAAAAAAAGAATCGAGTCACAAAAAATTGCTTTTCATCCTTTGATTCAAAACGTAGCACCACTTGGATTCTTTGATTATGTACAGTTGCAACAAAATGCATTCATTGTGTTGTCTGACAGTGGTACTATTAGTGAAGAATCGGCTATGATGAAATTTCCAGCTGTAAGTATTCGTACAAGCACGGAGCGACCTGAAGCCGTTGATGCAGGAACCATTATTTTAGGAGGAATTAAAGAAGACGAAATCATCAATTCAATTGAAATTACTAAAGGATTATTTGATAGCGAAATCAAAATCCCATTGGAATATGAAGTTTTAAACAGCTCAGACAGAGTGATAAAAGCGATTATGAGTTATACTAAAATTGTGAATCAGGTGACTTGGAATAAATAACTTATGAAGAAAATTTTAATTATTGGTTCTAAAGGTATGGCAGGACATGTCATGCGAAGTTATTTTAATTCAATCGATACTTTCGAGGTGTTTGCTGTTGCTAGAAATATTTTAGAAAGTGATACAAATTTTAATATTGACGTAAGTGATACTGAAAAGCTTCAGAACTTAATACAAAAGTATGAGTTTAATTTTGTGATAAATTGTATCGGAATTCTAAATAAAGATGCCGAAGATCATCCGGCTAAAGCAGTTTGGTTCAATAGTTATTTTCCCCATTTTTTAGAGGAAATTACCAAGAATACCCAAACAAAAGTCATTCACATCAGTACCGATTGTGTGTTTTCAGGTAAAAAAGGGAACTACACGGAAGCCGATGTAAAAGACGGCATCGGATTTTATGCGCAATCAAAAGCGCTAGGCGAAATTGATAATACAAAAGATGTTACCATCAGAACTTCTATTATTGGTCCCGAAATTAATACAAATGGTATTGGATTGTTGCATTGGTTTTTGAGTCAACCTTTAGAGGCTAAGTTGAATGGCTATTCTAATGCGTATTGGACAGGTTTAACAACGCTTGAATTAGCAAAAGTGGTTCATGAAGTAATCAACCAAAACATTTCAGGAATCATTCAAGTGGTGCCAAGCGAGAAGATAAATAAATATGAATTACTAAAATTGTTTAATTCCGTATTTAGAAATAACCAATTGGAAATTACGGATTATGATGCTTATAAAGTAGATAAGAGTTTGCTCTTTACAAGAAAAGATTTTGATTACCAAGTTCCCTCATACCAACAAATGTTAGTAGACTTGAAAGCTTGGATTTTAGCTCATAACGCCCTTTACAAACACTACCCATTATAATATGATATCTGTAGTTACTGCTTATTACAACCGAAAAAAGTTATTTACTCGTACTTTAAATAGTATGTTGCCTTATTATGGTAAAATTGATTTTGAAGTTATTGTAGTCGATGATGGTAGTGATGAAGCAGAACGATTAGAAGATTTACAAACTGATTACCCTTTTTTAAGGGTTATTCGATTAGAAAAACAAAACAAATGGTATAAAAATCCTTGTATTCCTTTTAATATTGGTTTTGAAGCAGTTAAAGGGGATAAAATCATTATTCAAAACCCTGAATGTTATCATTTTGGCGCTATTTTAGCACATGTGGATGCGCATTTAAAAGAAAATGAGTATTTGAGTTTTGGATGTTTTTCATTGGATAAATTAAATACAGACGATGATGCGCTTTTCTTTGATGAAAAGAACATTGCTAAACTTATCGAAAACAACAATAGATCTTTCACAACTGATGGTGATTTAGGTTGGTACAATCACTCAAAATTTCGCCCAGAAGCCTTTCATTTTTGTGCAGCGCTTATGAGTACTGATTTATTTGATTTAGGAGGATTTGATGAGCGCTATGCAAAAGGAGTAGGCTATGACGATGATGAATTAATTTGGCGTATTAAAAACAAGAAGATGCATATTAAATTCATTGATGACCAAATAGTTTTACATCAAAACCATTACGTTGAGCCCGATGATTTAGTAGAAGCTAATAAGAGAAGATTTGAAAGTTATAAACGAAATAAACTCATCTTTGAACAAATTACAAAATGCAATTCGCATTGGAAGGTAAATTACATTGAAAATGCTCACCATAAAGATTCAAAAGAAAATAGAACCGAAAGCAATTATTTTTTTGAGTTTAATAAATTAACCAATATCATTATTAAGAGTAAAATCAAAAGGAAAATTGGTTTAAAGATATTGGAACTACTAGCTAAAATTTAAAACTTGAACATCTCTGTTATCATTCCCGTTTATAATGCCGCTGCTTACCTAGAAAAAGCGGTGACTTCGGCTTTGTTTCATAACGAAGTAAAAGAAGTAGTGCTAGTAAACGATGGAAGTACAGACGATTCTTTAGCTATTCTTCAAAAATTACAACAATCCGATGCTAGAGTCAAAATTTTCCATCATGAAAATAATGTCAATAAAGGACGTTCTGCAAGTCGCAATTTAGCGCTACAAAAAGCTACAATGCCTTTTATCGCTTTTTTAGATGCGGATGATTTTTACTTGGAAAATCGCTTTGAAACCGATAGCAAAATTTTTGCTAGCGATACTACAATTGACGGTGTTTACAATGCTATTGGGGTTCATTTTTACAGAGATTTTTCAGATGCAGAGCAACAAGAATTGTCTTTAACGACCGTTACAGAACCTATTCCGCCAAATGAATTATTTGGCTATTTATTAAATGGAAAAAAAGGTTATTTTTCTATTGATGGTTTAACCATTAAAAAAGAAGTGCTAACCAAAATAGGATTTTTTCAAGAGCATTTAGTTGTGGCGGAAGATACCGATTGGTTGCTTAAAATGGCACTAACTTCTAAACTAGTTGCTGGAAATATCACCGAGCCTGTTGCTATGCGAGGTGTTCATGATACTAATAGTTTCAATCAAACTGAGCAATATAAAATACATCGTCAAAAAATGTATGAGTCCGTTATGCAATGGTCTTTTCAAAATAATATTGAAAAAACTAAAATCGATTTGCTACTTAATTGGCTGTTTTATTACCGATATAAAGAAAAGTATAGCTTGCTAGCTGAGTTGAAGTATTGGTTTTACCTACTAAAATCGAATCCAAAGTTGCTTACATCCTCTTTATCGATTAAATACTGTCCAATTATTAGGAAAAGAAAGCAACTTTTCCCATTTTTTTTCCGATGACTGCTTGGTTTTTGTAGCAAAACAAAGTCTATTGTTTTATTTATGTTTATAAAAACATTATTTTTAAACAAAAGTTATAAGTATATTTATAATAATTTGTATATTTGCTTTGTGTTTTAAATGTAATTATAATAAATGACTTTTATACCTTCACAAATAGAATCTCGAAACACTTATTTAGATAGGGTGCGTCCTTTTATTGGTAAAAATATAATAAAAGTATTTACTGGCCAACGACGTGTGGGTAAAAGTTATTTGTTATTTCAAATTATGGATTTGGTAAAAAAACAATATCCTAAAAGCACGATTCTTTACATTAACAAAGAGGATTTACAATTTTCAGCATTACAAACGGCGCAGGAACTTCATGATTATATCCTCAAGAATCAAGGAAAAACGGGTCGAACATTTGTCTTTATTGATGAAATTCAAGATATAATTGATTTTCAAGCGGCTCTTCGCTCTTTAGTTTTATATGAAAATTTAGATTTGTATTGTACAGGTAGTAATACCAATTTGTTATCAGGGGGATGTGCAGGGCATTTAGAGTGAATTAACTTTATTAATTACTGTATATAGTTTTGTCTTATACTGGCATTTTGCAATTTCATACTTTAGAAGACAATGATTCCTAGTTTAACGTTGTATCTTAAATATGGTGGTTTACCTTATTTAAAACACCTACCATTAGAGAAGATCATATTGTTTTTGAATACTTAAAAAATATTTACAGCACCATTGTTATCGTGATATCATCAATCGATATGCTATTCGAAATGTTTTGTTTTAGAGCAATTGGTGCAATTTTTAAGCGGCACATACGGTAGTCTTTTTCGGCTAAAAAAATTAGCGATTTTTAAAAATCACTACGAATTAATATGGCTCCCAATCAGGTGCAAGTTTATGTACAGCATTTGGTTAATGCTTTTCATTCACAAAGTAGCGCTATGATATTGTAGGAAACGAATCACAGAAGTGGAGATAAGTATTATTTTGAAAATTTAGGTATTCGTAATGGTATTTGGGGTTACCGATTGGAAGATCGAGGTAAAATTATCGAAAATGTAGTTTATAATCATCTGGTATTTTGGGCTATGATGTTACAATAGGCGTTTTAGGAGACAAAGAAGTCGATTTTGTACGGCAAAAACGGAGAAAATGTATATTCAGGTAGCTTTGTCGCTACAGATGAAAACGATAGAACGTGAATTTGGAAATTTGATGCAAATAACAGATCATTATCCTAAAATGGTGGTTACCTTAGATGTTTTTAAAGGAGCAGAGTTATAATGGATTACTACAATTGATCTGCGTAGTTTTACTTAAAAAAAATTTGAATGATGGTCGCAAACTTAATTTCCATAATTATCCTACTTTTAATAGCAGTAAGCATATAAAGCTACTTTAGACAGTATGCTGGCGCAGACCTACTGACCATTGGGAATGTATTTTGGTAGATGATGGTTCTATCGATTTAACGGAAACAATTGTAGCAAACTATAAAGAAAAAGATATCCGTTTTCCCACTTGTATAAACGACCAGAAGATTTGCCCAAAGGACCTTCATCTGCCAGAAATTGGCGTAACAAAAGCTAATGGCGACTATCTTATTTTTAGATGCTGGATGATTATTGTAACCACTTAATTTGGAAAATCGAGTAGCGCAATTTTCAACAACATCAAGAATGTGATTTCATGGTTTTCCGTGGAACGTTTTGTTGATGAACCTGATTTTCAAAAGGAAATTGTTGTTGAACAGGATACAGATCAAGTTTTAAAATCTTTTATTCAATTGCACGGGCAATGGCCTATTACAGCTCAATTTATAAAGCCGCTTTTTTACTATTGGTTTTTTAATTCGGAATTGAAGTGGTTTTGAAGATTTAGAAGTAGCCATCACAAAGCCATTATTCAAACCTCTGATTTTAAAATATATAATTCGATTGATTGTTATTATCGTAACGATGCAATTATAAAGAAAGTACAATACCATCGAAGTTAAAACTAAAATGGTTAAATCTTTTCTCCAATTGTTGCTAAGTTTGGTTGCTGTAATGAAAATAACGTTCAAAAACAATTTCAAAATAAAGACATAAAAGCCTATTTTGTAATCATTACAAAACGTTTTTCGTTTCACTATTTTAGAAATAAGTACTATTGTTTCAAGAGGATAATAAGAAAATAGTACATTTGTTGGCGACAAATTCCTTTTTAGATACTAAAACTTTATTCAAGTTTCTTTTGGTTGATCAGCTTTTATTGCCTTTTGCCAGTATAAGGGCAGTGGCGTTTCAAAGTCGTAAAAATATATCAGTAACATGGCAGATTTTAGCTTTCATAATGAACGGTTGTTTTGATGATAAAAGTTGCTATGCTAGGTGGAGACAGAAAGACAAGCTTTGGGTTAGCTGATTTTTTAATTAAAAGTATAATTGTAACGTTCATTTGGATTTCACACATTTCCAATCAGCCAACAAAGAGTTTCATGAATTTGCATTATCATGTGGTAGTGATGTTATTCATTATTTTGGAGAACCATCTCTTACCATAAAAAAGAATTTTCTATTTATAAGCCTCAAACGAACATTTCGAGCTTTGAAATATTTAATTAAAATAAATAAGGAAGTAAAATTTCATCCAGATGTTATAATTCCTTTTAAATTCACCTTCAAAAATAGCTTCTTTAATCTATCAAAGTGTAGGTGCTAAGGTTTTGCTTTTGGCATCAATTAGGCTTAGATAGTTATTCGTATGATCTTTTAGAAAGGAAATCGCTGTACAAAAAGTGCCTTTGTTGCTAATGCGACTAATAGTTAGAAGTTTTTCAAAATTATTACAAAGATTCCAACAAAAATTATTTGTTTTACCATAATATGTGTCTATTAAAAAAGTAATTTTAGATTCCCGTTTCACTAAAATAAGTTTCACTATTCCAAATGATTCCCTTGTAATCAGATGATAGCACATTATAGGTCTAGAAATTTCAAGAGTTGTTATTACAATCTTTTAGCGAGATTAAAACAGATAAAAGATTCATTTGGATTTTTTTTAGGAAATAAGGACAATAGCGAAGAAACATTAGAAAAATACTCAATACCCTTGTTGTACTTTCTAAGGACTTAAATTGTTTTGAGAAAGTTAGTTTTTGTCTGGTGAGTCAGTTGAAGAAGTTTAAATTGTTTGGATGTTGGGGTTTTGGTTTCAGAAATTGGAAGGAACTCCAAATGTGGTTATGGAATATATGTTGTATGGTTTACCCGTTATCGCTTCCAATCATGCAGGTTGTGTTGGGCTATTCGACCTTCAAGATTTTTGATTCCAAATAGTAAAAACATATTAAGAAATAAATTGCGGCATTTAATTGATAATGAAAATCTTAGAATAAATGAAGGTGAAGACAATGCTGATAAAATCAAAAAGTTTAGTATAGAAAATTATATTGATTCTTTACATTCAATAATTAATTCTACGGTAAATGAGAAATCCTATTCATTTCTGTGCCATCTATACATGCGGTTCGTTGGATTGAAAATCTGGGCGAGTCAGGGCATGAATTGTGTTGGTTTTGATGTTTTAGGAAAGGAAAGTCACTACTCAAATTTCGATTCAACAAATAACAGAATGGAAAAAGAAAATTGCCCTATATCAAAGGCGAACATTTTTAAGGCAAAAATTTCCAACTATATATAATAGACTACATCCTTTTTTAGAAGATTACGGCTAATGAAAAATTCACCCAAATACTAAGCAAATTCAACCCAGTTAGTTCCTTAGTTTTGAAATGCAAAGTTGCAGTTATCCCATCTTGGAAACCATGCGAGAATTTCCACAAATTAAATGGGTATGTATTCATTATTGGGGTGTGATTTATTTTATTATAAAATCAACCGCAACTTTGGTCAAAAATTAAATCATTTAAGTCGCATTCATATTACACACTGATTGTAATAGAGATTCTTTGGCTAAGAATTTAGGGTTTAAGGAAACACACAGGTGTTGTTCCAGGAGGTGGAGGTTTTCATTAGAATAGTTTTACCATTTGTAAAGCCTATTGCTGAAGAAAAATAATTTTGGTTAAAGGCTATCACCATCATGTGGGAAGAGGTTTGGTAGTGATAAAAACGGCACAAAGCATTCAAAAGGCCATTGAAAAAATTAGGATTTGGAAGTAGTGTGGTTTTGGTGCGCATCCCATTGTAGTCGATTATATCAAAGATAATAAGTGTTCTGCATTTCAAGTTTATGATCGTCCTGGTTTGGCGCATAATGAATTGTTACGGTTAATGGGTGAATCAGCAATTTATTTGGAATAGTATTTCAGATGGTATGCCCCAATACCTTGTGGAAGCGATAATCATGGGAGCGTTTCCTATTCAATCCAATCCGGAAACGTCACAGCCAGAAATAATTACAGATGGAAAAAATGGTTTTTTAATTGTAACCGCCCAAATAATGAAAAGGCAATTGCAGATTTAATTTTAAAAGAGTTTTACAGAACCTATATTACTTAAACAATAGAAATCAATCAAAACATTTGCAAAAGAACGGTTGGCGTATTCTGTTAATCAACAAAAAACAATAATTTATATACTCTAAATTGAAAAGATACATACGAGTGGTTTTAATCCCAATAAAGACAAGCCTTTCAAATCTGAATATACCCATCAGGTGGTCGTTTCTGTGCATATTCCACCTCAAAAGATTATTTTAAAGATAGTTTTCAAATTTTACAATTTTGTTTGGAGTCTTTAATGATTACGAGTCATTCCAAAACCTATATAACGATTGTTAATAATGGGAGTTGCGCAGAAGTGATTTTGTATTTGAATCAATTTGATTGCAACAGGAAGGAAGAATTAAAGAAGTCATTCCTTACTACTGCGATAGGAAAATTAAACACTCCATTTTAAAAGGGATAACCGGACATCAGTTTCCGTTAATTACTATAACTGATGCTGATGTGTGTTTGAATAATTGGCAAAGGCTACTTATGAAGTGTTTGAGGCTTTTCACTCAGGCACAGATAGTTTCTCAATTAAATCCAAAATGTTACGTTATTACACGGCTAATTTAATTGGAACTGACTTTGTTTTCAAAAAAAAGTAACTTTACTTCCAGTTAAAGCAAGAAGAGGGATATGATTGCTTTTGCAAAAAGTATTGGTAATGAGTTTTGTACAAACCAATTCTGTTTAGAAAGCAATTAGCAATAACAAAGAAAGTACGTCAGCTTTAATTAGACTGGACATTTTGTAGCAACTTAGGCATTAGTTTTAATAAGTTAAAGCAACGTTTTTCAAAAATTTAGCTTAGGTGGCGATAGTAGAAGAGTTTTGTTAGATAAGCCAGCAACTGATTTAGGTTTATGGCGGTTGTCAGCACCAAACTAATTACCGCCTATCATTTAGGAAATGTAAAGAAGGGGTGGATGCAGGATAAAATTGGATACACTACTATCAGATGCTTCAATCGTTAAAAATGTAGTGGATAATAAGCATTGTTGGGAGTAATGAATGTTTTTTGGCAAATTCTTTTTCAGTTAATTTTTAGAAAACCTTTTTGGCAGTTGTATTTAGAATATAAAGGTTAACTCCAGAAGAAGCTAAACAATATTAATTAGATGAGTAAAGTTTATAGTATTGCAGAAGCCCATTAAGCACACGAGAAGGAAGTTTAGGATAGTTTATTCTGCCCATTTGGGGCACTTGCAACAACCGAATTATTGATGCTGTTTAAATTTCAATGCATATTGCAGAAGCAAGAAAGTAGCGTTCACGAACCATTTTCGTCCTTAAAATTTTCTTTGGAAGATGATACTCGTTTTGATTATTAGGTATATGAGTTTTACTATGGAGACAGTGGAAAGGAATTAAAGCAAATGTGATGCAGAAGGGTTGAATTTCTTTGTTTCGCCATTTGATAATTTAGCAGTAGATTGGTTGGAAGAAATTGGTGTGAATCAATATAAAATTGGTTCCGGAGAAGTCAATAATTTATTGATTTTAGAAAAGATTGCAAGAACAAAAAAACCAATTATTTTATCTTCAGGAATGAGTAGTTTTTCAGAGTTAGATGCTACTGTTGCTTTTTTAGAAAGTAAAAAAGTAAGCTATTCTATTTTACAATGTACCACTTCATATCCTACGCAACCAGAGCAATTTGGTTTAAATGTAATTCAGGAATTGAAAAACCGATACAAGGTGAAAATTGGGTATTCTGATCATTCTGCAAAGATTGAAACCTGTATAGCCGCTGTTGCTTTGGGAGCTGAAATAGTCGAATTTCATGTGGTTTTTGATAGAAGACAATTTGGCCCTGATTCGGGTTCTTCATTAACTATTGATGAAACAAAAGATTTGGTTAAGGCTATAAGAAATATTGAAAAAGCAATTGACAGCCCTATTGATAAGTCAAATAATGACCAATTTATTGGATTAAAAAGTATCTTTGAAAAATCTTTGGCGGTAAACAAAAATTTGCAACAAGGACATTTACTAACTTTTGAAGATTTAGAAGCAAAAAAACCAAAAGGATTTGGTATTGCAGCTTCAAAATTTCAAGAAATTATCGGAAAAAAGTTAAATAAAAATCTGAATCAATGGGATTTTTTAACTGAAAATGATTTGGTATGAACAAACGAAAAATAGCAGTTGTAATAACTGCGCGCCCTTCTTACAGTAGGATAAAAACAGCTTTGCAAGCAATAAATGAACATCCAGCATTAGAGTTACAATTAATTGTTGCAGCCTCAGCTTTATTAGAGCGCTATGGTTCAGCAGTAAATTATATTGTTGAAGATGGTTTTGAAATTGCGGCTAAAGTATTTAATGTGTTAGAAGGAGAAAACTTAACAGCTGCGGCCAAGACTACAGGAATAGGAATCCTAGAATTGTCTACTGTTTTTGATAATTTAAAACCAGACATTGTGGTAACTGTTGCTGATCGATTTGAAACTATGGCCACTGCCATTGCAGCTTCTTACATGAATATTCCGTTAGCTCACATACAAGGTGGAGAAGTAACTGGAAATATTGACGAAAAAGTGCGTCATGCTATTACTAAATTAGCTGATTATCATTTTGTTGCTTCAGAAAATGCAAAAGAACGAGTAGTTAAATTAGGAGAAAACCCGGATTGTGTTTATAATACAGGTTGTCCGTCAATAGATTTAGCCAAAGAAGTAAAAGAAAATAGTCTAGAATTACCATTTAATCCCTATGAAAAATACGGAGGTGTTGGTGCAAAACCCGATTTGTCAAAAGGGTATTTGGTGGTTATGCAACATCCCGTAACTAATGAGTATCAGGATTCGAGAAAGCATATTGAGGCAACTTTAAAAGCGATATATGAGTTAAATCAGCCAACATTATGGTTTTGGCCTAATGTTGATGCTGGTGCTGATGGTACGTCTACTGGTATTAGAGCCTATAGAGAAACACATCAATTACCTCATGTTCATTTTTTTAAAAATATGGAAGGAAGAGATTTTCTGCATCTTTTGAAGCATTCAAAATGTTTAATTGGAAATTCGAGTGTTGGAATTCGAGAGTGTGCTTATATGGGAGTTCCAGTGGTAAATATTGGTTCTAGGCAAAATAAAAGAGATAGAGGGACCAATGTTGTTGATGTACATTATGATGTGGAACTAATTAAAGCTGCTATAGAAGAAAGAAGCTCTTGTAGTATTGTTGAGTCAAATGTATATGGAGGAGGAGATGCAGGTCTTACTATTGCTAATTTATTAGAAAAATTACCTTTAAAGTTTCATAAAACAATAACCTATTGATGAAAATTTTAGCAGTAATACCCGCTCGAGGAGGATCTAAAGGTATTCCTAAAAAAAACATTAAGCTTTTGGGGGATAAACCTTTATTACAATTTACAGCAGAAAAAGCATTAGCTAGTAAATTATTAACAAAAGTGATTTTGTCAACCGATTCAGATGAAATTGCTCAAGTAGGTAGGGCAATTGGTTTAGAGGTTCCATTCATTAGGCCTGAAAGTTTGGCTTTAGATACAACTCCCACAATACAAGTTTTGCAACACGCTTTAAAGTTCTATGAAAATCAAAATGTTTTTTTTGATGCCATTTGTATTTTACAACCAACAACACCATTTCGTGAAGATGGATTTATTGATATTGCAATAGAAAAATTTAAAACAACAGGTGTAGAAACTTTAATAAGCGTTTTAGAAGTTCCTCATTCATTCAATCCGCATTGGACTTTTAAAGTTGATCAAAAACAAAATTTAAAAATAGCAACAGGTGAAAGTGAAATAATTTCTAGAAGACAAGAATTACCAA
>JAGYJR010000033.1 GCA_018401995.1 Flavobacterium sp. | reverse complement strand
AATTCCACAGAATAATTTTCCAACTTTCCTTACTCATGTCTTGCAATAAAAGTCCGTTAACGACTTCTTTCAAAGGAATAGAAACCGAACCTAAGCTAATATTCACCAAAAACAAAAACACCATTGCGACAAGCAAGAGGATGAAAAGAAGGTTCTGTTTTTTGGTAAACGACATGAATTGAAATTTTGGCTAAATTACATTATTTTAACTTCTCGAAAAAGAACAATTCATAATCGGGTAACATTTCGGGATGTAAAATTTTTACGATGTCTTTTAAAACTAAATCAGGACGATTTTGTGCTAATTCGTAATAAATAACACCACCTGTTTTCCCTTTTTTAGTACTAAACGAATACACGTTTTTATTTTTTACGGCTTTAAAGTGAATGTAATTTGGGTTACTATTTAAAATTTCTTGTATCGAACCAAATTGACCTGGACCAATCCAAAAATCAGCATCTTTGGCTTTATCTAAAACGCTTTCGAAGGATAAAGCTAAGCTTCCAGTTCCTTTAGAATCTTTCCACAAATAATTTCCATTAGCTTCTTTTAAGAAATAAGCCGCCCAACTATCGCCTTGTGGTAAAAACCATTGGTCTTCGTAAATAGCTCCTGCAAAAATTGTAGGTTGGGTTCTAGCGTTTTTAGCCAATTCTAATGCAGAGTTGTATTCTTTTTCAATGGCGTTGAAAATCTCGTTTGCTTTTTCGTCCAAATCATACAAAGCGCCAAAGAATTTAATCCATTCCGCTTTTCCTAAAGGTGTTTTTTCGGTCCAATCTCCGTTGAAGATGATTTTCTGACCGTTTTTTTCTAAGTTTTTGTAAGTTTTTAAATCGCCATCCACACTAAATCCAACGATTACATCGGGTTGGATGTCTAAAATGACTTCGGTGTTTAATCCTTGATTGGAACCTAAATCTCTCACTTTTCCAGCATCGATTAACGCTCTTGTTTTTTCAGAAGAAATATATTGTGTGGTAGGAAAACCAATTAATGTGTTTTCAACACCTAATGATTCTAAAGCCGGAATATGCGTTGTTGAAGTTACTATTACTTTTTTGATAGGCACTTCAATGGTGGTAAACTGCTGTAAACTATCTGGAATTTGAACGCCTTTTTTATGAAGCACGTAAGTATACTTGTCATTAGCTTCTGGATAAGCATTTGAAACTTTTACAAGCGAAAAACCATCATATTTTTCAATGGAAAATCCTTCCGCATATTGAATGCTATTTTTAACAGAAGTAGTAAGATTTGCTGAGTTTTCCGATTTTTTACACTGGATAAATCCTAAAAATATAACGGCTAAAATAAAATAGTGGCGCATGAAAATGTTTTTTTGCAAAAGTAGTTTTTTATTTTCTGCTCGCAAAGTCGTAACGTTGCAAAGGTTTTTTGTGGTACTTTGTGAAAAACTTCGTGTAACTTTGTGTAACAAATAAGACAGAAAGAATTCAATAAAACCACTAAATTTGTCATAAAAAAAACATGAGAACAGATTCTAACGAGTTTATTTACGCAGTTGCTACAATTGTTTTAGCCCATTTTGTTATTGGTTTTATTTGGTTGTTTCGTAAAATGAATAAGAAGAAGTAACTTATTCTAATCTAAAGGTTATTGGTACTGTATAAGAGACTCTAACTGGCTTTCCTCTTTGTGTTCCAGGTATTAGTTTTGGTAACTTTTTAAACATATTTCTTGCCGCATCTTCTAATATTTTGTGTGGTCCACGAACAGTTACTATTTCAATGCTTCCATCTTTTTCAATAACAAAACGAATAAAAACCCTTCCTTGAATTTTATTTTCTTGTGCTTCTTCTGGATAATAAAAATTCTTTTGGATAAATTTCGACATCATTTCTTGGAAACAATCTCTGTGATTCATTTTTGGTAAAGTTTTACATTCTTCAAACAGTGGAACTTCTTCAATAATCGTTATAGGTATTTCTTCAGATTCACTATCTGTGACGTAATCTTTAGCTGGAACAACTTCAGTTGTATTTTGTCCAAAAACATTAGCAACAACAAAAAGTAAAATAAAAAGTATTTTTTTCATGGATTATTTATTTAAAGTAAAATTTATCGGAATTGAATAAGAAACTTTAAAGGATTTTCCTCTATGTAAAGCAGGAGAAAATTTAGGTAATGCTTCAATGATTCTTTTGGCTTCTGCTTCAAAAAGTGCTTGATATTCGTTTTTTTGTCTAGAGCGAACTTTAATATTGGTTACATTTCCAGATTTATCGATTTCAAACATCGTTATCACTCTATTTTCTGCTTTGTTTTTCTTTGCTTCTTTAGGATATTTCAAATGTTTTTCAACATGCTTTTTCATTTCTTCATGAAAACATTCTCTTTGCAAGGTTGTTTCAGACTTCAAATAATGGAATTTGTTCCACTACTGCAAAAGGAATAGCTTCATCTAAATATTCTTCAGCAGGTTCTGCTGCTATAACTGAAACTGGATAAGATTCTATCGTTTCATTTACTCTAATAATATCGCTATTTTCCAATTTGAATTCAACAGTATATTGTGCTTGAACTTTTACAACTTGATTGTTGTGTTTAGCAGGAATAAATTTTGGAAGTAAATTAAGCACTCGAATGGCTTCGTTTTCAAAAGCTTTTTTAAAGGACGTTGGCCTTCCTTTGGCTTCTGTTACCGTTACTTTTCCACTTTCATCAATTATAAAAGTGCAAAAAACTTTAGATTCTAGCATTGACTCTTTTCGCTTCTTCAGGATATTTTAAATTCTTTTCAATGTGGGTATTGATAAAGTTTACAACACAATCTCTTTGATTGTCTCTCTTTTCATTTTTGCAATTTTCAAAAATTGGAATTACGTCAACTTTGTTAAACGATAGAATTTCTTGATTTTCATTTGAATTCACTTGAGACAAACAATTCAAACTTAAGAGAACAACAAAGTAAAAATATTTTTTCATGTATTTTTTTTCAAATGTAATCAAAATTAAAATACCTTTGCGCTCGAATTTTGGTTGTTGTTTCTGATTTTTCAAAACAACATTAAAAGGGAATTAGGTGTAAGACCTAAGCTGTACCCGCAACTGTAAGCTATAAAGCTTGTTGTTATCTTCAATGCCATTGTTCCGATTTATCAGATAAGAAGGCCAACAACAAGACGCAAGCCAGGAGACCTGCCACATTCGTTGAGTAACAAACTTTCGGGAAAAAAAGTTTGAGTATGGGTAAATTCTGTGCTTTTCTCCCAGATTTATTAAATTTTATTAACTTTAAAATGAACAAAAAGTTTATTGGCTTAAGTGTGTTTACACTTGCTACTGCTTTTGCGTATGCACAAGAATCAGATACGCTAAAAGTAACCAACCTTAAAGAAGTGGTTGTTTCAGACACCAAATTTGCGCAAAGCAAAGAAAAATCAGGAAAAATTATTGAAGTGATTACCGCTGAAGATTTGGCTAACAAACAAGGACAATCGTTATTAAATGTACTAAGTCAAGTGGCTGGTGTAGAGGTAAATGGAAATCAATCCGCCAACGGAAAAAACCAAGGAATTTACATTCGCGGTGGTCGTAATCGTCAGGTGGCGATTTATATTGATGGTGTTCCAGTAACGGATGCTTCAAATATTAATCTAGAATACGACTTACGATTATTACCAGTTGACCAAATTGAACGTATCGAAATTTTAAAAGGTTCGTCAAGTGTGTTGTACGGGACTGGAGCGGCAACTAGGTATCAACGTAGTGTTAAAAAGCTGTAAAAAAGTCCATCAATGGTAGCGCTTATTTTTCTGTTGGAACCCAAAACGATGCTAACAAAAATGATATTGATGCCAATGATTTTAATCAAGGATTTAGTATCAATGGAAATTTGGGAAAAGTAAGTTACCTAACTTCTTTGAATAGTACAGAAGCAAAGGTTTTCAGAAGTAGCTGGAGAAAACTACGAACCTGATTCGTTTTCAAGAATTAACTTCATGCAAAAAATTGGTGTTCAAGTAAACGATAAACTTTCGCTTGATTTCTTTGGAAATTATGATAAACTAAAAAACACTTTTGATAATTCATTTGGTGGTTTTGGTGCTTTCAATGACGACTTAAATAATCGAGGAGAAACGGAGCAATTTCGCTTTGGTTTTAATCCAAAATACCAATACAACAAAGGAGAATTTGTAATTAATTCTGGTTTTGGTAGTACAAAGAGCTACTTTCTTAACCAATTCTTGGACAAATTCTGTAGATAATTACAATTACGAATCCAGAAATGTTTCGGTAGATGCTTTCAATCGTTATAATTTTTCGGAGCAATTGTATTTGGTTTTAGGAACCCAATTTCAGTTTTTTGATATGGACCAAAACACCAATGGGATTATTGATGTAATGCGAGAAAATGCAAAATTCAACATTATTGATCCTTATGCTACTGTTGTTTATAATTCCTCAATTGGTTTAAATATCAACACTTTAATTGTTCATTCTAATAATCATTCGGAATACGGAAGTCATTGGGTGTATAACATCAATCCAAGTTATCAATTCGAAAGTATTCCATTACGATTACTAACTTCTTATAGTACGGCTTATATTACACCAAGTTTGTACCAATTATACGGTCCGTTTGGCAACATTGCTTTAACTCCAGAAGAAAATGCAACTGCAGAAGCTGGTTTTGAAACGAAACTTTTCAATGAAAAATTAACAGTAAATGCGGTTGGTTTTTACCGACAAGAGAAAAATACGTTTGGTTTCTTTTTTGATTTTGTAACATCTGATGCTTTCTACATTAATAATGAAGGAAAAAACAATGCTAAAGGTGTTGAAACCAATGTAAATTTAGAAGTAAATAAAAGCATCAATTTCGCTGCCAATTATACTTTTACTGAAGTAGAACAGCAGTTCAATCGTTTTATTCCAAAGAACAAAGTAAATGCAAATGCTAATTTCAAAATCACAGAAAAATTGGGCACTTCATTGATTTATCAATATGTTTCAGACAGAAGTGATGCATTTTATGATGAAGCCAATTTTGTAACTGAGACTGTGAATTTAAAAGCATATCAATTGTTTAATGCCAATATTCGTTATCAAGTAATACCTAATCGTTTGTCATTATTAGGCGCTATTGACAATATTTTCAATGAAGATTTTCAAGAAGCAATTGGTTACAATACCAGAGGAAGAAATTTCAGAATTGGAATGAATTTTCAATTTTAGTACTTTCGAGTCTCAATTTTAAAAAGGTTTTAGTTTTTCTAAAACCTTTTTTTTATTTTGTAACAAAAACAAATAACATTCGTCTAGCTTATATAACCAATTACGAAAATGAAGCCACTTGAGTTTGAAAATCTAATTGCTCCTTTCAAAGACAAAGTCTTTCGGTTTGCCAAACGATTATTGGTAAGTACAGAAGAAGCAGAAGATGCTACTCAAGAAGTGATGGTTCGTTTGTGGCACAAAAAGGAAACTTTAGTCAATTACAATAGCGTTGAAGCTTTAGCCATGACCATGACGAAAAATTTTTGTTTGGATCAACTCAAATCAAAAAGGGCATCAAATTTGCAATTGGTACATAGTAATTATCGGGACAATCAAGTTGGTGTTGACCAACAATTAGAAGCGAAAGACAGTTGGAATTGGGTAGAAAAAATGATAAACGAGCTTCCTGAGCAACAACGATTAATAATACAAATGCGTGATATTGAAGAATTTGAATTTACAGAAATTGCAGCCGTTCTAGAAATGAACGAAACTGCCGTTCGAGTTGCATTATCCCGCGCCAGAAAAACGATTAGAGAACAATTAGTAGCAAAACATAATTATGGACTTACAAACAGTTGAAATTCTACTAGAAAAATATTTTGAAGGAACTACTTCAATTGCCGAAGAGAAACAATTAAAGGCCTATTTTTCTTCGCAAGACGTAGCGCCACATTTGGAGCATTACTGCAACTTATTTGGCTATTTCAAAACAGAAAAGGAAATTAAATTTGACAAAAAACTTCCATTACAACCTAGCAAACAACCTATTGTAAAATGGATTGGTATAGCCGCAAGTTTTGTTTTCCTTTTCGGAACTGCTTGGTTTTTTCTTAACGAAAATACTAATGCAAATAAGGATTTAGGAACCTTTGAAAATCCTGAAGAAGCTTTTCAAGCTACACAAGAAGCTTTGCAACTTTTGTCAAGCGAAGTCAATCAAGGTGTTGAAGGAATTGCTGTTTTAAAACAATACGAACAAACAAAAAGAACCATTTTTAAAAAATCAAATAAAAAATAAGAAAAGATGAAAAATATAATTTTAAGTGCCGTTTTTTTATTGAGTACAACTTTAGCTTCAGCTCAAGGTGTTTTTGATAAATTTGAGAACAACGAATCTGTTGCTTCTGTTATCGTGAGCAAAAAAATGTTCGAAATGATGAGTAAAGTCAAAGTAGATGCCAAAGACAAAGAAGCGCAAAAATACATGGATTTACTTAAAAAATTGGATAATTTAAAAGTATTCATGACAAGTAACTCCAAAACGGCAAACGATATGAAATCGACCGTTACGAGCTATTTGAAATCAAATCCGTTAGAAGAATTGATGCGCATGAACGATAGTGGTCGTCAAGTGAAGATTTATGTAAAATCAGGAGCGAATGAAAACATTGTAAAAGAATTGTTGATGTATATTGAAGATCCGTCATCTAAAGACAAACAAGCGATTGTGATGTCGTTAACGGGAACGTTTTATTTGGATGAGATTTCTGCTTTAACTGAAAAAATGAATTTACCTGGTGGGAACGAATTGAAAAAAGCCTCAAAAAACAAATAATATGCGCTATTTTATCTTACTAATTAGTTTTGTACTCTATTCGTGTTCAAACAATGCAACATTACAAACTTATTTCGTTGAAAATTCAGAATCGTCTGAGTTTTTCACTATCGACATAGCACCATCGATTTTAAAAACAGACGCATTGACTTTAACAAGTGAAGAAACTGCGGCGCTAGAAGCATTCAAAAAAATGAATATTTTGGCTTTTAAAAAAGATTCTATCAATGACGATAAGTATAAGTCGGAAATGACAAAAGTAAAAGCCATTTTAAAAGACGAGCAATACGAATCGCTCATAAAATATGGTTCCAATACAAATGGAGCTGCTATTTATTTTGCAGGAGAAACCGATAAAATTGATGAATTTGTATTAGTAGCCAATCAAGATGAAGCTGGTTTTGCTATAGTAAGAATTTTAGGCGATGATATGGATGTCAATCACGTAATGACTTTATTCCAATTACTCCAAAAATCAAATGTAGATATGGAACAGCTGAAGCCTTTGCAACAATTTATTAAATAAACGTAAACAAAAAAAGGAAAGCTTTCACTTTGGAATTTAAGTATATTTTAGAGGTTTTGGTGATTGGTGGTGTAAATGTTGTCTAAAACGTCAAAACCTCTTTTAAATAGATAAATTTTGTGACCATGGAGGGATTTGAACCCTCACGCCCTTACGAGCACCACCCCCTCAAGATGGCGAGTCTACCGTTTCTCCACATGGCCTAAAATAGAAAAGACGCTGCTGGGCAACGTCTTTTAAGGTTTTGTGACCTGGCTGGGGCTCGAACCCCAGACCCCATCATTAAAAGTGATGTGCTCTACCAACTGAGCTACCAAGTCAATGCATTCTTGAAAATAATTTACTTTTGTGACCTGGCTGGGGCTCGAACCCAGGACCCCATCATTAAAAGTGATGTGCTCTACCAACTGAGCTACCAAGTCATTTTCTTTTCTTGAATGCGGGTGCAAATATATAACCTTAAATTTATTTTTCAATGGCTTTTTCTTATAAATTTGTCTTTTTTTTGAAATTAATTTTTAACTCCTTAATTTATAAGGAATTATTTGAAATATGAAAATAGTACTCGTGGGTTACATGGCTTCTGGAAAATCGACAATAGGAAAAGAGCTTTCAAAAAATGTAGGAATTCCCTTTTATGATTTGGATGAAATTATAGCTGAAAATGAAAATGCATCGATCAATTTTATTTTTGAAACCAAAGGAGAAATCTACTTCAGAAAAGTAGAACACCAACTGTTACAAGAATTTCATCAACAAAACGATTCTTATATTTTAGCATTAGGTGGTGGCACGCCTTGTTATGCCAATAATCACTTGTTGCTACAGGACGAAACCGTTCATTCGTTTTATCTTAGAGGAAGCATAGCAACATTGGTAGCGCGTTTAAAGAAAGAAAAAGAATTACGTCCATTAGTTGCAAATATACCAAATGAAGAATTGCCTGAATTTATAGCCAAACACTTGTTTGATCGCAATTATTACTACCAACAAGCGAAACACACCATTGCAATTGATGCGAAATCAGCGGAAGAAATTGTGGAAGAAATTAGAACCCAATTAGCTTAAATATGCATAACTCGTTTCTTCTTCAAAAACTACTTGAATGTGTTCTTGTAAAGAGGTAGAAAGCGATAAACCTTTGAAATCAGCTTTAACTGGATATTTTTTGTGATTTCTGTCGATTAGCACAGCTGTTTTGAATTTTCTAAGTGGTACATCCAGAAAATGTTTTACGCCATAAATAAGCGTAGTTCCTGAATTCAGTACATCATCTACTAAAACCAAACCTTTATTGCTGTACATTTCTTTGGTAAGCGAAGTTGTAATTGGTTCTTGCGGATTTTGCTTGTTGATTTGAACTTCACACAAAATCACTTTTAAATCGGATATACGTTCCAATTCGGTAGCAATTTTTTGAGCAAATTTAAAACCACTGTTGGCAATACCAGCAATAACTACTTCTTCTTCATTGGCAAAAGTTTCAAAGATTTGGTAACTTATGCGTTTGGTTTTATGAACAATTTCTTGGTGCGTTAAAATGATGTTTTGCATGTTGTGTTATTTTGCTTCAAAGATAAAAAAGAGTTCTTTACCTTCACGAGGTTTTATAGAATTATGTGCTCTTTCCAAAGTTTTCAAATGAAATTGAGCTGAAAATAGTGCTAAATAAGCTTCAAGACTTCCTCCAAATGGCGGACCTTCATTGGTAAGCGGAAAATCAAATAATAAACCCACTAATTTTCCATTGGGATGCAATAATTGGTGCATTTTGGAAACGTAATTGGGTCTTAATTTGGGATCTAATGCACAAAAGAAAGTCTGTTCCAAAATCAAATCGAATGTTTCATTTAATTCAAAGAAATCGCCAAGTAATAAATGACTGCTGTATTCAGGGTTTCTCTTCTTAATAGATTCCAATGGAGAAGGAGCGATGTCAATCACAAAAACATTGGTAAAACCTTTTTGGATGAGGTAATCAAACTCATATCCATTTCCAGCACCTGGAATTAGGATTTTTAAGTCTTTATTGGTTAATTGGTCAATGTAATCTTTTAAGGGCGTGGTTATTGTTCCTGCATCCCAACCTGTTTCGTTGTTTTGGTAGCGCGTTTCCCAATAGGTTTTATTCAGTTCCATCTCCATCGGTATCAAAGTCATTGGTATAATCATCTATATCGCGGCGTTCTTTTTTGGTAGGTCGACCCGTTCCATGCGCGCGATAATGATCTTTGCTTAGTTTTAAAAGCTCCAAATGTGCAAAAGCTTCTTCAGGTGTTTCATCTTTACGATACATATCCACTAATTTGGCACCCAAGCGATTTAAAGGAATATCAAGCACCTTAATTTGGTAATTGATTTGGTCTTTTCGAAGCACAATTTTATCCATAGGAAACACGTCACGAGAGGGTTTTGCCGTTTGCCCATTTATACTCACATGCCCTTTTTTTATAGCTTCGGTAGCCATACTTCGGGTTTTGTAGTAGCGTATACACCATAAATATTTATCTATTCGCATCTAAAATCAAAAATCAGTGTTAATATTTGTACAAAAATAAAGGAAAATTGTATCTTGCGGCATTAAATATTAAATAATAATGAAGCAGTTGAATAAGTATTTTTTACTAATGATAGGTTTGAGTTTATTAGTGTCATGTAAAAATGATGATGGACCAAACGTAACTCCTCCAAGAGATAGACAAGAAGTTTACGATGAAAATCTAACAGAAATTGAGACATATTTGCAATCAACTTATATGACTTTAGACGGTAATATGAACGTTACTATAGATTCTATTCCGGATGGAGGAACTCAAGTTTCTGTATGGGATCAAACTGATTATCCTTTGCAATTTGTAACTGTAAAAAATGATACTAGAAGAAATTTGCTAACTGACGGAAGGATTGATGATGATGTAGATTACAAATTATATTACATAGTGCTTGATGAAGGAGCAGGTGTTACTCCAACGTCAGTTGACTCTACATTTACGGCATATAAAGGCTGGAATTTAAGTAATGTGGTTTTTGATCAGAATAATTCAGGTTTTTGGTTTTCATTTCCGGAGTCTAATATTTCAGCAATTTCTGGATATCGTCAAATTCTTTCAAAGATTAAAACGGCTAGTGGAAGTACAATGGGTCCAAATGGTTTTGTAAATTACCAAAACTATGGTAACGTAATAGTATTTATTCCATCTGGATTAGCTTATTTTAATGGAGGTAGGCCTAATATTGGCATATACAAACCAATTGTTTTTCAAATTAAACTTTTTGCCTTAAAAGAAAGAAATCATGATGCTGATGGTGTACTGTCTAAATACGAAGATTTAAATACCAATAATGATTATTTTGATGATGATACGGATGGTGATAAAGTTCCTGACTTTTTAGATATTGATGATGATGGTGATGGAGTGGCAACAAAAACGGAAATCATTCAAAGCAATGATGGTAATGGAAATATTACTTATTACTCCTTTTTTGATATTCCATTTTGTCCGGGTAACATGATTAGAAAACATCTTGATCCGAGTTGTAATTAAATGAAATAGAAATCCCGATTTATTAAAATCGGGATTTTTTTTGACCTAATATTTTTTGGCATAAAATGATTACATTTATTTTACGAATTTATAAAGTAATTCATTGTAAACAAGTTAAAAAAAAACCTCGCTTAAAAGGGCTTAAACGAGGTCGGAATTTTATGTTTTTGGAAATGTTTTTTAAAAAATGGTGGTTGTGCAACAGTTACCGCTGTTGTATGCTGTTATTGAAGTTTTTCTTCCTTTTTATACATTAGAGCAATCAATCTTTTGTTAGCATCGTACAATCTCATTTCGTTGACATCACCACAATCATCTTTTGTTGTGATACTATATCCTCCTTTGTAATGATTTAATTTTATTCCATAATTATAGCCAACGGTATCTTCAAAATAGTATATAGTTGATTTGTTTTTTTCTTTTATTTCTTTGAAAACTTTTTCAAATCCTTTATTGTTTTTGTAAGAAGATTTTACAATAATCGTTTTATCATTTTTTTCATATGTATTATCATATTTATCATAACCAATTAGTTGATTATTTTCATTGTATTTTTTGCACTCTATGTAGTTTCCATTTTCATCGTAAAGCCACTCCATGCTAAGAAAATAATCGTGACTATCTTTCTTTTTATTATACAACTTGGTGAATAAATTAGAGTCATTAAAAATTCTTTTTTGTCCATTGATTGTATCTCCGTTTCTTATCTGATAATTTTCAGTTCGATTACCTTTATCATCATAAACGTATATTAATTTTCCAATAGTGTCTCCTTTAGTGTTTATGTCGGCAGATATGTATAATTTTCCATTATCAATTTCAACGATTGATTTAATTTTTTCTGGATTACTTTTACTTCCAGAAATTGCATTTGCAATATTATTTTCTGATTCTATAACATTTCTGAGACTGTCTAAAAAAGTAACATAAACTTTTTTATTAATAGTGTCTTTTTTATTAATTTCATAAGCAAAAGTTGTCTTTTTATAAAAGGCTTTATTTTGGCTAAATGAGATTAAAGTAGTAAGTAAAAATAGTAGTGTTATCTTAATTTTCATAGGTCTTTTTTATAATAGCATACAACGTTGTTGTGTATGATTAGTGGCGTTTTCAAGCACCTAATTTAGTAAATAAAAACCGAATAGAAAATCCGCGAGGGTTTTCGTAAGTAGGCGAGTACTAGCAATGAATTATACACGTTGTTAGGCAACGTTTTTGTTTCCGTAATGCTTTATTTCGTTCAGTTCTGATTCTTTAGATTCTTTTTCCTCTT
>JAGYJR010000032.1 GCA_018401995.1 Flavobacterium sp. | reverse complement strand
CATTGTCAATGAATACTTAGGTAAGGATCCATTCCTAGCTTTTAAAAACAAAACAGTTAAAAAGCAAATCATTTTTCTTAGCAGAGAGGAATTAAAGGAACTCGAAAATCATAAGTTTGATAATGCGAGGTTAGAAAAAATCAAAGATATGTTTGTGTTTTGTTGTTACACCGGCTTGGGTTTTAAAGAAATGGCTAATCTAAAGTGGACTGACATTCACAAAGGGTTTGACAATGAACTTTGGTTGGAGGTAAAAAGACAAAAAACAGGTAAAAGCTACAAAGTACCTTTGTTTGATGTTGTTAAGGTCATCATTTACAAATACAAATCTGAAGTTGACCAATTTGTTTTACCCAATATTTCCAATTCAAATTTCAATGCTTATTTAAAGGAAATAGCTGCCATTGTAGGCATTAACAAACACCTAACCCATCATATGGCTAGAAAAACATTTGCATCTACTGTGTTGCTCTATAATGACGTTCCTATGGAGATTGTCAGTGAGTTATTAGGTCATTCCAGCTTACGGATTACCCAGGGATATTATGGCAAAGTAGTCCAGAAAAAAGTGAGTGAAACTTTTTTAAAACTAAAAAAGAAAGTAAAATAAATCTATAAAGCAGTTCAGTTGTATTTTTTGACTGAACTGCTCTTTTCATTATTTTAACATTTATGAGGAATCCCGTAAAATTTCCATACTTTTTAGCCTTTTATTTGTTTGGATAGTTTGTTTAAAATAGTGTATGTTTGAGGTATATACTTAATTTTTTTAATTATTAAAATCTCTTAGCAAGGTATAAACGAAATAAATAAGCATTTTCAAAAGGAAAATGCTCGAAAAAAAAAGAAATCTATCATAAAAAACTGTAGCTGAATAAAAAACAACAACCAATGAAATTGACTAAAATTATATTCTTACTTTGTTTCCTATTGTCTTTAACTAATCTAAATGCCCAGGAAAAACTAACAATAAAATCCAACGAACTTTATGTTCTAGAAATGCCTTTAACCTATGGTGATTTTAAGCATAGTGATAAATTCATTACTTGGAATTTTGACTTTAAAAACAAAAAAATAACTTATCAAAATACGGACAACGAGGTCAATACTTTTTACTTTTCTTCTGTAGAGTTAAATCAAAACTCAACTGATACAAAATCTATTATTCATTTTGAAAACTCAAAAGAGAATATAACTTTGATAGTAAAAGAAGGTAATTATCTAAAAATTCAACATTCATCTGATAAAGAGCCTAACTCAAATCCTGCTAGTTATAAAAAAATGAAAGTATATACAAACTATGTTATTAATGAATTTACTGACTTATTAAATCACTAAAAAAACTAAAGCTAACAATGGTAACCGCTGCACAAGCCTGTAAACTATAGGACACCTTTAAATTCGATATGAATATTTAAGTCAATTTCAGAATTAAAGATTTTTGTTACAAAATGAGGAATCCCGTAAAAATATTCAAAAACATCCCCCTAAATTTGATTTTAAAAACTAAATAGTTCTTTTAAATCAACCTTTAAAACTTTTGCTATGGCATTGGCATTACTTATAGAAGTATTGATCACCCCACGTTCAATGCGACTGATTTGAGAAATTTCAACTCCTAAATCATTAGCCAATTGAGCCTGAGTAAACCCTTTGTCAGTCCTGATCTGTCTAAGGTTTTTACCAAAGGCTATTAAAAACGCTTTTTCACTTGAATTATCCACAGGTTAAAATTCGTGGACTTAAAATGAAATCATATAGGCATATTTGCTTATATTTAAAACATCTAAAAACCAAGTACTATGAAAACAATCAAAATAATTTTCGGAATCTTATTACTAATTGGAGCTTTTGGTTCATTAATAATGTTTTTTGAGCAAGTGAGCTCTTATGAAGTTCCTGAAATAATAGGACACCTTATTGCTATTGCCTTAATTGGTTTTATTGCTTATCTTCTGCTAAAACCTGTTTCAAAATGAAAAAAATCACAACGCTACTATTGCTGCTAATAGTCATTGATTTTTATGCTCAATGTGATATCAAAACAACCATACGGCCAGAAGGAGATACCATAAAATACTTTAACCCCACACCTGTTTATCGTTCGTCTGATTACGAATTAGGTATCTCTTTATACAAAAACATCACAACCGATAAGTTTTTTGTAAGCTTAACTGTACTTTTTAAGAAAATTGCGCCTTCTAATGTATATGGAGAACTTCTAATTCAAACGTCGGATGAACGTGGCATTAGACTTCCATTGTCTGTATCTGAACAAGTTGTTATGAAAGGGCGAGAGGTATCTATAGCACTTTATGAAGTAGATAATAAAAGCCTAAATAGTATATCCCAACAAGCAATACAAAAAGTTAATTTTTATTTAAATGGCAAATTGTATGGAGCTAATTTAACGGAAAACAAAAGATTATTTTTCAAACAATTTAATTGTTTGAAAGCTAATACAAGATTTTCAACACCAGAAAAAAGTAGTTTAAATGATATATTAAATAATAAAACAGATTCTAAAAATAATGGTAATAAATCTAAAGCTCAAAGTTTAAATGATTATTTGAATTCTGATACAGCTGTAGAAGAACCTTTTAAATTATTAGGTGCTACTGATCCTATTGATTATGGCAAAGATGTTAGTTCTAAAAAAGCAACCAAAGATTTACCTGCTGGATTTAGTCATTTTTCACCTTACAATCCTAAAAATATACAAGCTATAAAACAGAAAGAAAGAAGAACATATTGGACAATAGCTTTAATATTGGTTGCGATCCTTATCGTTGTATTTATTTTCGTTTACAACCTCAAAAAATTAAATGTAATTAAGCCATTGAATTTTGATGGCTTTTATTTGTCAAAGCAAGATGTTGACAACACAACAATTTATTTAGTACTCATTTTTACCAAAAAAGGATTTGTGATGCTTCAAGAAGTAGAGTTTGAGGGAGATATTCTAATGGATAAACAATTTCAAAAAGATATAAATGATTTATTGATTGACAGTTTATTTGTAGATGAAATAGAGGTTTCACCTCTTGCTTCAACCTATTATTTTAATAAAGATAAAGTTTCCTTTAAATTTTATGACCCAAATGACATAGGAAATAAAAGTATATTCGATAATGAAGTAAGAGAACCTAGTGTTTATTCAGAATGGTCAGGAAAAATACTTGAAAATAAATTAAAACTAGATTATTATGAAAGCTTTTATAATTCACCTCTAAAACAATACATTAAAAAGAAGAGGTTTGAAAACATTGTTTTTAATTTTTATAAAATAGACCAAACAGAACAAGAAGAACATAAAGAAACTAGTAAGCCAACGATTCCCATCCCTAAAACTCAAAATCAAGAAAAAAAATCTAAAAAAAATAAACCAATTAAGTATGTAAATTACCAAACCAACTTTTCTTCAAATCAAAGCAACTATCCCATTATAAAAATACCGGCAGAAGGCTCGATAGTAAGAACACATTACTATATAAACAATAGACTAAGAGGGGTTTCTGAACTAGGATTTGAAGCAATTTTATCATTTTATTTTTCTAATCATTTTGAAGTTAGAGGTAATGTGAAACTGAATACTAGTGCTAAAACAAGACCCTATCAGCCTGATATTGCATTAATTGATCATTCAAATAGAAATATTCGTATTGATATAGAGATTGACGAGCCATACTCTGGTAAATCTAGAATTCCAACTCATTGCAAAGGGGATGACTTGTTTAGAGACCAATACTTTGTTGACAGAGGATGGATTGTTGTAAGGTTTACAGAGCATCAAGTAATAACTCAACAAGAAAACTGTTTGTTTTTAATTGCATCTCTTTTACATTCAATCGATGATATCTATGAAATCCCTAATCAATTATTAGGTTTTGGTTTTCCTGAAGCTGAAGACTTTTGGGATACATTACAAGCTAAGAAATGGATGCTAAACAATTATCGAGAAGATTATTTAGGAATCACATTTGAAGCTGAAGAAAACCCTATTGATATTGAAAGGGAATTTACTGAACAAGACCTACAAGAAGAAGAGCAAGTAAGTTCAACTTATTTTAAAACTCCTGAACATCAAGAAATCATTAATAATAGAGATGATAACATCCAGTTCTTTGAAGACAGTCATACCTATACAGTTAATGGTGTTAGCTTTCAATCTGTAAGCACAATAATCAGTAGGTTTTTTAGGGAATTTGACCCTGATGAAGCTATTGATAGGATGATGAATGGTCCCAACTGGAACCCAGGAAATAGATATTGGGGAATGTCTCCTGATGAAATCAAAGAACTATGGAGAGAAAATGGGGAAACACAGGCAAAACTAGGGCAAGACTTACATAAACAAATTGAAGGTTTTTTCAATGATGAAGACTATAAACAAGAGGATGTTTTTCATTATTTTTTGGACTTTATAAACGATCACCCTACAATTTCTCCATTTGAAACTGAATGGCGTATTTATGATGAAGAATATCACATAGCTGGAACAGTTGATCTTGTCAGCAATGATGGAAATAATTTTGATATTTATGACTGGAAAAGAAGCAAGAACATTCTTGACAAATACACATTAGAACCGATTGATTATAGTGAATGGGGCAATGGCTTTGGGGTCTTAAATCATATTGACGATACTGGTTTTAATAAATATTGCCTCCAATTGAATATGTACAGATATATACTTGAAAAGCATTACAATATTCAAATTCGTAATATGTATTTAGTTGTACTACATCCTGTTTATGAAACCTATCATAAACTGCCAGTTAATTACTTTCACGATGAGGTTGAACAAATTTTAAAAGCAATTTAATGATGAAAAACCTATTAATACTTATTACCCTAATATCTTTAAGTTTCTCTTGCAATCAAAAGAATAAGGAGGAGAAAGTTCAAGAAATAGAAACGCAAACTGAACAAACCCCACAAAAGCCAGAAGAACAACCTAAGTCTAGTGACAATGAGTCTAAACAGCCCAACTGGTCTTATGACCCCTATGGATATTTGACTTATGACCTAGACTCTTTAGGTTTAAAATATGAAACAATTTCAGATGAAATCTTTCAATCAAGATACAAGGAATCAGAATGGGTTTATTTGAAGAATTCTGAAATTACTCAATTTTATATTTCAAGTGATACTATTTTAAACATTGATACCTTTCGTTTTGAAATAGATTTCGATGAAAAGATGAACTATAATGAAAATGCTGGTAGTCACTATGGTGGAATTGCTGAAATGAGAGTCATAAAAAATGGAAAACAAATACAACAACTTAGAAACATTGAAGACATTCGAGCTTTTGGAGTTATTGAAATAACCTTTTATGATATCAATTTAGATGGACACATCGATATGAGTTTTATTTTAAGTGAAGGAAAAGGTAATTTTTATGAATATTATATATTTAATCCGACACGAGATCGTTTTGAACATTATAGAGAATGGGATTATATTCGCCCAAATCTTTACAATAAATCTTTGAAGCAATTCTTAACGATACCCTACGGGACAGCAATAGTTGGAGAGTTTGCCTTGTATCAGATCAATGGAAATAATATTAAAGAAATTAAAACATTTCACTATCACCCAATTAATGGGAAAGAAGGCTCCTTTATAACTATAGTAAATCACAATTAAAATAAATACCTGTTTACTTCAATCAAAATTTCAGTTCAAAAAAAATTTTCCCAGAAATTTTTCAAACCAACTTCATTAATGTAAGCGCTAATCAACCTAAGCGCATACCCCGACTCCGCTTAAATTTTGGGTGGTACCCGTGGGTGTTTTTGATATTGGATATTTCATTCCAATGTAAAGGCAATTCTCGGTAAATCCACCGTAATGTTTAATCTCAAAATTTTTAGAACTATGGTTAAGATCGTAGATTACAAAACCTATCAAAACAATGATGGGGAAGATTTCTTTGCACTAGAGGTGCAAGGTGGAATTGAAGCTGTAAAAAGCAGAACAACAGGCAGAATGTATATTACTGCCAGAACGGCAAGAGTCGCTTGTACTTTTGACGAAGAAACGTGTAAAAGCCTGATTGGGACCTCTCTTCCAGGCAAAATTCAAAAGGTGGAGGTTGAACCTTATGAATATGTTATCGAGGAAACTGGCGAAGTGATTGAAAGGTCTCATCGTTACGAACTCGTGGACGAAGTTGAGGGAATTCTCAGCGAAAACATAATTGAAAAAGAAACTGTGATATAGTGTTACAGATTCACAACTAAAAACAAAGGAGCTCTACTAAGGGCTCCTTTTACTTTTTAAAAGACTTTTTAATAACCTAATAAAATTAAATTATGAAACTGAATAAAGCAAAAAGACATCAGGTAAAACTTAGAATTGGTTTAAGTGGCGCAAGTGGTTTTGGAAAGACTTACTCTGCTCTACTTCTTGCATATGGAATGACAAATGATTGGTCGAAAATTGCAATCATTGATACTGAAAACAATTCAGCAAGCCTCTACTCCCATTTAGGTGATTTCAATGTATTAGTCCTTACAGAACCTTTTCAACCTGAACGTTATATTAAAGCGATTGAAACCTGTGAAGAAGCTGGAATGGAAGTAATTATTATTGATAGTATTACCCACGAATGGAGTGGTAAAGGTGGCTGTTTGGAAATCCACGAGAGACTGGGAGGTCGCTTCCTTGACTGGGCAAAAGTGAGTCCTCGTCACCAGGCGTTCATAGACAAAATACTAAACTCAAAATGCCACATCATCACCTCAGTAAGAAGAAAAACTGACTATTCTATGGACGCCGATATGAATGGCAAAACACGTGTAGTTAAGCACGGTACTAAAGAAGAAACCAGAACAGGATTTGAGTATGAGCTTACAGTCAACTTTGAGCTCATCAATGACAAACATTTAGCTAGTGCTTCAAAAGACAGAACTGGGCTTTTTATGAATAAACCTGAGTTTATTGTGAATTCCGCAACTGGGCGAAGACTTTTGGAGTGGTGTAATGAAGGAATCTCTTTAGAAGCCATTGAAAAAGAAATCACAGAATGCGAAACTATTGAGGGTTTAAAAAAGCTCTATGACAAATACCCTTCTTATAAGAAAGAAACGCATTCATTAATTATGGACCGTAAGAAGCAACTGGATAGCTTGAACCAACAAGTCATTCCAAACAAAGAAATTGTACAATCTAAAACAAATTAACTATGCAACTAGTAGCAAGCAATCAAATACAGAATCAAGTAATCGAAACAAATGAGGTGGTTAAAAAAGCCACCTCTAGTTTTATTGAAGCCAATACACTAAAGGTTTCATTAGAGCATCTAAAGAATGAATGTAATATACCCGTCTTCAGTAAAGATAATGAGACCACTATTTCACACTACCAGTTTATTCAAAAAACAACTGAAGCAGTGAGGGATTTGTTTCCCGATTTTACTGCACACGAGCCAGATATAAGAGTGTCACACGTCATTAAGGGAAGAACGCCGGGGGCTATAGGAAAACCTGCTAAAGAGCTCTTGGATAGTGAAAAAACACTCTATTATGAACGCTGTGCTTTTCTTATTGAAATACCACAATCCAAAGAAACAATCAATGGAAACCAACTTACACTTTCAGTGGGTGGTGTAAGAGCCTACAATCAAGAGAATTTATACAGTAAAAAGAGTGTAGAAAAGTTCAAGGTTTTTGTGGGGTATAATAATAAGGTATGCACCAACCTTTGTTTATCTACAGATGGTTTTTCTAATGAAATCAGAATCACTTCTGTAGATGAGTTAGCGTCTAAAATAGAAGAGTTGTTTTCAAATTATAACCGTGAACAACACTTGGACAGGTTGCAACAAATGCAAAATTACAGATTAACTGAGAAACAGTTTGCCCACTTCATTGGCAAGGCACGTATGTTTAACCATTTAGAAAAGTCTGAACAGAAACAAGTGTTCCCTTTAGCTTTAAATGATGGTCAGTTGAATAACGTTGTAAAAGAGTATTTCAGTTGCCCAAACTTCCACAGAGAAGAAGATGGTTCAATTAACCTCTGGAATATGTACAACCTATTCACAGAAGCCAATAAGAGCTCTTACATCGACAGTAATCTGGAACGGAACGTCAATGCATACGAATTCATCAATATGCTGGGAAATTTTATTAAAAACAACGAATCAAATTGGTACTATCAGAACTAATTATATAGCGTTTTTGTTTGTTTTCCACTAAATAAAAAAAGATGAATAAACGTATTCTGGCTGAGCTATTAAAGCACTGCTCGCCGAAAGTATTGTATGTCGTAACCTGGAATAATCTGCTTAAGAAACTATTCTGCCCGTTTAAAGTTAAAGTCCTAAATGATATAGGAGATTTAAAGAAAGGTCAGCTTGTAGATGTAGATGAAATCAAGGTGACAGAAGAATTTAAAACAGTATTTATGATAAATGGCAAAGGATATTATTACTATCATTTTGATATACTGGTTTAGACAATGAGGAGTTATGCTGTATTTTTCGATAACCAAGCTTTTTGAGACGGTTTCTCCTATATCAATAAAACCACTGAAAAAGATTTTGAGCTCTATTTTAATTTATTAGCACGGTATTTATTTATCGTGCTAATAGATTTTTAATCAAAAACGGATTTTATTTTGTACGAAAGAGGATTCTAATTTGAAACGAAAACGCTATGGAGAATGGCACCAAAATCAAAAATAATGGTCAAAATCTATTGACAAAAGGCTCCAATTTTCGTATATTGTATAAAGGTTAGGGAAATCTTCTTTCGACCATTAATTATTTACTTCCAAAAAATTATTTCGTAATACTCTACTGGAATAACTCCATCAAAAAAATTAAATAGTATTAACTCAAATACAGAAAATGACTATGTGAAAAATTTGAAGAAATAAGCCAAAAGCTATCAGATAGCTTTGGTAAATAAGAAAAATATTTGACCCAACACTCTCGGTTAAATGAAGATGATAAGATGAAGAAAAGAGAGTTTTTAAATTAAAAAATGAATTATGGAAAAATTTTTAAATAAAAATTATGACTTAAAAAGAAACTTGGTTACCAATAAAATTATGTTTAGAAAAAAGGGAGATGAGAATTATAAAATTTTAGATTCCATTCAACTCAATACTCTAGTAATAAAATTACAGAAAAAGGTGCATAATGTAACTCAAAACAGTTTAGATATGTATTTATATTCTAACTATGTTGAATCCTATGACCCTTTTAAAGAATATTTTGAAAACTTACCTGATTGGGATAAATCTACAGATTATATTCAACAATTGGCGAAAACTGTAAATACCAGCAACAATGAATACTTCGCTTGGTGTCTAAAAAAATGGCTTGTAGCATTGGTTGCTTGCTCATATAATGAAGATATAACAAATCAATCAGCTTTAATTTTTAGTGGTGAACAGGGAGCTGGTAAAACAACTTGGGTTAGAAGCTTAATCCCAAAAGATTTAAAAGAGTATCTATACGAAGGAAATATTATTCAAAATGATAAAGACACAAAATTTCACTTAGCAGATAAGCTGATTATTTTTATGGATGAAATAACTAGTATTGATAAGTCAAAAAATGAATTTTACAAAGGGCTCATTTCTTTGGATTATATAGAACAACGAAGACCTTATACTCGACAGTCTATTAGAATGATGAGAAGAGCATCATTTGTGGGAAGCACAAACAATATCGAAATACTTACTGATTTGACTGGGAACAGAAGATACCTCTGTATTGAAGCATTATCATTTGTTTTCAACTCATCAGTCGATATTGATAAAGTTTACAGCCAAGCAATGCATTTATACAAGAACGGCTTTCAATTTTTCTTTGATAAAGATGAAATAAAGAAAATTGAGGAAGAAAATAAAATATTCCTAAGAACACCTGAAGAATACGACCTTATTGAAATGCTATTTGAACATCCTTCAGAAAAATCAAATAACGTATTAATGAGCGCATCAGAGGTTCTAGAACACATTAAACTAAATGGAAGACTTCATAAAAATGCTAGTGTAGAACAGGTTGGAAAAGCTTTAGTCTCATTGGGTTATAAAAAAAGAACGAGACAGAAGAAATATGAGCTAAAATTGAAGAATACTGTATTAAATGTAGCGTAAAACTTACTCCAAAAGTGTATAGGGTGTATAGGTTGATTTCAAAAAACATTTAAACTTTCAAAAACTTTTCTGGATTATACCTATCTACCCTACCCACCTTAACTACCAAATTAAATCTAAAATATTATAAAAATGAATCAGACAAATGAAAATGACAATGAAAAGGGGATTGTTTACAAAGCCACAAATCGACTTACCAATGAAGTTTACATTGGTGCAACAACTAAAGAAATTGATACCAGGAAAAACGACCATATCAATAAATCAAATAATAATAAAGGTCACAAATTTCACGAAGCTATTAGTACATACGGACCCGATGCTTTTGATTGGATACAAGTGGATACAGCCTCTTCTCTAGGGGAACTAGCTAAAAAAGAAGTGAAGTACATCCAAGATTATAGTGCGATACAAAATGTTTACAATTGTGATAAAGGAGGTGGTTTTAAGAAGCCTGTTTTTAAATACAATTTAGATGGAAAATTACAAACTGTTTATTCAGACTTAACTTCGGCAGGAAACAGTGTGAACAAGACAAAACAAGCTATTAGCAGAGCCTGTTCAAGTGTTAGTCATACTCTAGCTGGCTTTTATTGGAGTTATGAATACCAAGAACCTTTTAAACCAGAAAAAGACAACAGAAAAAAACCAGTATTCCAATTTGATTTAGAAGGAAACCTTTTAGCTGAATACATTTCAGCTTCAGAGGCTTCAAGGAAAACAAATGTTTTTAAATCCTGCATCACTAAATGCTGCAGAGGGGAGCGTAAAACCTCAGGTGGGTTTATTTGGAAATACTTTTAGTTAATCGTTTTTTTTTATTTTAGTTGATAATTAAGCACTTACTTAAATGTAGGTGCTTTTTTATGCTATTTTCCTAAATATTTTTGTATTTTATTTTAGTTCATTAATATAATTATTCACAGTTGAATTGCTAATCTTAATGCCTTTTTCATTTAAATGAGCGGTAATTTTACGACCTGTTATTTTTTCTTTTAGTAATGGCTTTATAAGATTAATTATACTATTCTTTTTCTTGTCTATTTCCTCATTACTTTTAGAATTATTGTGAATATCAATTACCCTTCCAGTGTCTTTAAATATGAGTGTTTCTTCATCAAAATCAAGCACTTTAGCATACCTTTTAATATTGGCTGAAATATAATTTCCTTTAGTAATTGTAAAAGTCCTTTGGTTTGGTTTTTTATACTTTTCCTTAAGTTCTATTAATACTCTCATCTTAGCTTCAAAAGCCTGGGAACCCAAAGCATTATTTTTAGAGGCTTGGTATTGATTAGTTCTTTTACCGATGTGATGAAGAAATAAAACCAAGCAATTGTATTTAGATGATATTTTAGAAAATACATTTAAAAACTCTCTTACTTTAGTACTTGAATTGATATCCCCTGAAAAGACATCAGTAAAAGCATCAATTACGATAAGATCAATACCATCTTTATATCTATTATTTAGAATTTTATGTAAGCTATTCTCACTGTTTTTATCATTATCAAAATCAAATAAAAACTCTAAATTACTTAGATTTTCCTTTTTATAATTTTTATTTTCTGAGAAATGACTCAATTGTTTTTTTAATGAAATACTTGTTGAAGTAGGGTCATCTTCTGTACTTACATAAAGAACTTTTTTATTACCTGGGTTTAAATCATATCCTATAAATTCGTCAAGACCTAAAGCTATAGTAACCGCTAATTGTTTTAATATTGTACTCTTTCCAATATCTGATGTACCTACTAATGAAGCCAATCCGACCTTTGGAAAAATTGGGTCTAATAGCATTGGTAGTTTGTCTAATTTTGTGTCAAATAAACTTAGAGCCGTATAAGGTTTATTTTGCTTATCATTTATATCTTTAGGAGTAGGAGATTTTCTTTTTTTAGAATTTGAAATTTTACTTGTATTACCTGATTCCAACATTCTTATTACTTCATCTTCTGCTTCTTGGTTAACTTTAGGTTTTCTAAACTTTTCTTGCATGTGAGTAGTTTGAATTGTATTTTTATAAGTGATGAATAAAAAAAAATTATTTAAGGACAACAACTGTCCAGTTGTCCAATATTAATATAGAAGTGGACGGACAAAAATAATGAAAAATATTTA
>JAGYJR010000031.1 GCA_018401995.1 Flavobacterium sp. | reverse complement strand
TAACTTTGGGAAATCCGCAGGATTTTCCAAGTGTGGACTAGCCAAGCCATAGCTTATATACGGTGTTGGCAAATCGTTTTTCTTTCCAATATTTAAATATACACTACTTTGGTAATAGATACCCAAATCATTAAATATCTAACGAAAAGTTATTGAATTGGTTTTTCAACTTCTTCTAGTTCTTTAGATTTCTTTTTTAGCTTGTCTTTGCCTTTTTTAATCACTTCCTCAAGTTCATCAAGCTTTTCTTCTGCTTTTTTTATTTTTTCTTCTTTTTGTTTAATATCTTCTTCATTAGTTCCATTTTCTGCACGCTCTTTTATTACTTTTTCTTTCGCTTTTATTACTTTTTCTCTTCCTTTACGCAGCATATCTTCATTCTCATTAAGGTTGTCTTTAGTGCGTTCAATTTTTTCTTTTGCCTCTGATGCCCTAAGTTTACCAAACTCTTTGCCACTCATGTCGCCTTTGTTTCGACCATAGGCGTTACCCTTGTTTGATTTTTCTTTTTCCACTTCCTTTTCAGGCTTTGAACTATCCTCATCATCCTTTTCCTCTTTTATCTTATCTTTTTTTCTTTTTTCTTTTGACTTGTCCTTTATTTTGTCTTTACCTCTTTGTTTGATTTTATCAGATTTGTCTTCTAACGAATCTAATTCATCATCTATATCCTCTTTTACTTTTTTAACTTTTTCTTTATTGGCTTTTCCTTTTCCTTCCGATTTGCCTTGTGCAAAACTGGAGGTTGTTGATAAAGCAAATACTAAAATTAATAACCCAAATATCCTTGTTATATTTTTCATATTATTTATGTTTTTAAATGTCTAATTCATTAAGAGCGTCTTCTGCTTCTTTAGCTTTATTGTTTAACTCTTCATTTGTTTCATCGAGCTCTTTTTCCAACGTTTCTATTTTTTCTATGGAAACCTCTGCTTGTTCTTGTTCTTTTTTACTGTCTCTGCAGGAAATGATTCCTATACAAACAACAGCTAGAACTAACATGCTTAATTTCTTCATACTTATTTATTTAAAGGGTTTATTTTAAATTTTTTATAAAAATACAAAAAAATAGTTTTTGTTTTCTAATTGTTCCAAATGTTTGCCAACGTGTTTGTGTATGATTTCGTTGCGTGTTTCAGCAACTAATTTAGCAAATACAAACCGAATAGAAAATCCGTGAGGATTTTCGTAAGTAGGCGAGTACTAGCAATGAATTATAAACGGTGTTACCTGCTGGCTTTTATTGTTTTTAATTCGTATTTATTCATTCCACAATGTGAATTCAAAACTTTAAATTCCTCATCACCACGTTTAGTCAAATATTTAATAAACTTCTTTTCGTAATCATTCCAAGTTCCGCCAATTGGTGTTTCTCGGCAAGTCTTAACTAAACTAAATATCTGTCTTCCAGATTGGATTATCATTCCGCCTGGTTTTGTTCCGACATTAAGTGCAATTACTCGAAGAGAAACTTCCTTGTCAATTTTTTGCCATTCACTAAAGCTCTTTTTAGAAACTTGCTTTAATAATTCAAATGTCTTTAGTGCATTAATCTCACTATGATAAGTAGCAACAAAAAGAGTGAAATGTTCGTAATAATTAGGTTCAGAGTTTTTTGGATAATTCTTGTTAGAATATGCTTCTATTTTCTGTAGTCCAACATTATAAAAAATTTGGGCGTGTACAGGCTTTTTTAAATCTGCGATATCGAAAGTATGCTTTCTTAAATTCTCTTTCAGAACGTCTTTTGCAAAAAGTTCAGCAGAAATTGAGTAATCAGTATCTAATTCCGGTTCTGTGTTTAGTTCAGTTTTGGATTCGATAATTGGCTCCGAAATCTGTTCAGTTTTTTGCTTTTCAACTTTCTCATTGCAAGAGCAAATAAGCAAAGTCATTAGTATAAGTATGTTGTTTCGGATTCTCATTTTCAGCTTGCAGGTAACGTTCTGCGGCTTGCTCTCAGTGGCGTTGAACCAACACCAAGCCATTACAAATATAACAAAACATTCCATTCAGCAGCGGATTTTCCGTAGGAAAATCCGGAAGTAGCCATTGAAGCAAACCGCTGTTAGCAAACGTTATTTATTAATTCTTCAGCATTATCAATATCAAGTTTACAAACTAAACGAGTTGATTTTATAAAAAGATTATCGTTAATAATTTCAAACTCAAACCCTCTTAGTTCTGAAATTTTGTTTAAGATAAATTTTAAGTTTGTAACATTATGTGACTTTTTAAAAGTTTCACAATAATAGCTATTATAAAAAACACTTTCTTTTTCGGTAGAATTTATTAAAATCTTTTCAGCTTTATTTACTTCGTATAGATGATAATGTCCATAAATGTTTTGAATTTTAACCCAGTACATAATTTGTGATTCTCTATAGTTTAATTTAGCAATTCTGACTGATGGAACAAAAAATATTTTAGTTCGGTTTTCGTTAGCTAAACAATTTGAATAATCCCATTCATCATATTTTGATAATGTTAAAGTGTTTACTAGAATTTCAATTTCAGAGTCATCAAATTCTGTTTTTTTATAATTTTTATTTTTTCGATAAAAGTCAATTGCTAATTCCGCATTTTTTTCTTCCTCTATAAGTATTTTTGAATAATCAGTTTCTGAAAAATATTCAACTTGATTTTCATCCCATATTCCTGATTCAGCTTGTTCTAATGTCAATTTTGCTCCAGTTTCTGGATCAATAATATATTGTTCTTCAAGACTGTTTTTTATCCTTTCATTGTATTCTTTTTCTTCTTTTGTTTGAAGAGTCATTGATTTATAAATTATATAAATAATAAAAATCAGTAATAATATTAGAAGAAAATTTTCAAGTGTCATTTTTATAATGTTTGCTAACTTGTTTATATGCTCAGTTTTTTGTTATTTAGTTGAGCAAAGCTAGTTATTTTTGTATAGCTATGCTTAACTATAATTGCGTATTATTTTTTATTCAAAATCAAATATACAAAAAACCTCTTACAAAAAAATCCCGATTTTCATCGGGATTTTGGTATTAGTACAAACTTGGAAATTTCTTTGGATTCGCTTCGTGCATAATGGCGTACACTTTTTCGAAGATGTCTTCTACACTTGGTTTAGAGAAGTAATCACCATCGGTGCCGTAAGCTGGTCTATGTGGTTGTGCCGCTAACGTTTGAGGCTCGCTGTCTAAATGGCGATAGGCTTTTTGGTTTTCTACAATTTCTTGTAAAATGTAAGCACTAGCTCCACCGGGAACGTCTTCGTCAATTACTAATAAACGGTTCGTTTTCGCTACTGATTTCACAATATCATGATGGATATCAAAAGGTAAAAGCGACTGAATATCAATAATCTCCGCGCTAATGCCCACAGTTTCTAATTCTTTAGCTGCTTGTTCTACCAAACGTAAAGTAGAACCGTAAGAAACTAACGTAATATCGTTTCCTTCTTTAATGGTTTCAACCACACCTATTGGTGTTTTGAAAGTCCCTAAATTAGTTGGCATTTTTTCTTTCAAACGGTAACCGTTCAAACATTCTACGATTAAGGCTGGTTCGTCAGTTTCTAATAAGGTATTGTAAAATCCAGCGGCTTTGGTCATGTTTCTAGGAACCAAAACGTGTATTCCACGAATCGCATTGATAATCATTCCCATTGGTGAGCCCGAATGCCAAATACCTTCCAAACGGTGACCACGCGTTCTAATAATTAGCGGTGCTTTTTGTTTCCCGTGCGTTCTGTATTGTAACGTAGCTAAATCGTCACTCATAATTTGGATAGCATACAACAAATAATCTAAATATTGAATCTCTGCAATTGGTCGTAAACCACGCATCGCCATTCCAATTCCTTGACCTAAAATGGTAGCTTCACGAATACCAGCATCCGCCACACGGAATTCTCCGTATTTCTCTTGCATGCCTTCTAAACCTTGGTTTACATCACCAATATTCCCTGAATCTTCACCAAAAACTAAGGTTTCTGGATATTTAGCAAAAATAGCATCGAAATTATCACGTAAAACCAAACGCGCATCTACTTCTTCCGCAGTTTCATCGTATGTTGGTTTTACTTCTTGTACCGAAAATACATTTTTATCCGATTGTGAGAACAAATGCGAACTGAATTTCGGTTGAATTTTATTGGTATAATTGGTAATCCATGTCGCCAATTGACTTTGACCGTTTTCACCAATGATCATGCGCAAAATCTTTCTTGCAGTAGCGATGATATCTTTTCTAATTGGTTCTTTGATTGCAGCTAAATCGTTAGCATATTTTTCAATAAATACTTTGTTGGCACTTGAAGCAGCAATCGTATTTAGTAAAGTAACTAATTCTTGTTGTTCGGCTTTGATTGGTGCTGTAAAAGCAGTCCAAGCGGCTTTTTTACCTTCTAAAACGTCTTTTTTAGCAGTAGTTTCCATTTCGCTTAGTTCTTCTTCCGTAGCGATATTGTTGGTAAGCATCCACTGTCTCATTTGGGCAATACAATCAAATTCGGTTTCCCAAGCCAAACGTTCTTTGCTTTTGTAACGCTCGTGACTTCCCGAAGTGGAATGTCCTTGCGGTTGCGTAAGTTCGTTCACGTGAATTAAAACGGGAACGTGTTCTTCTCTAGCAATTTTTGATGCTTTTTGATAGGTTTCTACCAATGCTGGATAATCCCAACCTTTTACACTTAGAATTTCGTAGCCGTTTTTATCTTCATCACGTTGGAAACCTGCTAAAATTTCAGAAATATTTTCTTTAGTCGTTTGATGGCGTGCGTGAACCGAAATTCCGTATTCGTCATCCCAAACGCTCATCACCATTGGTACTTGTAAAACACCAGCAGCATTAATAGTTTCAAAAAACAAACCTTCAGAAGTTGAGGCATTTCCAATAGTTCCCCAAGCCACTTCATTTCCTTGTTTAGAGAAATTGGTAAAACCTTCCAAACCTTTTACATTTCTGAAGATTTTAGACGCTTGTGCCAAACCAAGTAAACGCGGCATTTGTCCAGCAGTAGGAGAAATGTCGGCACTCGAATTTTTTTGTTCGGTTAAGTTTTTCCATTGTCCGTTTTCGTCTAAACTGTGCGTAGCGAAATGTCCGCCCATTTGACGACCGGCGCTCATTGGATCTTGGTTAATATCGGTATGACCGTATAATCCGGCAAAAAATTGTTGGATATTCATAGCGCCAATTGCCATCATAAAGGTTTGGTCGCGGTAATATCCCGAACGGAAATCACCGTTTTGAAACGCTTTGGCAAGTGCTAATTGTGGTACTTCTTTTCCATCACCGAAAATTCCAAATTTTGCTTTTCCTGTTAGTACTTCTCTTCTTCCTAGCAAACTACATTCTCTACTAACAACGGCAATTTTATAGTCGTTTAAAACTTCTGTTTTGAAATCTTCAAAAGATAAAATTTCTTTTTCGGCAGCTTTACTCATATATGTAAAAGTTGAATTGTTACAAATGTAATTAATTCGGCAATACCAAACAAGATGGCAAAACAGAAAATTTTAATTATTTTCAATAATATATCAAATTAGATAAAGATTGTGTAAAAAACACTCAAATTAAGATGTTTTTAATATTTATAATGCAATAAATTAAGGGAAATTAGTTATTAAAACCATTTTCTAGTAAACAGAGAAACTAAGGTTTGAGGTGAGAGTGTTACAACAAATCGGATTTTTTCATCGTAATTGTTCTCGTTGAATGCAAATCCATTAGAAGAATAAACGGGAAAAAAGAGTTCAAAATAATCGGGAACTAAGTTTAAATGAAATCCAGAATCGTAAACAAATCTTGGGCTTTGGTATTGATTTTTAAATAGTCCGATATCACCATAAACTTGTACCCAATTCCAAATATTAAAAGTAGCATTGGTTGTGGTCATCCATTGATTAGCAAAACGCACATCAAATTTGGATTTAAAACCACCTTCCGCATAAACGTATTGCTGACTAATTAAACCAGTAGTTTCACTTCTTCCCAAAAGTGGTTGTTCAAACATATAATCGGTAGGTTGATCCAATCCAAAACTAAAGAAATCAGAAGTGGTGCTACGATATAAGAAAGTTCCAGCGAAGAAACGCAAACTGATTTGACGGTTGTTTTCGAAGAGTTTTCGGTAATGAATTTCGGTATAAACTTTTCCAAAAGAATTGGCGACTTGCAAATCAGAAAGGAAACTGAAATGTTTGGTTCCTTCCGATTGAATATTGCCGTATTTGATGTTGAACAAGTTATAATCTTCGGTATTGTTATCTACAATAAAAGGCGAGCTTTCTCTACTGGCAAATAATTGACGCATTTGAATGAATTCATTTTTGTTGCGACGCAAATTTTTATCACGGAAGAAAAACTGTACAATCGGGTTGATTTTGGTATAACGAGCATCGGGTGCATAATGAAACTGGCTTCCTGACATAATGTATCTTATTCGATACAAACTGCCTTCATCTCTGAAAAGTTGTTCTATTGAAAAGGAAGCTTTTCCCACCATGCTTTGTGTATTGGGCGAATAAAATGGTGTTACACTAAAATTAAATGGTTTGTTGAGTAACGATTTGTTATTGAAGTTTATACCAAAAGCCAATCCGTCATACAAATTGAATTCAAATTCAGGAACATAGAACAATTGGTTGTAATAGGGTTCTTCCAAATCGCGAAAGAAATTCAATTTTAATGGGCGATTGTTGTAGAAAAATCCTTTGAGCGATTTCCAGTTGTTTCTTAAATTGTATTCTGGAATTTCATTGAAATAGTTTAGTGTGAGTTTATCAGCGCCATTTCTTGGTACTACAAAAGTAGTATCGGTGGCAACATTAGTAATCCATTTTTTAAAAACAACCGTATCATTTTTAAGTCCGTAAAAGGAAATAGGAACATTAGTTTGTGTTTTATTTTTGATGGTAACGGTTACATTTTCATCAGTTTTTTTAACGCTACCAAATTTAAAATCGATTAATTTTCTTGTATTGATTACTGTTTCAAAAAACCAATTGATATCTTCTTTGGTGTTTTTATTTAAAATGTATTCCAAATCGTATTTAGAAGTTGGACACTCGCTACTATTAGAAATAAATTCTTGAATACTTTTTGCCACTATATCATTTCCTAAATAGTCATTAAGATAATTGAAACTCAATCCAGCACGATATTTACTTGAAATTTGCTCGTTGAATTTGACTAGATTTTCTTTGGATTCGGCTAACGGTTGGTCTAAGTTTTTTCTAGCCATTAGCATGTACAAATAGTTGTATTGTTGGTTAAAATCGATATTGATTAAGTTATACGATTTCAGGATTTTGAAGCTAGCCAAATTCCCAGTCATTTTCAAATCAGGATGAAATTCTTCTACATATTTCATCATTAAAAAGATTTGAATGCCATCAGCAATCCAATATTCTTTTCTGTTATTGAGTTGTAAATTGTCTTTTAAATAGTTGTTCAGATAGGTTTTTAGAAACATCAATTCAAACATCAATTCATCGGGATACGGACTCAGAAACGCTGGTAATTGGTTCAAACCATAATAAGGTTCACGGTTGTAATCTTCTTGAGAAACAAGGATTTTTTTACTGACCGGTTTTCCAATTTTTTCTGCTGTAAATCGGGTGATTTTATCAATTACCAATGCGTGTTGAATATCACTAATGCGATTGCTTCTTAAACTCGAACTTACTTCGATAAATTCATTGGAATAATTCGTAAATTCTTCATTTGGAGTTACAACTAATTCAACATCTAAATAGTTTTTACCTGAAAGTAACCAATGGTTTTCTCTTTTATCGGTTTTTAAATTGGAAGCTAGATAGTAGTTTTTTGGAATTTCTACTTCTATTGAATAGTTGGCTAGCGCATTCGTTTTGTCGTTTATATTTTCATTGCTTTGAAGTAAAAATCGTCTGTTTTCATAACGCGCTGGACTTAAAAACCAATCTTTCAAATATAGTTTTCCGTTAGAATCGTAACCGTATTTTGTAAAGCGATTATTTGGGATTTTAACCAAATACGTTAACATGATTTTTTGGCTAGAGTAGGGCGGAATAGGTTGATTCAGCTTTATTTCTACAATGTCGACTGATTTTTCATTTCTTTTCCATTGGACGGTTTGGAATTTTTCATCCGTAACTGAATTGATTTGAGTATAACCGCGATCACTTTCATTGGCTAAGTGAAAAGCACGAACAAATTCATCTGAAAAGCGTTTGGCCAACGCAGAACTTTTGGAAGAAAAAGCATGATTCCAATCATTCAAGATGATGGTTTTTAATGTGTCGGGTGAACTATTCTGATAAGTCAATTCTTGTTGAACAAGTAACGTTTTTTCATCGGTATTCACACGAACTTTCATGGCATTAAAATGCTGTGCAAAACCAATTGTGGTAAAGCAAAACCAAATTATGCTATAAAAAAATGTATTGTTCAATTGCCGTTTATTAATAAGATTACAAGTATATGAAAAAGGTTGCGTAAAACACAATTTTAGTTTCGAATTCCTGTTTATTTTAGTTATGATTTTTTTTATTAGTTGTAAATCTTACAAATTGCTATTAAAATGTTGTGAAAATAAATAAATTACGTTTATGTCTCAAGAAAAAACTATATTTGTTTAAATTAGAATAATTATGCTCCAAAAATTACTTACTTACTTTTTTTTAATTTGCGTATCGTTTGGTTTTTCACAAACGGTTGTTATTAATGAAATTGATGCAGATACGCCAGGGTCTGATGTTTTAGAATTTATTGAGTTAAAATCTTTTGATGCAGGAGGAATTGCTTTGCCAAGTTATGCTTTAGATGGTTATGTACTTGTTTTTTACAGAGCTTCAACTAATACCATTTACAGAACAATTGACCTTGATGGTTTGGTTACGGATATTAATGGAATTATTCACTTAGGAAATTCTCAGGTTTCACCTACACCTCCCTTTATTTTTCCAAGTAATGGATTGCAAAATGCTTCATGTGTAGCAGCATTATATTTAGGAAATGATGCTGATTTCCCAATTGATACTGCAACTTTTAATGTGCCAAATTTGATTGATGCATTTGCGCATTCAAATAATACTACGCAGCCTACTTTTTTGATGGGAGAGTTGGGTATTACTGAATTTTATACCGAAACAGCAACAACATCTATTCAAAGAAGAAATGATGGTTCTTACGAGGTAAAAGCGCCAACACCTGGCGTTAATAATGACGGTTCGGGTATTGCAATTAATTATATTTCGGTTTCGTTTCCACAAACGAGTTTTACAGAAGGCGATAGTTTTAATATTACATTCACCACCAGCGAACCCGTTCAAAACGAAAATTTGATTTTAAATTTTACACTTGCAAATGGTACTTTTACCAATCTAGATTTTTCTGGAGGTTTAACGGTTTCTATCCCTGTAGGACAAACTTCTGTTCAAAATGGGATTATTCTTTTAGATGATGGAATTGAGGAAGGAGATGAAGAGTTGTTATTTCAATTTCAACCTATTCCTTTAGGTTATTCTGCTAATAATGATAATATATTAATCAGAGTTAATGACGTAAATTTTGCAACAGATCCGTGGGGAACACCTTTAAATCCAACTGATGGAATTGTTACGCCGCAAATTCCTGCAGGTTATTATGATACTTTGGAAGGTTTGTCTGGAGCAACATTAAAACAAGCGGTGCAAGATATTATTGCCAATCCAGCTATTGTTAGACTTCAAAGCTATGCTGATATGTGGGAAATTTTAAGAGATTCGGACAGAAATCCTGAAAATAACAATCAAATTTGGGCCATGTATGTTGAGTATCCAATGTCTAAATTAGATCAGCAAAATACAAGTAGTATTGTGGGTAAGTGGAACAGAGAGCATATTTTTCCACAATCTAGAGGCGGATTTGAAACAGCATTAGGTGATACCGCAGATGGTATTAATATTTGGACATCTACTAGTGCTAATACAACAGTTGATGGTGTTTCGGATGCGCATCACATTAGAGCCGAAAATGGTCAGGAAAATTCATCACGAAACAATAAAAACTATGGTAATGTAGCAACTTCAACTGTTTATGCAGGGCCTACTGGAACACAAGGTTCATGGAAGGGAGACGTAGCAAGAGCTTTGTTTTATATGGGTGTTCGTTTTAATGGCTTAAATATTCTAAATGGAGATCCAAGTGAATTAAGTGGAACAGATCCTTCTGGAAATATTGGAGATTTAGCCACTTTATTATCTTGGAATACACAAGATCCTAGAGATGACTTTGAAATGAACAGAAACAATATTATTTACAATTGGCAAATGAATCGTAATCCGTTTATTGATTATCCGTTATTAGCGGATTATATTTATGGTGCTAATTTTGGTCAACCTTGGTTTGCTGCTTTATCTTCAACTACTTTTGATGCCAATGCGATAAAAGTGTATCCAAATCCAACAACCGATTACATAGTAGTTTCTGGATTAACAGGAAGCTCAAAAGCTGAAATTTACAGCGTTACAGGACAATTAATTCAAGAAACAACTTTCACAAACGAAACTAGAATGGATTTGTCTTTAGCGGCTGGTGTATATTTGATAAAAGTCACTAACGGAAATCAATCATTAACTAGGAAGATTATCATTCGATAATCGATTTTATAAAACATAAAAAAAGCGCTGAAAATTTTTTCAGCGCTTTTTTTATTAGAAGTTAGGCGATAAGTTGTATTTTTTATAGAAATTGTCTAGAGCCTCTAATACTTCATCTTCGGTATCTACTACTTTGATTAAGTTCATGTCTTCTGGACTTGCGTTTTTCATTTTGTCAATCATAACGGTTTTAATCCAATCCAATAAGCCAGACCAAAATTCAGTCCCAACTAAAATGATTGGGAATTTACCAATCTTTTTCGTTTGGATTAATGTTACCGCTTCAAAAAGTTCGTCTAATGTTCCAAAGCCACCAGGCATTACAACAAAACCTTGCGAATATTTTACAAACATTACTTTTCTAACGAAAAAGTAATCAAAGTTTAAGTTTTTATCTTTATCAATATACGGATTAAAATGTTGTTCAAAAGGTAATTCAATGTTTAAACCTACCGAAATCCCTCCACCATGATGTGCTCCTTTGTTTCCTGCTTCCATTATTCCAGGTCCGCCACCAGTAATTACTCCATAACCTGCTTTACTAATTTTATAAGCAATTTTTTCAGCTAATAAATAATATTTGTCTTCAGGTTTTGTTCTTGCTGAACCAAAAATAGACACACAAGGTCCTATTCTTCCCATTGATTCATAACCATTTACAAACTCAGACATGATTTTAAAAATTGCCCATGAATCGTTTGATCTTATTTCGTTCCAAGTCTTTTGCTTGAATTTTTCTTGAATTCTGTGATCTTCGTTTTCGTATTTCTCTTCTAACATTTTCTTTTCTTGTTTTAAAATTTTATAAGCCTGCTAAGATAATTCTTTTTTCAAAAACTGCGCCGTGTAGCTTTTTTTATTTTTTATAATTTCCTCTGGGGTTCCTTTTGCTACAACTTCTCCGCCACCTTTTCCACCTTCATAACCTATGTCAATTACATAATCGGCTAATTTGACAACATCTAAATTATGCTCGATAATCAAAACTGTATTTCCTTTTTCAACCAATACATTGATGACATCCATTAACACACGAATGTCTTCAAAATGCAAACCAGTAGTTGGTTCGTCTAAAATATAGAAAGTGTTTCCAGTATCTTTTTTAGAAAGTTCTGTTGCTAATTTAATACGTTGCGCTTCACCACCAGAAAGTGTGGTACTTTGTTGACCTAATGTAATGTAACCCAATCCAACATCTTGAATGGTTTTTACTTTTCGATAGATTTTTGGGATATTTTCGAAGAAATCTACCGCTTCATCAACCGTCATATTCAATACATCCGAAATTGATTTTCCTTTGTAACGAATTTCTAATGTTTCTCTGTTGAAGCGTTTTCCCATACAGGTTTCGCATTCCACATAAACATCAGGTAAAAAGCTCATTTCGATGGTTCTAACACCCGAACCTTCACAAGTTTCACAACGACCACCTTTTACATTAAAACTGAATCTTCCTGGCTTATAACCACGGATCATCGCTTCTGGTGTTTGCGTGTATAAACTTCTGATTTCTGAAAAAACATCCGTATAAGTCGCTGGATTAGAGCGCGGTGTTCTTCCAATAGGACTTTGGTCAATGTCGATTACTTTATCAATATGTTCTAAACCTTCGATTTTTTTGTACGGTTGTGGTTTTTTTACAGCATTGAAAAAATGTGCGTTTAATATCGGATATAATGTTTCGTTAATCAAAGTTGATTTTCCACTTCCCGAAACTCCAGTTACACAAACTAATTTTCCTAAAGGAATTTCAATAGTAACATTTTTTAAGTTATTTCCCGTTGCTCCTGATAATTTAATTGATTTACCATTGCCTTCACGCCTTGTTTTTGGCACTTCAATTTGCATTTTACCATTTAAATATTGTGCGGTAATGGTATTGTGTTTTAAAATTTCTTTTGGTGTTCCAATACTTATGATTTCTCCACCAAAACGACCTGCTTTAGGGCCAATATCAATCACATAATCAGCACGTTCAATCATATCTTTGTCGTGTTCCACAACGATTACTGAATTTCCGATATCTCGCAAACTTTCGAGTGATTTGATTAATCTTTCATTATCTCTTTGGTGTAAACCAATACTTGGCTCATCTAAAATATACAAAACGCCAACCAATTGCGAACCAATTTGAGTAGCCAATCGGATACGTTGTGCCTCACCACCCGAAAGCGATTTTGAACTTCGGTTTAAGGATAAATAATTTAAACCAACATCTAGTAAAAACTGCAATCGAGCTGTGATTTCTTTTACAACTTCTACGGCTATAACTTTTTGTTTTTCAGACAAATGATTATCTAAATCGGCAAACCATTCTGATAATTCAGCAATATCCATTTGGACTAATTCGCCGATATTTTTTCCGTTTAGTTTGAAATATAACGATTCTTTTCTCAAACGTGTTCCTTCACATTCTGGACAATTATTTTCGTCCATGAATTCTTTTGCCCAACGTTTGATACTTGCCGAATCAGAATTATCGTATTGATTCTTAATGAAATTAGAAATTCCTTCAAAATCGATTTTATAATCTTTAGTAATTCCCATAACCTTTGATACGACTGAGAATTTCTCATTTCCACCATATAAAATCATGTCCATTGCTTCTTGCGGAATGGTTTCGATAGCATCGGTTATTTTGAAATCATATTTTTGTGCAATAATTTCCAATTGCTTGAAAATCCATGAACTTTTATATTCGCCCAAAGGAGCAAAACCACCATTTTTGATTGATAATTTTGGATTTGGAATGATTTTCTTTAAGTTGATTTCATTCACAGTTCCCAATCCGTTACAAGTTGGACAAGCGCCTTTTGGAGAGTTGAAAGAAAAATTATTTGGTTCTGGATTTGGATAAGAAATTCCAGAAGACGGACACATTAAATTACGACTATAAAAACGTACTTCTTGACTTTCTTGTTCGATGACCATCATTACATCATCACCATGATACATGGCAGTTTTGATACTTTCTGATAAACGTTTGTCGGTATCTTCTTCGGTATCAATTGCCATTCGATCAATAACAATTTCAATATCGTGTGTTTTATAACGATCGACTTTCATACCAAATTCTAAATCACGAATTTGACCATTTACTCGAACTTTTAAGAAACCTTGCTTGGCAATTTGCTCAAATAACTCCCGATAATGTCCTTTACGAGAACGAACAACTGGCGCTAAAATATTGATGCGCTTTCCATTAAAATCTTCTAAAATCAGTGACTTAATTTGCTCGTCAGAATACGAAACCATTTTTTCACCTGAATTGTAACTAAAAGCATCGGCTCCACGAGCATACAACAGACGTAAAAAATCATAAATTTCGGTAATTGTTCCCACAGTAGAGCGAGGTGATTTACTCGTTGTTTTTTGCTCAATAGCGATTACCGGAGAAAGTCCGTCGATTTTATCTACATCAGGACGTTCTAATCCGCCAAGAAATTGACGTGCATAAGCCGAGAAGGTTTCAATGTATCTTCGCTGTCCTTCGGCATAAATGGTATCAAAAGCTAGTGAAGACTTTCCAGAACCTGATAAACCTGTAATAACAACAAGTTTTTCACGAGGAATTGATACGTCAATATTTTTAAGATTATGGGCTCTAGCACCAATAATTTCGATAGTTTCTTCAGTTGTGTCTTGCATAATTTTTGGCAAAACGCAAAGATACTGATTTTAGTACGAAAATTTAGGTTGAAGCAAGAATAAGAATTTGTTAAATAAATTTCTTTTACTCAATTATCATCGACTTCAAACGCATTCTGTATTTTTCTAAAACCAAATGCTTGTGAATAAAGCCAAGGAAGATTCCATCTTTTAAAACGGGTAAAACTTTACAACCTGAAGTGTCAAATTTTTCCATGATAGTTTCTAGCGTTTCATCATAGAAAATAATTTCTTTTGGTGGTTGCATGATTTCATTGGTAG
>JAGYJR010000030.1 GCA_018401995.1 Flavobacterium sp. | reverse complement strand
CTTTGGATAGGTATTTCTTTGTGGTAGCTGTCTTTCTCACAACGTTTCGCGTGTATGAGAAGTAGCGGATTAAAAAGCACTTCACTTTCAGTTTGGCACTGGCTTTTTTTAAAAGCACTGACCTTTGATTTACCATTAAACCCGCTATTTTTCATACACGCTGTTGTAAGCTGTGGTTCTTATTTTTCGTTGTCAATCGTCTGTTTTCATTTATTTTACTAACTTATCAAAAATGGCTTTTAATTCATTAACTATTTCTAGTTGTTCGGGTCTGAATAAAAAAAAGGTTGAGTAGTATTGGTCATTTAATGCACCATCATCACTTTCTTCTGTACCTAAGAAACAACACATTTCAAACTTTGAAGAATCTGCATCAATTATTATTACAGGCTTGTCAAGTTGTTTGTTAATGGAAAACTCTATAACTATTCCAAAGTCTTTATCTCTTATTCCAGCTTCTGTTACATAATAATTTTCGTTGGGTAGCAACTCGTTTAAAATTTGTGTAGCACGTTCAAGGTCAGTTTGGATTGTCGTACTTCGATTTACGGAGTTTTCAGCAACTGATTCGGCTATTTTCTGATAGAATGCCAAAAAATGTACGTGCATACTTGCAATGTGGGGGTATTGGTTTTCATTAAAATCAAACAGTAAACCCCTTTTGTCAATACAACTAATGCTTACTTTATTTTCGTTTCGGTTTACAGACATATTTTTCACATCACTCCAATGAATAGATTTTACATTTTCGGAAAAAATGCCTTCAATGGAAAAATGAATCGGTGCATCATTGCCATACGCAGCTTGTAAATAGTCGTTTAATTCATCTATTTTATTATTAACCCAATCTAAATTTTTGTAATCGGGTGTCAATATTTTTAAATTTGCAATTAGTGACGGAATGCGATTTATCAAATAGTCAAATTCTTTATTATTACTATCTGTAGCTTTGACATCAGCATTGCGAAGGTCTGAACGGTATAAAGCCAAAGATTGCAAAATAAAGTGGAACTGTTGTGTAAGGTCGGATTTCAAAGTTGTTTTATCAGGATGAAGAACACTTAAATTATCTACAAACAAAATTTGCATTTTTTGACCTTCTCTAATGTATTCACTCATTTTTTCAACTTCTTGTTCTGTGAATATTATTGAATTTTCTACGCTGTACTTGATATTTTCTAAGAACTGAATAATCTGGTTTAGATTGTTTATTGCTTCTATGTTTGAAGAATCGCTTGTGTCGGTTTGCCCAAAAACAACTGAATTGAAAGTCGTCAATAACATCACTAACCAGATATTCAGGAAGTAACATTTGGGTTTAGTGCATTTTAATATCGTCATAACTCAATTTTTTTAAATCTGTACGTATAATTAATCGGGGTAGGAATATATAAACGCATCAATTAAAAGTTCATTACAGATTCCCCATTTACTTAAATATCTTTCAGGTTTTTCTAGGTCGGCTTTGGTACTTGATTGATGCATAATTTCAATTGCCTTTTTTACCCAAGTTTCGGCTTGCTCATTATTTGGAACACCCTCCCCTTTGTCATAAATTAAGGCAAGCATAACCATAGCTAACGGATTATTAGCGTCAGCGGCTTTATCAAAATACTTTACTGCTTTTTTTACATCTTTTTTGACAGCATATCCGTAATAATAAAAAAAACCCATACTAAAAACAGCTTGATGATGGTCTTTTTGAGCTTTTTTGAAGTGTTTAAATGATTTCTCGTAGTCTGCAATTACTTGGTTTGTGAATGGTAGCGAATAGCCGTAATAGTATAAATACCCTAAATCTAAATGTGCTGATGAAGCGGTTGACTTATCTTTCAGCCGTTTTTCAGCTTCATTTACCCGGTCATTAAATTCACTTTCGCTTTTAACTTGAGCAAAAGATTGCAAAGCAAAAGAAAGAAGGAATAAAAACATAAACTCTTTTTTCATATTTTCGTTTTTAAGATTTACAAAATTCAAACATCCAGTTCAAAGCATTTCCGGCTTCATATATATAATTTTCATCATTCTTGATTACAATATTTGGCAATCTTTTAAACACCCTGTCTATATTGCCGGCCATATCTCTACACGTTTTACTTAAGTCTCCATTTTTTTCAACGCAAGCATTATATTGATCTAGTAAATCAAGATAGGTAGTATTAAAATAATCAGATGCGTCAAGTTTTAAAATACTCATGTATTCATCCTTTTCCTTTGCTATTTTTTCTGAAACGACTTCATAGCTTTCAGCATAGCCCCAGGGTTTAAATATTTCATACATATCAGGCAGGTCTTTGATATCCTTGAGTGTATAATTTTCATAAAGTTTCACATAAGCTCCTTCACGAAGCAGCAATTGATACAATCCATATACAGGTGCAGATTGTTTATAGGGAGTTTCAACCCTAACCACCTGTAAGCTATTTACATTTTGGTAAACAATATCTTCAGAAAAAATTTGAACTATTTTAACCGTTATTGTTTTTTGTCGAATAGACTTATGGGTTGATGATTCAGCAAAATAGAATGTAAACTTATCTTTTTGTAAATTGTAATCTACATAAAATGTACTTTCAACTTCGTGAGCTATTCTGTTATAATTTACATTGAGATAAGTTTTAATTTTCAAACTATCAGCCAACCATTGACCGATTTGTTCTTTTGTTTGGGACTGTGCCGTGTTAAAAAACAGTAAGCTAATTGCCAAAATTGTTGTTGTTGTTGTTCGTTTTTTCATTGTTAATATTGCTTTTTTCGTTATTTTCTGTTTGTTTCTTGTTAGGGGGACTGTTACAATTGCTTACAACGGTCTCGGCTATGAGTAGTTGCGTGGGTTAGCACTTAACTTAGCAAGTACACACCAAACTGAAAATCCGCGAGGATTTTCCGAGTAGGTATTGACCTAGCCATAGATTATATGCGGTGTGCCTGTTGCACAAGTTAAACAAAAAGCACAAAAAAAGTTATAATAACTTGGTATATTTTCGTAACTTCCTGCATGCAAGGAAAAAAGACCTACCAAGAGAAGCTTTTCAATTCATTTCAATTGAGCGAGCGCATTCCCACCAACAATTTTTACAGACGCCTAAAAGCAGCCTTAGATTTAAACTTTCTCTACAATCTTACTCAGAATTATTATGGTCGTAGCGGACAAAAAAGTATAGATCCAGTGGTGTTTTTCAAATTTTGTTTAGTGGGTTATTTAGAGAACATAGACAGCCACCGACAGTTAGTAGAGCATTGTGGGATGCGCATGGATATTTTGTATTTTTTAGATTATGACATCGATGAGGAATTACCATGGCACAGCACCATAAGCAGAACCCATCAGTTATTTCCAGAAGCTGTTTTTGAGAAATGCTTCACAGAAGTTTTTAAGTTGTGTGTTGATTCAGGCATGGTTAGCGGACATACCCAAGCCATCGACTCAGCACCAGTAAAAGCCAATGCCTCTATGGACACATTGGAACTAAAGATTCCACAAGAAGAACTGTCAGAGCATTTAAAAAAGATACGCCACATTAGTAAACGAGATAAAGACACCCCAGTACGCAAAGCCAAAAACAATAAAGCCGATGAATCACAGCAAAGCCTTTCAGCCAGTAAAAAAGAATTACAAGCCATAGAGAGCAGAAACAAGAAATGGTCAGATGAGCAAGACCAGCGCCCAGGTGCAGGTAACAAAGGCAGTCGTTACACCTCCAATAAAACCCATTACAGCCCAACCGATCCCGATGCACGCATCAGTGTAAAACCAGGCAAAGCCAGAAAACTCAATTACCTAAGTCAACTCACAGTAGATACCGCCCATCACGTTATCACCGATATACAAGCCTATCATGCCGATGGCAAAGACAACCAACAACTGCCAGATATTGTAAAACGCGTAAAGACCAGACTCTGGCAAGCAGGTATGGTTTGGGAAAACTGTGTAGCTGATACAGGTTACAGTAGCGGAGAAAACTATGATTTTCTAGAACAGATAGGCCTAAAGAGTTTTATACCACCACACGGCACCTACAAAGGCGGTCCAGAAGGCTTTATCTACAACCAAGAGCAAGATCACTACATATGCCTAAGAGGTAAAATCATACCCTTTACAAAGGAGTTTTTAGACTCTCGTACCCAAACCAAAAAGAAAGAATACCGCGCACGCAAACATGTTTGTGTGGGCTGTGATTTAAGAGCGCAATGTTTGGGTAAAACCGCGCAAGAAAAGAAGTTTAGCGTTACCTACTACCGCGACCAATATGAGCGCAACAACCAACGCGTCAATAGTGCGCAGGGACGCTATATGAAAGGCAAGCGACAAAGCACCGTAGAACCCGTGTTCCGGAACTCTTACACAATTTATGGGACTAAGAAAAGTAAATACCATAGGATTAAAACAGGCAAATAAGTGCATGCACCTCTCCGCAATGGCTTATAACCTCAAGAAGTATTTAAAATTCACACAAAAACGTATAAAAAGCGGCGCAGGAATGCTCGCCTTTATTCAAACGCTAAAAAACGCGTTCTACAAGTTAAATAACATCGATTTTAGATCACCAAAAAAGATAACAATCGCAACAATTTAAAAACTTAACAGGCTTAAAAGACCTTATTTGGAGTTGTGTTTTGTGAAATTAGGGCCTTGTGCAACGGTTACCGGTGTTATGCAAAGTGTTTTTTTATCTTCGCCCTGTTTAAAAACCAAATTAAAAGTCCAAGTGGAGTCGACCAAATTATAGCTGTAATTATTGCTCCTACGCTAAATATTTCCATACCCTGTTGTTCGAAAGTCATTGTTGACATTGCAATCATCAAAGTCCACATTAAGATAATTAGAAGTAAGGATATATAAGTAACCAGTCTGTTCGCCCATAGTTTATATTTCCTGATTTTGAGGCCTCCGATAAAATAAATAATTCCGATTAACACCATAATTAGACACATTGCTATATAGTTCTCAAAAAGAAATTCTAAAAGATTAAATTCAGATGATTCAATGGGTTGACTTTGTTCGCTTCCTAGTCCAATTAAAGTAAACGCAATTGTTCCCATTCCGTTGCTGAAGGTTATGAATCCTGAAATTATTGCAACTATTAGTCCTATTGTTTTTACTGATTGCGGTTTCTGTTCATTCATTTATTTATATAGTTGTTAGATTTTTCACATTTTGCATAACGTATTATATCAATTCAAATTTATACCTTTTATATCTAAAATAGCGGGATAACAGAACTTTTTGTTCGCATTTACCGCTTTTTGTTATTGATACTACTAGCAAAATCAGAGTTTACCTTACACTAATGATTTCAAAGATACTTAAACGGTATTAAATGAAAATGAGGGATTCCGTAATATCAGGATATTTTTATCGAAACAAAAAAATATAGTCATTAAGATTAAATAAATTATGAAACTTGGGGACTATTAATATTGTTGAACATACCGTATAGCAGAATCAAAGTAAATCACCAAAAACAGGATATTTTAAACCATTAAAACTCCTTTCAGCTAACGCTATGAGATGTATTCTAACAATGTTTACAGTGCTGAATTTAAACTGCTGTAAGTGACACTATGTTCGTTTTTAATATCGGTAATGAAAAAAGCTGTATCCTGCGTTTATTGGTATGGTTTAACTCTATCAAATTTGGGATTTGAGACCAATCAATTATCTAAAAAAAGTAATTTCCACTAACGATTGCCATGAATCCAGAGCCGTCAATCTTAAATCAAAAATTAAAATATAATTTATTGTTTTTCTACGAATCTTATTTTATAAAGGTTAACCAAGATGAAAAGATTAAACTTTAAAATAATTTTTCTTTATATTTAACATCAGATGTTGTGCAACGTATTGTTGCTTATAAACACATAAAATTAGTACATTAACCAATATATTTTTTATCTAACTTCACCCAATAGCTTATTGTTTAAGCTTAGCTGGATAAGGTTAACACAAATTCCATTTTAATAATATCTTTTCCAAGAATCACGCTATGAAAATTCAACTTATTGACCTCAACAAAAAAATGTGTAAACAATGGAAATGTCATTTTAAGAACGATAATGATGTTATTGTGCATCACGGAGAATTCTTTTCATTACCAACAGACTGTGTTGTTTCACCAGCAAATTCATTTGGGTTTATGGATGGGGGATTAGATTTACTAATTTCAGAAAAACTTGGCTGGCATATTGAATATAAACTTCAAAAACGAATACAAGAAAAATATTTTGGAGAACTTTTGGTAGGACAAGCAGAATTAATAGAAACCAATGTTAAAGACATACCATTCTGCATTTCTGCTCCAACCATGCGAGTGCCTATGGTATTAAAAGATACCGTTAATGTTTATTTGGCGTCAAAAGCTATTTTTTATTTATTGAAAAATGTCAATGCAGAACACAGACATTCTTATGGACAAGACTTAATTAATACCGTAACTATTTCAGGACTTGGAACAGGTGTAGGTCAGGTTCCTTTTGATATATGTGCTAAACAAATGAAGCAAGGATATATAGATGGTTCTAAAACTGAAAACAGACTTCCCTTAACTTGGGAAGAAGCAGAAGAACAACATCAAATGCTGTATTGTTAAATCTTTTAGAGTGCGGCCTGAAAAAAGTTTTTAGTGGTTCTAACCATTCCGCTATTAGCAATTCAATTTCAAAGTACCATCAATATGTAATAATGAACTAAATCAATTTAAAAAAAGCACCTACGAAATCATAAATTGAATGAATTATGACATTTATAAGCACTTTTTTTAATGATAGAGATTTACAGGTTAGTAAATTCCAAGAGCAACTACCTCTATTCTGACTTTAACACCTTTGTATTTGTCATTGTTTTTTATTCCTATCCAATAATCATCCTTATAGTTTGTACTTGACCCAAAATCTTGTGATATATCCTTTTTAGTGTATTCGGTATAAATCAAATAATTGTCATTACCCGTTTGCATAAAATTAGCAGCATTAGATTCGGGTATAACATAAAAATCAACTGTTTTATCACTATAATTATTTAGAGACAAACTGTTATTTTCAAGCTGATATAAAAGAGAGTTAATACCGCTTGTAAAAACTATATCATCTAAATCAAGAACATTGATTTTATAATACCAAGCCGTAGTGCCTTTTGGGATATTAAGCTTCAAAGCAACACGATTTTTTCCACCACTAAAGCGAGAATTACTCACGGAATTTACAGTTATAGTTTCATTCAAAACCTCAATAAATTTAACCTCTTTTTTTGCTTCTTTATTTGAGCCTATCTTTTGATTTAAAATTTCTAATAAACTATTATTTTGAGCATATAGAGTAGTCGAGACCGAAATAAACAGACTCAAAACAATCAAACTGATAAACTTTTTCATCCTTTGAATTTATAGTTTAAAAAGAGTATTCCAATGTGAAATCACACTCAAAAGTATTTGTAGTGTTAGCAAGTGTTATAGACGTTGGAAATCCCTCTCTCGAAGAATCGTAGGGTCTAAACAATAATAATGTAATAAAATCGTCTTGGAAAGTATCTAAGTCAAATAAATTTAATACGTGAATCCCTGTAACATCATTAATTATTAGTGGTGGAGTTAATGTAAAAGGATAGCTTACATTTAGCCCTGATGCATCTTCATAGAATGTTGGGTGATTGTATATTTCAACATCAGAAGAATTGTTAATTGTGATATAAATATCCGCGTCACTATTAGGGAATGTATCCCACCAATTGCCATTATTGGTGTCAGGGAATTTTTTTACTGTAATATTTGTAATCTTAACACTTGTTGGAACTAATTTTGTAGCGCAATTTGAACCTGTGTAACCTTCCTCGCAATCGCATCCGCAATCGGCAGTCTGTGTTCCACCATTTAGACAATTGATTGGTGTACAACCATCATTATCATCCTTTGAGCAGGAGACCATTAAAATAAGTACTAAACTTAAAATTGAAACTGTTTTTTTCATTTTATTTATTTGATTCCTCGCCCTGAGAAGAATGTTAAGGTTTTTAAAAACCTATGAGCGCAGGACAATTGCTTTATACCTGCCTTGAAGGTTCGACCAAGAACTCGGAACAAAGTATAAGAAAAGCCTGCGCCGTAGCGAGACGATTGATTATACTTCTCTGTTCCTTTTTAAATTTGGTCGATTTTCAAGACGAGAAATATAGCAAACGCTATAAGATATCAATAAAATTGACCGTAAATATATTTTATTTTCTTAAACATTATGATTTAAAATAAATATTATTTTTAAAAAATAACTTTAGCGAGTTTTCATGCGAACCTATCATATTATTTATTTTCTAAAATAATTTTTATTTCCTAAAATAAACGAAGCTTTAATTTTCAAAGCTCGATACTAACACTTTCTACCCAGCCGTACTCAAAGTGGTTTGGCTTGTCGTACATTTCTAAGGACACAATATTTCTTAAATACACATCACCACCATTGACCTCAATCAGTATTACCTTTGCGCCTTCGTGCATAGCAGTTTCCACTTCCTCATAACAACCTCTTGTTAGTTCGCTATGGTTGCTATCACCCCACACGAAAACATAATCGGCTTTGGAAGCTATCTTGGCATAATCACCTTTATAGGTTAACTCACCCAGATGTTTGTTGGGGCAAATCACATTACCATCAAAATGGTTTTTTATATACTTATAAACCAGTTTTTCTTCTTTTGTATCATATAATGACTTACTATGGGAAAAATATGCCATATCACCTAAAAACCTAAATTTTTTATTTTTACTCATTATCATTTATTTTTTTATTCAACTTCTTAATTTTTACAACTGTATTTGGATGGATTCCTATAATTTTTGCCACCTCTATATTTTTGTAGCCTTTGTTGAGTAAATCCAATGCCTTTTTATTTTTTTCTTTGTCAAGAAAATTTAGGATGTTTTCTTTAGTTCCCTTGACCCTTCCCTTATAAACGCCCTTGGCTTTTGCAATAGCGATTCCTTCCAACTGACGTTCCCTTATCATTTTTCGTTCCATCTCTGCTACAACACCTAAAATCGAGATAACCATTTTAGATATGTCGTTTTCCGAACCATCATCATTAAGAGTTCTTAAACCTTGTCTAACAAAATGGATGTTCACTTTTTTTGCGTTAAACAATTTAATTGTTTCTAGGATATTTAGCAGCGTTCTTCCCAAGCGGTCTATTTCGTGAACCATCAGTTCATTTAACTTGCCAGAATTTAATAGGACTTGTATTTTACTTCCACCTTCCCTTTGAAAAAAGGGAACAGTGCCCGAGCATTTATCCTCAATTAATAGGTCATAATCTCTTGCGTTAATTGATTGCCTTTCGGAATTTTGTTCCAATGTGCTTGTGCGTATGTATAAAACATTCATTTTATCTTAATTTTAGGTTGGTATATATTTGATGCTATTTTTGTTTATTGTGCAGTGGTTATATGCCGTTATTTTAGATTTTAGCATGAGTTGCTGTGTCACATTTTCAGGTGTACCCTTATTTATGCCTTTATTGCCCTTTTTAATTGGTTGAAGTTTGTTTTAGTAAATGCCAACACCTTAAAGACGTAACCAAGACCATAAGTCGCTATTAAACCGATAGCAATATATTTTCCTATTTTTACAGCTTTGCTATTAAGGATATTTTCAACTATTTCTGTCTTTACTTGTTCGCCAATATTTTTACCTCTCATCGTTTCTGTTATTTGTTTGATAAATTGCCGTTAACCCGATAATAATTATAATAGCCAAAATGCTAAATGCCATATAAGATTGTTTTTTAAGCGAATCATTTTTATTAACAAGCTCAATATTTTTGTTTTGAAGCTCAGTAATTTCAGGTGGTATATCATAGGCTTGAACTTTTGTAATATCAATCATATCTCACAATATTTAAAGCACCATCTTTTTCCATTATCAAGAAATCATAAATAGCGTGTCTATTCTTATTTTGATATAGTTGGTAATGTGTAAGCACATTAAAAGAAAAACCCTTCCCTTTTAAGAACTCTTTGTGGAAAAGCTGATTGTCTTTACCCTTCATTAATTCCATTAAGATGTTGTGATTTTTATGCAACTTATAATCAATGGATGTTCTTAAATCCGTTATTTCTCTTTTCTTTTCATTATGATATTTCATTCTATTCTTTGAGTTTGCAAACTTTTGATTGGAACGAGTTTGCACAAAATCCTCATTACTGTATAAGCATTTCATTTTGTAAACATTTAAATTCGAATACAAATATAAAAAATTTTTATCCAATCGTTTGGACAAAGTTTATTTTTTATTACCTTAGCAGCTCAAAACGTTTAAAAACTTATAAAACTTTCAATAATGAGCAGTATAGATATTAAATCAGTAATGACAGACAAGGTATATAAAGTAAAAGATTTACAAGTACCCACGCGTACTATACACCATTGGAAAAATGAAGAGCTATTATTTGAAGAGCATAAGAAAACCGAAAAGAATTTAATGATGAAATTTAGCCTATCAGAATATTTTTGGATTAAGGTGATTCAGAAATGTAGGGATTTTGGATTGTCTATAAACCAAATAAAGAAGATTAAAAAAGACATTATAGATATAGTAAAGAGCTATGACGAAAAATTAGAGGAAAAACATCAAGAAATTATTAGAAATATTAGAGAATCATTTAAAGGTCAATCAGAAGAAAAAATTCAAAAAGAAATATCCGACACTCTAAAATATTTAAAATACATAGACCTTAAAGTTGAGGAAGAAAGAAATCATTTCAAAGAGGTTCTTGAAGCTGTTTTAATTCATAGAAAACAGTGCGGAATACTAATTTACAACGATGATATAATTCAGACTGATATTTATATAGAAAGCGATGGTATTACCAAAAGTGATATGGCGAAAAAGTTCCTGCGTGACCATTTATATATCTCTTTTGATTCAATTTTCGTGGAATTAGGTTTAAGCAATCATTTCAAGCATACAGAATTATTAAGTAATGAAGAAATTTTATCTATTGAATATATTCAATCAGCTATCAAATACAAAAAATCTAAGAATATCGAAATACAATTAAAAGATTCTTCTATTAAGTCGATTAGAACTGCGCTTGAAACTCCGAAAGGAATTAAAGAAGCAGAAGAATACAAAATACGATTTGGTGATAATTTAAATTACAGAACAAATATGTACAAAGGGAAACCTAATCTTTATGATTTCTATTACACTAAGAATTTCCCTAAAACTAAATAAACATAAAAAGAAAACTTTGGTTATTTAAATTAACTCATAGATTGAGTTGCGTGTTGCAAACTTCCTAAAGAAGTCCATCATCTATAAAGTTTTTAATTAAATAACAAGTAAATAAGTTTAAAGTTATGAATGAAAAAATATTACAGCATAGGCGTTTAACAATGCAATCTTTAGCAAGAAACTACACGCGTATGTGATTTACAAAAAAAAAGGGCTACTGATTTTAGCAGCAACCCTATTAATATCTTATACGATATTTGATGTGACTTTTAACTCCGACGTTTAAGTCATTATTAAAACAAAAGTAAGTTTTTTTGATTCGACTATCAAACAAATGTGATAGTTTGTTTCATTTTTCAAAGCATCTTTTGTTAGTAAAATAGAATATTAATAGTCGTGCTTTTACGAAGTGCTCAATTATTAATTAAAATTTAGTAAGCATGAAAAAAAGTATTCAATTTGTTCAAATTACACCTGAGCAACTACAAAACGCAATTATTGAGGGCGTCAAATCTCAATTAAAAGACTTAAAAGAGCATTTACAACCCAAAAAGCCGACAAAGTATTTAACGCGCTCAGACATTGCTGAAATGCTTAAAATCGATTTGTCGAGCGTTCACAACTGGACTAAGCGAGGTATTTTAAAATCGTATCAGATTTCAGGGAGGATTTATTTTAAACGCGATGAGGTCGAACAGGCAATTGTTGCACTTAAAAAATAAAGGCTATGAGAAATATACAAAACGCTCACATCCTTATTAGTTCAAATTCTTTAACACATGGCAAGGAGAATAAAAAGAAGGCTAATACAAAAGAGGTTTTTTACAGCTTTGTTAATGACTGGAAGACCAATTTTATACAACGTATAAAATTGGAATCGAAAAGCCGTAAATTTGTTTTTACCTTTGCTGATGCGGTTGAACGAAGCGAAGGTCTTCGGACGAAAACAGATGAGGTTTTTATCGAGTACTTCGAATATGTAAATAGCGACCCATTAAAAGAGAATGACTACTATAAATATTTATCAAGCTATAAAAACGGCAAGCGTCTGGATGATAAATATTTCAAGCATGATTTAGAGTTACTTCATGAATTATATAAAAAGACTGATGAAAACCCTGAATACAGTCCATTTTCAAAAAGTCTATGGAATCGATATGTATTATTCATGTTGTTTAAATTCAGAGGGGTTTACGATGAGAAACACGAAAAAATCTTTGGAATTAAATCTGATAAAAACAGGGAATATAGTCCAATAACTTCAATATCGAGACCATTGAGAGGAATGTTGCCAATGTCACTAAAGCTTAAAGAGTTTGATATTTCCCGTGCCAATCCTACTTTTATCGATATAGAACTTGACATTGAACGCAAAGAAGACGTTTACAGCCTTATAGACAAAGGCAAATTCAATAAGCTTATCAATACTCATAAAGACGTTAAAAACGCATCTATTGAGGCGGTAAGGGCTGAGTTAAGACCAATCTATAACGGTTCTGTTGAAAAGGTTATCACAGAGGAACGATTTAACAACAAAGGGCGTATGTTTGAAGATTTGACAAAATATGAAGTTGAATATATCAATAAGTTTGTAATAGAAAATAACATCGAAACTTTTGTTAGGCTGCATGATGCTGTTATAGTTCCAGCCGATGCTGATGTTCGCATTCTGGAATTTGGTAAGGTTAAATTTAAAAGTAAAGAACTGAGACCGCCTGAAATAGTCAATCCGTTAAATTTATTTTATTCGTTTAGCCACAAAGGCGAGGTTATTACCTCAGCTTATCAATACAAAGAGTTTTTCGAGCAGGAAAATTTAATACGCATCACAGAACAGGACAACGACAAAATAACTGTTTTTAAAGATACGAATAACGTTATCAAAGCTTTTAATTATAAAACAGATACAGCGCCTTTTTTATCAGAAAATATTAACGAGTTTGATGTTAGTAAAGTTGAAAACCAAATAGCAAAAGACAATCATAGCTCAATTTATGGCGGTTTTTTACTACTTAATCCTAAACCGCTTGTTTATTACTCAGATACCGCCTCAACTTTTGGAATACCTTTTAAAAATGGTTTTTGTAAGTATTCAAAAGGTAGCGACGAAATTGTAACAATGAATTATAAAGATGTTAATGGTTTTTTTGCGCCTCATGCCACACAAACCCGATGTTTTGAATTTCAAGAAAACCCTGAAATGAGTGTTTTTGAGCGTTTTTTAACTATGGTTTCTACACGCAAAGACCCTGCAAGTGATACGCTAACAGAAAGCGAGCAGGAAACCGCTGATTTATTTTATCGAATGTTTGGTTATTTATGCCACACTTATAAAAACGTTTCATTTAGCCCTGCCATTATTTTATCAGACGAAGACGCAAACGACGAAAGCAGAAACGGCGGGCGTGGTAAAAGTTTAATTATTAGAGCTGTTGAACAAGTAAAAAAAACCCTTATCAAAGGAGGTAATGAGTTTAAGGGGGATTACATACATCGTTTCGCTGATTTAGATAGAGCAAATAAAGTTTATGTTATAGACGACGTCCCAGCCAGCTTTAAATATGACGACCTTTATACAAATATAGCTGGCGACATATCATGTGAGCGTAAGGGAAAAGCAGCTGAAACAATTAGTTTTAAAGATGCACCAAAATTTGTGATAACAACAAATTGGGCTGTTAGGTATGATGACGAAGCGACATCGACAAACAGACGTTTTATTGAATTTCAGTTAACTGATTTTTTCAATATCAACAACACACCTATGGATGTTTTTGAACATAATTTCTTTGAAAGTTGGGACGGCATAGAATGGAATAACTTTTACAATTTTGTTTTTGCTTGCGTTGCAAACTATATCAAAAATGGTTTAACAGCACCAATCTGCAAAAAGAACGATGACAATTTCAGAGCATATTTTAATAATGATTCGATATTGCAAGAATTTGAGCGCATTTTTTCAGAACTAACAGAGAAGCAAAATGAATTTAAAGTTAATGACTTTTTAACATTGTACAAGCATCCTAACAACGAATTGCGATTTGATAATTTGTTTACTCATAAAAACCTAAAGAAGTTAATAGACGTTTACATTAAATATAATAATTTGAAAATAAATTATAATCAAAGAAACCGTAGTTGGGTTATTGATAGTTATTTTTTTAATGAAAATGATTCAACGTATTAACTGTAACGCATTACGGTTGAGTTACAGTTCGTGTTACGGTTTACTTTATTGATTATCAAAGCCGTTACAGTTGTTACAGTTAATATCAATTATTCGTGGTAGTTTAAAATATGTAGAAGAATGTTTATATTCTAATATATTAAATATAATAAGCCAAACAACTGTAACAACTGTAAAAAATCTAAATTTCAGATAGTTAAACCGTAACACAAACTATAACATGGTTACAGTTCGTGTTACAGATAAAAATGAATTTTCGGAAACCATAAAAAGAAAATCAGACAAATTTAACACCTAAAAAAAGAGGGCTAATAATAACCCTCTTTAATTGTTCAAATGTTAAAGCACTCCACAGCGTTAACAGGTCAAATTTACAAAATAGTTTAAAATACTAAGAACTTTAAATTTCAATTAATAACTAAAACGGTATTGTAAACAACTACAAAATACAATACTTTGAATAATCAAAACAAAATCAAAAAAAGACAACAACCCCGCTTTATTGATTAATCATTTTTTTTCAAAATAATATTTAATTATCTGTACACGCGTTAATGAAAAAAAACCACTTTTTTACAGGTC
>JAGYJR010000003.1 GCA_018401995.1 Flavobacterium sp. | reverse complement strand
CCACGAAGATATTTTGGAATGTGCCGTAGTAGGTTTACCCGATGAAGAACGAGGAATGCTGGTTTGTGCACATATTGTGTTATATGATTCATCTAAAGCAACAGATGTAATGAAGATTCGTATTCAACACTGGTTCAAAGAGGTAGCTGCTCCGTATAAATATCCAAGAGTAATTAATTTCGTGGAATGTTTACCGAAAACGGAGACTGGAAAAATACAGAGGTTTAAATTAAAATAAGTATCAAGACATATATAATGAGTGAATTCGTAAAACAAGAAAAAGTACGCTTCCAACATGTTGATTATGCTGGAATTGTCTTCTATCCAAGATTTTTAGAAATGCTAAATTGTTTAGTAGAAGATTGGTTTGAAGAAGCCTTAGATCGTCCTTTTTCAAAAATGCACGAAACCAATGGTATTCCTACGGTTGATTTAAAAATTCAATTCAAAAATGCCGCAAGATTGGGAGAAATCTTAACCAAAAAACTTTGGGTTAAAGAATTAAAAAACTCATCAATACTTTGCGGTTTTCAATTTGTAAATGAATCAGAAAACACGGTTTTAGAAGGTGAAGTTACTTTAGTAAATGTAACGTTCAATCAAGAAAGAAACGGCATCAAAGCCGAACCTTTTACAGAAGAAATGAAAAATAAAATTATGAATTACGAATTATGAATTACGATTTAATCTCGTTTCTATTCATAATTCGTAATTTTAAATTCGTAATTATATAACTATGGAATTCAAAAAATTCAAAGCTGCAACCGTTCAAACCTCACCTGTATTTCTTAATGTAGAAAAAACAGTGGATAAAGCCATTTCTTTCATTAAAGAAGCGAGCAGTAACGGAGCCAAATTAATCGCTTTTCCAGAGGTTTTTATCGCGGGATATCCGTATTGGAATTGGATTATGACTCCAGTTCAAGGTAGTAAATGGTATGAAGAATTGTATAAAAATTCGGTTGACGTAACGGGTCCAGAAATCAAAAAACTTTGCTTAGCTGCCAAAGACAACGACATTCATATTGTGATGGGAATCAACGAGCGAGGCAAAAGCTATGGCGAAATTTACAATACCAATTTAATCATCAACAACAAAGGCGTGATTGTTGGAAAACACAGAAAGTTAGTCCCAACATGGGCCGAAAAACTAACGTGGTCTTCAGGAGATGGTTCTTCTTTGAAAGTGTACAATACTGAAATTGGACCAATCGGAACTTTAGCTTGTGGCGAAAACACCAATACTTTAGCGCGTTTTACACTACTTTCTCAAGGCGAATTGATTCACATTGCGAATTACATTTCACTTCCCGTAGCGCCACCGGATTACGATATGGCAGAAGCGATTAAAATTCGTGCGGCTGCTCATTCGTTTGAAGGAAAATTGTTTACGATTGTATCGTGTTCGACCGTTTCGCAAGAAATAAAAGACGCTCTTCGTGCTGATGTTCCAAATGTTGATGAATTGTTAGACCGAAAAAGTTCAGCTTTCTCTGGATTTATTGGACCAAATGGTGCTGTAATCGGACAACCATTAATCGACGAAGAAGGAATGGTTTATGCTGAAATTGATTTAGCAAAATGCATCCAACCGAAACAAATGCACGATATTTTAGGACATTACAACCGATTTGATATTTTCGATTTACGAGTAAACACGGCTCCTACTCGAAAAATCACGTTTATTGATAATCACGAGGAGTTTAATAAGAGATAAATAAAAAGCTGATAGGTTTTGAAAACCTATCAGGTTTTAAAAATAAAATAAAATGGAAACAAACAACTATTCAGACGACCAATACGGAAGAGCTCGAGTACAAGACTCCGACGAACTGAAAGCCTATTACAAAACACTGGAATCATTAGGGGCCGGTGCTTTATGGACAGTCGCAAACGATATTGAGCCTTGGGAACCACGTTCTACTTCTGTTCCAATGCTTTGGAAATATGATGATTTACGTGAATTAGTGCTTAAATCATCTGAATTGGTAACACCAGAGGAAGCTGGAAGACGTGTTATTTATTTAATTAACGAAAAACGCAAAGAAGTTGCTGCTGCTGTGGGTTGGTTGTATACTGGAATTCAAGTTACGCGTCCTGGCGAATTCACTTCAGCTCATCGTCATCGTGCTTCTGCCCTACGTTTTATTATGGAAGGTGAAAAAGGATATACGGTTGTGGATGGTAATAAAATCATGTTAGAGGTCAATGATTTTGTAATTACTCCCAATTCCACTTGGCACGAGCATGGTGTTGAAGAAGGCGGAAAAACTTGCATTTGGCAAGATGGATTGGATATTCCGTTAGTGAATGCTTTGGAAGCGAATGATTATGCGGTTTATGATGGCAAACAAGAATTGGTAAAACCATTAAACTTCTCACCTATCACTTATGGTTGTGCGGGATTGATTCCAGCAGATAAAACTTGGGATAAACCCTATTCACCATTATTCAAATATTCTTGGAAGAATGTGTATCCAGCATTATTGGAAGCGCAAAAAGTCAATGAAGTCAATCCGTTTGATGGGATTTTTATGCAATATGCCAATCCGTTAACGGGCGGACACGTAATGCAAACTATGGGAGCAGCGATGCAATTATTACCAGCAGGATTCAAAGGAAAAGCACACAAACATACTGGTTCATTTGTTTACCAATGCGCCAAAGGAAAAGGTTACACTATCATCAATGGAAAACGTTTCGATTGGAAAGAAAGAGATATTTTTTGCGTTCCGAGTTGGACTTGGCACGAACATCACAATTTATCGGAAACCGAAGATGCTTGCTTATTCAATTTCAATGATTTACCTGTAATTGAAGGTTTAGGTTTATTTCAAGGAAGAGAATTAACAGAAAACAACGGACATCAACAAGTGCAATAACAATATCAAGTTCAAAAATCAATAATAACAAAAAACTTGACGCCTTTGCGTCTTAGCGGCAGAATATGAAATTACTTACTTACAAATGTACAGACGTTGCATTGCAACGTGTCAACAACGAGCCACGTTTAGGCTTTATTCATAACAACCAAGTCATCGACATGCAAGATTTTGGAGATATTTCCAATTTCCCATTACCAAATGATATGTTAGAATTAATTGATATGGGATTTGAAATCATAGCAGAAATCACAGAAATGATTGCGGAAACTCCTGAAAATTTCTTCGAAGAAATCGCTTATGAAATGAATGAAGTTACGATTTTAGCTCCTATCGAAAGACCAAGAAAAAATATCATTGGAATTGGGTTGAATTATACCGAACACGTTGCCGAAAGTGCAAGAACATTAGACACAACAGGAAAACTTCCAACCAAACCAATTATCTTTTCAAAACCACCAACAACGGTTACAGCTACCAATACAGAAATTATCAAAAACACTAAGTTAACTTCGCAATTAGATTGGGAATGTGAATTAGCGGTAATCATCTCAAAAAAAGGAAAATACGTACCAAAATCTGAAGCATTAGATTATGTGTTTGGATATACAATAATCAACGATATTTCGGCACGTGATTGTCGTAGAGAAGGACAATGGATTGTCTCCAAAGGACAAGATACTTTCGCACCAATGGGGCCAGTTATCGTTACAAAAGACGAAATCGAAAATCCACACAACTTGAATTTATCATTAAAAGTAAACGGCGTTGAAAAGCAAAATTCAAACACACAATTTATGCTATTCAATATCAACGATTTGATTGAAGATTTAAGTACCGTTTTCACTTTAGAAGCAGGCGATATCATCGCAACAGGAACTCCTGCAGGCGTTGGCGCAGGTCGTAACCCTCAAGAGTGGTTACATGATGGCGATGTTGTTGAGGCAACTGTAGAAGGAATTGGTACAATAGTAAATACAATCAAAGAAATATAATAAAAAGTATTCAGTCGCAGTTTTCAGTTTTCAGACTGTTGACCGTGACGGAGACTGTAAACTAATTAATATGAAATACAGAATAGGTCAAATAGTTCCATCATCCAATGTAACGATGGAAACCGAAATACCAGCAATCTTCCGTTCTCGTGAAACCATTTTACCTGAACGATTTACCTTTCATAGCAGTAGAATGCGTATGAAAAAAGTAACCAAAGAAGAATTGGAAGCAATGGATAAAATGAGCTTAAAATGTGCACAAGAATTATCCGATGCGCATGTAGATGTAATGGGTTATGCTTGTTTGGTTGCCATTATGAGTATGGGTCGTGGGTATCATTGTGTTTCGGAAGTAAATTTACATCAAGAAACGGTGGCGAATGACTTCCCTACTCCAATTGTCACTTCTGCTGGAGCTTTAATTAATGGTTTGAAGGTTTTGGGTGCCAAACAAATTTCGATTATTACGCCTTATATGCGTCCGTTAACTGACAAAGTGGTGGATTATATCGAACATCAAGGCATAAAAGTAAAAGAAAGCATCGCTTTGGAAATTCCTGATAATTTGGAAGTGGCTGCTCAAAACCCAATGAATTTACTAGAAATCTACAAACAATTGGATTTAACTGATGTAGATGTATTGGTAGTTTCCGCCTGTGTGCAAATGCCTTCATTAGAAGCGATTGATTTGATTCAAGCTGAATGCGGAATTCCTGTAACTTCAGCAGCAGTTTGTACCACGTATGAAATGATGAAGAAATTGGGAATCGAAGCCAAATCAGCTATTGGTGGTGAATTGTTGAGTGGGAAGTATTAATTTTTTTTTTAAACTTATATCATAGGATTAAATATGAGATTATTAGTTTTAATATTTTTTCTTTTAAATTTAAATTTTTCTTTCTCTCAAAAGGTTAGAGAAGAAATTATGTTAATTGTTGATTCTATATCATCATCTAACAGTATTAATGATATTGATTACATTGATACAGATTTTAAATTTAATGATTTGAAAAGTTTTATTGAATTAAAAAACAAAGCCACATTTAATGAGTTAATTGAACTATCAAATACTGATAATAAGTTAATTAGATATTTTTCATTAATTGCTTTAGTTGATTTAAAATATGAAAAGTTAGATTATTTATTCAAAAAAACTTTAAATAACGATTTAAGTTTTAGTGTGAAAAATGGTTGTATTGTTTCAAACGAATCATTAAGTTTTGTTTTATATGACAGAGTTTTGAATCAAATGTATTATAACGAATTGTCCTCTAAAGATTCTTTGTTTTTCGTAAATAAAGTAAAAGATTTTAATAGAATAATTTTGTCCAAAGATAAGTATTACATGCTTCTATATCTCGCATTAGATAATAACAATGCAGATTTACAAAACTATTTTAAAATTAGAAAGTTAGCTATTAGAGACCAAAATCAAGATGCCATTCTAGAATTAGCAAAGTATAAAAACAAAAATGACATTCAAGCATTTATTAATCTTGAAGAAAAAGCTTTTTACGGCCATTAGTGTTTTAATGATAAAAGTTTTGGGAATTTTTAGTTTCCTATAAAAACAAAAATAAATCCGAAAACTATTTTAATGCCATTGCAAGCTTTCAAAATGAAGAATCTAAAAACTTATTGGTTGATATAATTAATAAAAAAGAAAATGACACAGTTTTAAGTAAGGTTTTTAAATCCTCTTCAAGATTTTATACTCCGCTTTATTTAGATATATTTAAAGAAATTTTTCAGAAAAAAGGATATTTAAATATTAAAATTGTTGAGAAACTAATTGAATATAATGAGAAAGAAGCTTCGGAAATATTTTCAAAAAAATTATTATCTGATGATTTAATAAATATATTTTTCGATTATTCAACCACAACTGAAATTTTTGATATTTATCCTTTAATTATTTCAACCGTATATAAAAATAATTATAAAGACTTAGAATCTATTTGTATTAAAAGAATTAAGATTTTAGATTCTTTCTACATGCAAGCTTTCCTTGATATAGCCGAAAAGGAAAAATTCAAAAAGACAAGTGCAATTATTATTGAAAAATTTAAAAATAAAAATACAGCTTACAACTACTTTCATTTAAGTAAAACTATTTTTTCTTTCGAAAATAAAAAAGATATTGAAACGGTCATTGATTTATTAAAAGAAAATGAAAAAGATTGGAATTGGGGAAATTGGTCTGAATCGTTTAATGAATTATTTAAAGCCTATAATTTAAATTTATAAAAGCCAATTCGAATTATTTACTAAGTTTACCTCTAAAAATAAAAGAAATAGCAATTTTGAAACCGTATTAGTATTCACTTTAAGATTATTTTACACTTCTCACACAATGCTAATTTTGCATTATCAATCGTTTTCACACTTTCTACAGCATCAGTCATAACACAAGTTTTATCGGGGCAATGAGGTAAACCTAAGTTGTGTCCAAATTCATGAACCGTGACTTTTTTTAATCGAGAGAAATGTGTTTTTGGATTTGGATGTTGGATTCGAAAAGTAGAAACAACACAGCTATTTCCCGGACAATACGCTAATCCCATAATTCCCCAATCTCCATATTTATAAGTTGGTTTTTTTGTTTGTCCCGAAGCATCTTTTTTGGTAACCGATATATCTTTGGTTAGTAATCCCAAAATATAATCCAAAGAATCTGGTTTGTTTTCTCTCTGAAGAGCAATCAGTTTATCCGCACGATATCTTGGCGACTTAATTGTCACAAAAGCTTCCTTGTAAGGCGATTTTATTGGAAGTACCACAGTTTTAATTTGATAGAAATCCGCAATAGTTTTGGCAATGGTATCCGTTTTATCCTTTGGAAAATCAACATAAGGTTGAATACCAACGGTTAACTTTTGGACTTTATTATTTTGGCAAGAAAATAAAAAGAAGCTAATTATAAGTAAAAGGATTCGCATAAAATAACATATAATTTTAAAAACGAAAAACCCTAAAATTTAGTATTTCAGGGTTTCGCTTTTATATCTCTAAAAATCTTAGTAAGCTAAAAGTTCCTTCAATTCCGCTTCAAATCTACCCTTAGGCAAATACTGATCTTCTAACGACTTCATAAAAGGAATTGCCGATTCTAAACTACCTACTCTTCTAACTGGAGCATCTAAATATTCAAAGCAATTTTCCATAATCATGGCTGAAATATCGCTGGCAACACCACCAAATAAAGTGTCTTCTTGTAAAATGATAACTTTATTTGTTTTCTTCACTGAAGCATAAATCGCATCCCAATCCATTGGTTGTAATGTTCTTAAATCTAATAAATCTGCTTTAATTTCTGGATTTTTTGCTAAAGTTTCTAAAGCCCAATGAACTCCAGCTCCAAACGAAATAATGGTTACATCATTTCCTTCTTTAATCAATGATGCTTTTCCGAATGGTAAGGTGTAGTAATCTTTTGGCACATCTTGATACACACTTCTATACAATTGCTTGTGTTCGAAAAATAATACGGGATTTGGATCGTTAATAGCGGTATTTAATAAACCTTTGGCATCATAAGGAAATGCTGGATACACCACTTTCAATCCCGGAGTTTTAGTAAACCAAGCTTCGTTAGTTTGTGAATGGAAAGGTCCCGCTTGCGTTCCTCCACCACAAGGCATACGCACCACTACATCCGATTTTTCTAACCATCTGTAATGTTGCTTCGCTAATAAGTTTACAATTGGGTTAAAACCTGTAGAAACGAAATCCGCAAATTGCATTTCCATTACCGCTTTAAATCCGTTTATTGACAATCCGTTGGCTGCTGAAACTACAGCACTTTCACAGATTGGTGTATTTCTTACTCTTTCTTTTCCAAATTGAGCTACAAATCCATCGGTAATTTTGAAAGCACCACCGTATTCAGCAATATCTTGTCCCATGATTACCAAATTTTCATGGCGCTCCATCGACTGACGTAAACCATTCGAAATCGCATCAATCACACGGATGTTTTCTATTTCTGAAGAAGGATTGAATGCTTCAAATTCGTAAGGAGCATAGACATCACCTAATTCTTCTTCTAATGAAGCTACAATTTCTGGTTCTTCTTGAACTTTTGCCCAATCCGTATCGATTTCTTTCTTAATTTCGGCTCTGATAGCTTCATCTTCTTCCTCTGATAAAACCGCAGTAGCTTTTAAATAATTTCTATAATTTTCTACTGGATCTTTCACAGCCCACATGTCCATTAATTTTTGCGGCACGTATTTTGTACCACTCGCCTCTTCATGTCCACGCATTCTGAATGTTTTGAACTCCAATAACACTGGACGTGGATTTTCAACCATAGAAGCTTTTAATTCTGAAATCAAATGCACCACTTCTAACAAGTTGTTTCCATCAACAACATGGCTTTCCATTCCGTAACCAATGCCTTTATCTGCTAAATTCTCACAACGGTATTGTTCGTTTGTTGGTGTTGATAATCCGTAACCATTATTTTCAATTACAAATAAAACTGGTAATTCCCAAACAGCAGCAATATTCAACGCTTCATGAAAATCACCCTCCGAAGTAGCGCCTTCACCTGTAAATACTGCAGTTACTTTTCCGTTTTTTCTTAGTTTATTGGCTAAAGCGATTCCGTCTGCGATACCTAATTGAGGTCCTAAATGCGAAATCATTCCAATTATCTTATATTCTTGTGTACCAAAGTGGAAACTTCTATCACGACCTTTGGTAAATCCATTTTTCTTACCTTGCCATTGCGAAAATAATCGGTGTAAAGGAATTTCTCTTGTAGTGAAAACACCCAAATTTCGGTGCATTGGTAAAATATATTCATCTTTATCCAAAACCGAAGTTATTCCAACAGAAATAGCTTCTTGACCAATTCCTGAGAACCATTTCGATACTTTTCCTTGACGGATTAGAATCAACATTTTCTCTTCAATCAAACGCGGTTTTAAGATTTTCTTGTATAAATCAAGTAGTTGCGAATTCGATAATTCTTTTCTTTCAAAGTTCATGATAATGGAACAATTAAATTTTGCTCAAAAGTACTAAAAATAACATTTTGAAAGTGAATTGTTATAAAAAAGATTAAGACAAATTTCAAGAGCAAGAACAAGATCAATTTCAAATTTAAACGCTAAGAATACATTTTTTTTCGCAAAGAGAGCAAAGGGATAACGACTCTATTTAGTGAAACGTCTCTGTGTAGCTCTTTAAAGAAAAAGCATTTCAAGAAAACTCGGTGTAGCTCTGTGTATATTTAACATATATGTCATTTAAGATTTTTAAGTTTAATTTCTACACTTTCAAAAGTTCATAAAAGATTATTTTGATTATTCATATTCCTTCAATTTATATTCCAAAAACCCATTACCTATCAACAATTACCAATTGTTAACAACTTTGCTTTTTTGAATTTAAAATATTTAATTACATTTGTATTTACTTGGGTTGAAACCTAAAATGATTTATTAACAATAAAGTTTAAGTATGCAACAAATTCCTAGTGTTGACTTACGTGATTTCCTGTCGGATGATCCGGCACGTAAACAAAAATTTGTAAATGAAATCGGAAAAGCCTACGAAGAGATTGGCTTCGTAGCATTAAAAGGTCATTTTTTAGATGACCAATTGGTAGAAGATTTGTATTCGGAAGTGCGTAACTTCTTCAATCTTCCGCTAGAAACCAAAGCGAAATACGAAATTCCAGGTATTGGTGGGCAACGTGGTTATGTTTCTTTTGGTAAAGAACATGCAAAGGGTCGCTCTGCTGGAGATTTAAAAGAGTTTTGGCATTTTGGACAATACGTTTCTGAAGGTTCAAAATGGGCTGGTGAATATCCAGACAACGTTGAAGTAACAGAATTACTAAAGTTTAATACTGTTGGTAAAGAAGCGTATCAAATGTTAGAAAAAACTGGTGTTTATGTGTTAAGAGCTTTAGCAATTTACATTGGTTTAGACGAATTCTACTTCGACAATTACATCAAAGACGGAAACAGTATTTTACGTCCAATTCATTACCCACCGATTACTGATGAACCACAAGATGGCGCTGTAAGAGCTGCTGCTCATGGTGATATCAACTTGATTACCTTATTAATGGGCGCTCAAGGTAAAGGATTACAAGTACAAAATCATAATGGCGAATGGGTAGATGCCATTGCACAACCAGACGAATTGATGATAAATGTTGGAGATATGTTATCAAGACATACCAACAACAAGTTGAAATCAACGATTCACCAAGTGGTAAATCCACCAAGAGAATTGTGGGGTTCTTCTCGTTTTTCTATTCCTTTTTTCATGCACCCAGTAAGTGATATGAGTTTAAATTGCTTGCCAGAGTGTATAGATGAAAACAATCCAAAATTATACGAAGACATCACCGCTGGTGAATTCTTAACTGAAAGGTTGATTGAATTAGGATTGATTAAAAAGTAAATAATTTTATAATAGATAGAAAAGGCATTAAGTTTTCTTGATGTCTTTTTTGTTTTTAAATACAATAACAAGATTATCTTTGGAACACAGATTGAAGAAATCTTAATAATTTTTAAAATTTCTTAAATTTCTTAAATCGCTACTCCTAAATTTGAAACAATTAAATATTTAAACGCCATACAAAGTAATTATGAAAAATTTTCCACACCAAGAACTAACTAAATCTATTATCGGAATTTATTACAATGTTTACAATGAATTAGGTTTTGGTTTTTTAGAAAAAGTATATCATAAAGCATTACTAATCGAACTCAAGAATAATGGTTATAAAATTGATTCAGAGAAAAAAGTGAATGTTTATTATAAAAATGAAGTGGTTGGAGAATATATTCCAGACATAATTATAAATGATTCTGTAATTGTAGAATTAAAATGCGTTGAATACTTAACCGATATTCATGAAAATCAATTGCTAAATTATTTAAAAGCAACCGATTGTGAAGTTGGCTTAATTTTAAATTTTGGGAAAGACCCACAATTCATTAGAAAAATTTTCACAAACGATTTAAAGAAGAAAAAAAGATAATTAAATTTGGATATTGATTATATAGGTTTATTGATTTTTTAAGATTTCTCAAATCTGTGTTCCAAAAAAATAAAAATAATTAATTAAAATTATAAAATTCAGATTATGGAGATTTTTAAAATTTTTCTAATCTGTGTTCCAAAAAATTAAAAATGGATTTAAGCGAACAACTAAAAAAACTATTTCCTGACCACGAAGTTTCTAACGAACCAGAAATTATCAAGGAAACTACTCATGAATTATTTGTTCAAAAAGAACCGATGATTTGTAAATATGAGAAACGTAAAGGAAAACCCACTACAATAATCTCAGGTTATGAAGGCGAAGACGAAGATTTTAAAATCTTAGCAAAAGAAATAAAAAGCAAATTAGCAGTTGGTGGTACTTTTAAAGATGGCGAAATCATCATTCAAGGCGATTATCGTGACAAAATCATGAAACTATTACAAGACAAAGGATTCAAAACAAAACGCGTAGGCGGTTAAAGCCCCCTAACCCCCAAAGGGGGAATAAAAAATGTAAAATTGATTAAAAATAAAATTAACTATCTTGTAATTAACTTTAAAATGATTATAAGAATATAAAACCTATTGACCCCTAATAGGATTCCCCCTTCGGGGGTTAGGGGGCTAAAATGATAGCAGCATCAGAATTAATATTAAATCCAGACGGAAGTGTATATCACATCAATTTAAAACCTGGACAAATCGCTAACGATATTATCTTCGTTGGGGACCAAAATAGAGTTGAAAAAATCACAAAACACTTTGATTCAATAGAGTTTACGACTCAAAAACGTGAATTTAAAACCCAAACCGGAACCTATAAAGGTAAAAGAATGACTGTGATGTCAACTGGAATTGGTCCAGACAACATCGACATCGTAATGAATGAGTTAGACGCTTTGGTAAACGTTGATTTAGAAACGAGAACCGTTAAAAAAGAATTGACTTCATTGAACATCGTTCGTATAGGAACTTCAGGTTCTTTACAAGCCGATATTCCTTGTGATAGTTTTGTAATGAGTCAGTATGGCTTAGGTTTGGACAACATGCTTCGCTCCTATTTAATTGACGAAATTTCAGAAACCCAAATGGAAGAAGCGTTCATCAAGCAAACGAATTGGGACATAAGAAAAGGGCGTCCGTACGTAATTGCAGGAAGTAAAGCTCTGGAAAAACGTTTAGAAAGCGATAAAATTTTCAAAGGATTCACAGGAACTGCTGGCGGATTTTACGGTCCACAAGGTCGAGTAGTTCGTTTAGGAATTCAAGATCCTGAGTTAAATACTAAAATGGATAGTTTCAATTTCAACGGCACCAAAATGACCAATTTAGAAATGGAAACTGCAGCTATTTATGGATTAGGTAAACTATTAGGTCACAACTGTTTATCATTAAACGCTATCATCGCAAATCGTGCAAGTGGAACTTTCAGTGAAGACCCATACAAAGCTGTAGATGAATTAATTGAGTATACATTGAATAAGTTAGCTGAGTAATAAAAAATGAAAGTTTTAATGAAAAAATATAGTTATACTCCATTCAATATATTTTCAGTAATATTATTCATTATTTCTTTATTGTTAATAATAAAACATTTAACATTGGATTTTAGTATTAACCTATTATTACCGTTATTTTTATCAATATTGCTGTGGATTATAGATTATATTTTACAAAAGCGAATTAAATTCTCAAAACTTATAATTTTTGAGAGTATAATTTTAGCTATTTCCCTAATCTATTTTTTAAGCGGGTTAGCAAATAACTTTTAAACTCATAACCATTTAACCTTTTAAACTTTAGAATGAAAACAATCAAAATAGCTGGCGTTCCAGAACATTTCAATTTACCTTGGCACATGTGTATCGAAGATGGCGAATTTGAAGCCGTGGGAATCGATTTACAATGGACTAACGTTCCAGAAGGAACAGGGAAAATGTGTCAAATGTTACGTGATGGCGAAACCGATATTGCCGTAATTCTAACCGAAGGCATCATCAAAGACATCACTGCTGGAAATCCGAGTAAGATTGTACAAGTTTATGTGCAAAGTCCTTTAATTTGGGGCATTCACGTGGCTGCTAATTCAAATTATAAAACACTTTCCGATTTAGAAAACAAAAAAGTAGCCATTTCTCGCATGGGTTCGGGTTCGCATTTGATGAGTATTGTGAATGCGCAAAATCAGAATTGGAACCCCGAAAATTTACAATTCGAGATCGTAAATACCATTGATGGTGCGGTTAAAAGTCTGACTTCAGGAACAGCGGATTATTTCATGTGGGAACGTTTTATGACCCAACCATTGGTAGATCAAGGAATTTTCAGAAGAATTGCCGATTGTCCAACGCCTTGGCCTTGTTTTGTAATTGCGGTTAGAAATGAAGTTTTGGAAGAAAATCCAAACGTAATCAAACAAATCTTGGACATCATCAATACCACAACCGAAGAGTTCAAAATGATTCCAAGTATCGATAGAACGTTGGCAGCCAAATACAACCAAAAAGTGGAAGCCATTCAAGAATGGTTGCAATTGACGCGTTGGTCGCAAAAACAAATGAATACTGCTACACTTAACAAAATAATGGAACAACTTTTGAGGTTACAAATTATCGATAAAATGCTTCCAAGCGACTCGGTACTTAAATAATTCCGTAATTTTATCGTTTTAAAACGAAATGACCTTAAAAATCCCAACCATAGCCGAAATCAAAGAAAAGCTTTCTTTACCAAAGCCTTGGGATTCTGTTGTCATTTTTTTGCTAAATATCTTAATTGCCATACCTACCTTTTTAATTCTTCACCAAAATCTAATTGAACTCAATTGGATTTATAATTTGGATAGAATACTACTTTTTATTTTGGTTATAGTTGTTATTCAATTGCTTTTGAGATTATTAAAAACCATTATTATCATTTGTATTGCACTTTATTTGGTAGCTTTAATTTATGGAACCCTATTTGGAAACTACGGATTTTATCGCGTTTTTGAAGATTACCGTTTTATGATTTATGCCATGAGCGAAAATCCGTATCCACAAGATTTGATTGTTGCCAAATTATTGCCGTTTCCCAACAAATCCAAAATTATCAATGCGGTTGATTTTACCAATCCCAAAGTGCGAAATTTTGCTTTATACGCTACTACCAAACATTTTAGAGACGTAAAAGGCTTTCACGAAAACCGAAAAATGATCCAATGTTTTGCCGTTTTCAAAGAAATCAAAAACAATTGGAATTACGTGAACGATCCAAAAGGAAGAGAATACATAGCTTACGCTTCCGAAAGTTTGCAACATTTTTCAGGCGATTGCGACGATCATGCGGTTTTGATGGCAGCTTGTATCAAAGCTATTGGTGGCACACCCAGAATCATTCACACGGGCGGACATTTGTATCCAGAAATGCTAATTGGCAATAACTCCGATTTAGAAACTGCAATTTATTTGATTAAAGAAGTCTTGTTTGTAAACGAAAGTAAAAACAAAGACATTCATTACCATATTGACGAACGCGGCAACATTTGGTTAAATTTAGATTACACTGCCAAATATCCTGGCGGACCTTTTATGAAAGAAGAAATTTTGGGAGCATTAACATTATAAAATATGAAGAAAGCAATTATATTTATAGTTTTATTTTTTTCAACATTAATAAGTTGTTTTGATATAAATACTGCCAAAGAAAAGACTATTCATGAAAAAGAAATTGATTCTTTGAAAAATAATTTTGTCGACAATATTAGAATTGATACTACAAAAAACAAAAAAGGAATAATTACTAAGTTAAGATTTCATAAATCAAATAATGAATATATTGATTTTAGTTTCTATGAAAGTGGTTTCAAGAAGTCTTTAAAAAGAGTAAAAAATAGACAATGTGAAGGAAAATATTTTGATTGGTATGAAAATGGAAAAATTCAATGGAAAAGAGAATATGATAAAGGACATCAAATTGGTTTAAATATAACCTTCCATGAAAATGGACAAAAAAAACAAGAATATAATTCAAAGACTGAAGAGACAACTTGGTTTTTTGAAAATGGAAAACCAAGTGAATTAAACTCTAGCAAGAAAAGGATATTTTTTTATGATAATGGAAATAAGTTTGAAGAATTCATTCATAAATTTGATTCAAATAATGAAATTAAAAATAGTGGTTTTGTAAATGTTTACAATGAAAATGGAACAAAGGTTTTTGAAGGTGAATATGATAATAAGTTTTATTACAAAAATGGGAAAAAATTTACTGGGGAGATAATATGCTATTTTCTTGATGGAAAAATATCATTATACATGAATATGATAGACGGTAAATGCGAGGGAAAATACTATTGTTATTATGGAAATAAAATTTTAAAATATGAAGGCAATTTCTTTAAAGGAAAACATATTTTTAATAGAAATTATTATCAAAACGGAAATATTCGTAACGAATTTGACAACATAAAAAATATTAGTAAAGATTACTATGAAAATGGTAATTTAATTAGTGAATACAATCATTTAACTAAAGAAACTAAGTTTTGGGATGAAAAAGGAAATTTATCAACTGACTAATCCTTACCACTCAATCCCTTTCTTCCCTATTCCTTCCAAATACACATTCGCCTTGCTAAAATGTTTATTACCAAACCATTTGCCTTGATTGGCACTCATGGGTGAAGGATGTCCAGAAGTTAAAATTAGATGTTTGTTGGTGTCAATTAATTTTACTTTTTTCTGAGCAAATGCGCCCCAAAGTAAAAAAACCAAATGCTCCTTTTCTTCCGAAAGTTTTCGAATCACAGCATCTGTAAAAGCTTGCCAATGCAACTTTTTGTGGCTATTTGGCGTATCTTTTCTAACAGTTAATGTTGCGTTTAATAACAAAACACCTTGATTGGCCCAGCGTTCCAAGTTGCCAGAATTGGGTAATAAAATTTGGTTTAAATCGGAATGCACTTCAGCAAAAATATTTCTTAATGATGGTGGAATTCGCACATCATCTGCAACTGAAAAGGCTAAACCATTCGCTTCTTTATCACCATGATACGGATCTTGACCTAAAATCACCACTTTTGTAGCTTCAAACGAACAAGAATTGAAGGCATTAAAAATCAATTCCTTTGGTGGAAAACAAGTAAAATTGTCGTATTCATGAGCCACTTGGTGCATTAAGTTTTGAAAATACGGTTGGTTTAATTCGTCTTTTAATACCGTTTGCCAATCAGCAGCTAAAGGAATTTGCATAACAAGTCTTAAATTTGTTTAAAAATACAAATATACTAGCAATTTCAGACTTGCTCTTTGTACATTTGTGTAAATTTTCAAATATGATTTCGGTAACATCGAAAACCTTACAAGATTTAGAATTTCACACCATATTACAAACCATTTCGGAGCGTTGCAATACCGATTTGGGCAAACAAAAAGCTTTGGAAATTACACCTTTCAAAGATGCCGCATCGCTATTGCCTGTTTTGAACCAAACCTCGGAATATTTAGCTTCTTTTACCAATAATAATGCCATTCCAAACCACGGATTTGAAGCGATTACCAAAGAATTACAACTACTAAACATTGAAGATAGTTATTTGGATGTCGCCAGTTTTCACAAGATTTCAGGATTGACAGCAACTGCTATCACTTTGTTGCAATTTTTAGATAAATTTAAAGACTATTATCCCGCTTTACATGCCAAAAGTTCGCAGTTAAACATTGTAAAAGCCATCATCAAACACATTGAAGAAATTTTCGATAAATACGGAGAAGTAAAAGACAATGCTTCGCCTGATTTGTTGAACATTCGTAGAAATATTCAATTGTTGCGTGGAAAAATCAATCAAAGTTTTGGTTTGGCACTTTCGCAATACAACAGCGCGGGTTATTTGGACGATATTAAAGAAACAGTTGTTGATAATCGCCGAGTTTTAGCGGTTTTAGCAATGTATCGAAAGAAAGTTAAAGGACCAATTTTAGGCAGTTCCAAAACAGGAAGTATTGTTTATATTGAACCCGAAGCCACATTTCGTTATGCTTCCGAATTCAACCAATTGGAATACGAAGAGCGCGAAGAAATTATCCGTATTTTAAAGTTATTGACCAATACGATTCGTCCGTATCGAGAGGATTTGTCCAGTTATCAAGAGTTTTTGAGTGATATTGATGTAGTGGCTGCCAAAGCAAAATATGCGCACAAAATCAATGCTATTTTACCCCAAATTACCAATGAAAAGCGGTTGTTTTTTAGAGAGGCCTTCCATCCTATTTTGTATTTGAACAACAAAGCCAAAAACGAAGTTACGCATCCACAAACCATTGAACTGACGAATGAAGGAAGAGTAATTGTGATTTCTGGACCCAATGCTGGTGGAAAAACGATTTCCTTGAAAACCATTGGTTTACTGCAATTAATGTTGCAAAGTGGTATTCTAATTCCGGTTCACGAACGAAGCGAAACCTTTTTATTCGACAGAATTTTAACGGATATTGGCGATAATCAATCCATTGAGAATCATTTGAGTACGTACAGTTATCGTTTAAAAAACATGAATTATTTCTTGAAGAAATGCAACGATAAAACCTTATTTTTGATAGATGAATTTGGTACTGGGTCTGATCCTGAACTTGGTGGTGCTTTAGCAGAAACCTTTTTGGAAGAATTTTATGCACGAGAAGCTTTTGGAATTATCACCACGCATTACACCAATTTGAAGATTTTGGCTAATGAATTGCCACACGCCATCAACGCGAATATGATGTTTGATGAAAAAACATTGGAACCTTTGTATAAACTACATTTGGGTCAAGCCGGAAGTTCTTTTACGTTTGAAGTCGCACAAAAAAATGGTATTCCTTACGGATTGATAAATCGTGCGAAAAAGAAAATTGAGAAAAGTAAAGTCCGCTTTGACCAAACTATTGCTACGTTACAAAAAGAACGTTCCAAATTAGAGAAAACTTCGCAAACGTTGAAAGTTGAAGAAACTAAAGCGCGTGAAGAAAGTAAGAAAATGGAAAACATTAATGCCAAAATTCAAGAGAAACTAGAGCGTTATCAAGAATTGTACGATGCCAACCAGCGTTTGATTTACATGGGACAAAAGTTAGACGATGTTGCTGAAAAATACTTCAACAATAAAGATAAAAAAACGTTGATTGGTGAATTTTTGAAAATCGTAGAAATCGAAAATTCGAAGCGAAAAAAATTATCAGTCAAAGAAAAGAAAGTTAAAGAAGTGATTCAGAAAAAGGTCGAAGAAGAAGTGAAAGTTAAGGTTGAGGAAATTCGTACCGTTAAGAAAGAGAAAAAAATAAAAGCCAAAGTTGAAGAAGAAAACAAACCAAAAGTAGTTTTAAAAGTTGGCGACCGAGTTCGAATGAAAGATGGAAAAGCCATAGGAACATTAGAAGCCATTGAAAAGAAAAAAGCTACTGTAAATTATGGTATGTTTGTTTCTAAAGTGAGTTTAGAGGATTTGGAATATGTGCAACCGGTTTGAGAAAAAAGAAGTTAGAAGTTAGAGAATTGATTTTTGGATATTCTGATGTTCAGATTTTCAGATTATTTTGCCACAAAGACACGAAGTCGCAAAGATTTTGAAAATACAATAAATTATTTAAATCTGTGTTCCTTTTTTAGGTTTCAGGTTTGAAGTTGATTTTTGAAATTGAACTTGATTTTTGAAATTGAATTTGTAATTGATTATGAAAGATTTACCACAAGATAAAAAAATTATCCTTTTTGATGGCGTTTGCAATTTATGCGAATCTTCCGTTCAAATAGTGATTAAGCATGATGCTAAAGATGTTTTCCGATTTGTTGCTATTCAATCAGAATTGGGACAAGAAATCATCAACTATTTAGGGATTGACACCTCAAAAACCGATTCTATAATTTTATACGAACCCGGAATTGCTTATTATTTAAAAGCGGATGCCGCTTTACGAATTGCGAAACATTTGAAAGGTTGGTATAGCTTGTTGCCTGTTTTTTCCTTTTTAAGTGAAGGTTTTAAAAATTCCGTTTACGATTACGTCGCGAAAAATCGTTACAAATGGTATGGTAAAAAAGAAGCTTGTATGTTGCCAACTCCTGAAATAAAGGCAAAGTTTCTTTAAATAAGTAATATGATAATTATCAGTTTTTAATTGCAGTAAAGCTACTAACTTTGTTTTTGTAGTAAAAAAGCAAAATATGAAAAACTTATTTCTTCCACTATTTGATTTCAACAATGGTGCATTTATAATGATTGGGATTTTTTCCTTGGTTATATTAGGATTAGTTGGAGCCGTAATGTTCTTAATGAACACGGATAAGAAAAAGAAAAACGACCAGTAAATACTGGTCGTTTTTGGTTATTATAAACTAAAATCTGTTATAACTAATGCAGCCATTGCTTCAACAATTGGAACCGCTCTTGGAACTACGCAAGGATCGTGTCTACCTTTTCCTTGTTGGGCAATAATTTTACCATCATTGGTTAAAACTTCTTGTTTTTGAATTAATGTGGCTACAGGTTTAAATGCTACTCTAAAATAAATATCCATTCCATTGCTAATTCCACCTTGAATTCCACCTGATAAATTTGTTTTGGTAGTTCCATCAGAATTAAATAAATCGTTATGTTCGCTACCTTTCATTTTGGCACCACAAAATCCACTTCCATATTCAAAACCTTTTACTGCATTTATTGAAAGCATAGCTTTACCTAATTCGGCATGTAACTTATCAAAAACTGGTTCACCTAAACCAATTGGAACATTTTGAATTACACAGGTTATGGTTCCGCCGACCGTATCTCCTTGCTTTTTTATTTCTTTGATGTAAGCTTCCATTTTTTGAGCTGTTGCTTCATCTGGACAACGAACAGCGTTACTTTCAATTTTAGAAAAGTCTAAATCTTGGTAAGGTTTATCTACATATATTTCACCAACAGACGAAACAAATGCATAAATTTTTATTTTAGGAATTACTTGTTTTGCAATGGCTCCAGCTACTACTCTACTTGCGGTTTCTCTTGCTGAACTTCTACCTCCTCCTCTGTAATCTCTAATTCCGTATTTTTTCTCATAAACAAAATCAGCATGACTGGGACGAAAAGTATCTTTTATATCTGAATAATCCTGAGATTTTTGATTGGTATTTTCTATTAAAAAACCAATTGGAGTTCCCGTAGTTTTCCCTTCAAAAATTCCTGATAAAAATTTGACTTCATCTTCTTCTTTTCTTTGGGTTACAATTGAAGATTGTCCAGGTTTTCTGCGTTGCATTTCTTTTCTAATGAATTCAAAATCCAATTCAATTCCTGCAGGACAACCATCGATTATTCCTCCAATAGCTTCTCCATGAGATTCGCCAAAAGTGGTAACTTTAAATTTCCTTCCAAAAGTGCTTCCTGACATAGTTTCTAAATTTCAATAATAAAAGCCATTAACCTTTCAAAATTAATGATATTTTATTAGATATTACTTTTTTATCATTTAGTTTTTATTAATAAAAAAATAATGTGTTGGTAATAATAACATTACAATAGTGTATCATATTTGACAAACTAATTTTTGTGAAAAAGAGAAACATAGAGCTTGTTGTAATTTCTGATGTTCATTTAGGAACTTACGGTTGTCACGCAAAAGAATTGCTACAATATTTAAACAGTATTAAACCAAAAACGTTAATTTTAAATGGCGATATTATTGATATATGGCAATTTAGAAAATCGTATTTTCCAAAATCTCATTTAAAAGTCTTAAAGAAATTAATCAGCTTAGCATCTCGAGGAACTAAAATTTATTATTTAACAGGTAATCATGACGAAGCTCTTAGGAAATTTAGTGATGTTCATATGGGTAATTTTTCTCTTTTGGATAAATTAGTTTTAGAACTTGATGGAAAAAAAGCCTGGTTTTTTCATGGAGATGTTTTTGATAGTTCTGTTCACAGTGCCAAATGGTTAGCAAAATTGGGAGGAATTGGTTATGATTATTTAATTCTCATAAATCGATTCATTAATTGGATTTTAAATCAACTAGGGAGAGAGCCTTATTCGTTGTCTAAACGTATAAAAGGTAGCGTGAAAAAAGCTGTAAAATTTATTTCCGACTTTGAAAATACAGCTACTGAAATAGCAATTGATAAAGAATATGATTTTGTTTGTTGTGGACACATTCACGAACCTAAAATTATAAGAAAATCGAATGTAAAAGGGAGTGTTTTGTATTTAAATTCAGGAGATTGGATTGAAAATTTAACTGCTTTAGAATATAATCGAAAAAGGTGGAAAATGTACCAACATCAAAATAACATTTTAGAAAATGACGAAGTACTATTTGAAAGAGAAAATGAGATTGAGGAAAAATTACAAAGTTTAATGAACTTTGTTAAATAATATCAACAAAATTATTAAATTGCAATATTAAAATTTAATAATTATGAAATTTTCTAATTTTTACATGCTCTTATTAGCAGTTTTATTTATAGGATGTTCTGAAAGTGATGATTCTGGTTCTAATAATGATGGTGGAGGAAATTCCTTTACTTTAACATTAAACGATGGCTCTTTCTGGACTTATGATGTTGAAAATGGTGCAAATACTACTAGAGATTCGTTATACATTTCTAATGATACATTAATTAACGGTAGAACTTATAAAAAGTTTAAAACTAAAGATAATGTAGCATCTGGATTTTATACTGCTTCATTACGAAATAATGGATTGCGTTTAAATAACAACGAACTACTACTTTCAGGCGACTTGTCTTTAGCTGGAGGAGTAAATCTACCTGTAAATTTTGATCTAACTCTAGATGATTTTAAAATTTTCAAAAATAATGCTACTGTCGGAAGTCAATTATCAGTTAAATCTGGAATTATTCAAGAAAATGTTAATGGCTTTCCAATTACAGTAAATTATAATTTAAAATCTTTTGCAGGTGAAAATTATGAAAGTTTTACTAGTCCAAATGGTGATTCTTATAGTAATGTAAAATCAACTATAATAAGATTAAATGTAACTATTACAACTGTTCAAGAAATAATTCCTGGCTTTCCTATAAACATAACTGTTTTAACGCCACAAGATGTTATAGTATCAACACAATATATTGCCTCTGGAATCGGGGTTGTACATACAAATACAGATACTTCTTATTCTATAAATACGACAATTGCATCAGAATTAGGAATACCAGCTAGTGGTAGTCAAAACCAAAAAGAATTTTTAGATACATATGAAATTAATTAATAAGATCATTTTATTAATAATTTTTTATGTACAATTTCTGTTTTTAATTCTTTAAATTTGTAAAAATAAATTTAAACAAATGAAAAAAGTATTATTAACAGCTATTATGTTAGTTGGACTAGCATTTAGCTCAGAAGCTCAAACCTTTTCAAAAAATGCGATTGGTCTGCGTTTAGGAGATAATGATGGTTTTGGTGGTGAAATTTCTTATCAAAGAGCTCTATCTTCTAATAATCGTTTAGAACTTGATTTAGGTTGGAGAAACAGTAAAGATGTTGATGCTTTTAAACTTGTAGGTTTGTACCAGTGGGTTTGGAACATTGATGGAGGATTTAATTGGTATGCTGGTGCTGGTGGAGGTGTTGGCTCATGGAGTTTTAATAGAGACGGTGAAAAGGCAAATGGATCATTTGTAGCGATAGCAGGTGACATTGGTATTGAGTATAACTTTGACTTTCCTTTGCAACTTTCATTAGATTTTAGACCTGAAATTTATTTTGGTGGTGATTATGCTGATTTTAGAGATGGTTTTGGTCCTGATATCGCATTAGGAATTCGTTACAGATTTAATTAGTTTTTTACAATAAAGAAAAAAGTCCCGATAAATCGGGACTTTTATTTTACAATAACTTTTTTAGTTTTAGGAATTGTAGCTAAACAATATGGATTAGTTAAAGCCATCGTAACATTCTCCCCTTTTTTTGGCCCTGATTCTTTAACATAAATCACAAGGTCATTTTTAATCACTTCTGCTCTATCAATGGTAATACTATATCCACCATTATTTTTTTGCCCAGCATGAATAATAATTACATTTTGTTGCGAAAAATCAATTGAAATTAATTTTGAAAGATCTTCTTCCGTAATGGGAAAAGACTCAATGGCATTAATAAAATCGTTATTATTGGTAATTAATTCATGCGTTTTTTCATCTTTCCCTCCATATTCACCTTGAAGAATAACTGAAAAATCACTATTATCTAATTTAGATGTTGCATTACAAGCAAAAAGGAAAATGCCTGACAAAATAGCTAATTTTTTCATATATGTTATTTGTTTTGTAGTGCTTTGAAATATAAATCTTCGTAAAGAGGCAGAATATTTTGAATATCAAAAGTCTTGGCTACTTCGCTAGCATTTACTTTAAATTGAGATAAAGTTGCTTCATCTTTCAAAATAGAAATAGCATTTTTACTCATGTCTTCAATATCACCCACATTACTTAAATACCCTGTAACTCCGTTTTGGTTAACTTCTGGTAAACCTCCAGAATTACTTGAAATCACTGGAACACCACACGACATGGCTTCTAATGCGGCTAAACCAAAACTTTCCGTTTCAGATGGCAACAAAAATAAATCTGAAAAACATAGAATTTTGTCGATTTCATTACTATTGCCAAAGAAAATTACTTTATCATGAATTTTCAGTTGGGCACACAAATTTTCAGCAGCTTCTTTTTCTGGACCTTCACCCACCATCATTAATTTAGACGGAACTTCTTTTTGGATTTCATAAAAAATCTTTACTACATCATCAATTCGTTTTACTTTTCTGAAATTAGAAATGTGTGTAATGATTTTTTCATCTTCATTAGCCATTAAACTCCTATGGCAAGGTTCGTCTTTTTTAAGTAATTCTTTATTATTTTCAATAAAATTTGGAATAACTACTATTTCTTTATCAATATCAAACAAACGATACGTATCATCCTTTAAACTTTGGGAAACACTGGTTACATAATCAGAATGGTTTATACTAAAACTTACCGCTGGTTTGTAATACGGGTGATTTCCTACCAATGTAATATCAGTTCCGTGAAGCGTGGTAACCATTGGAATAATAATACCTTCATCTTGTAACATTTTCTTCGCCATGTAACCTGCATAAGCATGCGGAATGGCGTAATGAACATGTAACAACTCTATTCCATACAACTTAATCATATCCACCAACTTACTCGATAATGCTAGTTCGTAAGGCTGATAATGAAACAAAGGATATTCTGGAACGTGAACTTCGTGGTAATACACATTTTTGCTTAGTAATGCCAATCGAACCGGTTGACTATACGTAATAAAGTGAATTTCGTGACCTCGTTTTGCTAATTCCAAACCTAATTCTGTTGCTACAACGCCACTTCCGCCAAATGTTGGATAACAAACTATTGCTATTTTCATGTTTTTCAATTAATGACTAAAAGTAGGACTTTTTGGATTGAACTCACTTTAAAATTACGTTAAATTATTTTTTCAACTGACTTTCGTAAGTCGTAATCCAATCTTGTACTGAAATTTTAGAAACCAATTCTCCAATCAAATCAAAAGGAATATCTTCTGGTTTTTTAAATCGCATACAGCTTTTTCCAATATCTAATTTTTTCTTAGAAAATTTAGTATATTCGTTTATAAACCAATTAAATAGCGGTTTATCAGCATAAATTCCCATATGGTAAAAATTGATACTATTTTTTTGAGAAGCAAAGCTTATAAATGGCAAAGGCAATTCTGGCGAACAATGATAACCTGCTGAATACAAACTATGAGGAACCACATATCCAACCATTCCATAACTTATAGCTTCTTCAAAACCTTTGGGTAAATGCTTAAGAATTGTTGTTCTTAATTTTTGTAAAGCTTCTTGTCTTTCTTCTGGAGCTTCTGCTATATATTGATCTACGGTTGTTGCTTTTGATTGCATGGTTATTCAATGATTGAGTCGTAAATAATTTTTTGAATGTTCTCTCTGATATTTTCTTTAGAAAGTAAGTTTGTTTTTGCTTCTGGATAGGTTCTATTGGACAAGAAAACATAAACCAATTCTTTCTCCGGATCAGCCCAAGCCATAGTTCCCGTAAAACCTGTATGACCAAAACTTGTCATGGAAACACAACCGCACGTGGGACCTTCTTGACCTAATTGTGGTTTGTCAAAACCTAAACCTCTTCTATTTTGGTCTTTACAATAGTAACACGTATTAAACTTTTGAAAAGTTTCTTCTGTGAAAAACTGATGGTCGCCATAATTTCCTTTTTGAAGGAAGAGTTGCATCATTTTGGCAACATCTAAACTGTTTGAAAAAATTCCAGCATGACCTGCTACTCCACCTTGCATTGCCGCGGCCATATCATGAACATAACCTTGAATGGTATCGTAACGGAAATAATTGTCAATTTCAGATGGAATAATTGCTTCTTTATTGAACTTTTTCAATGGATTGTATAACATTCGGTTAGCGCCAATTAACTTATAGAAATTGTCATAGGAAAGTTCGTCTAAAGGTTTATCTGTAATTCGTTCTAAATATTCTTTCATCAAAATAAAAGAGAAATCGCTGTATTTGTACTGTACTTTTGGTAAGAGTTTACTATCCGCAATCACTTTTAAAATAGAATCGTTGTAATCTTTTCTCAAATACAATTGTTCCGCAACTTGAATTGGAAATTCTTCGGAATAACGATTTCTGTAATATTTTAAACTCGGTTTGTTAACACTATCTAAAGTAGCTTTATAAAAGGCTATCCACGGATAAAAACGCGCTTGATGCGTTAACATATCTAGAACCGTTGCATCATCCTTATCTGAATTTTTAAATTCTGGCAAAAGTGTTCCTAATTTCGAATTTAAGTTGATTTTTCCTTTATCAAATTGAATCATTAAATTGGGTAAAGTTGCCAAAATCTTTGTCAATGAAGCTACATCGTACAAATCATCATTTTTCACTGTAATTGCTTTATCATACGTATGATATCCAAATGATTTTTGATAAATCACTTTTCCTTTTCTTGCAACCAAAATTTGCATTCCAGGTGTAATTTTCTTGTTGATGGCGTAATTGGCAATACTGTCAATTTTAGCTAATTTACTAGCATCCATACCAACATTCTCTGGAGCAGCAAAACCTAAACGATTGATTTTTTTTAGTTCCAAACCTTCATTTACTTCAAAATGATTGCCAATGGAAACTGGTATTTTTCCATGAACATCAATAGCTCCGAAAATAGCTTCAGCAGCTACAGTATTAGCAAAAATATTGTTTTGATAAGCCACAATTACACCTTCCAAATTCTTAAAATCTGGAATTTTTAGTAACGAATACGGCTTAGTAAAAAATACAGCTATCGTTTTATTTTGCTTCGCAATTTTATCCAACCAAAGTAATTCTTTAATAGATAAATCATGATTTTTCCAAGCGCCATCAGCTTTGTGATAACCGATGATAACTTTGGAATATGCTTCTAATTCCACCAAAACCGAATCAATATTGGTAGATTGAATTTCAGTAACTTCTGCAAATTGATTTAGTTTTTGGAAGAAATCTTCATGCGAATCATTTCCTAATTTCACATAGGCGATTTTCTCTTTTTCCAAACGTTTAATGGGAAGAATTTTATCTTTATTTTTCAAAAGTGTAAGTGCATTTTCATACAATTTGAAATTCATAGCATCGTATTTCGATTGATTTAAATCATTGTATAAATTAGTAATTTTAACTTCTTCATAATTATTTAAATCAGCTTTATACTTAAATTTCAAAATCTTTTTCACCGATTCTTCCAAACGCTCAGCGGTCAAATTACCAGACTCGAAAGCTTCTTTAAATTTGGTAATAGCAACTGGAACATTTTCGGCAAAAAGTAAAACATCATTTCCAGCTAAAAAAGCTTCCAAATCAATGTCGCCCGGTTGTTTGAAATTACTTGCGCCTTTCATATTTAAGGCATCGGTAAAAATTAAACCTTCAAAACCTAATTCATTTTTTAAAATATTGGTAACGATATTATACGAAATTGAACTAGGATAACCGCTTCTAGATTCCAAACTTGGTACACTCAAATGTGCTACCATAACACTAGCTAATCCGTTTTTAATCAATTCTTTATAAGGATATAACTCGACTTCATCAATTCTTATGCGGTCAAAATTGATAACTGGTAACGTATGATGTGAATCCGTTGATGTATCGCCATGTCCAGGAAAATGTTTGGCAGTTGCAAAAACACCTCCACTTTGCAAACCTTTGGTTAAAGCAATAGCGGATTTGGTCACATTAAATTTATCTTCACCAAAAGAACGGTTGCCGATAATTGGGTTTTTGGGATTAGTATTAATATCAACAACTGGAGCAAAGTTGAAATGAATTCCCATTCTTTTGGATTGTTCTGCCATTTGTTTTCCCATTTGCTCAATCAAATTGTAATCTTTAACAGCACCCAAAGTCATATTCCATGGGTAACGATATGTGGAATCCAAACGCATACTCAAACCCCATTCTGCATCAATTCCAATGAATAATGGTATTTTTGATTTGGCTTGATAACGATTGGTTAATTTCGCTTGTCTAACGGGTCCGCCTTGAAAAAAGATTAATCCGCCAATTTTATATTTTTCAACCAATTCATCAATGCTTTTGTTATGGGCTTCGTTTTTATTGGAATACGCCGCCACCATAAATAATTGCCCTACTCTTTCTTCGAATGAAAGTTGGTTGTATACACTATCAACCCATTGATTTTGAGGTAAATTAGATTTTTTTTGGCCAAAAACAAAACTAGAAAAAAGTAAAAATATAAATAGGAGTCGCATGGATATTCAGTTGTTTTAAAATAAAAAATCATCATTAAAATTGGTTTAATGATGATTTCTCAAATATAGTTAAAATATTGGATTAGAAAAATCGATTATGCCAACTTTCGCTAGCAGGAACTTCCCAAAAATCTTGCCATTCTTCAACCGTATTGACTAAATTATTAAAAACAATCGTGTTGGCAGTCACAGCTTTCTCTTTTGCCATTTTTTTAAAGTCAATTAATGTTTTATGAGCGATATGTTCACCTACTTTAAAAGTAACATTCATCTTGTCTAACAAATCCACTTGGTATTTAGCTTCCAAATTTTGAATAAACTGCACCGAAGCATCAATGGAACAACCGGTTGCTTGTTGCACATCTTGATTCACAGCAATAATGATAAATCGGTTGTATTTGGTAACAAAAGAAGCTACTAAACTGGTGCCATGAGCCGCCCAATTTTCAATAAATTCTTTGGTTAACGCTTCAATTTCAGCGATTTCTTCATCAGAGAACTTTCTGTTGGATTGGTAAATCCAAACGCGAGAATGAAGAGGTAATGTTGGAAATTCTACAAACATTTTTATTTTTTTAATATATCTGAAACTATTTTATAAGTCACAAATTTTTTGATTTTTGCGTCAAACATTTCTAATTCGTAATAAACTACTTCCACAGTATCATTTGATTTTAATAGATTTTCTGTTAATAAAAATGAATTATCAAAATTATTCAATAAAATAAATTCTACCGTTCTACCTGAAGATTCTTTAATTGAAAAAGTAATAAATTGTTCTGACTTTATTTGAAAAAAACTTCCGGTTATTGAAGGTTCCTCTTCAATCATTTCTTCCTCTACATCTTCTTCATCGTCCATGTTATCCATTACTATTTTCAAAAAAGAAGGACATTTTGTAGCCATTTGCATTCCTACATCTCTACCAAGAGCTTCCATTTTTGACTCATTAGAAATAACATTTTTACCGTAGTATTTTTCAATGTCTTTTTCATATTTATTAAAATCTTCCAACATGCATAAGCCAAAAGTCATCTCAAGATTTTCTTTTGTAATCTCTTTTTTTGTAATACAATCACATGTTCCTTCAGATATTTTTGAAATTAATTGCTCTTTAGTTAGCTTCTGCGCAAATAATGATTGAGTGATAAACAATAATAAAATAATTTTCTTCATTTTATAAATCTTGTGCGTTAGCAATTAATTCGGCAACATCTAAAACTTTTACAGAATCTTCTTTTTCTTTGAATTTAGTACCGTCAGTCATCATAGTATTACAGAATGGACAACCAGCAGCAATAATATCTGCTTTTGTTTCCAAAGCCTCTTCGGTTCTTTCGATGTTGATGTCTTTGTTTCCTTTTTCTGGTTCTTTGAACATTTGCGCTCCACCAGCACCACAGCATAAACCATTGGCACGAGAACGTTTCATTTCCACCAATTCGGCATCTAATTTTTGAATTAACTCTCTTGGCGCTTCATACACGTTATTAGCTCTTCCTAAATAACAAGGATCATGGAACGTGATTTTCTTTCCTTTGAATTGACCACCTTCAATAGCTAAGCGACCATCATCTAATAGCGATTTAAGAAATTGAGTATGATGAACGACTTCGTAATTTCCACCTAATTCAGGGTATTCATTCTTTAAGGTATTGAAACAGTGCGGGCAAGCCGTAACGATTTTCTTTACTTCATAAGCATTCATGACTTCGATATTCGTCATAGCTTGCATTTGGAATAAAAATTCATTCCCAGAACGCTTTGCTGGATCACCTGTACAACTTTCTTCCGTTCCTAGAACTGCGAATGAAATATTGGCTCTGTTTAAAATTTTAACAAAAGCTTTTGTAATTTTCTTTGCTCTATCGTCAAAACTTCCTGCACAACCTACCCAAAATAAAACTTCTGGTTGTTTGCCTTCGGCCATCATTTCGGCCATTGTGGGTACACTAATATTCTCTGACATAGTTTATTTTTTTATTTTTAAGCTAAAGTTTCGTCATCAAAAACTTGAATCGTAACTTCTTTCTCTACTAAATCTGTAAATTTTCCGTTATATCTTGTTGCTTTAACCAAATGATTATCAATCCAATGGTAATTTCCGCCTCTTGGTTTTCCCATTAACATTCCATGATAGTTGAAACCGTGTTGTTGTAACCATTTTTCAGTAACTTCTCGATGTACTTCCGTTCTAGAAGTGAAGAAAAATATAATGTGTCCTTCATCGTACCATTTATTCAATGTTTTCAAAGCATCTGGATATACGTTTGCTGTTGCCATTCGCTCTGGTTCTTCATTAGGAATATCGTCACAAATAGTTCCGTCAATATCAATTAAATAATTTTTTATTCCTTCTGGTAAAATTGGACTTAATTGTTCGCCATTTATCGATAACGGTTGTAATTGTTTATCGATTGCTTCGTTGTTCATGTTGTAGTTGTGTTGTTGTTATTGTTGTAATCTTAATTCTCGTTTTTCCAATTTAGACGATCCATTTGGTTGTATTGCCAGGGAGCGCCATTGTTTTCGATGTTTGTCATCATGTTATTTAGTTCCATTGGAGCAGCACTTTGTTCCATTACCAAATAACGACGCATATCCATAATAATTGATAATGGACTTATATTTACTGGACATTCTTCTACGCAAGCATTACAAGAAGTACAAGCCCATAATTCTTCAGTTGTAATATAATCGTTTAATAAAGATTTTCCATCAGGAACGAAAACACCGTTGTTCGCATCGATATTTTTACCTACTTCTTCCAATCGATCACGGGTATCCATCATGATTTTTCTTGGAGACAATTTTTTTCCAGTTTGATTAGCAGGACAAGATGAAGTACATCTACCACATTCTGTACATGTATAAGCATTTAATAATTGTACCCAATTCAAATCTTGTACATCAGAAGCACCAAATTTAGCAGGAACAGCATCTGGATTAGCTGGTGCAGCAAATGGATCAGCTGTTGGGTCCATCATTAATTTTACTTCATTGGTAACACTTTCTAAATTATCAAATTGTCCTTGAGGATTCAAATTTGCAAAGTATGTATTTGGAAATGCCAATAAAATATGCAAATGTTTAGAGAAATATAAATAATTTAAGAATACCAAAATACCTGCAATATGTAACCACCAAGCCGCTCTTTCAATCATATAAACGGTTCCGCTATTCATACCATCGAAAATTGGAGCAATAAATTGTGAAATTGGAAAACTTCCCACTTGATTGAAATATCCGTAACCGCCATCAACGTTTTGTAAATGTAAATCGGCAGCGTTCATTAACAAGAAAAGTGTCATCAATACTACTTCGAAATATAGGATATAATTAGCATCGTTCTTTGGAAAACCTTCCATTTCAGGTTTTAAGAAACGTTGGATTTTCATCACATTTCTTCTAATCCAAAAAGCAAAAACAGCTACTAAAACTAATAATGCCAATACTTCAAACGAACCAATTAATATATCATAAAATCCGCCCATGAATGAAAGCACGCGATGCGTTCCAAAAAGTCCGTCAATGATGATTTCTATTACTTCAATGTTAATAATAACGAAACCAACATAAACAATAATATGAAGGAAACCAGCAATTGGTCTTTTTACCATTTTTGATTGACCTAATGCAATCATTGCCATGTTTTTCCAACGTTCAGAAGGATTATCCGAACGATTTACATCTTGACCTAATTTGATATTTCGAATTAGTTTTTTTACGTTTTTAGCAAAATAACCAACTCCTACAATTAAAAGTACAGCGAAAAGTATGTTTGGTAAAATACTCATGATAAATTAGTTCTTTTTGGTTTCAGTTTCTTTTATTTCTTCTTCTGTTGGTGCAACGTAAGGCTTATTTTTCTTTCCAAAAAGCGATACGTTTACATAACGTGTTGGGTTTAATCGTAAATCTTGAAGCAATAACTCCAATTCTTTAGAAGTCTTTGTAAAGTTATTGTACATAGCATCATCTTTCATTAATTTGCCCATAGTTCCTTTTCCAGCTTCCATATCGGCCATTAATTTATCTACACTGGCAAGCGTTTTTTCAAGATTTTTTACTGTTTTACCTAAATCTGCTTTAGCTAAAGAATCTGAAATTGAGGCGAAATTCGCCGTTGTCTTATCTAAGTTAGTAAAGGTAGCATCCAATTTCGTTTTGTTTTTTTCTAACATTGCATTCGCATTTTTAGCAACACCACTGAATTCAGTCATGGTATTGTTCAATTCTGCTATACTGTTTTTTAAATTGGCTTTTGTTTTTTCATCTAGCACTTCATTTACATTAGCAAATAAAACATTAGCTTCATCTAATAATTTTTCAATTTTATCTTTTAAAGGTTCAATTTGTTGGGCAAGAGCATCAGTTAAACCTAATTTATTGGCAGGTTTTAAAAAATCACCAGATACCGTAAAGTTCTTATCCTCCATATTTAGAACAATTTCAATTTCTCTTCCTCCTAGAGGACCAGAGTCATGAATTTCGGCTATACTTGATTTAGAAATTGGAAAATCAGTAGTTATTTGAAGTTCTACTAACAAGGAACCATTAGTTTGAAAAGAAATATCATTTACTTTACCTATTTTAAGGCCATTGATTGTAACTGGAGCAGCAGTTGTTAAACCAGCAACATTTTCGTAAACAACATATAATTTTTTACTAGTATCAAAAAGGTTTTTGCCTTTTAAAAAACTATAACCCCATAGAAATAATACTATTGAGGAAATGACTAAAATTGCGGTTTTAATTTCTCTTGTTAGTTTCAAAATCTTTAATTTTTAACAAAAATAAAACTTTATTTTATTTTAAAGCTTCAGAAACACTAATTTTTACTCCTTCTTTATAAGCAACTACGTATGCTGAAGAAAAACCTTTCTTTTTAGCTTCTTCTAATCGTTTTTTAATTTGCTCAAAATCTGTTTCTTCTGCGTAAAAATATTTGTATAGTTTCCCATCTTGCTCTCTGCTTATTGGGCTTAAACCTTTGAAGTTCTTTGGTAAAGTTTCTAATTTTGTACCACTAGCAGAAATTTGCACTTTGAAAATAATTCCTTTTGAAGAAATCACTTGGTTCAAGTTGTTTATTTCATCAATTGGAGCGTTATATTTTTGAGGTGCTTCAGTTGAAAAGTTTGTTTCAGCTGCTAGACCTTGCAATTCTCTTTTGTAATTTACAATAGCTTTTGCAATAGCTTGAGCCATTTCATTTTTACCATTTTCTGAACTTAAATAATTATTCTCAGCTTTGTTTGACAAAAAACCAAGCTCAATTAAAACTCCAGGCATGTATGAAGCATCAAGAACCCAAAGCGGTGCTTGTTTCACTCCTCTACTATATCTTTTGTTGCTTGAGACAAAATTTGTTTCAATTTTGGAAGCCAAATCTATACTTTGATTCAAATATTCTTCCTGTAAAAGCTTCATACCAATTAAAGATTCGGGCTTATTTGGATCAAAACCTTTGTATTTTTCTTGATAATTACTTTCTAAAAGAATTACGGAGTTTTCTTTTTTAGCTACTTCTAAATTGGCGGCACTCCTACTTAACCCCATTACAAAAGTTTCAGTTCCATAAGCTTGAGAGCTTTTAGCACCATTACAATGAATAGAAATAAACAAATCAGCATCCTCTTTGTTAGCAATTTTTGGACGATCAATTAATTCAATAAATACATCTGTTTTTCTTGTATAGTTAACCTTTATTTCAGGATTATTCTCTAAAATTTTCCCTACTCTAAGTGTTACATCTAAAGCAATATCTTTTTCTTTAACACCATAATAGATTGCTCCAGGATCTTTTCCGCCGTGACCGGCGTCTAAAACTACTTTGAACTTACTTTTAGTTTGTGCATAAAAAGCGGTACTACTTATAAAAAATAGTCCAAAAAATAGGCATAAAAATTTAGATTTATTTAGCATAATAAAATTCATTTTAATTGGCTGCGTTATAATTTTATTAAAAGCGTATTTTTGCAAAAAATTATATGTAAGTTTGACACTTCAAAAAGTGAGCCAAATTTTTACAAAAATACTATTAATAGGATTGCGTACCAAGTTATTTCATATCGTTTTATTAGCCTTTTTTTTAACAATTGGAAATCAGGTTGTTTTTGGTCAAGAAATTAAGGCCATTGATAGTCTTAAATTGAATAAAAAGAACACTAATGATTTATCAAAATTTGAAACAAAAAGCGATAGTGTTTTATCTCCAAAGGATTCAATAGCTATTATTCCTAAAAATGATTCAATAAAAAAGAAACCGCTTTTAGAAGGAATCGTTAATAGAAAAGCTAAAGACTACGAAAAAATTGACCAAAAGAAAAAACAAGTCACTTTATACAATCAAGCTGAATTATATTACACCGATATTGAATTAAAAGCAGGAATTATTGTTTTTGATTATGATAAAGATGAAGTTTATGCTGGTCGTATAAAAGATAGTTTAGGGAAATACACGCAATATCCAATTTTCAAACAAGGTTCAAATGTGGTAGAGCCTGATTCTATTCGTTTTAATTTTAAAACCAAAAAAGCACTTATCTGGAATTCTAGAACACAGCAAGGTGAAATGAATATCAAAGCAGAAATTTCTAAAAGAGAAAATGATTCTGTTTATTTCATGAAAAATGCGCGAATCACAACTTCCAAAAATATTGATGATCCAGAATATTATTTTTTAGTGCGAAAAATAAAATTTGTTCCAAAAAAGAAAGTAGTTGCTGGGTTAACCAATTTATACATTGCTGATGTACCTACTCCAATTGGTTTGCCTTTTGCTTATTTTCCAATGACTGAAGAAAGTATTTCGGGATTTATTATGCCAACTCCAGGACAGTCAAACAGACAAGGGTATTTTTTACAAAATGGAGGTTATTATTTTGCATTGAGTGATAATTATGATTTAGCTATTTTAGGAGACTATTTTACTAATGGGAGTTATGCACTACGTGGTGAAAGTTCTTACGCTAAACGATACAAATTTAATGGTAGAGTGAATGTCCGTTTTGAAAATAACATCGAAAGTGAACGTGGATTTCCAGATTATGCTGTATCAAGACAGTATAATATTCAATGGTCACATAATCAAGACCCAAAAGCATCAGCTGATTCAAGGTTTGGAGCTTCAGTTAATTTGGGAAGTAGTCAATTTTTTAGGCAATCATTAAATTTAGCGAATATTGGAGCCACTTTGAATAATAATTTAAGCTCTTCGGTTTCCTATTCAAAAACTTTTCAGACCGTTCCTCAAGTAAATGTATCACTATCCGCAACTCACAATCAAAATACGAACACACAGCAAATAAATATGACTTTACCTACATTACAAGCCAGTGTAGATCGTATTTTCCCATTTGCTTCAGATGATGCTCCCAAAAAAGGGTTTATCAAAAATATCAATTTACAATATAACTTAAGAGGCGAAAATAGAATTTCTACTGTTGATTCATTGTTTTTTAAACCCCAAATGTTTAGAGATGCCAAAACAGGTTTTCAACACTCAATTCCATTAAGTACCAATTTTAAAGTTTTTAAATATTTTAGTGTAACTACTTCTGCAAATTATGAGGAGATTTGGACATTAAACACTATAGATAAAAAATTTGACAACCTTGAAAATAGAGTTATTACTAATGATTTGAAAGGATTCGACGCGTATAGAACATATAATTTTAATTCTAGTATTGGTACAACAATTTATGGAACTTTTGAATTTGGCGAAGATAAAAAAATTCAAGCCATTAGACATGTTATGCGTCCTTCACTTTCCTATAGTTACGTACCAAGTTTTGATCAATATTATGATACCTACGCAATAGATGCAACAGGAAATAATTTTGCGGATTTTACAAGATTTGAGGGAAGCATATTTGGAGTTCCTTCTAATAATTTTGCTAGTAATCTTGGATTCAATATAAGTAATACATTTGAAGCTAAAGTTAGAGATGATAAAAGTAAAAAAGGGGAAACAAAAAAAGTAATGCTATTGAATAATTTTAATTTTTCAACGAATTACAATTTGGCTGCTGACTCTCTAAAATTAGCACCTTTTCGTTTAAGTGGAGGTACATTGCTTTTTAATCAAAAAATGAATATTAATTTTGGAACTACCTTAGACCCTTACGCCATTGATAATGCTGGTAGAAGAATTGAAAAATTCAACATAGATAATAATGGAAGTTTGTTAAGAATGACAAGTGCTAACTTAACCATAAATTATTCATTTTCAAGTACAGAATTAAAAAATGGAAGCAAACCTGAGTCAGAACAAACAGCTATGAATGGTGGAAGAGAAGATGGTTTATTTGGTACAGCAGTAGATATTAGTGACAGTAGACAAAGTTTATTCAATAAAAACAAAGATAATGAAGAGGAGAAGTCTAATAATGAATGGTATAGTACTGAATTACCTTGGGATTTCCAACTAGCCTATTCAATAACTTATAACAATAGCAACCGTCAAAATGAAATTTCTTCTCAATCAGTTATGGTAAATGGAAATATAGAATTAGCACCACGCTGGAAAGTAGGTTTGTCATCCGGATATGATTTCAAGCAAAAAGGAGTTACTTTTACACAATTCCGTTTTGAGCGAGATTTGGAAAGTTGGAGAATGAGTTTTAACTGGGTTCCTTATGGACCAAATGCCTATTGGGGCTTTTTCATTGGGATAACATCTTCTGTATTGAGTGATATTAAATGGGAAAAACGAAACGTTCCTGATCGAGTTTTTAGATAATCTAATATTAAATTTTATGAAAAAAATAATATTTACAGAGCACGCTCCTGCTCCTATTGGACCTTATAATCAAGCTGTTTTAGTGGGTAATACTTTATACACTTCAGGTCAAATTGCCATTCACCCTGTTACTGGAGTTTTAGTAATGGATGATATTCAAACCGAAACCAAACAAGTAATGGAAAACATGAAAGCAGTTCTTAATGCTGCTGAAATGACTTTTGAAGATGTAATTAAAACAACTATTTTTATTAGTGACATGAATGACTTTGGAAAAATAAATGAAGTCTATGGAAGTTACTTTGATGAAAAAACAGCACCTGCTAGGGAAACAGTTCAAGTAGCTTGCTTACCCAAAAACGTGAATGTAGAAATTTCAATGATAGCTATAAAATAAAAAAACTCCGATTAATTTCGGAGTTTTTTGTGTTATATGATTTCTATTTTCTGAACTTCTTCGCTATTGATACTATCAAAAAAGCCTTGTTCGTTCATCCAATCATCACTGTAAATTTTACTCATGTATCTTGATCCATGGTCAGGAAAAATGATGACAACATTACTATTCTCATCAAAAACACCTAACTCAGCAAATTGCTTCACAGCTTGAAAAGCAGCACCTGAGGTGTATCCTACAAATAAGCCTTCAGTCTTAGCAAGTTCTCTCGCAGTGTGAGCACTATCTTCATCAGAAACTTTTACAAATTCATCTATAATATCAAAATCAGTAGCTGTTGGGATTAAATTTTTCCCTAAGCCTTCAATACGATAAGGATAAATTTCGTTGTTGTCAAACTCTTTAGTTTCATGATATTTTTTCAATACAGAACCAAAAGCGTCAACCCCTAAAATTTTAATGTTTGGATTCTTTTCTTTTAGAAAACGTGCTGTTCCAGATATTGTTCCACCAGTTCCACTACAAGCAACAAGATGCGTTATTTGTCCACCTGTTTGTTCCCAAATTTCAGGACCTGTTGACTTATAATGTGCATCAATATTTAAATCGTTAAAATATTGATTGATATAAACAGAACCTTTAGTTTCTTCATGCAGACGCTTTGCTACATTGTAATACGAACGAGGATCATCAGCAGAAACGTGAGCCGGGCAAACATAAACCTTCGCTCCCATTGTTCTTAGCATGTCGATTTTATCTTTTGATGATTTCGAACTAACTGCCAAAATACAATTGTAACCTTTGATAATGCTAACCATTGCTAAACTAAAACCAGTATTACCTGATGTTGTTTCTATAATAGTGTCTCCTGGTTTTAGAATACCTCTTTTTTCAGCTTCTTCTATTATGTATAAAGCAATTCTATCTTTTGTTGAATGACCTGGATTAAAAGCTTCTACTTTAGCATAAAAATTACCAGCTATATCATTGGTTATTCTATTTAATTTAATAAGAGGTGTATTTCCAATTAAATCTAAAATAGTATTATAGGCTTTTATTTCTTCTTTCATAAATTAGTTTAATTTAGTTGTGGAGCATTTTTAGGCAACTCCAAAACCTTGCAAATTTAACAAAAAAGTTTAATTACTTCGAAATTTTTTCTAAATCTAGTAAAAAAGCGAACTCTTTTGCTAATTCTTTTAGTGCTTCAAAGCGTCCTGATGCCCCGCCGTGCCCAGCTTCCATGTTTGTATCTAAATATAAAACATTTTTATCAGTTTTCACAGCGCGTAATTTTGCAACCCATTTCGCTGGTTCCCAATATTGCACTTGAGAATCGTGTAAACCTGTTGAAACATACATATTTGGATAATCTTGCGCTTTCACTTGATCATAAGGTGAATAAGACAACATATAATCGTAATAAACTTTATCATTAGGATTACCCCATTCATCATATTCTCCAGTTGTTAAAGGAATAGAATCATCTAACATTGTAGTAACCACATCTACAAAAGGTACTTGCGCAATTACACCATTATATAATTCTGGTGCCATATTTACAATAGCTCCCATTAATAAACCTCCAGCTGAACCACCTTCTGCATACAAATGTTTAGCAGATGTATATTTTTGGGCAATTACATATTTAGAACAATCAATGAAATCAGTAAATGTATTTTTCTTTTTCAACAATTTTCCGTTTTCATACCATTCTCTCCCTAAATATTCACCACCTCTAACGTGAGCAATAGCAAAAATGAAACCTCTGTCTAATAAACTCAAACGTGTAGATGAGAACGTTGGATCAATAGTAGAACCATAAGAACCATAAGCATATAACAAAAACGGATTGTTACCATCTTTTTTCATACCCTTTCTGTAAACCATTGAAATAGGTAATTTCGTTCCGTCTTCTGCTGTAGCCCAAATTCGTTCTTCAACATAATTATTCTTATCGAATTTTCCACCTAAAACTTCTTGCTCTTTCAATACTTTCTTCTCTTTGGTTTTCATGTTAAAATCCATTACCGAAGAAGGTGTTGTTAATGATTGGTAACCAAAACGAAGAATTTCCGTATCAAAATCAACATTAGTTGTTGTATATGCTGTATAGGTTTCGCTTTCAAAAGGCAAATAGTAAGATTCACCTGCATTCCAAGGTCTAATTTGAATTTTATTTAAACCATTTGATCGTTCTTCTACAACCAAATAATCTTTAAAAATATCAACTCCTTCCAATAAAACATCTTTTCTGTGCGGAATTAATTCTGACCAATTCTCCATAGCTGTTTTGCTCTCTGGAGTTTTCATCAACTTGAAATTGGTCGCTTTATCTTTATTAGTTACAACATAAAAGCTATCACCATAATGTGAAATCGAATATTCTAAACCTCTAACTCGTTTTTGGAACAATCTAAAGTTTCCATTTGGGTTATTAGATTCTAAAATTTGATATTCAGAAGTTAACGTACTCGTAGAACCAATTACCAAATATTTTTTAGATTTTTCTTTGTAAACGAAAGTGTAAAAAGTATCATCTTTTTCATGAAAAACTAAGGCATCCTTAGCAATATCTGTTCCTAAAGTATGACGATATACTTTGTCTGAACGCAACGTTTGTGGATCTTTTCTAGTATAAAATAACGTTTTATTATCGCTAGCCCAAGTAGAACCACCTGTTGTGTTTTCTATTTTAACTGGTAAAATTTCGCCTGTTTCTAAATTTTTGATTTGAATGGTGTATTGGCGACGAGAAACTAAATCTAGTCCAAAAGCAGCATATTTATTATCCTCAGAAACATTAATTCCACTTAAATTGAAATACGAATGTCCTTTTGCCATTTCATTACAATCAAACATAATTTCTTCTTTGGCATCTAAACTTCCTTTTTTACGAGAATAAATTGGATAATCTTTTCCTTTTTCAAAACGAGTAATATAAAAATACCCATTATAAAAATACGGAACCGAAGAATCATCTTCTTTAATTCGAGATTTCATTTCTGTAAACAAATTCTCTTGTAATTCTTTGGTATGAGCCGTCATTTTTTGGTAGTACTCATTTTCTTGGTTTAAGTAATCAATAACTTCTTGATCTTCTCTGTCGTTTAACCAATAATAATTATCTGTTCTTACTTGACCGTGTTTCTCTAAAGTATGAGGAACTATTTTTGCCACTGGTGGCTGAATTGATGCATCCATTGTTTCGTTTTTATCTTTACAAGAAGTTGCAAAAATAAGAGAAACCAACAGTAAATGAGCAGTTTTTTTCATTTGTTTTTGTTTAGTTTAAAATGAAATTTAAAAAACATACATCGTAATAAAATTCAAATTATTAGGCATGCATACTTTTTGAATTATCTGCTAATTTACTACTTTTGTTGAAATAAAAAAATAAAAATTATGTTTGGAGATATTATGGGAATGATGGGCAAACTGAAAGAAACCCAACAAAAAGTAGAAGAAACAAAAAAACGCTTAGACTTTGTTCTAATTGACGAAAAAAGTAACGATGGATTATTGGAAGTAACTTTAACAGCCAACAGAAAAATCAAAAATATTACTATTGCAGATGAGCTACTTTCCGATAAAGAAATGTTAGAAGATTATCTTGTTAATGTTTTAAACAAAGCTATCGAAAAAGCAACAAATGTTCACGAAACAGAATTAGCAGCAGTTGCCAAAGAAGGCATGCCAAATATTCCCGGAATGGATATGTTTAAGTAAAATTCCAAAAAGTTTTTTAAAAAAGAAATGTCACTTCGAGCGAAGTCGAGAACTATGCAAACCAATGTCTCGACTTCGCTCGACTTGACAAAAATTATTCTTGATTATTGAAAAATATTCGAGATTGAAACTTATTTTGCTCGCAAAGATTTTAAAAATTTCTTAAATCTGTGTTCCTATTTTTTGTTTCAAGTTTCAAGTTTCAGGTTACAAGTTGATTTTTGAAATTGACCTTGAATTTTGGTTTTTGAATTTTAAAATTGGAATTTCTCCAAAACCTCTAAAACATACTCATGCATCACTTGGCGGTAATCTAAATGCGTTACAAATCGAAGCTTTCCTTGTCCCATTGAGCTTAACAAAATATTTTTTTGCTTCATTTTTTCAATAAAAACTTGCTCATTCAAGCCATTTTGAAGCGTAAAAATTACAATATTAGTTTCTGTTGGTGCTACTTCTTTAACCCAAGATTTAGTTGCCAAAACACTTGCCAATTCCTTAGCTCTTTTATGATCATCTGCTAATCGCAACATATTATTTTCAATCGCAAACTTTCCGGCAGCAGCTAAATAACCCGATTGTCGCATGTTACCACCAAATAATTTCCGAATTCGAATCGCTTTTTGAATATGCTCTTTAGTTCCCAACAAAACCGAACCCACTGGAGCTCCCAAACCTTTCGACAAACAAACCGAAATCGTATCAAACAACTTCCCAAAATCCTTGGGCGACTGATTCTTAGCCACTAAAGCATTCCACAAACGCGCACCATCTAAATGGTAAGCCAAACCATGTTGGTCACAAACCGACTTAATTTCGCGCAGGGTTTCCAACTCATAACAAGCGCCACCCCCTTTATTGGTTGTATTTTCAATGCTTACCAAACGTGTCATCGGAGCGTGATAAAACGCTGGGTCGTTAATCGCCGTTTTCACTAAATCCGCCGTAATCATACCGCGATTACCATCTACTAAATGACAAGAAACTCCGCTATTTGCTGCTACTCCACCGCTCTCATATAAAAAAATGTGCGACCATTTATCACAAATCACTTCATCACCAGGTCGTGTATGCAATCGAATCGCCGTTTGATTCGCCATAGTTCCCGATGGAAAAAACAAAGCCGCTTCCATACCAAATAAATCCGCCACAAAAGCTTCTAATTCATTCACTGTTGGATCTTGCTTAAACACATCATCCCCTACTTTCGCATGAAACATTGCTTGCAACATTTCCGCCGAAGGTTTCGTAACCGTATCACTAATTAAATTAATTTCCATATATCAACCAGATGTCTTATTTTTGGTAAAATTTTTAGGAGCTTTATCCCGCTATCCGTTACAATCTTTTTATTTTTTCGAAAAAAACAAAAAGGATTTCCACTACAAACACGTAGTGTTCACCGAACTCCAATAAAAATAAGAGTTTAGTGAGGTAATCGGGGGCTAAGGCATCCCATTTCAAAACAAAACTACAATATTTATGATAAATACAGAACAAGTCAGAGATATTATTGATCGCCTTGGTGCGTTAAGGAGGTATCTTTGACATCGATGCAAAACAGATTGAAATAGCAAACGAAGAAGAAAAAACCTTCGCTCCCGATTTTTGGAACAACGCCAAAGAAGCCGAAATCATAGTCCGAAACCTGCGTTCTAAAAAGAAATGGGTTTTAGATTATAACAAAGGAAACGAAATGGTCGAAGAACTTCAAATTATGCTAGATTTTTATAAAGAAGGCGAAGTTTCCGAAGAAGAAATTGACGATTTTTACCAAAAATTAATCACACACATCGAAGACATCGAGTTTAGAAATATGCTTTCTGATGAAGGTGATAGTTTGAGTGCCGTATTACAAATTACAGCGGGCGCTGGCGGTACCGAAAGTTGCGATTGGGCTTCCATGCTCATGCGAATGTATTTGATGTGGGCCGAAAAACAAGGCTATAAAATCAAAGAACTTAACTTTCAAGAAGGCGACGTTGCTGGAATCAAAACCGTTACTTTAGAAATTGAAGGTGATTTTGCTTTTGGTTACTTAAAAGGAGAAAACGGCGTACATCGATTGGTACGAATTTCACCTTTTGATAGTAATGCCAAACGACATACTTCATTTGCTTCGGTTTATGTGTATCCTTTGGTTGACGATACCATTGAAATTGAAATCAATCCAGCGGATATCGAAATTACAACCGCTCGTTCTAGTGGTGCCGGCGGACAAAACGTAAATAAAGTGGAAACTAAAGTTCAATTGGTACACAAACCAACAGGCATTCAAATTCAATGTTCAGAAACTCGTTCCCAACACGATAACCGTCAACGTGCCTTACAAATGCTGAAATCGCAATTGTACGAAATCGAACTTAAAAAACGTATGGAACAACGCGCCGATATTGAAGCTGGAAAAATGAAAATTGAATGGGGTTCGCAAATTCGTAATTATGTGATGCATCCTTATAAATTGGTAAAAGATGTCCGTTCTGGTGAAGAAACCAGCGATGTCGATGCGGTAATGAATGGTGAAATTGACCGTTTCTTAAAAGCGTATTTGATGCTAATGGGACAAAAAGAAGAATAATTCTCAATTATTTTAACAAAACAATCCAAACTTTTTAAAATTAGTTTGGATTTTTTCTTTTTTTATATTTAAAATCAATTTGTTTTTATATTTTAGTAGCTACTAACCAATCTACTTAAATGAAACCAATTACTATTGAAGCTATCAACGCAGTTCTTAATGGAACTATCGTAGGCAGTACTAACCAACTAATTACAGCTCCCGAACAATTAGAAGTTGCGAAAGAATCAGAAATCACCTTTATTGGAAATAAAAAATACGAAAAACTTTGGCAAAATTCAAAAGCTTCTGCAGCAGTTGTTAATGAAGATATTGCAATTGAACCAGGAGAAAATCGCGTTTTTATTAAAGTAAAAAATGCGGATTTGGCCATGTCACAAGTTTTGGAACTCTTTGCTCCACCTCCACCAAAATTTGAAATTGAAATTCATCCAACAGCAACAATTGATGCTTCGGCTAGTATTGGTAAAGGAACAAAAATTGGTGCAAATTGTTATATTGGACCAAATACTAGCATTGGAGAAAACAGCATAATTTATCCCAATGTGACTATTTTAGACGAATGTACCGTTGGAAATAACACTACCATTTGGTCTGGAACTGTAATTAGAGAGCGTTGCCATGTTGGAAATAACTGTATCATTCACCCTAATGCTACTATTGGTGCTGATGGTTTTGGATTTAGACCAGATCCGCAAAAAGGATTAGTAAAAATTCCACAAATTGGTAATGTTATTATCGGAAACAATGTGGAAATTGGTGCCAATACTTGTGTTGACAGAGGAAAATTCAGTTCAACTGTTCTTGGTGATGGCTGTAAAATTGATAATTTGGTTCAAATTGGGCATAACAGCAAACTAGGAATGTTCTGTATTATGGCAGGAAATAGTGGATTAGCTGGTTCTGTTACACTAGGAAATGGCGTAATTATTGGCGGAAGTGCTTCGATTAAAGATCATACTACAATTGGAGATGGTGCTATCATTGGTGCAGGCTCTGGAGTTACGGGCGATGTCGAAGCAGGGAAAACCTTGTTAGGCTATCCGGCCATTGATGCTAAAGATGCTTTAAGGCAATGGGCAATTTTAAAACGTATGGTCAACGATTCCAAAAAATAAAAACATTAGTTAAATTAATCTCTAAATCCATCTAAACAACTCTATTTTTCAGATGGATTTTGTATTTTAGCGCACCAACAAAAATATACTTCCAAAATGGACTTAAATTTCAATAAAAACGAAGATCATAACAGACTATTACTTTCCGATTTAAAAAAGCGTTTTGCTCAAGTAAAATTAGGTGGCGGACAAAAAAGAATTGATAAATTGCATGCTGAAGGCAAAATGACAGCTCGTGAGCGTATTGATTATTTATTAGACGAAAAAGCCAATAGCATTGAAATAGGTGCTTTTGTAGGCGATGGAATGTATGAAGAACACGGCGGTTGTCCTTCTGGTGGTGTAGTTGTTAAAATTGGCTACATTTCTGGAAAACAATGTATTGTGGTAGCTAACGATGCTACTGTAAAAGCTGGAGCTTGGTTTCCAATTACAGGAAAAAAGAATTTAAGAGCGCAAGAAATTGCTATTGAAAATAGATTACCCATCATTTATTTAGTGGATTCTGCTGGTGTTTATTTACCAATGCAAGATGAAATTTTCCCAGATAAAGAGCATTTCGGAAGGATATTCAGAAATAATGCTATCATGAGTAGCATGGGAATTACCCAAATTGCAGCAGTAATGGGAAGTTGCGTTGCTGGTGGTGCTTATTTACCAATTATGAGTGATGAAGCGCTTATCGTAGACAAAACCGGAAGTATTTTCTTAGCAGGAAGTTACTTAGTGAAAGCTGCTATTGGAGAAAGTATTGACAACGAAACGCTTGGTGGAGCAACAACACACTGCGAAATTTCTGGAGTAACTGATTACAAAGCAAAAGATGATAAAGATGCTTTGGATAGAATAAAATCAGTTGTTGGGAAAATTGGCGATTATGACAAAGCTGGTTTCAACCGAGTAAAAGCAGAAAAACCAGCATTAGAACCAAAAGATATTTACGGTATTTTACCTAAATCAAGAGCTGATCAATACGATATGATGGAAATCATCAAACGATTGGTAGACAATTCAGAATTTGATGAATATAAAGCAGGTTACGGACAAACCATAATCACTGGTTATGCTCGCATTGATGGTTGGGCTGTAGGAATTATTGCTAACCAAAGAAAAATTGTAAAAACAACTGGTGCGAAAACCAAACCTAGCGAAATGCAATTTGGCGGTGTAATCTACTCGGATTCAGCAGATAAAGCGACTCGTTTTATAGCGAATTGCAACCAAAAGAAAATTCCATTAGTATTTTTACAAGACGTAACTGGATTTATGGTTGGAAGTAAATCGGAACATGGCGGAATCATTAAAGATGGCGCTAAAATGGTAAATGCAGTTTCAAACTCAGTTGTTCCAAAATTCACAGTAGTTATTGGAAATTCATACGGTGCTGGAAATTATGCCATGTGTGGAAAAGCGTATGATCCAAGATTAATCTTTGCTTGGCCAAGTGCAGAATTAGCTGTAATGGGTGGTGCTCAGGCAGCAAAAGTTTTAATGCAAATTGAAGCCGCTTCACTAAAAGCAAAAGGTGAAATTGTAGATGAAGTAAAAGAAAAGGAACTTTTTGATAAAATAAAAGCCAAATACGACACACAAGTTTCACCGTATTACGCCGCTTCTAGATTATGGACCGACGGTGTTGTAGATCCATTAGAAACCAGAACCTGGATTTCTATGGGAATTGAAGCTGCTAACCACGCTCCTATTGAAAAACCATTTAATTTAGGGGTTATTCAAGTATAAAAAGTAAATTCTCAATTTTGTCATCCCGAACTTGTTTCGGGATCTTTTTTTAGATGCTGAAATAAATTCAGCATGACAAAAACAAATCTCTTATGTCAAAATCATTGCTTCAATCTTTCAAAACCAATATTTCAGGTATTTCTTTACCAGAGAAATTTACGTTTCCCTTTTATTACGAACCGCATGAATTGAGCATTATTGCTGCAACTGAATTGCAATCCTATTTAGAAACGCAAACCGATTTTGAACATAATTTCGGGTTGAGAGAAAATCAGGAAGGTTTAGTTATTGGAAAAATGTTTGGGGTTTTGGTTTGTGAAAATCAAGAAGGTGAATTAGGCTATTTATGGGCTTTTTCAGGAAAATTGGCAGGTGTAAATCAGCTGAACTATTTTGTTCCAACAATTTTTGACATGTTGCAAGAAGATGGTTTTTTCAAAAAAGAAGAAGAAGTTTTAAATGCAATCAATCATCAAATCGAAATTTTAGAAAATTCAAACGAACTTCAAATCAAGAAAATTCAATTAGAAAAAACTAAAACTGAAGCTGCAACCGATATTCAAAATCAAAAAAATAAAATAAAAAGATTAAAGTTGGAACGCGATGAAAAACGAATTTCATTCACCAATTTATTTTCAACTGAAATCAAAACTCTAGAATCAGAACTTTCCGAAGAAAGCAAAAAAGAAAGCATTTTGCTCAAAAAAATGTCCAAATACTGGAATTTTCAAATCGAAAATGCGCAAAAAGAAGTCCATTTACTTTTGGAAGAAATTAACCAACTCAAAGAAGAACGTCGAATAAAATCTGGAGCTTTACAACAAAAATTATTTGCGGAATATTCGTTTTTAAACCAATTTGGAGAACGAAAAAGTATTGGAGAAATTTTCAATAACAATCCGCCTGCTGGTGCTGGTGAATGTGCTGCGCCAAAGTTATTGCATTATGCTTTCGAACATCATTTAAAACCCATTGCAATGGCTGAATTTTGGTGGGGACAATCGCCAAAATCAGAAATTCGAAAACATAAACAATTTTATCCCGCTTGTAAAAGTAAGTGCGAACCTATTTTATTATCGCACATGTTGAAAGGTTTAGAGATGGAAGCTAATCCGTTTCAAGAAAATCCAGCAGAAGGAAAAACTATTGAAATTGTATATGAAGACGAAGTGTTATTGGTAATAAACAAACCAGCGGAATTTCTTTCGGTTCCTGGAAAAATTATTTCTGATTCCGTGTATCAAAGAATCAAAGAAATGTTTCCCAATGCCACTGGGCCGCTAATTGTGCATCGTTTGGATATGTCAACTTCAGGCTTGATGCTAATTGCTAAAGATGAAGCTACGTATGTAAAGCTACAATCACAATTCATAAAAAGAACCATAAAAAAACGCTATGTAGCTTTATTAGATGGCATTTTGGAAACCAATGAAGGATTTATCGATTTACCATTACGAGTTGATTTAGAAGACCGACCACGGCAATTAGTTTGCTACGAACACGGAAAACCAGCACAAACCAAATGGGAAAAGGTTGAAGTGAGAAACAATCAAACTTTAGTTTACTTTTACCCAATAACGGGAAGAACGCATCAATTAAGAGTGCATGCTTCTCATGAATTAGGATTAAAAACACCTATTGTTGGCGATGATTTGTATGGACAAAAAGCCAACCGCTTACATTTACACGCCGAAAGTTTGACTTTTGAACATCCCGAAATTAGAGAACAAATGACAATTACTGTTGCTCCTACTTTTTAAAAATTCAAGTTATTGTAACAAAACTCTAATTCCATTCACTTATATTTACATTTCAAATTTATTCCAATGAAAAATCAATTAGTTGTCCTTTTTATTTGTTTCGGTTTTGGTTTTGCGCAAGCACAATTTACAAGAAAAGATTCTTTGTTTGGTGGTTTACGTGTCGAACGTACGAGTTTTGATGTCTTGCGATACGATTTAAACATCACCATCAATCCTGAAAATAAGGAAATTATTGGTTACAATGATATTACGTTTAAAGCAGTTAATCCAACGAAAAAAATTCAATTGGACTTGTTTGATAACATGAAAATTGACAGCATTACCCATCAAAAATTTGGTAAATTGGAATATGTTCGAGAAGAAAATGCTGTTTTTGTTCAGTTTCCATCATCATTGATTCAAGATTCGGTTTATACGATTCGATTTATGTATAACGGAAATCCTAAAATTGCTAAAAATGCTCCTTGGGATGGCGGATTTGTTTTCAAAAAAGACAGTAATGGAAAAGATTTTATTGGTGTTGCCGTGCAAGGAACTGGTGCAAGTTTGTGGTATCCCGTGAAAGATTCACAAAGTGATGAACCTGATTTTGGAACTTCAGTAAAAATTGCTGTTCCAAACGGATTGATGAATGTTTCTAACGGAAGATTTAAAGGAAGTACCGATTTAGGAAACGGTTACACCAGATGGGATTGGGAAGTAAAAAATCCAATCAACACCTACTCTATTACCGTAAATATTGGGGATTATGTTCATTACTCGGATAGCTTGCCTAATTTGGATATCGATTATTATGTATTGCGAGAAAATGCTGAAAAAGCAAAAATCCATTTTGATGCTGATGTAAAACCCATGATGAATTGCTTCCAATCGAAATTTGGGAATTATCCATTTGCCGAAGACGGATTTAAATTGGTAGAAACTCCGTATTTGGGTATGGAACATCAAAGCGCTGTTGCTTACGGAAATAAATACAGAAAAGGTTATTTAGGATCGGATTTATCGGGAACTGGTGTTGGGATGTTTTTTGACTATATTATAATTCACGAAACGGGTCACGAATGGTTTGGTAACAGTATTACCAGTCAAGATATTGCAGATATGTGGATTCATGAAGGTTTTACGACTTATACGGAAACTGTTTTTGTAGAATGCATGAAAGGATACGAAGCCGCTTTAAAATACGTAAACGGACAAGCGAGAAATGTACAAAACGACAAACCTATAATTGGAACTTACGGAGTTAATAAAAGAGGTTCAGGTGATATGTATTACAAAGGTTCGTTACTTTTAAACACTTTGCGACATGTGATAAACGATGATACCAAATGGTGGCAATTGTTATACAACTATAGCGAACATTTCAAGAAACAAATTATTACGACCGAAATGGTAATTGCTTATTTCAATGAGCAAACTAATATGGATTTAACACCTATTTTCAAACAATATCTATATACAACAAACATTCCTGAATTTGAGTATAAGAAAATTGGAAATGAATTGCAATACCAATGGAAAAACGTGAATTCCGATTTCAATATGCCTATTGATATTGCTTTTGGAAAAGAAATTGTTCGTTTGCATCCAACCACTCAAAAACAAAAAATCAAATTAAAGAATTTCAAGAAAAGTAAAAGTTTTGAAATTTTCGATAACAGATTTTTTATTAATGTGATTGAAGCTGATTAATTCAAATCATTTGACGACTTTCCAAATTGTTCCCAATTCGATAAATTTTCCATAGTGATTTGGGAAATACTCGTTAGTGCTTCTTGAGTAAGAAACGCTTGGTGTCCAGTTATAAGAACATTGGAATAAGAACGTAACTTCTCAAATAAATCATCTACTAGTACTTTATTGGATAAATCTTTGAAGAAAATACCATTTTCGTTTTCATAAACATCCAAACCTGCTGCTGCAACTGTTTTATTTTCTATAGCTTCAATTAAATCAACAGTATTCACAATGCCGCCTCTAGCTGTATTAATGAAATACACGCCTTTTTTCATTAAGGCGAATGTGCTTTTGTTGAACATATATTTAGTTTCTGTATTTAACGGACAACAAATAGAAATGACATCTGATTGCTTACATAATTCTTCGAGCGAAGTATATTGAATATTGGTTTTTGCTATTAAATCGGTATTTTCAGCAATATCATAACCTAAAAGTTTACATCCAAAACCGTGCATGATTTTAGTAAATGCACTACCAATTTTACCTGTTCCCACTATTCCAACTGTTTTTCCTTGCAAATCAAAACCTACTAATTGATCCAATCTAAAATCATTAGTTTTCATTAATTCATTGGCTAAAATCACTTTTCTATTTAACGCTAGTAATAAGGTTACCGCATGTTCGGCAATAGCATAAGGAGAATACTCCGGAATATTAGCTACTTTAATTCCTAAAGTTTGTGCTTTATTTAAATCTACGTGATCATAACCTACGGAACGCAACGCAATAAAATTAACGCCGTTTTGTTTTAAAATTTCCAAAACAGTAGCATTCGCCTTATCTGATGAAAAAAGAGCAACTGCTTCAAATCCTTTTGAGAGTTGAGCTGTAGTTTCATTCAATGCTTCTTCTGTAAATGCAATTTCATGAATAGAATTCGCAAACTTTTGTAAAAAAGGCTGATCAAAACCGTGCGAACTATAGACTAGTGTTTTCATGAATTTATTATTTAATTTTTATTTTTTCCAAATCACTTTTTACTTTAAACTCAGAAGGAAATAATAATAGTAAGTAAACAATCAAAAGTATACCAAATAAAATAAAATCCTTTTTTAGAATTAAAAGTACAAATGCTGCACCTTCTAGAATTGCCCAACGAACAATTGATGCTGTTTGATACATTGGAAATTGTTCATCAAATGAAACTTTAACATCTATTTTATTGATTTGTGAACGAAATATAAAATTACTAAAAACAAAAGCAATTAAAGGAATTATAGCATATATTACGGAGTTACTATCTACAATTGGCATTTGTAATACTTCTGGAGAAAAATCTCCTAAAATGACATAACCTAAAATAACCCCAGCACAAATACTTAAGTGAATAATCTGTAAGGTTTTTAATTTCTGATCCATTATTTATGATTTTTTCAACGTTTTAATTCTATTTATCTTTCCTGTTTCTGTTTTTGTAAAATTAGGAGTAAAATAAACTTTCTTAGGTTTTTCATACTTTTCTAAAACATCAAAAATTGTTGCTGCTAATGGAAATTCTTCTGATTCTATTACCAAAATCACTTTCTCACCTAAATGTTCGTCACTTTCCGATGCAATAAAAAACGGAACTGAAAATGCCTCTTGCAATTTTTCTTCAATACGTTCTGGAAATAGTTTTACTCCTCCACTATTTATCACATTATCGTAACGTCCTAACCACTGAAAACTAGTTGGTGAAACTAAATTTACAATATCATTGGTTACAATTTTTTCTTCTAAAATATTGGGTGCATCAATTATCAAACAACTTCTATCATCTATATTAACTGTCACGTTTGGTAAAGTTTGAAAATAGTCCTCATCAATTCTTTTGGCAGCAATATGCGTAATGGTTTCTGTCATACCATAGGTTTCATAAACTTTGATATCACAATTTTGTAGTTGGTTTACTAATGAAGGTGCAATTTTAGCTCCACCAACAATCAATTTCTTAATTTGATTCAATTGTGACAAGGTATGTTCCACTTGTAACGGAACCATAGCCGAAAAATCATAAACTTTGTGTTTATTAGGTATCGGATTGCCTTTGGGAGAAACTAAATCCATTTCCAAACCTAAAATTATAGCTCGTACCAACATCATTTTACCCGCAATAAATCGACATGGCAAACAATGCAAGGCGGTATTTCCAGGTTTTAATCCTAAAAAATCGCCAGTTGCAATAGCAGAATGCACCATAGCTTGTTTGGAAATTCGAATCATTTTAGGTGTTCCTGTTGTACCAGAAGTTTGTGTATCAACATAATCATTTTCATCAAACCAATCCATTAGAAAAATTCCAGCTTCAATTTCGAAATCATCACCTTCTCTAATTAGGGTGAAAGCCAATTGAAAAATTTCTTCGCGTTCTAAAGTAAAACCATTGATTTTAAATCGGTTGTGAATGCTTTTATAATGAGGAACTTGCATATTATTCGGATATATTTTGTAGAGATCCCGTTAGTCTTTCCTTCCAATTATTCCATTTATAAACTTTAGCAAAAAGAAAAAGTAGTAATGGGAAAATAACAAAAACAGGAAGAATAATTTCAAATCCTGCTGATGGTTCTGAAACATCTTTTAATACAGAATGAGTTTGAAAAGCAGTCCAATCAGCAGTTAAAAGCAAAGCTCCAACCAAATTATTTGCCGCATGAAATCCTAAAGCCAATTCTAAACCTTCATCCATTAAAGTTAATACGCCCAAAAACAAACCTGTTCCAATGTAATAAACCATTATTATATAACCTACTTTTCCCACTTCAGGATTTCCCATATGCATTAATCCGAATAAAATAGATGTCACTAATAACGGAATCAAACGGCTATTGGTAACTAATCCTTGCATCAACTGTCCACGGAATAAATATTCTTCAAAACTCGTTTGTAATGGAATTAAAAGCAAAGCCAAAACTAAAAAAGGTAAAAAACTTCTCAAATTGAAGTTCCAAACAAAATTTTCTGGAGTAGCATAATAAGAGCAACAATCATAGAAACAGTAATTATTGTTGAAAATGAAAATAATACGCGTTTCAATCCATTTTGGACGAGAAGTTGTTAAGCTTGTTAAACTTTGTCCTTGAATGAATTTAGCTAAAATAAAACAACAAATAGAGCAATAGATAAAGGCGCAATTAGCATTACAAAGGTAGCATTGACTCCAAAGTATCAATAGTATTTTTAATGACTACATTGATGTCAATTCCAGCAACATAATTGTATTTACAATCATTAAAAAATAAATCCAGCTGGTAAAATAAAGAATAAAATAGGGTGTGACTTTAATTTTTTGGCTTGTTCGATGTACATAGTTTGATTTTTCTAATAAGTCACCCAAGTACTATAAAAGTTTCAAATACAGATAATTTTATTACTTTTGCTAAAAAATATGATTACCATTTATCACAATCCACGTTGCACGAAATCTAGAGAAGGTTTATGCAATTAGAACTTTTGAATGAACCTCTTACCGTTAGAAAATACTTAGACGAACCGTTCACTAAAGAAGAGATTGATTGATATAATCAATAAACTCAGTATTGAACCTATAGAATTAGTTAGAACCAAGAAAGTATTTGGATTGAGAACTGAAGGTAAAGTGTTCTCTGATGACGAAATAATTGATGCTATGTTATCCAATCCTAAATTAATCGAACGACCAATTATAGTCAAAACAAAGCCGTTATTGCGCGACCTAAAGAAAACATTAACAAAATACTATGATTATTTAACAAAGATTTGGCATTCGTAGATTAAACCTAAACCTACTTTTGCCATCAAACAGAAAAATAATCATTAAACCATGTCAAACTTATTTAAACTTTTATTACAGCCCTTTTGTGTCACGACAATTTCATTTGCTCAAAAAAGACCAGAAGCTAAAAAATTAAAATTTCAGGTAAAATTTTCGAAAAAAGGAACAGATTTCCCATTGAATGTGTGTTGTTTTTGAAAATGCTAATAAAGAAGGAGCATTATCAGGAAGTGTAACCGATATGAACGGAGATTTTTCTTTTGAAGTGCCTAGTGGTACTTACAATGTACGTTTCGAATATATTTCCTTTAAAACAGTTGAGATAAAAAATAGGACTTTTACCGAAGATGCCAATTTCGGAACTCTATTTCTTGAAGCAGATATTGCTCAGTTAGAAGGTGTAGAATTAATTGCTGAACGTTCTACTGTTGAAATAAAACTAGATAAGCGAGTTTACAATGTTGGAAAGATATGATGATTAAAGGAGGAACCGTTAGTGATGTTTTAGATAACGTTCCATCAGTAACAGTAGACGCTGGAAAATGTTGCATTAAGAGGTAACGAAATGTAAAAATATTAATTGATGGTAGACCATCGGTTTAGCTGGATTAAATATTGCTGATGCACTTAGATTATTACCAGCTGATGCCGTGGAAAAAGTAGAAGTAATCACTAATCCATCAGCAAGATATGATGCAGAAGGTGGTGGTGGAATCATCAATATTGTATTGAGAAAAGGAAAAGCGAATGGTTTAAATGGCTCAATTATTTTATCAGCTGGTGATCCAGAAACTTATGGTGTGAGCTCTAGCATCAACAAAAAAAGTGATACATATAACTTGTTCTCTAATTTTGGGTATAACTACAGAAATAATCTAGGAAATTCATTAACTGATGCTGAATATTTCAATCCAGATGGAACAACAAGTCAGTTCATCAATGAAAGAAGAACCAATGAACGTTTAAGAGAAGGCTATAACATGAATTTTGGAATAGACTTAAACCTTACAGAATCTTTAACTTGGACTAATGCCTTAACATTTAGAGAAAACCGTGGTCATAACCCTAATAATGTTTTTTTCTATAATTTTGATGCTCTAAAGAATCCTACTTTTGTTAGAAATCGTTTAAACGATGAGAGAAGCGAGGATTTTAGTATCGAATATGCATCAAATTTTGTTAAAAAATTTAAAAAAGACGATCATGTTCTAACTCTTGACATTGCAGTATCTTCTAACAGAGACAATGAAAATTCGGTTATTACTGACCAGGTAATTGGTGATCCAACAACATTATTTTCAGAAACTACCCTAAATAATCAAAAACAACAAAGAAACTTAATTCAATCAGACTACGTATTACCAATTGGTAAAGATTCAAGATTTGAAGCTGGTTATAGAGGTAGTTTTTTAGAAAGTTTAACCAAATTTGAAATTCAACCAGCTTCACCATATTCTAATACTTTGGAATACAATGAATATGTAAATGCACTTTATATGCAATATGGTTCAAAAATCAATAAATTCTCTTATTTCTTTGGTTTACGTTTTGAAGACAGTAACATTGATGTAAATTCTTTAACTTCAAATAGTTTCAATAACAAAAAATATAATAATTTATTTCCGTCTGCAACTTTTAACTATGAATTTTCAGAATCTAGTTCAATAAGTTTAAGTTACAGTAAAAGAATTAACCGACCAAGAGGACGATTTTTAAATCCATTCTCTTCTTATTCAAGTAACATTAATATATTCCAAGGAAATCCAGATTTAGATCCTTCATTAACTGACGCTATTGATTTAGGCTATTTGAAAAGATGGGATAAACTTACATTTAATACTTCGGCATATATAAATATTACCAATGATTCCTTCCAATTCATCAGAAAAGAATCCGGTTTATTTGTAAATGGAGTTCCTGTAATTGTGAGTACACCAATTAACTTAGCTAACGAATATCGCGCTGGATTTGAATTTAATTTAAATTATTCACCTTACAAATGGTGGCGTTTGAACGGTAACTTTAATTTCTTTAGAAATGAAACACAAGGAACGTTTAGTTATATAAATTATTTAGACGAAGTAGTTACTCAAAATTTTGACAATGTTGCTTTGACTTGGTTTGCAAGAATTAACTCTAAAGTTACTTTACCATACAAAATTGATTGGCAAGCAAATGCAACTTATAATGCGCCACAAACGAATGCTCAAGGTCGCTCACTTGGTGTAGCATCTATGAATATGGCATTTAGCAAAGATGTATTAAAAGACAAAGGAACAATTGCTTTAAACGTAAGCGATTTATTCAACTCTAGAAAACGTATTATGGAAACTAATATTCCTAATATCGTAAACTCGTACAGCGAAATGCAGTGGAGAGAAAGACAAATCACACTTTCTTTCACTTACCGTTTTAACAGAAAGAAAAACGAAAGAGACAGACAGCCAAGAAGAGATGACAACGGTGGTGATGGCGACTTTATGGGTTAATCATCACATAGCAATACAAAAAAAGTCCCGATTGAATCGGGACTTTTTTATTGATAAAAATAGTTAAAACTATTCTTTGTCTTCTTTGCCTTTATTTCTTTTCTCTTTGATCAATTCCATAATAGCACCGCCCAACCAATAGTGAACAAATCCTACTAAGAAAATCATTAACCAAAAACCAATCGTTAAAATGGTTAAGAAAAGTAAAAAGCATAAATACTGTTGAAATTCAAACATGTTTTCCGGAATTAAATGAATTCACGTCAAAGATAGTGGGAAAATTTATTTTTATCAAATGAAATCACAATTATTTTAAAACCATCTTTTCCGTTTAAAATAAACTACCATTCCTACAACAATTACAAGCATTAGACCTAAAGCTAAGAAATAACCATTTTGGTATTCCAATTCAGGCATGTGTTGAAAATTCATTCCGTAAATTCCGGCGATGAACGTTATTGGCATAAAAATAGCGGAAAGAATTGTTAAAATTTTCATGACTTCATTCATGCGGTGACTTTGAGCCGTATAGAAAAAATTACTCGCACTATCTAAAGAATGCATATCGTAATCAATTTGTTCCAATAATTCCAATGTTTTCTGATGCAAACGCCCAAAAAACACATAATTCGAGTTCTCAATCGAATTAAATTGATCGTCTTCGTTTATAGTTTTAATGGTAAATAACGCATCTCGAAGTGGCATAATCGCTCGCTTCAAAAAATGAAAGACTTCACGCATTTTTTCAATTTCCTCCACTACATTTGGATTGTCTGATGTTTTAGATTGCAGTAATAATTGTTCGATTTTTTCCTCTTTGGTTTCAATAGTAATATAAAAATTCTCAATTACCGCATCTAAAAGCAAGTACAACAAATAATCCACTTTCTTTTTGCGAACAATTCCAGTATTGGTTCGAATACGTTCTCTAATGTGCGGAAAAAAATCGCCTCGTTTTTCTTGAAAAGAAACAATCAAATTATCTTGCAACAAAAAACTAATTTGCTCTACCAAAATAGTATCACTTTCGTCCATTGGTAAAATGGATTTAATACTAAAAAACAACGTATCATCAAACTCGTCTAATCGCGTTCCTTTGGTAATATTTAAAATATCTGAAACTACAATTGGGATTAATTGCAAATGTTCAGAAAGCTCCTGAATGACGTCTGTTGAGGATAATCCGTGTAAATTCAGCCAATTGTTTTTGGTCAAATCTTTATTGGAAATAAAATCTTTAACCGAACAATTCTCATATTCTGTTGCTTCATTTTCGTCATAAACAAACAACTGCATTTCAGTAGGTTTATCTGTGTAAATTCCAGTATATTCTAAAGTCGATGACTGAACTTTTCTTCCTTTTTTGTATCGTATTTTTCTCAAAACCGCTTAATTTTAAGTATAAAGATAGGACTTTTTAAAAATCGGTCTTATTTTTACTGAAATTTTTTATTTATGCAAACCCTATTCATCCATATAAAAGAGCTTTTACAAGTTCGACCTCTAGGAATTTCTAAAGTTTCAGGAAGCGAAATGGCTATTTTACCTAAAATAGATAACGCTTTTTTACTGATTAAAGACAACATAATTGCAGATTTTGGTCCAATGGAAAACTGTCCAACCATTGAAAATATTACTATTGTTGATGCTTCAGGAAAAGTGATTTTACCAACATGGGTTGACAGTCACACACACATTGTATATGCAGGAAATCGTGTGCAAGAATTTGTGGATAGAATCAATGGTTTGTCGTATGAAGAAATTTTCAATCGTGGTGGTGGTATTTTGAATTCGGCAAAGAAACTGAACGAAACTTCTGAAGATGAACTATACAAACAATCGAAAATTCGTTTAGAAAACGTAATGAAATTGGGCACTGGAGCCGTTGAAATCAAATCGGGTTACGGATTAACGGTTGAAGGCGAATTGAAAATGTTGCGCGTCATCAAACGATTAAAAGAAAATTATCCGATTGCGATTAAAGCTACTTTTTTAGGCGCTCATGCTTTTCCATTGGAATACAAAGACAATCATTCGGGTTATATTGATTTGATAGTTAATGAAATGTTACCAAAGATTGCCGAAGAAAATTTAGCCGATTTTATTGATGCTTTTTTAGAAACAGGTTATTTTTCAGTAGCAGAAACCGAACGTATTATAGAAGCTGGAAAAAAATACGGCTTACAAGCTAAAATTCACGTGAATCAATTCACCGCTATTGACGGAATTGCGTCTTGCGTAAAACACCAAGCGCTTTCGGTAGATCATTTAGAAATTGTAACCGATGAAGACATAAAAGCCTTAAAAAACTCGGAAACTATGCCAGTTGCGTTACCTAGTTGTTCGTATTTCATTAGTATTCCTTACACACCAGCAAGGAGAATGATGGAAGCTGGATTAGCATTAGCATTAGCTACCGATTACAATCCTGGCACTACTCCATCTGGCAATATGAATTTTGTGGTGGCAACCGCTTGTATCAAAATGAAAATGACACCAGAAGAAGCCATAAACGCCGCAACAATTAACGGAGCTTATGCTATGAATTTAAGTGAAACTCATGGTTCTATAACTATCGGTAAAAAAGCGAACATTATTATGACAAAACCCATTACTTCTTTTTACCAATTGCCTTATGAGTTTGGCGATAATTTAATTGAAAAAGTGATGATTGAAGGGGAATTTAATAACAATTTAAGTAAGTAAGTTTTTAACAATATCTTTGACAGGTAAAATGGCTTAATAAACATACTGTAATAGAATAATAACTGATGTTTGAGGGTGTAACATTTTGTAAACATAGATGCTGAATTAGATAATAATATTGTACATCTAATTTTTCATCACTTAATAGTGTCAAACGTCTCATTGAAAAGTGCTTCGAGACAAATATCATTATTTGAAGACTCATTATAGCATTAAAATTCTCCATTGACTTAAACAACCAATACAAGGATATGTAATATTCAACTTGGTTTTACCATAACTAAACAAACTATACTCAAAAATAAATACTATTAAAGTTTGTATTTAAGTTATTTAATGAATTTATTTTTTCAACATTATTTTCTAAAAACTGAATTTCACCAACTAATACATCATGATAACAGTTAACATTTGACTGATAATTAAACATTTCTTCTTAATAAATTTAAATCTTATGGTTATTTTAAGAATCAGAATATACTAATGTACCTTCAAATTGATTATAAAGTTTTCAATATCTTTATAATATGCATTTTCAATCTCTCCAAAATCGTTGGTAAATAAAATCTAATACAGGAGTTTGGTATGAGAAAATGTGGTGATTAAAAGTAAAAACTAGGTTTATAATCTTCATAATTATAATGATTCAAAAAGGATAAAAATTTTATAAGAAAAAAACATTCACTAAATTATAAAAATTTAATTGAAAAAGTAATGATTGAAGGGAAACTTATGGTATAAAAAAAACGAATTAACTTGAATTAATTCCTTTTTAGATAGTCTTTTATTTTAAAAAATATTGACAACTAGCAATTACAACCTGTTGCTATTTTTAGATGATTACAATAATTTTACCATATCAATATCGTTAGGAACACTAAAATAAGGTTCGCTTGGGTGTTGCTGAAAATAAGTATTTCTTTGTTCAAACTTATCTAGTCTAAATCTTAGTTTGTATTGTCGTACACTTCCAATTGAATTTATTGGTGTTAAAAGTAAATCAACTGGAAAAATTTCTCCATTTCTTTCATAATCTTTGAATGACATATTGAGTTTACCAAACTCCTTTATTATACCAGTAGGAAAAGACAAAGTGGGTGAATTATATACCAATATACCATTTTCAAATTTTTGGTATTGGATAAGTAAACCATCACAATAATAATTAATCTGATAATCAGGTATAGTTATATGATGCTTTGTAACTTTTGTTAAAGTGATTCTAAATTCCTTATTACCATCTACATATTTCCAAGAACCTAGATATGGTAAAATATAGTTGTTTACATCTTTTAAATAAAATTGTCCATTTTTCCTTTCCCAATTAATATTGTGACTATTAGACATATCAACAACAGTTTGAGCTGAGGAAAAAATGCTGTAAAAAAGCGCAAATATTAGAGTATATATTATATTTTTCATAATTGAAATGATTCTAAAAAATGGAAATAAATTTTATAAGAAAAAACACTCACTAAATTATAAAAATTTAATTGAAAAAGTGATGATTGAATAGGGATTTATATATTGAGTTAGGAACATAAAAAACAAAAAAGCAATGAATTAAACACTCATTGCTTTTTTTATAGATTTGAAAAAACGATTATCTCAAACTGAAACTAGTTTTAGAAACCATTTCCCCTTTTTGGTTAAACACATTAACAAAATACGTTCCAGCTGCAAAGTCTTTTCCTGCAACTTCTTCGTTAACTTGTACCGTTTTGTTTTCGTATTTTACTTTAGTGATAAAAGTGTAAGTCAAAGTTAAATCCTCTTTAATACTGATTGTTTCTTTGTCTCCTAAAATGTTATTTTTACTGTCAATAATTTGCACATAATAATTTCTATCACCTGATTTTGCAATTTGATTTTCAGCAATAAGGAAACTAACTTTCAATTTATCTGCTCTGCTTGCTTTGTCTGTTTCAATTTGTTTCCCTGAACTTCTTTCTTTAACAGCTAAAACATTTAAATTTAAAACTGCTAATGTAGAACCTTTTTCAACCGTTTTAGTTAGGTTGTCGTTTTGAGTTAGTAACGTATCTGCATAACGCTTGGTGTCTTCTAAAACAACGTTAGTACTATCTAAACTTGAGGTTAAAGAAACATTTTGCTCTTTTAGCAATTGATTTTCAGCCATTAGATTGTCCATTTCACGTTTTAATTTAAAATATGAAGCTTCATAACGCTTTAAAGATGCAATATCTCCTTTCGACTTTTCAAGTTCAGCCAATAAACGAGTCATTTCTTCTTTTTGTGCTTCAAAATCACCTTGTAAAGCAGTTTTTTCACTAATTGCCATGTCTAATTCAGCAATTCTTGCTTTTAAATCGTTAGCTAATTGGTCTTTTTCTGTAGTTAGTTCAGTAACTTGTTTTGTGTTATCTGAAGTCATTTTAAAAATGTAACCTATACTTCCAAGTAATAGTAGTGCTAAAATTACAACAGCAGCTTTTAGACTAGAATTGTTTTGTTTGTTTTCCATTTGTTTTTTGAGGTTTTCTTAATTAGTAAGAACAAATTTACTATTTTATCTGTATTTATCAATTTATTATGCTAATTAATTTAAAAAAATAGTATTTTTGAAAATACAATTGGATTTATAATGGACAATATTAAGCTGCTTTCTATTAATGAATTAGCAAGAATAACGCAACACCGCAGTGGTGAAGTAAAATTTGGAGAGAAGGTTTATACGATTCCTAACAACGAAAATCCGTTGGATTTCATGAAAAATTGTGAAGCACAATTTGTTTTATTTGGAATTCCAGAAGACATTGGTGTAAAAGCAAATTTAGGAAGAACTGGAACCGCTTCTGCTTATGAAAGTGCGTTAAAAAGCTTAGTAAACATCCAACACAATAAATTTTGTAAAGGCAATACTCTTTTGATTTTGGGCAGTTTGGATGTTACAGCAGAAATGAAGCGTGCCGCACAATTAACCGTTACCAATAAAGACGACAGAAAAGAACTGTTTGCATTGGTAGAAAAAATAGACAAAGAAGTTTCTCACATTATCCACGAAATTGTAAAAGCTGGAAAAATTCCAATTATTATTGGTGGTGGTCATAACAACGCTTACGGAAATATCAAAGGTTTAGCACTTGCAAAAGGAAAACCCGTAAACGCTGTAAACTTTGATGCTCATACCGATTTTCGAGTTTTGGAAGGAAGACATTCGGGAAACGGATTCAGTTACGCTTTTGAAGATGGTTTCTTGAAAAAATACTTCATCTTTGGGATGCACGAAAGTTTTATTTCGAAAGGCGTTTTACAAAACATTAAATCTGTCAGTGAACGCGTGCAATATACTACTTACGAAGAAATTGAAGTGAGGAAAGAAAAGAGTTACGCTAACCAACTTTCAGTAGCCTTAGACTTTATTAAAAATGATTGTTTTGGAATAGAATTGGATTTAGATGCTATTCCCGGAATTTATTCTAGCGCCATGACATTGAGTGGTTTTAGCGTACAACAAGCTCGAGAATACATTCATTTCTTTGGTAAAAATAAAAATGCGTCTTACTTACATATTTGCGAAGGAGCTCCCGATTTAGACCAAACCAACAACAACCATTTAACGGGAAAATTAGTCGCTTATTTGATTACTGACTTTATGAAGAGTAAAATGTCGTAACTTTGTCGCAGAAAATTATTTCTGAATAAATTACAACTTATGACATTTAAAGAACTTCAATTAATTAACCATATACAACAAGCCCTTACAGAAGAAGGTTATACGAATCCAACTCCTATTCAAGAACAAGCCATTCCAGAAATTCTAGCTGGACAAGATTTAGTAGCTTGCGCACAAACCGGAACTGGAAAAACAGGTGCATTTGCTATTCCCATTCTAAATTTAATCCACCGAATTGTGGGTTCTCCAAAAAAAACAAAACACATTCGCACATTAGTAGTTACTCCTACTCGTGAATTAGCAATTCAAATTGACGAAAGTTTTAAAACGTATGGAAAATATACGGGCGTAAAAAGCTTGGTAATTTTTGGTGGCGTAAATCAAGTACCACAAGTAAACGAATTAAAACAAGGCGTTGATGTATTGATTGCAACTCCTGGGCGTTTACTAGATTTACATAAACAAGGTTTTATTGATTTGAATCACATGCATCATTTGGTTTTAGACGAAGCCGATCAAATGTTAGACATGGGATTTATCAACGATGTGAAAAAAATCATCAAGTTAACTCCTGATAATAGACAAACCTTACTTTTTTCTGCAACCATGCCATTGGCAATTAGAGAATTAGCGGATTCGTTTTTAACACGTCCAAAATATATTTCGGTTACACCTATATCTAGTACTGCTGAAAATGTGGCTCAAAAAGTGTATTTCGTAAATAAAGAAGACAAACGTTTGTTGTTGAAACAATTGATTATTCAAGAAAGTTTGAGTAACGCTTTGGTTTTTACCAGAACCAAACACGGAGCCGATAATATTGTTAAAGTACTTAAAAAAGCACATATTAAAGCGGAAGCTATTCACGGAGACAAATCGCAAAATGCACGTCAGCGCGTTTTAGAAGGTTTTAAAAATAAAGAAATTGATATTTTAGTTGCCACTGACATAGCAGCTAGAGGTATTGATATTGAGCAACTTCCGTTTGTAATTAATTTTGATATTCCCAATATTTCTGAAACCTATGTTCACCGTATTGGAAGAACAGGAAGAGCAGGAAATTCTGGATTAGCCATTTCATTTTGTGGAAAAGACGAAAAACCGTATTGGCAAGATATTGAGAAATTAATTCGAATGAAGATTAAAGTGGTTTCCGATCATCCGTATGGTTGGAAAGAAGAAACTCCTAATCCAGATGCTAAACCTGATTTAAGAAACAAAAAGAATCCGACACAAACGGGTAAATCCAATTCAAGAAAATCGGATGCTTCAAAAAAGAATAAAAAGCGTTGGTATTAATTGGGTAATGGGGTAATTGGAATATCACTTATTAATATAACTCCTAATAATATAAAATAATTTAGCAGGCTCAAAAGGTTTAACCACAACATCGTTGATTTGAGCCTCTTTTATTTTATCCATAATTTCTTCCTTTTCAAAGGCAGTTACGGCTATAATTGGAAGTGTAAATCCTTTTTCTCGGATAATTTTCGAAGTTTCAAATCCGTTTATTTTTGGCATATTGATATCCATTAAAATGGCGTCAAATGTTTCGGTTTGTAGCAGTTCGATTGCTTGGTAACCGTCATCAACTAATTCACATTGGAAGTGATGATTTTCCAACAATTTTTTGGTTACCACTTGATTAATTTTATTGTCCTCAACTACCAAAATACGATATTCGGTTTCATCTGATAAATCAACGTCGTACTCCGTAATAAAATCTTTTGTTTTATCTACTCCTGATTGAAACGGAAGTTCAACCGTAAAAGTAGTCCCTACATGCTCTTCACTTTCTAATTGAATGGTTCCGTTGAACAAAGAAACTAATTTATGAACTATTGTTAAGCCTAATCCAGTTCCTTGATAATCTTCTTCTCGCCTTTCAATTTGGACAAACTTCTCAAAAACTTTCTCTTGATATTGTTTTGGGATTCCAATACCATTATCAATCACTTGAAAGGTAATGTAATAAAAGTTGTTTTCCTTTTTTCGCAAATTAGCTGTAACAGAAACTTTTCCATTTTTCGTAAACTTCAATGAATTGCTCAATAAATTCATAATAATTTGCGACAAACGAATGGCATCTCCATATAAAAATTCAGGCAATTGTTGGTCTACCTTAACTTCTATTTGGTTGTTATTTTTTCTTGCTATCGTTTCCAAAGAATCTTTTATTGTAACCAATTTATCTTCCAAATTGAAAACAACATTTTCTAAAACCACTTTGTTTTCCTCAATTTTGTATACTTTCAAAATGTCATTTACCAACGCCAATAGATAATTAGCAGAAAACTTCAAGGCTTTTAAATGCGAGCTTTCTCGTAAAACCTTGTATTCTTCTTCTAAAATTTCTGTTGTTCCAATTACACCATAAAGTGGCGTTCGTAATTCGTGACTAATAGTTGAAATAAATTGTGATTTTAAATTGGAAGCTTCTTCGGCTTTTTCTTTAGCTATTTTTAAGTCTTCATTAGCTACTTTTAACTCTAAATTAGTCTGTTTACGTTCTTTATTGTTTTTATAAAAAGTGATCAGTAATAAAAATAACACTGTGAAAATAACAACAAACAATATAACTATGATTCGACTGTTCTGTAATTTTTGTTCCTGAATTTCTCTTTCGGCTTTTATCTTTTGAAATTGACGATTGGCTTCTTGCTTTTCAATTTCACTTCCTAGAGTGGCTATTGATTGTGAACGTTCTTCGTTATAAATTTTATCTTTTAAAATATCTTGTTTAGATAAGTATTCGTAAGCTTTATCAAATTCACCTCTAGCATGATAAAACACCGAAATAAAGCGATACGCATTTAAAATATGCGTGTTCAAATACCCATCTTCGTTGTTAGCATCACAAAAAGCAATTGTTTTTAAGTAAAATTCTTCTGCTTTTACATCATTTTTTTGAGCATCATAATAATTGGCGTACAACAAATTCATGGTGATTTTAGCTTCAATATCACCTTCTGAATCAACATAATTTTTCACCTCATTTAAGTACCCAATGCCTTCTGCGTAATTGCCTACTTTAAACAATGCGGAAACCAAATTCATCTTGGAGAAAGTGATTTCAGAAATATCATTAAACTTCTGTGAATATTGAATTCCTAATTTGTAATGCTTAATTCCTTCTTCATAATTCACTTCATGATAACAATAAACATTGGCTAAATTATTATTCAACCAACCTTTTATTGTATCATTATTGGTTTTATTGGCATATGTTAAACCTTTTTTATAATACGAAATGGATTTTTGCAAATCTGAAAATTCGGCGAAATTCAAACCTATTAAATTATACGCTTTTGCAGCAAAGAGATTTTGATTATTCGCAACCGCTAAGTCTAATGCTTGATTGGCCAATTGGATGGATTTTTCATTTTCCAATTCCATAAATGATTTTCCCGATTGCGAAAGTAACGATTTGATTTCCTTTAGAATAGCTTTATCATCCTGTGCTAAACAAGTTAAAGATAAGCACGAAAGTAAAAGAAAGAAAAGTATTTTATTGCTATTCATTTTTAATTGTAAATCAAAAAACTAAAGTAACAAAAAATCCTGACAATGTCAGGATTTTTATATAAATGTTTAACGAATTAATTTTTTGTATTTAATTCGTGTTGGTGTTACTTCTTTTCCAAGGCGTTTGCGTTTGTTTTCTTCATATTCAGAGAAACTTCCCTCAAAATGATATACTTGCGAATCGCCTTCAAAAGCTAGAATGTGCGTACAAACTCGATCTAAAAACCATCTGTCGTGCGAAATAATTACAGCACAACCAGCAAAGTTTTCTAAACCTTCTTCCAAAGCTCGTAAGGTGTTGATATCTAAATCATTCGTTGGCTCATCCAAAAGCAAAACATTTCCTTCTTCTTTCAACGTCATCGCTAAATGCAAACGGTTTCTTTCACCACCAGAAAGTGTGGCTACTTTTTTGTTTTGTTCGCTTCCACCAAAATTGAAACGAGACAAATAAGCTCGAGAATTTACTTGTCTTCCGCCCATCATAATCAACTCTTGTCCGTCACAAAAGTTTTCCCAAATCGATTTATTTGAATCAATATTGGAATGCGTTTGATCTACGTATGCAATTTTTACGGTATCACCAATAGAAAAAGTTCCTCCATCAGGTTGCTCCTCGCCCATTATCATTCTAAAAATAGTAGATTTACCAGCACCATTAGGACCAATAATTCCAACAATTCCCGCTTGTGGTAAAACAAAGTTCAAATCATCATATAACAATTTGTCTCCGTACGCTTTAGCTACATTTTTAGCTTCAATTACATTCGTTCCTAAACGAGGCCCGTTTGGAATGTATATTTCTAGCTTTTCATCTAATACTTTTTGATCTTCATTTAAAAGCTTATCATAATTTTGTAAACGTGCTTTTTGTTTGGTTTGTCTTCCTTTTGCACCTTGACGCACCCATTCCAACTCACGTTCTAATGTTTTTCTATGCTTAGAAGCTGATTTTTCTTCTTGCTCCATTCGTTTTGATTTTTGATCTAACCAAGAAGAATAATTTCCTTTCCAAGGAATTCCTTGACCTCTATCTAATTCTAAAATCCAACCTGCAACATTATCCAAGAAATATCTATCGTGTGTTACTGCAATTACGGTTCCTGCATATTGTTGTAAATGTTGCTCTAACCAAAGTACCGATTCAGCATCCAAGTGATTCGTTGGCTCATCCAACAATAAAACATCAGGTTGTTGTAATAATAAACGGCATAAAGCTACTCTACGCTTTTCTCCACCTGATAATACTTTAATTGGTGTATCCGCATCTGGGGTTCGAAGTGCATCCATCGCTACTTCTAGTTTGTTATCGATTTCCCAAGCACCAGCAGCGTCAATTTTATCTTGTAGTTCCGCTTGTCTGTCCATCAGTTTCTGCATTTTATCTGCATCTTCATATACTTCTGGTAAGCCGAACATATCGTTAATTTTATTGAACTCATCTAAAAGGGCGTAAATTTCAGCTGCTCCTTCACGAACAATTTCAATAACCGTTTTATTTTCATCTAATTGAGGTTCTTGTTCTAAATAGCCAACAGTGTAACCTGGTGCAAAAACCAAATCGCCTTGGAAATTCTTATCTAATCCTGCAATAATCTTTAAAAGTGATGACTTTCCTGATCCGTTAAGACCCAAAATACCAATTTTTGCTCCGTAGAAGAAACTCAAATAAATATCTTTCAAAACTTGTTTGTTTGTACTTGAGTAAATTTTGTTTACTCGCGACATAGAAAATATAACCTTCTTATCGTCTGACATAATTTTGTTTAATTTAATTTTCGGTTACAAATATACTGCTATTCCTTTAGGATTGAAAAGATTTTAAATTGAAAAACTACAAACTCATAAATATTAGTTAACACTTTTGAAATAAAAAGAAGTTAGTAAAAAACTTAGTATTTTTACGCTTACGATTCAATCATTTACCAAAAATACAATGAACAGAAAAAACCTATTAATCTTAACATTTGCTAGTATGACTATGATTACCAGCACTACAATTGCTCAAAAAAAGCAAGCGAATCAAAATCCATTTTTTGAAAAGTACAATACGTCGTACAATGTTCCTGCATTTGATAAAATAAAAGTGGAACATTTCAAACCCGCGTTTTTGGAAGGAATCAAACAACAAGAAAAAGAAATTGATGCTATTGCAAATAACGCTCAAAAAGCTACCTTCGAAAACACCATTGTAGCAATGGAAAATTCAGGGAAATTATTGAGTGAAGTATCTACTGTTTTCTTTAATTTGAGCTCGGCAAATACAAATGCTGATATTCAAAAAATCGCTCAAGAAGTTTCTCCTTTAATGGCGGCTCATAGCGATAACATCAACTTAAACGAAAAGTTATTCCAAAAAGTAAACAGTCTTTGGCAAAGTAAAAACCAATTAAATTTGGGAACCGAAGAAGCGAAATTACTAGAAAACGCTTATAAAAGATTCGCAAGAAATGGCGCAAAATTAGACGAAAATGCCAAAAACAGATTACGTCAAATTAATGCCGAATTGTCTTTATTATCAGTGAATTTTGGACAGAATATTTTAGTTGATACCAATGGTTTTGAAATGCTAATCGACAAAAAAGACGATTTGGTAGGTTTACCGGAATCAATTGTTCAAGCCGCTGCAGAAACGGCAAAAAGTAAAGGTTATGAAGGAAAATGGTTATTTACTATTCACAATTCAAGTGTGATGCCTTTCTTGCAATATAGTGCTAATCGTGCATTAAGAGAAAAAATGTACAAAGCCTACAAAAACCGAGGAAACAATGGTGGCGCCAATGATAACAATGAAAACGCTATTAAATTGGCCAATCTTCGTTTGGAAAAAGCACAAATTTTAGGTTATGAAACTTTTGCACATTATGCATTGGAAGAAACAATGGCTAAATCTCCTGAAAAAGTAACATCATTTTTGGAAGATTTATGGAAACCATCAATTGCTAAAGCCAATGAAGAAATTGCAGAAATCAAAACCATGATGAACAAAGATGGTATTTCTGGCGATGTACAACCTTGGGATTATAGTTTTTATAGTGAAAAAATCAGAAAAGCTAAATTTGATTTAGACGAACAAGAATTAGCGCCTTATTTCAGTATTGAAGGTGTTAGAGAAGGAATTTTCATGGTAACCAATAAACTTTGGGGATTAAAATTCAAACAAATTACCAATGTTCCTGTGTATCATCCTGATGTGACTTCATGGGAAGTTATGGAAGCTGATGGCACACATTTGGGCGTTTTATTTATGGATATGCATCCAAGAAGTTCTAAAAGAGGTGGCGCTTGGATGACATCGTACCGTCCGCAAACGATGAAAGATGGAAAACGTGTAGCACCAGTAATTTCAATTGTTTGTAATTTTACAAAACCTACTAGCACTACTCCAGCTTTATTGACTTTTGATGAAGTAACTACGTTCTTTCATGAATTTGGACACGCTTTACACGGATTATTATCTGATGTGAAATACAAAAGCTTAGCCGGAACTTCTGTTTCAAGAGATTTTGTTGAGTTACCTTCGCAAGTCATGGAAAATTGGGCAGCAGATCCAGTAGTTTTAAAAATGTATGCCAAACACTACAAAACTGGAGCTGTAATTCCAGATGAATTGATTGAAAAATTAGAGAGAGCCGCCACATTCGGACAAGGATTTGCTACTACCGAATATTTAGCTTCTTCCTTGTTAGACATGGATTACCATTCTATTACTGCGCCAATTAGCGGAAAAGCAACTGATTATGAGGAAAACTCAATGAAAAAATACGGATTAACTAGTGCAATTACGCCAAGACATAGCAGTACGCATTTTAGCCATGTATTTTCTGGTGGTTATTCGGCGGGTTATTACAGTTATATTTGGTCGGGCGTTTTAGATACGGATGCTTTTGACCAATTCAAGAAAACCGATTTATTTAGTCAGGAAAAAGCGAAATCGTTCCGAAGCAATATTTTATCAAAAGGCGGAACGGAAGATCCAATGGTTTTATACAAAAGATTCCGAGGCAGCGAACCTTCTATCGAACCTTTATTAAAGAAAAGAGGTTTAGACAAAAAATCATAAAAACAAAAATTCCCGAATTAGTAGTAATTCGGGAGTTTTTTTTGGTGTGGAAATTATTTATAGTTGGTACATGAAAGGATTGGTGTACTAAGCGGTAGAAACCGCTATTAGCTGACGTATTTTTTTATTTCTTTTAAACAATTCAGATTTTTTTCAAAAAATTCAATACTTTCTTTTAATTCCCAATTTGGTTTGTTTTTTGTAAAATTGAACCAATTAGCTTTGTGTTTTTCTAATTCATTAGTATTATTAACCTTGTCTAAGTAAGCTAAAGCACCAATTGCGTTGTTTTGGTCAAACCATAAATCGCTTCTAGTTAAATAATAATCTAAATACTTATTCAAATAATCAACTGATTTTGAAGTGTTAAATTCTGCTAAGGCAAGACAGTAAATTTCACCAGCATAACAAACTTCACTTTTTAGTAGTAAATTTCCAATTATGTCTTGGAATTCTTTAAAATCTTTCAATGCTGAAAAAAAAGCACCAGTACTTCTAGTTCGCCAATTAAAATCTCCAAACATTATAGAAATATGTTCCGTATTTAATTCTTGTATTATTTTTTTCGTTTCAATTTTTAAATTATCTTCATATTGAGACAATCCCAAAAGATTCATATAAATTGGAATTACAAATTTTTTTAAAAAGTCTTTATTAACTAATTCATCATTTTTTGGTGTTTTTAAAACATCAAAAGGATTACTATGAACAACTGTTTGTCCAGCAATATGATTAGTTAATATTTTTTTGTCGTTTTCGTTCATGAATATGTCAGCTAACTTGTTTATAAGCGAAACTTCCTAACTACTCGCCTACAATATTAGCAAGATTGGAGAAAGTTTTACAAGTTTTGATTTCTTCAAAAATAACAAAAAAAGGTTTATAAATTCAACTTGAACTAAAAACAATTTTTTAGTTGACATATAAAAGTTTTCGTGCAATTCGGTGAGTTTTTTACTCAATTATTATAAAATAAATTTGGAAAATGTTAACTTTTAAGATAACTTTGCGAAATGAATCGGAAAATTATATTTCATAATAACCACTTTATAGAATTCTATCAAAATCAAGATGATAAAGTAAAAACGAAGATTCAGTACGTTTTAGAATTAATAAAACAAGTGGATAGAGTTCCTGAAAAGTTTCTAAAACATTTAACTGAAACGGATGGACTTTATGAAATACGAATAGAATATAAGTCAAATATTTACAGAATATTTTGCTGTTTTGATGAAGGTAAATTGGTGATTTTATTTAACGGTTTTCAAAAGAAAACACAAAAGACACCAAAGGGAGAATTGGAAAAGGCATTACGTTTGATGCACGAATATTTTGAACAAAAGATTAAATAAGATGAAAAAGTACGAAAACATAAAATCATTTGATGAGTTAATCAATGCTGAACATGGCTTAATTGGAACAGAAAGCAGAAATAAATACGAAGAAAGTTCTCAAATGTTTATTATCAGCGAAATGTTAAAGCAAGCTCGTAAAGAAGCAAAAATGACACAAGAACAGTTAGCAGAAAAAACGGGAACTAAAAAAAGCTATATTTCAAAACTTGAAAACGGTAAAGGAAATATTCAGCTTTCCACGTTAATTAGAATTTTTGAAATCGGATTAAATAAAAGAATTGGATTAACATTTCTATAAAAACAAAAATTCCCGAATTACTCCATAATTCGGGAATTTTTTTTGGTATAAAAAAACTATACTCTGCCTTTCAATGCATTAAAAACCCAAGCGATAGCAAAGAAACCAACGCCAACAGCTCCAAATCCCCAACCCGCAACATCATCATAACGATAAATGCCCAAACCAATAATCAGGATTCCCATTACTATCATAATAAATGTAGCCCAAGCCAAAACTGTATTTTTATTCATTCCCATAGTGAAGTCATTTAAAATTTGAGGAGAGCAAATATAGTAAAATTATATAGTTTGATAAATGCTAATCAACAATTCCCAAACAATTTCCTTAAAAACGAACTGTTAAATTTATGCTATGATTTTCCACAATTAGCTTCAAAACCCTTTAAAATTCGTATATTTGAGGTTTAATCTTACTAAATAATTCATGCTTGCTATAGTAGTACTTTGTTTTATTACCGCCATATCCTTACTTTTTTTTGGGAATTATATTAAGAAAAATGCTGCTTTTGGACTCACTTTTTTGCCTTTAGCTGGTTTTGTCTATTTCTTAAGTAAATTACCCCAAATTACCAATGGAAATACGTTAACCGAAAGCTACAATTGGGTGCCAAGTTTAGGTATTCAATTGACTTTCAGACTAGACGGACTTTCCTTATTGTTTGCCTTGTTAATTACTGGAATAGGAACTTTAGTATTTGCTTATACTTCCAATTATTTAAAAGGAAACGACCATTTAGACCGATTTTATGGTTATTTGAGTGTTTTCATGGCAGCCATGCTAGGATTAGTACTTTCAGATAACTTAATCAGTTTGTTTGTTTTTTGGGAATTAACGAGTATTAGTTCGTTTTTCTTAATCGGATTTAAAAATAGTAGTGCAACATCAAGAAAATCAGCCTTACGAGCGTTGACTGTAACAGGTTTAGGCGGTTTGTTTTTATTGGCTGGAGCATTAACTTTTGGTACAATTGCTGACACCTATTCTTTTCAAGAAATTTTAAATGGTTCGATAGATTTTACTCAACATCCTTTATATTCCATATTGTTGTTGTTCATTTTTGGAGCAGCATTTACTAAATCGGCGCAGTTTCCTTTTCATTTTTGGTTGCCTGGCGCTATGGAAGCTCCTACTCCAGTTTCCACGTATTTGCACTCAGCAACAATGGTAAAAGCAGGAATTTATTTATTGCTTCGCTTTTCACCAGTCTTGGGTCAGCATGAATACTGGCAACTTATATTAATTACTATTGGTGGGATAACTATGATTTATGCCGCATTTCACACGCTTTTTCGAACGGATTTAAAAGGAATTTTAGCCTATTCAACCATTGCAGCACTGGGAATTTTAGTGTTTTTAATTGGTATTGGAACCGAATTAGCCTTAACCGCAGCATTAACATTTATAGTAGTTCATGCACTTTACAAAGCCACTTTATTCCTAGTAACTGGAACTATTGATCATGAAGCAAAAACTCGTGATGTAACCCAATTAGCTGGATTAAGAAAAGTGCTTTTACCTGTTGCTATAGCTGGATTTTTAGCTGCTTTTTCCAATGCAGGAATTCCGCCTTTTTCGGGTTTTATTGGAAAAGATTTGATTTATGAAGCGGGATTACAGAGTTTTCAACCCGTTTTATTGATTGTTGTAGCTGTTATTACCAATGTTTTATTGGCTTACGCAGGCTATTTGGTGGGAATTAAACCTTTCATTGGAAAATTACCCGAAAAATTTGAGAAAATACATTTACCAAGTCCGTTGTTGTGGTTTCCGCCATTGTTTTTGGCTGTTTTAGGATTGCTTTTTGGGATTTTCCCGAAATTATTAAATGCATTGGTTACTCCTGCTTTACAGCAAACTTTTATTAGTGCAAATTTAGTACAACTCAAACTTTGGCACGGATTCAACTTGGTTTTATTATTGAGTTTAGTAACTATTATTAGTGGTCTTCTATTGTTTTATTTCTTAAAACCAAATAACGATTGGACCAAATTTATCTCAAAATTTCACACTATTTCTCCTCTAGGAATTTTTGAAAAAACAGGTGTTTTATCAACCAAAGTGAGTTCGTTATGGACCAACTTTTTTCAAAATGGATTTTTACGGAATTATGTTTTAACCATTATTCTAGTAATTTCATTTTTAATAGGTTACAACTTATTTTTCAACGCAAAATTTCTTTGGGATTTTTCAACAATACTAAGCGTTACTAATTATGAAATTGGCATTCTGTCCGTAATGTTAGTTGCTATTTTATTTACTGTTTTTACATCTTCGAGACTAACTGCAGTTGCTTCTCTTGGTGTTGTGGGTTATGCCATATGTTTGTTGTTTGTTTTTTACAGCGCACCGGATTTAGCCATGACCCAATTTACAATCGATACGTTAACCGTAATCTTATTTGTTTTGGTTTTATATCGTTTACCTAAATATTTAAAGCTATCCAATAATAAAATACGAATTCGCGATGGCATTGTAGCGTTATTTTTCGGTGCTTTGATTACTATTTTGGCTTTGGAAGTAATTCAAGAACCTATGCAAAATGAAACAGGGAAATTTTATGCGGAAAATGCCTATTTATTAGCCAAAGGTAAAAATGTGGTTAATGTAGTTTTGGTAGATTTTAGAGGAATTGATACCTTAGTAGAAATCACCGTTTTAGTCATTGCTGCCATTGGTGTATTTGGATTATTAAAATTAAGAATTAGAAACAACTAAAGAAATGAAAACCTTAATATTAAAAACGGCATCGGGTTACTTATTACCAGTTTTGCTTCTTTTTTCAGTATTTATTTTATTGCGAGGTCATTATTTGCCCGGCGGCGGATTTGTGGGCGGATTAGTGGCTTCAATTGCGTTTGTTTTGCATGCGTTTGCCAATGGTTTAGAAAATACCAAAAACTTACTTCGCATTCATCCTGGATTTTTAATGCCTTTTGGTTTAGCTATTGCTTTTGTTAGTGGTTTAGCCCCAATGGTATTCGCTGATTTACCCTTTATGACAGGAATTTGGTTTGATGAACCTTTACCTGTAATTGGAATGGTGGGTTCCGCATTGTTTTTTGATACCGGCGTTTTTTTGGTAGTAATTGGAGTTACATTAACCATTATTTTCACTATTTCAGAATCAGCTTAACTATGGAAATATTATTAGCCTTTTTAATTGGAATTCTTTATGCTTCTGGTATTTATATGATGCTCAGACGAAGTTTAGTGAAATTAATTATTGGTATTATTTTATTAGGAAATGGCGCCAATCTTTTAATTTTTCTATTGGGAAGAATTACCAAAGACAAACCACCAATTATTCCTGAAGACAGTAAAGTTTTTCTTGATGGTTTTGCTGATCCCGTGCCACAAGCTTTGATATTAACAGCTATTGTTATTAGTTTTGGTTTACAAGCATTTGCCATTATTTTGATAAAAAGAGCTTATAAAGTGGCTAAAACCGATGATTTAGATCAAATGAACACAACCGACGAATACGCATGATAAACTCAATATTATTATATCCGCTATTATTTCACTTTTTTGTGGCTATTGTAGCTTTGTTTTTTTGGCGCGATACACGAATTCAACGCGTAATTAGTGTTGCTGGAAGTATCATTGCCTTGTTTTTATCCATCTTGCTATTTAGGGAAGTTTGGTACAACGGTATAATTACGATGCAATCTGGTAATTGGAAAGCTCCTTTTGGAATTACTATGGTTGCGGATACACTTTCGGCTACTTTAGTTTTATTAACCAATATTCTTGGTGTGGCTATTGCTATTTATTCGTCAACAAGTATTATTAGTGAGCGAGCAAAATTTGGCTACTTCCCTATTTTCCATTTGTTGCTAATGGGATTAACGGGCGCTTTCATTACTGGCGATATTTTCAATTTATACGTTTGGTTTGAGGTAATTATCATTAGTTCGTTTGTATTGCTAACCATTGGCGGTGAAAAACCCCAAATTGAAGGCGCAGTTAAGTATTTTACATTGAATATTTTAGCATCCGTAATTTTTCTTACTGCTATTGCGGTTTTATATGGGTTAACAGGAACTTTAAATATGGCCGATTTACGCTTGAAAATCGCGCTAGTTGAAAATCAATCGTTAGTAGATATTGCCGCTTTGATATTTTTTATTGGTTTTGGAATTAAATCGGCTGTTTTTCCTTTGTATTTTTGGTTGCCAGCTTCTTATCATACGCCACCAGCGGCTGTTTCGGCTATTTTTGGAGGTTTATTGACAAAAGTGGGTGTTTATGCAATGATTCGTGTGTTTACTTTATTGTTTGAAAGAAGTGAGTTTTTAGATAATTTATTAATTCTTGTTGCGGTATTAACGATACTTTCTGGTGCTTTGGGCGCTTTAATACAAAACAATATTCAAAAGTTATTTTCCTATTTAATCATTTGCCACATCGGATTTATGATTGCGGGATTAGCTATGAATACTACGGTTGCATTCACTGGAACTGTATTTTATATGATTCACGATATTGTAGTTAAGGCGAATTTGTTTTTAGTTGGTGGTTTCATTTACCGTTTAAAAGGTTCGTACAGTATGCGACAATTAGGAGGTTTATACCAAAGTAATCCTAAATTATCACTACTTTTATTAATTCCATTATTTTCTTTAGTTGGAATTCCGCCTTTATCTGGATTTTGGCCCAAAATTTCATTGATTACCGCTGGTTTAACCACTGAAAATTACCTATTAATAGCTTTCATTATATTCGGAAGTTTCGTAACTTTATTAGTTATTGCCAAACTATGGTCGGAAGTATTTTGGAAAGAAAGCGAACCTATTTCGTTCAAAGCAAATTTTAAAAGCTTTCATTCCATGAAGAAAAAAGAACAATTTTCATTGGTCTTTGCTATTGCTTTATTGGCATTTGTATCGATTTACATTGGTTTTGGTGCCGAACATATTCAGAATTTATCCAGTAGAATTGCTACTGAACTAACAACGCCTCAATTGTATTTGGACGCGGTTTTAAAAACTAAATAAAATGAGAAAACAATTTTTAATGAACATCATGCTATCACTCATTTGGGTAGCCTTGACTGGCGCCTTAAGTGTTGTGAACTTTTTATTTGGTTTTGCATTGAGTTTTTTAATCATGTGGATTATTAGTACTTCACAACTCAACAGAAAATATTTTAGAGTAATTCCTAATATTATTTCGTTTGTGTTTTACTTTTTGTACGAATTGATAAAAGCCAATATTCAAGTTGCGTATGATGTGATTACGCCCACATTTTACATGAAACCGGGAATTGTTTGTGTTCCATTAGATGTGGAAACGGATTTGGAAATTACTTTATTGGCCAATATTATTTCGCTCACGCCAGGAACATTGAGTTTAGATGTTTCCAATGACAAAAAAGTACTATACGTTCACGCCATGTATATCAATGATAAAGAAGAATTTATCAAAGACATAAAAAACGGTTTTGAACGACGATTATTAGAAATTATGCGATAAAAAGAGAAAAATGAATTTACACGATTATTTATATTATATAATTTTACCCATTCTGGCGCTTTCCGTAGTGTTGGTTTTTGTTCGTTTTCTAAAAGGACCAACGCTTTCTGACCGCGTAGTGGCATTGGATTTACTAATTACCATTGGTATAGGAATTATTGCCGTTTATAGTATTATTTCTAACCAACCTACGTTTTTAGATATTGCTATGATTTTGGCATTAATTGCCTTTTTGGGAACGGTTGCCTTTTCGTATTATTTAGAAAAAAGAGAACAAAATGACTGATACAATTATTGCTATATTAGCCACTTTAGGTGCTTTGTTTGCCTTGTTAGCTGCCGTTGGTTTGGTACGAATGCCTGATTTATATTTACGAATTTCGGTAACAACAAAAGCAGCAACTTTAGGAATTGGTTTGCTTTTAATTGGAGCGGCCATTTATTATAATGATGTTTCCATCAGTACTAGAGTAGTTGCAATTATATTTTTCATCTTGCTAACAGCGCCTGTTGGTGCGCATTTAATTGGACGTTCTTCCTATTTTACTGGTGTGAAAATGTGGGATAAATCCGTTAGAGATGATTTGGAAGGCAAATACCAAAAACGTTCTCACGAACTTAAAAGTGAAAATTCAGAAGAAAAAGATAATTCAACAGATTAGTTGAAAATGTGAACTAACATTTCTTTCATCAAATCATGTGTTGAAATAGAACTTGCTTCTACTCCTTTTCCTTTTACATCCAATTCTCTAAGTTTTGAAATAATACTACTTACTTTTTTCATTGGATAACGTTTTGCAGCTACATCATAATCAGAAACAAAATACGGATTCACTCGTAAAACACTAGCCACATTAGCTTTCGATTTATCTTTTAAACCGTGATATTGCAAGAGTTGAGTAAAATAGGAAAAGATTTGTCCCACAACCAATACAAAAGGATTGTCTTTCGGGTTTTGAGCAAAATATTCGATAATTTGATACGCTTTCAATTGTTCGCCTTTTCCAATGGCATTTCGGAGTTCAAAAATGTTGTAATCTTTACTTATTCCAATGTTTTCCTCGATGTCTTTTGCCGTAATCGTATGTCCTTTGGGAAGAATAATTTTTAGCTTTTCTAATTCGTTGTTGATTTTAGACAAGTCAGTTCCTAAAAACTCGACCAACATTATGGCAGCTTTGGGTTCAATATTATACCCTTTTCCTGATAAAACACGTTTAATCCAATCAGGAACTTGATTGTCGTATAACTTTTTACTTTCGAAAAGCACTCCGGTTTTAGCAATTTCTTTTGGTAATGCTTTACGTTTGTCTAAAGTCTTGTATTTATAAGCAAAAACCAAAACCGTTGTAGGCTGCGGATTTTTAACGTAAGCTTCAATTTTATCAATCGTACGAACTAATTCTTGTGCTTCTTTCACAATCACCACTTGACGATCAGCCATCATCGGATAACGCTTGGCATTGGATAAAATATCTTCAATGCTCGTATCTTTTCCATACAGAACCACTTGATTGAATCCTTTTTCATCTTCAGTTAATACCGTATCCGCAATAAAATCAGTCAATTTATCAATGTAATAAGGTTCTTCACCCATTAAAAAATAAATAGGCTTGATGTTTCCTGATTGGATATCTTTGGTTATTTTGATTACTTCGTCCATTTTGTGTTAATGGTTTGTGGTTTTTTGTTTGTTGTTTATTGTTTATTGTTTATTGTTTATTGTTTGTGGTTGATGGTTTGTTGTTAGTGGTTTATTGTTTATTGTTAAACTTCAAACCTTTAATTTCTGTTGAATTTAGATATTTTATAAAGGCACCAATTTTATTTTTTACTAATTCAATTTTTACTGCTGTAACATCAAATTGTTCTTGAGAAATAAGTTTTTTATCTAACGATCTATATAATTGAGATTTCAATTCTCCACATGAACCTTTAGAGTAACTTAAAAAATTTATAAATTCCCTATTTCCATTTCTTTCAAAACCTTCTGCAATATTATCCATAATTGAACCTGAACTTCTGTCCATTTGATCTTTCATTGAATATCTTTTACCTAAATTTGTAGTTTCAAATAAAATTTCAATGTCATTACAAATTTCTCTTGATTTATTTCAAATTTCTAAATCCTTAAATTTTTCTATTTTTGCCATAAACTATTAACTATAAACAATAAACTACAAACATTGATAAAACTGAATTTTCCGAACTATTCCTTTCGGTTCAAAAATAGTGAAAATAAAGTGGCTATTTTTGATGAAATACGAAAAAAATTTGTGGTGCTCACTCCAGAGGAATGGGTGCGCCAACATGTAGTTCAGTATTTGTTATTGGAAAAAAAATATCCAAAATCATTAATTAATGTTGAGAAACTGGTTAAAGTCAATGGTTTAAACAAGCGTTATGATATTGTGGTTTTTCAACCTAATGGTGAAATTTTCTTGCTAATTGAATGTAAAGCTCCAGAAGTTGCTATTTCACAACAAACATTTGATCAAATTGCACGTTATAATTTACAATTAAATGCCCAATTTTTAATGGTAACCAATGGATTAAACCACTATTTTTGCCAAATGGATTTTGAGAATGAGCAATATGTGTTTTTGAGGGAAGCACCAGAATTTAGAAGTTAGAAAATAGAAATTAGACTTTTAAAAATGAATTCAATTTAACAAGAATAAACATGATTGAACGAAAAATATTTTTATTGGTTATCTTAGTAGTTTTACTCTACAGTATTAGAACAAAAAAAACTATTAGTATAATTTTTTCAACACTTTTATTTCTTGGAGTTTTATCAACCTTTTTTGGAAGTCCTATAATAACAATTGGTTTAACAATATTTGTCTTAACTACTTTTTTTATTGGAATTAGTGGTATTCTTTTAAAAATAAGAGTTTTAGAAAAAATCAACTATAGTTCTTTAGGATTATTTTCTTTTTTAGGCTTACTTTTTGGAATAATGAATTGGCCAGGTACAAACATAGTTAAACTAATAATGACTTTCCCAATAATCATTTTTATAATTGTAAACTTCAAAACAAAATTCAATTTAGTAAAAACATATCCTTTCTTACTAATTTTATTTTTTGAATGTTTATTCAATTTCTAAGACTTTTTGAAACAAAAATAAGCCTTGAAAAAAATAGCGGTTGTCATATTAAATTGGAATGGAGCAAAATTATTAGAGCAGTTTTTGCCTTCTGTTGTTGCGTTTTCTGAGGAAGCTACGATTTATGTTGCGGATAATGCTTCTACAGATGCTTCTATTGAAGTGATTCAAACGCGATTTCCTTCGGTTAAGATTATTCAAAATTCAGGAAACTTTGGATTTGCTAAAGGGTATAATGAAGCTTTACAATTAGTGGAAGAACCTTATTACGCTTTGGTAAATTCGGATATTGAAGTGACTGAAAATTGGTTAGTTCCCATAATTGAAATGTTTGAAAATGAATCGGAAACAGCTATTATTCAACCAAAAATTTTAGATTTCAAAAAGAAAACACATTTTGAATATGCTGGTGCAGCTGGCGGATTTATTGATAAATTTGGTTATCCTTTTTGCAGAGGAAGAATTTTTGAAACAATAGAAGAAGATAAAAACCAATACAACGACGAAATTCCGATTTTTTGGGCTTCTGGTGCTTGTTTTTTCATTAGAAAAGAAGTTTTTAGAAAATTAAACGGCTTCGACCCCGATTTTTTCGCACATCAAGAAGAAGTTGATTTATGTTGGCGCGCTTTTAACTTGGGTTTCCAAACCAAATTCACTTACAAATCAACCGTTTATCATGTTGGTGGTGCCACATTACAGCAATCAAATCCAAAGAAAACCTTTTTAAATTTTAGAAATTCATTATTGATGTTGGTGAAAAACTTGCCTAAAAACCAACTCTTCCCTATTCTATTCATACGTTTGTGTTTAGATGGTTTAGCAGGTATTCAATTTCTAGTTAAAGGTAAGTTTTCGCATTTTTTTGCAGTTATTAAAGCGCATTTTGCATTTTATAGTATTGGCTATCAATTTTATAAAAAAAGAACTACACATCAACGATCCAATTACTTTAAAATAAAAAGTATTGTTTACCGTTATTTTATTAAGAATGGTAAGGTTTTTGAAGCTATCTTTTAACAATAGTTTAAGTTCAAAAAAACTATATTTTAACAATTTCACATTAATTTTGTAAAAAATTTTTATTCGTATGAAAAAAGTATTGTTGATCATGACTTTAGCTGCAATGACGTTAACGTCTTGTGGTACTAAAAAGAAAATTGCAGATTTAGAAGCAAAAAACAAAGAAATTCAAGATTTATTAAACACAACTACGGTTAAATTGAATACATGTTTGACTGAAAAAGATGCTTTAGCCAATCAAGTAGACTTCTTGAAAAAGAACAATACTGATTTAATCAACAACATGGGGAATTTAACGACTTTGACAGCTAAAGGTGCTGAAAACTTAGAAAAATCGTTAGAGAGTTTAAAAGAAAAAGATTTAAAAATCAATCGTTTACAAGATGCTTTAACTAAAAAAGACAGTGTAACATTAGCATTGGTTACAAGTTTAAAGCGTGAAGTTGGAATTGACGATCCAGACATCAACATTAATGTTGAAAAAGGAGTTGTTATGATTTCTATTGCTGATAACTTACTTTTCAAATCAGGAAGTTATGAAGTAAGCGACAAAGCAAAAGGTGTTTTAGCAAAAGTGGCAAAAGTAATCAATAGCAAACCTGACTTTGAATGTATGGTTGAAGGACATACAGATAATGTGCCAATCAAAAATGCCGTTTTATTAGACAACTGGGATTTATCAGTTAAAAGAGCAACATCAATTGTTAGAGTTTTACATAAAGACTTAGGAGTTAGCCCAAAACAATTAATTCCTGCGGGAAGAAGTTCGTACATTCCTTTAGTTGATAATGATACTCCAGCAAATAGAGCTAAAAACAGAAGAACTCGTATTATCATCATGCCAAAAATTGACCAATTTTATGACATGTTAGAAAAAGAGATGAAGAATTTAAGTGGTAAATAATACCAACTCAATTTATAAAATCACAAAAAACGCTTTAAAATTGAAAGCGTTTTTTTTTTATATCACATCTAAGCTTCCTTTTCCTTCACGAATGACTTCTGGTTCGTGTCCTGTTAAATCAATTATTGTAGACGCTACATTATCTCCATAGCCACCATCGATTACCAAATCGACTTTATTTTGCCATTTTTCGAAAATTAATTCAGGATCTGTGGAATATTCAATCACATCATCTTCATCGTGAATGGAAGTTGAAACTATTGGATTTCCTAATAATTTTACGATTTCACGAGCAATGTTATTATCTGGAACACGAATTCCAACGGTTTTTTTCTTGCGGAATTCTTTTGGTAAATCATTATTTCCTGGCAAAATAAACGTATACGGACCAGGCAAAGCGCGTTTCAAGATTTTAAATGTTGCCGTATCAATTTGCTTTACATAATCGGAAAGATTACTCAAATCGGAACAAACAAAAGAAAAATTTGCCTTATCCAGTTTTACTCCTTTGATTTTAGCAATTCGTTCCAATGCTTTTGTATTCGTGATATCACATCCCAAACCATAAACGGTATCAGTAGGATAAATTACCAATCCACCATTGCGCAAAACCTCAACTACTTTTTTGATGGCGGCTTCACTTGGCTTGTCTTCGTATATTTTTATAATTTCTGACATGATTTTTGTTTATAGTTTGTTGTTAATTGTTTCTTGTTCTACCCAATCACTTCCAATTTCGCAAAACGCAACAATAATTTTTTCAAGCCACCAACATCAAATCGGATTTCAGCTTTTTTGTCGGCTCCTATTCCTTCAATGTTTACGATTTGTCCTTTTCCGAAGCGTTCATGCATTACGATATTTCCAACGGCTAAATTTGGATCAATTACATTCGAGCTTCCAGCATTGCTTGTCATTGGTTTTAATCTTCTAATATTGGCAGTTGGGCTTGGTTGGTCTTGTGTTAAATAAGCTGGCGGCGTTCCTGTTTTTGGTTTGGCTAAGCGTAATTTTGATTTGTCAATATCACCAAAAACATCCACATCCATTAAGGGTTTGTAACGATAACCGGTGTCTTGCGGATTCAAATATTCCAAATATTGGGCATCAATTTCTTCAATAAATCGAGAAGGTTCGCTATCCACTAATTTACCCCAACGGTAACGCGATTGCGCATACGTTAAATACGCTTGATGTTCTGCGCGAGTTAACGCTACATAAAACAAACGACGTTCTTCTTCCAATTCGCTTCTGGTATTTAAACTCATCGCACTTGGAAACAAATCTTCTTCCAATCCCACAATAAAAACATGCGGAAATTCTAATCCTTTTGCCAAGTGAATCGTCATCAGCGCTACTCTATCATCATCGCCAGTATCTTTGTCTAAATCGGTTGCTAGAGCTACATCTTCTAAAAATTCTGCCAATGCACCGCGAGCGCCATCAATTTCTTTTTGCCCTTCGGTGAAATCTTTAATACCGTTTAACAGTTCTTCAATATTTTCAATTCGAGCGATGCCTTCTGGAGTTCCGTCTTTTTTGAGTTCTTGAACCAAACCTGTTTTTTTGGTAATATGTTCGGTCAAATAAAAAGCATCTTGATTTTCATTGATGATTTGGAAACTCTTAATCATGTTCACAAAATCGGTCAATTTGGCTTTGGTTCCCGAGTTTAATTTCAAATCAATCTTGTCAATATGCTCCATTACTTCAAAAATGGAACGCTTGTAGTGATTAGCGGCAATCGTTAACTTATCGATCGTAGTTCCACCAATTCCTCTAGCGGGATAATTGATAACACGAACCAAAGCTTCTTCGTCTTTTGGATTAATTACCAATCGCAAATACGACAAAACATCTTTGATTTCTTTTCTTTGGTAGAAGGATAAACCACCATAAATTCGGTACGGAATATCACGTTTTCGAAGCGCATCTTCCATAGCTCGCGATTGTGCATTGGTACGATATAAAATCGCGAATTCACCATTATGCATTTGATTGCGCATTTTTTCTTCGAAAATGGTTGCCGCAACAAATCGGCCTTCTTCACTATCAGTTAAACTTCGGTGGACTTTGATTTTTGGTCCGTCATCGTTAGATGTCCAAACAATTTTATCTAACTTGGTTTTGTTCTTGTCGATAACATTATTCGCTGCTTCTACGATATTTTTTGAAGAACGATAATTTTGTTCCAAACGATACATTTGTACGTTTTCGTAGTCTTTTTGGAAATTTAGAATGTTGTTGATGTTCGCTCCACGGAAAGCATAAATACTTTGCGCATCATCACCAACGACACAAATATTTTGAAATCTGTCTGATAAAGCACGAACGATTAAATACTGCGAATGATTGGTATCCTGATACTCATCCACCAAAATATAACGAAAACGGTCTTGGTATTTCGCCAAAACATCAGGAAAACGATTTAGTAATTCATTGGTTTTCAACAATAAATCATCAAAATCCATAGCACCCGATTTGAAACAACGTTCTACGTATTGTTGGTATATTTCGCCCATTCGAGGTTTTTTGCTCATGGCATCGGCTTCCTGCAATTCGGGATTATTGAAATAGGCTTTTACGGTTATCAAAGAGTTTTTGTAAGAAGAAATGCGTCCCAAAATTTGTTTGGGTTTATAAATATCTTTGTCCAATTGCATTTCTTTGATAATTGCACCAATTAATCGCACCGAATCTTGTGTATCATAAATGGTGAAATTAGAAGGATAACCCAATTTTTCCGATTCAATTCGTAGAATTTTAGCAAAAACCGAGTGAAAAGTTCCCATCCAAAGGTTTTTGGCTTCGTTACTACCTACAATATCAGCAATACGTTTTTTCATTTCACGCGCTGCTTTATTGGTAAATGTTAAGGCCAAAATATTAAATGCATCAACTCCTTGACTCATCAAATTGGCAATACGAACAGTTAACACACGGGTTTTTCCAGAACCTGCTCCAGCAATTACAATCATCGGTCCATCTTTCTGTAAAACAGGAAGTTGTTGCGCTTCATTTAACTGACTAATATATTTTTGTATTTCTGAATTCATAATTATTCTCTTCCCTACAAAAGTACACTTTGGAATGAGTTTCTCCAACTTTTTTTAAGAGTATATCAAAAAGGAAAATTAAAAAAGATAGTTTTGGAAATTGTATTTTTTCCTCTTAATTTGCGTGTGATTTAAAAATGACTTAAAAATGAATTTAGAAACTAAATTATTAGAAATTGCAGCTTATACTGTTCCTGCAATAGTTACAGGTGGAGTTGCATTTTTGGTATTACAATCGTTCTTTAGAAATGAAGAAAACCGCAGACGTTTTGAGTTATTAAAAGAAAATCAAAAACAAGCGTTACCCATTCGTTTGCAAGCGTATGAAAGAATGGTTTTGTTTTTAGAACGCATTAATCCACCCCAACTTTTAATGCGTGTTGCTCCTATTTCAACAAATAAACACGATTATGCTACTTTATTAATTCACAACATTCAAACGGAATTTGAACACAATTTAACGCAACAAGTATACGTTACATCCGCAACTTGGGAAGTCGTGGCAAAAGCAAAAAATACTACCATTCAAATGATTCGTCAAAAATCTCTTGAAGAAGAAGTTCCTTCAGCTGAAAAATTAAGAGAAGCGATTTTAATTGAACTAACCCAAAACGATTCTGCCTGTGCAATTGCAATTAGTTATCTGAAAGAAGATTTGAAAAAAATATTTTAATCATCAATCCCGAATGTAAAAGTTCGGGATTTTTTTATTCTTCTTCAATAATTTCTTGTCGGTCTAATTCTTTTGTTTTAGCATAATCATAACCCACTTGCCACCATTTCTTCATTTCCTCTTTATTAAAAACTAACGAATTGGTAGTCAATAACGAAGGTGTGTAATAAAAATTGATCGTTGCATCTTTGATTTTAGCTTCATATTTACCAATTTTTATATTTTGGAATTCAATACGATCCATCATATAAGAAAACAAATTCGTCAAAGCATTAAATGGACTTCTAGCTGGCATTCTATTAAACAAAGGCGTTTCGGTATGTAAAACAATGGCATCTACGTGAGTAGCGCCTCTTTTGATTGCTTCTTCTATGGGAACCATCACAGCAAAACCACCATCCGCATAATCACAACCATTTTTTCGAACCAATGACATAAACGGAATGTAATTACAAGAAATCCAAATCCATTCGCAGAAATCCTCATAACTAAATTCTTTGATAGACTTATATTCTACGGTATTTAAAGACAAATTAGAAACTGTAATAATAATATCTTTTTCACTTTCTTTTAAGGTTTCAAACTCTTCTACAGTAAAAACTTGACCAATTAATCTTAGTAAATTTTTACTTTCACCAAAGGTTTTAGAGCCTTTCATAAAATTCTTTAAAACATTGAAATGATTAATTCCAATAGTATCTTCTCCAAATCGCTTACGAACAGTAAAAGGACAATTACTAAAAATACTATTTTGGTTTACTGAAGTATAGACTTCTTTAATTTTTTCCACCATTCCCAATGCCAAATGAGAAACCATCAAACTTCCAGTTGATGTTCCTAAATACAAATCGTATTCTTTCTGTAAATCTTGAATTAAGTATTGGGCTACTCCGCCAGCAAATGCGCCTTTACTTCCTCCACCAGAAATGATTAGTGCTCTCATACTACAATGTTAGTGAATTTCCGTTAAAAAAACTTCCAATCTTTCATTAAGTTTTGGCGATAAATCGGGCTTTAATAATAAAAAGGTTTCTATCATCGAATTATCTTTCATTAAAGTTCTAATTTGAGTTTTGGCATAAGAAACCAATTGCCATTTGTGATGCAAAGAAGCTTCTAATAAACTAATCAAAACTTCATCTGAATAAATTCTGAAGTTTAATAAAATCTCCAATGCTTCTTGACGCAATTGCGCTTCATTTGGCGATTTTGTAAACTGAATTAATTGTTCAATGGCTTGTTTTTTATCATCCGAAGAAACTGCTGGAGTTGCCAATTTCAAAGTCAAATGTGCCAATTTCAAATTCTGATTTAATCCTTCCCAATTTTCAGATAGTTTTATATATTCCAATTGTTTTTCTGGAAAACTTCGCCATAACTTTATCAAGGCAATTTCTCTTGTAACATAGGATTTGTCTTCCAATAACGAACTGAATGCTGTTTCAAACTCATTGGGAACCAAACCAATAGTTTCTGCAACGGTTTGACGCACTTTCAAATCGTTAGTTTGCATGGTTAATTGGATAATTTCCTTTTTTTCTTGCCAAGAAACTGTTTCTAATTGGTATAAAATCTCTTGTTTTACTGGAAAATAACTTTCCGATTGCATGATTTTCTTGAAAAATTCTTTGTTCTGAGAAAACGAAAATCCAGCTCGACTTTTCACTTCTTTTAATTCCGAAATAAAACGGTTATCTTGAAAATAGGATTGCACCAAAGCCATTTGAAAATCAGGATTCTCTAACCAATCGCATTTGTATTTTTGTACATCATAACCACTAACTTTTTTAATTTCTTCCAAAAAATCATCGGTATCCACATTTTTATAAGCATATTTTTTGAGGTAATTTTTAACCGCTATATTGAATTTTTTAGCGCCAATTTCAGAACGTAACACATGCAAAGCCCAAGCGCCTTTTTTATAAAATGTCAACGAACTCGCTTTGGCATCTAAAATTGGTGTTTTTTGCTCTTTAGCAGCAGCGGATAATTGTTCGGCCATATCCCACAATTGATAATAAAAATAATCATCACCAAACAAATGTTGCTCCGCCAATAATGCATAATAAGTAGCAAAACCTTCTTGTAACCAATGATGTTTGCTTTCTTTAGCAGTAACCAAATCACCAAACCATTGATGTGCCAACTCATGAGCGTTAACATTCACATAATTTCTATCATTGAATCCAATTTCATCCACTACAAAATCTTGCGAAAAAATCGTAGAAGTTGTATTTTCCATTCCAGCATACAAAAAATCGCGAACAGGAACTTGTCGGTAGATTTCCCAAGGATATTTCACTCCTATTTCTTGCTCCAAATAATCGAATAGTTCTTTGGAATAACGATACGTGGGTTCAAATTTTGCAACATCATTTTTGTCCAGATAAAATTCTAATGGTGTTCCTGATTTTGTGGTTGCAGTTTGCTTTTCGAAATTTCCAATGGCTAACATGACTAAGTAAGAAGACATTGGTTTTTGCATTCTAAAATTCCAAATATTATTTGGGTATGAAAGCGGTGGATAAATTACCGTTGACTTATGAATACCATTGGAAATTACCGATATATTTGGCTCAAAAGAAACATTCAAATTAAAAATCACTTTTTCATTCACATCATCAAAACTAGGTAACCAATGACTGGTGTATTTTCCTTGACCTTGTGTCCAAATTTGAAAATTGTCAGATTGAGCGGAGTCGAAATTACCAACAAAATATAGGGTTTGTCTTGGCTTTGCTTCGTAATTGAAAATCAATTTATTTTTTCCTTTTTTAAATCCTTCAAATAAATCTAAAGTTTTTCCTGAATTTTTGAAATTCACTGTTTTTCCATTGATAGTAACATTGGAAAAATCCATGTTTTTGGCATCAATTTTAATGGTATCGATTGCTCTTAGTACTTTGAATTCATAAGTAATCGTTCCAGAAATGGATTTCTCAGAAAAATTGGGAGTTACAAAAGCATCACATTGGATAAAATCTACTTTATCCGTTTGTTGGGCAAATGATAAATTAATGAAAAACAATGCGATGATAAAACGAAATAGCTTCATAGGAAATAATAAATCACGAATATAAACATTTTCATTTTCTTACATTTCAAAATTAACAAATTATGAACTATCTTCGCTAATTGAGAGAATAGAACTAAGAAGTTAGAAATTAGACTGAATACTATAAACTGAATACTGAATACTATAAACTGAATACTGAATACTTTAAATGAATCTCCTCGAAACTCCCATAGAATATCTCAAAGGCGTTGGCCCTCAGCGTGGCGATTTATTGCGTAAAGAATTGAGCATTCATAAATATGGAGATTTACTGAATTTATTTCCCAATCGCTACATCGATAGAACGCGTTATTACAAAATAAACGAACTACAAAACAGTAATTCTGAAGTTCAAATCGTTGGGAAAATTATTAATATCAAAACGGTTGAACAAGGCAAAGGAAAATCGAGATTAGTAGCTACTTTTATTGACGAAACAGGTCAAATGGAACTCGTTTGGTTTCAGGGGCAAAAATGGATTCGAGAAAGTTTAAAAATCAATGTTCCTTATGTGATTTTTGGAAAAGTAAGTCAATTTGGTGCTTCATACAACATGGTGCATCCTGAAATGGAATTATTGGAAGAACACAAAGCCAGTCTGCGTTCGGCGATGCAACCTGTTTATCCAAGTACAGAAAAATTGGCTAACAAAGGAATTTCAAACAAAGTCATTAATAAAATGATGCAACAATTGTTTTTGGAAACTCAGGCTTTGTTTTCTGAAAATTTACCCAATTATCTTTTGGAAGAATTGAAGTTGGTTCCAAAAAATGCGGCTTTATTCAATATTCATTTTCCAAAAAGTCAGGATTTGTTGGCAAAAGCGCAATTTCGATTGAAGTTTGAAGAATTGTTTTTTATTCAGTTGCAATTGATTACGAAAAACCTCATTCGCAAACACAAAATCAAAGGAATGCCATTTGAAAAAGTAGGCGAAAACTTCAATAATTTTTACAAGAATCATTTACCTTTCGATTTAACCAATGCACAAAAACGCGTTTTAAAAGAAATTCGTAACGATTTAGGAAGCAACGCCCAAATGAATCGCTTACTGCAAGGTGATGTGGGTTCTGGAAAAACAATTGTAGCTTTGATGTGTATGCTTCTAGCTAAAGATAACGGATTTCAAAGTTGCTTAATGGCGCCAACCGAAATTCTTGCAAACCAACATTTCAACGGAATTACAGAGCTAGCAAAAGAATTGAACATCAATATAAAAATTCTTACAGGTTCAACTAAAACTTCAGAAAGAAAAGTCATTCATGAAGCATTAGAAAACGGAACTTTAGATATTTTAATTGGAACACATGCCTTATTAGAGGACAAAGTACAATTTCAAAATTTAGGTTTAGCAATTATTGATGAGCAACATCGATTTGGTGTGGAACAAAGAAGTAAATTGTGGGGAAAAGCCTCCCCTAACCCCTCCAGAAGAGGGGAAACGGAACGTGTTATACAAAAATATCAAACAGCACGCCCTTCAACATATGCGCTTTTAAAAGAACTTAAAAAAGAGAATAAAAATAACAGCACACATGCAGAAAATGTTCTTTGGGAATGTTTAAGAAACAAAAATCTAAAGTATAAATTTAGAAGACAACATGTTATAGATATTTTCATTGCTGACTTTGTTTGTTTGGAAAAAAATCTGATAATTGAAGTTGATGGTGGTTATCATAACACTCCAGAACAACAAGAAGCTGATGAACTTCGTACTCAAATATTAAATGAAATTGGTTTTAAAGTAATTCGTTTTACCAATGAAGAAGTAATAAATAATACAGAAAATACGCTAGGAAAAATATCCACAATCTTGGAAAGCCTCCCTTCTGGGGAGGTTGGAGGGGCTACCATCCCTCCTCATGTTTTGGTAATGACCGCTACTCCAATTCCACGAACCTTAGCCATGAGTTTGTATGGTGATTTAGATATTTCAGTTATTGATGAATTACCGCCTGGTAGAAAACCGATTCAAACCGTTCATCGATATGATTCAAACCGATTAAAAGTTTGGAAATTCTTGAAAGATGAAATTGCTAAAGGTCGACAAGTGTATATTGTATATCCATTAATTCAAGAATCGGAGAAAATGGATTACAAAGATTTGATGGATGGTTATGAAAGTATTTCTAGAGATTTTCCTTTACCACAATATTCTATTTCCATCGTTCACGGAAAAATGAAACCCGCCGACAAAGACGAAGAAATGCGTCGCTTTTCTGAAGGAAAAACCAATATTATGGTGGCAACTACTGTGATTGAAGTTGGTGTAAATGTTCCTAATGCTTCCGTTATGGTGATTGAAAGTGCTGAACGTTTTGGATTATCGCAATTACACCAATTAAGAGGAAGAGTTGGTCGTGGTGCCGAACAAAGTTATTGTATTTTAATGACGAGTCATAAACTTAGCAACGATAGTAAAATCAGAATGGAGACGATGGTTCGCACCAATGATGGTTTCGAAATTTCAGAAGTTGATTTAAAGTTACGTGGTCCTGGGGATATTATGGGCAAACAACAAAGTGGTGTGCTAAATCTTCAGATTGCGGATTTAGTTAAAGACAAAGATATTTTACAATTGGCACGTCATCATGCAATCAAACTTTTAAAAGACGATGCTCCGATGGAAAAAGCAGAACACGCAAAACTCCGTGAAGCTTTTATTGAATTGAGCAAGAAGAAAACCATTTGGAATTACATAAGTTAATCACAACTTCTTCGCTTCTTCCCAAAAAACATCCATTTCTGCTAGTGTCATATTCATTAACGGTTTGCCTAATTCGTTTGCTTTGCTTTCTAAATATTGGAAACGTTTGATGAATTTTTTATTGGTGCGTTCTAAAGCGTCTTCTGGATTTATTCTTAAGAATCGAGCATAATTTATCATGGAGAATAAAACATCGCCAAATTCGGCTTCTATTTTGTCTTGATTGCCAGATTGTACCTCAACTTGAAGTTCGTTCAACTCTTCTTGTACTTTTTCCCATACTTGTTGCGGTTCTTCCCAATCAAATCCAACACCTTTTACTTTATCCTGAATGCGACTTGCTTTTACTAACGCTGGTAAACTCTTTGGAACACCTTCCAAAACCGATTTTTTACCTTCTTTCAGTTTAAGCTTTTCCCAATTTTGCTTTACTTCTTCTTCGTCAGCTACAACTACATCGCCATAAATATGCGGATGACGATCAATTAATTTATCACAAATGGAATTTGCCACATCGCCAATATCAAACGCATTCGTTTCCGAACCAATTTTTGCATAGAACACAATATGTAATAACACATCGCCCAACTCTTTCTTAATTTCTTGCAAATCGTTATCTAAAATAGCGTCGCCTAATTCGTAAGTTTCTTCAATCGTTAAATGACGTAAACTTTCAAGCGTTTGCTTTTTATCCCACGGACATTTTTCTCGTAAATCGTCCATGATGTCTAAAAGTCGGTTAAAAGCTTGTAGTTGTTGTTGGCGTGTGTTCATTTTCGAGTTGAATTATTAAATTGTTGAATTGTTTAATCGTTAAATTGACAGAATCATGATGATGAAAAACCTTGTAAAAATAAAAAATCCCACGTGGAAAACGCAGGATTTGGTATATAAATTTCTTTAAGCTTATTCAGCCGCTGGAGTTTCTTCTTTTTCTTCTTTAGATAAAGCTTCTAAGGTTACAAACCCTTTTGGTTGTAAAATATTATACCAATTCAATATTTTTTTAATATCGGAAGTGTATACTCTATCTTCATCAAACTCTGGAAGTATCTCACGGAAATAAGTTCTGATTTTCGTTTCGTCTTCTTTATGAGATATAGCTGGCCCGTCATTTTCTTTGGTAGCAATAGCTTTCAAAACTTCAGACAAACGCACTTCTTCAGAGTAAGTATATACCGCGATTTCAGATAACAAACTTACATTACTTCTTAAACCTACAGTGATTTTTTTTCCATCTAATAAAGATTCCGCTACGAAACCTGTACGCGTTTGAATTTTTAATTCATATAATCCTGGTTTCCCAGAAATGGCTAATATTTTTTGAATACTCATAACTTGTTTTTATTAAGGTTGGCAAATATATTATTTTAAAGTAAAAAGTGAAAAGTTTAGAGTGAAAAGTTTAGAGAAACTAAACATGTTTAACTGAATAGTGTAATTTATCTTCCTTTTTTACTAACGAATTTCATTTTATAATCAGGGCGCACTTTGCCTTCCATAATGTTCATTAATTTTTTACCAATTAATTTTTTCTTTAGAGTAGATAAATGATCAGTAAATAAAATTCCTTCGATATGGTCGTATTCATGTTGGATTACACGAGCTATCAAACCATCATAGACTTCAGTTTTTTTATTGAAATCTTCATCAAAATATTCAATAGTAATGGTATCATGACGAAAAACATCTTCGCGTACATCTGGAATACTCAAACATCCTTCATTGAATCCCCAAATATCACCTTCTTCTTTGATAATTTTTGGGTTAATAAAAGTTTTCTTGAACTCTTTCATTAAAGCCGCTTCTTCTTTAGAAACATCGTCACTATCAGCAAATGGTTCGGTATCTACAATAAACAAACGAATAGACAACCCAACTTGCGGAGCTGCCAAACCAACGCCATGTGCATGATACATAGTTTCATACATGTTAGCAATTGTTTCTTTTAGATTTGGATATTCTGGAGTAATGTCCTCTCCTACTTTACGTAAAACGGGTTCTCCGTATCCATATATTGGTAAAATCATGATAATCGTATTAATTTTAAAAACGCAAAAATACTATTTTTTATATTGTAAATAATCTTGAAGTAGAATTGTTGCTGCTATTTCATCTACCAAAGCCTTATTTTGACGTTGTTTCTTTTTTAAACCGCTATCAATCATCGTTTGAAATGCCATTTTGGAAGTAAAACGCTCATCCACTCGCTCCACCTGCATTTCAGGAAAAGTTACTTTAAATTTAGCTACAAAAGCATTGATGATTTCGGCACTTTGTGATGGAGTTCCATCCATTTGCTTAGGTTCTCCAACGATTACGCTTTCCACTTTTTCTTTGGAAAAATAATCTTTCAAAAAAGCAATAGCCGTTTCAGATGGAATTGTGGTTAATCCAAAAGCTATCATCTGCATTTCATCTGTAACAGCAATTCCTGTTCGCTTGATTCCGTAATCTATGGCTAAAATTCTTGGCATTATATTTTTTTACAAAAATAAGGCATTTGTTTCACAAAATAGACTCCAAACTTTAAACTATTGGTTTTTGCATTCAAACAAAAGATTTATCTTTGCTACTCAAATTTTGAAAATCATGACCAATTTACAAGCAACAATAGAACAAGCATGGGAAAATCGTGCTTTGTTACAAGAAGAAACTACACAAAAAGCCATTAGAGAAGTTATAGAATTATTAGATAGCGGAAAACTTCGTGTGGCTGAACCTACAAACAACGGTTGGCAAGTAAACGAATGGGTTAAAAAAGCTGTGGTAATGTACTTCCCAATTCAAAAAATGGAAACTTGGGAAGCGGGCATTTTTGAATACCATGATAAAATGGAATTAAAACGCAATTATGCTGAAAAAGGAATTCGTGTTGTTCCTAATGCTGTGGCAAGATATGGTGCTTATATTTCATCTGGAGTAATTTTAATGCCAAGTTATGTAAACATTGGAGCTTATGTAGATGAAGGTACGATGGTAGATACTTGGGCAACCGTTGGAAGTTGTGCGCAAATTGGAAAACATGTTCACCTTTCTGGTGGTGTTGGAATTGGTGGTGTTTTAGAACCATTACAAGCAGCTCCAGTAATTATTGAAGACGGTGCTTTCATTGGTTCAAGATGTATTGTGGTAGAAGGAGTTCACGTTGGTAAAGAAGCTGTTTTAGGTGCAAATGTGTGTTTGACAGGTTCTACTAAAATTATTGATGTTACAGGTGATGAACCTGTTGAATATAAAGGAGTTGTTCCGGCTCGTTCGGTAGTAATTCCTGGAAGTTATACAAAGAAATTCCCAGCTGGTGATTATCAAGTACCATGTGCGATTATCATTGGACAAAGAAAACCTTCAACCGATTTGAAGACTTCTTTGAATGATGCGTTGAGAGAATATAATGTAGCGGTTTAAGAAATGAAAGTACTTGTCATACAAATTAAAATGATTGGTGACGTACTGGCAAGTACTGTCATTTGTGAAGCTTTAAAAAAAGAACATCCCAATTGCGAAATACATTATTTAATTCAAAAAAACACATACCCAGTAGTTGAAAACAATCCATTTATTGATAAAGTCTTATTTTTCGAAGAGGATAAATACAAAGGGTTAAGTGGGTTATTTCGTTTAGGAACGGAATTAAAATTAGAAAAATATGATACCGTAATTGATGTTTATGGAAAGTTTCAAAGTTTAATTCCAACTTACTTGAGTGGTGCAAAAAATCGAATTGGAACTTATAAATGGTATTCAAAACTCTTCTTAACGGAAACCGTTATTCCAGATACAGAATGTAATGGAACAGCAAATGCTTTTCGAATTTTATTAGCCAAAACGGCAATCAATAAAGAAGTTCAGGAGATTTTTCCAAAAATTCATTTGACTCCAACTGAAATTGAAAACGCTAAAAATCAAATTGCAAGTCAATTAGATGTTTCTAAAAAAATCGTAATGATTAGTGTTTTAGGAAGCGGTAATAATAAAAGTTTGCCTAATACCTATATGTCAGAAGTTTTAAACAAGATTGCTGCAACTGAAGATGTACAATTGGTTTTTAATTATATGCCCAACCAACAAGAGGAGGCTAAAGCTATTTTTCAACTTTGCAATACTGAAACCCAATCTAAAATCGTATTTGATTTTTATGTGAAGGGATTACGAGGATTTTTAGCTGTATTATCACAATGTTATGCTTTAGTAGGAAATGAGGGTGGTGCAACTAATATGTCAAAGGCTTTAAACATTCCAACTTTTACAATTTATGCCCCTTGGATAAACAGAACTTCATGGAATATCTTTGAAGAAACTGGTTTACACGAAATTGTACACTTATCGGATTATTTTCCCGACTTGTATAAAAACAAACACCCCAAAAACTTTAAAGAAAAAGCTTTGGAGTGGTATGATAAATTGAACCCAGAACTATTTGCTGATAAATTACAGCAATTTGTAAAAAAGATTAGTCAATAAACTTCTCTTTGTACCATTTTACTTGTTCTTCTAATCCTTTTTTTAAAGTAACTTTAGGTTCATAATTCAATAATTTCCTCGCCTTATCGATTACAGCTTCGGTACGTTGTTGGTCTCCTTTTCTTGGTGGTTTATTATCGATTATCAACTTTTTATTCATAATTTGTTCTACAGCATTGATTCCATCTTGCGTTGTATTTACCTCATCGGTACCTAAGTTGATTATTTCACCATTAACAGCATCTTCCTTTCCAATAATTGCAACTAATCCATCTACAATATCACCAACATAAGTAAAACTTCTTTCGTGTTTTACACTTCCTTCGAACAAAGGAAAAGGTTTATCATTATATAGGTTTTCAATTAGTTTGGTATACAATTTTTCTGGACGTTCTCTAGGCCCATAAACTGAATACAAGCGAATAGAGCATGCGTTTAATTTTCCTAAACGTTGCAAACCTAAGACTAATTGTTCTGCCGCTAATTTTGTAGTTCCGTAAAAGGAAACTGGTTTTGCAGGCATTTCCTCGTTTACGGTAGCTTCTACTCCATAAACAGACGAAGTGGCAATATTGATAAATGATTTCAACCCTAAATTGTATTTTAAAACAGCTTCTAATAAATTTTGAGTCGCATAAATATTATTATTTACATATTCCTCTAAAGTGGTATCTGACGAAATTCCAGGCTGAGCTGCTAAATGATAAATGTAATCATAAGGCTTTTCAAAAACTTCTGACAAATCAGCATTCAAATCTAAGTTAAAGATTTTAATACCTTTTTTTGCCAAATCATCAGCATTTAGTTTTTTAAGTTCTGGATTGTAATAATCATTAAAATTATCAATCCCAAAAACTTCATGTCCTGAATCGGCTAATTTTTCACATAAATGTGATGCAATAAATCCAGCTGCACCAGTTACTAATATCCTCATTATAAATTTATTACTTATTTTTTAATTCCAAATGGTGTCCATTTTATTTTTTTATCACGCACTTCTTTTCTAATAGCTAAATTAGCCGCTAAAGATTCAGGTGTTTTGTAACCTCGAGCATGGTCCAAATGCAAGACAATAGCTTTATGTCGAATTTGTTTTCCTTTAATCCCAAAATTCTCCAAACGCTCACCAAATTCTCTATCTGGACCGCCATATTTCATTCTTTCATCATATCCATTAATAGCAATCATATCGTCCTTAAATCCAGAAGAATTACAATTATTAAATGAAGGTGTTGTAGGTGAAATAAGGTCTAAAAACTTAGCAATAATTCCGTCTGAACCTAGTTTTAATGTATTTGAAAAATCTAGCTTCTCAATTTTATTTAACCATTTTACATCAAAACATCTTTGTGTAAGGATATCTTCTTTAGTAATAGCTTTACTAGTTTTCATTGGTAATTTACAATATCCACCTGACAAAAACTTTCCTTTTTCAGCTTGCTTTGCATGTACTTCTACGAAATCAGCTCTTGGAATACAATCACCATCTGTCATTATGATGTATTCGTGAGCAGCTTCAACGATTGCTACATTTAATATTTCTTGTCTTCTGTATCCCAAATCTTCATGCCACAGATGACGCACTGGAACAGGATAGTCTTTAGCATATGATTCAATCAATTCTTTTGTTGAAGGCCTAGATCCATCATCAGCTACTATTAATTCAAAATCTTTATACGTTTGAACGCTATATCCAATTAAAACTTTTTCTAGCCACTCCTCTGCATTATAAGTACTTACAACTACTGATATTTTCATTTTTTTATTTTTTGAAACAGAATTATTCTAAAATAATGCCGTTTTTTATTCGAATGATATTATTTTTAATATTAAAACGTCTAATTTCTTGATTCGATTTAATTCTTTCAGAATCTGCATAACCTCTTTCATGATGCAAATGTAAACAAATTGCATCGTATCGAATTTGCTTGGATAATATTCCTAAATTAAACAACCGCTCTCCCACTTCCCTATCTAAACCTCCATAATGCATATCTTGATTAAAGCCATTAATTGCAAGTAGATCTTCTTTAAAAACAGATGAATTATGCCCATTAAAAGTTTTCTTTGTAGGTGTTATCCAATTCATGAAACTAGCAAAAAATCCGTTATCTGTAAGCTTTGTAATTTTAAAATTTACTTTTAAGCCCTTACTTATCAACCATTTGACAGAAAAGCATTTTTGTTGCACAATATCAAGTTCTGAAATAACATATGATAACTGCAAAGGTAATTTAAAATATCCACCTGATAAAAAATATCCTTTTTGCTTATGTTTTAAATGCATTTTTACAAAATCCTTCCTTGGAATACAATCTCCATCTGTAAAAAGCAAATAATTAGAATTTGATGCTATAATAGCCTTATTAAGTATTTCAGATTTACGAAATCCATCATCTTCTTGCCAAACATGAATAATTGGAAACTTAAAAAACGAAATGAATTCTTCTAAAAGTTGTTTTGTTTTTGGTGTAGAGCCATCATCTGCAATTACTATTTCAAAATCAGTTTCAGATTGTACACTGTAACCGATTAGTACTTTACGTAACCAATCTTCCGAATTGTATGTTGTAATAATTACAGATAATTTCATCTAAGGTATTAAAAAGTGAAAATACTACTTTTTCCAGAACTTTAATTTCTTTTTGATTCTTTTTTTTCTTTGAAAACGAAATTGAAAATCGGAAGTAAATTTCCATAATGTTTCAAATACAGCATTCTCATCTTCACCCGAAATTATTGCGTATTCATTACTCATAACAGAAATCATTTCTTTCTTAGGTGTTAATCGAGATAAATTTTTCATTCGAGTTTGAAAATCTAATGTGTCATGAAATCGCATTCGATTTAAATCTACCAAATAAAAAGAATACGTTCCATTTTTGTTATTTTTTATTAAAGTATTTCCCGGAGAATGATCTAAAAACTCGATTCCTTTTTGATGCATTTCAAAAGAAAAACGAGTAAACTGCCTTAAAATATTTTCTCCATCAGGGTAATTAGTTTGTACTAATTCTCTAAAGGTTAAATCGGCATTGATATGTTCGCACACATAATAGCTTTCTTTTAAACCTAAAATATCGAGATTCTCATAATAAGCAACTGGTTTGGGTGTTCCAATACCTTTATTCATTAAGATAGTTGCATATTCAAAAGAACGAGCCGCTTTTGTTTTTCTAAAATAGCGATAAACTACTTTATTTATCAACCCTGGAACACGAAACGATTTTATATTCAAAATTTGCCCTTCAACTTCAAAAATTTTAATTGCATTTCGTTGTCCTATAACAAAGTCTTTTCCAGTATTTTTAAAGTTTTGAATACAATCCAATATATTGTCTTGGCTTATATCAATCGAAGGATTTTTTTGAAATACAATCATTCTTATTTATTTTTTCTATTCTTAAATTGAAGATAAAGTCGCTTTTAATACTTCTGGTGCAATTGTAATACGTTCTAAACACAGGTTATAATTGTACTCTGCATCTTCTTTAGTCCACACAAATGTTGAGGCATCATCAGTCATGTATTTGAATCGAAATCCTTCATAAGCTTCACAATTGCTTTCTATAATAGGAATTGCACCACATAAAATAGATTCGAAAAAACGATACGACCAAATACAAACTCCACTAGGGCATAAAACAAACTGAGAATCTCCTAATACTTTGAAATAATCATCATCCCAAGATTTTATTGGAAACTTTCTTCCTCTGTTGGAAGACCAAATAATCAAATCGCCAATGGTTTTAGAAACCGTACTATCGATATTGAAAAAATTATAAATTTTACTTCTTTTTTTGTTGAAAAAACTATCCGTTACTGGCAAGCTAAAATTTTCTTTCGTGATGTTATTTCTAACCCAATCTCTAATTAAATCATGTCGAGAGTTCGTTATTAATCCTGCAAAAGTATATTTATATGCTCTTTCATCTTTCCAAAGTGTTTTGCAATAATTTGTAATCGCAATAGGAAAAATCAAAGGTTTCTTAATATCTGAGATACCTGTTTCTGGTTTTTCATGATTTATCGAAAGTAGTTCTGATAATTTTGTTCCTTTCTTTTCCTCCGAAATCTGAAAATTCATTTGGAACTTTTCCTTCAATAACGAAAATTTACTTTTTTGTTTTGATGAAACTACTATAGTTACTCCAATTTCAGAAATAGCTTGAATAGCCCTTAACTCCTGAATTTTCTTTATTTTATAATCTATGTAAACAGTCATTTTAACTAGGCTATTTTTATGATATTAAAATTATGATAAAGTATAATAACTTTAAAAGTAACACAATAAAAGACCAACTAAAAATCATTAGTTGTTAATTTATGTCTTAATTTTAATCAAAAGTAATTATTGTAGGGGATAATTCCAATTTATTAAATATTTTTACAAATTATTAAATGTAATTTCATTCTATGAAAAGTTTACCCAAATGTACATTAGTAACTCCAACTTACAATTGGCCAGAAGCTTTAGAGCTAATTTTGATTAGTGTAAAGAAACAAACAATTTTGCCTAATGAAATGATCATTGCAGATGATGGTTCTAAAGCAGAAACAACTGAATTAATCAAAAAATATCAAAAAGATTTTCCGATTCCTCTGATTCATATTTGGCATGAAGACAATGATAATCAGAAACCAAAAATCATGAATAAAGCCATTGCAAAAGCAAGTTATGAGTACATTATAGAAATTGATGGTGATATTATTTTACATCCAAATTTCATTGAAGACCATCTTACTTATGCCGAAAAAGGTTTTTATTTATTTGGCTCAAGGGTAAACATTCAAAAAAGTATTTTAAAAGATATTTTTGAAAAAAAAACTACTTATTTTCATCTGTTTTCCAAAGGAATTAAAAGAAGAACTCGAACATTACGAATTCCTTTATTTATGAAATTTGCCAAAATCTACGATAAAAGATCTTCTAAATTAAGAGGTTGTAATATGTCATTTTGGAAATCAGATTTTATAAAAATTAATGGTTTTAATGAAAGTTTGGTAGGTTGGGGAATTGATGATTCTGAAATGATTCAACGTCTTCATAACATTGGGATTAATGGAAAACGATTAAAAAATGTTGGAATTGCCTATCATATCCATCACAAAACACAAGATAAAAGCAACTTGGAAATTAATTTTCAAATAGAGAAAGAAACTACAGAGAAGAAAATAACTTTTATAGAAAAAGGAATCAATCAATATTTGTAAAAGTTACTCATAAGTCTAAAAATAAATATATGTTTGGATTACATACCGAATTTAACAGCGAAAAGAGAAAACAAAACGTTATCAATAAAGTTCTTGAAAGGGAACAAAAAAATGATGGTGTTATCAATATTCATAGGATTAATGAAAAAAATGTAGGTGATTTTTACTGTGCTCCTCATTTGTATTTTGATGTTTTAAAAGACAAGAAACTAGATATTTCCGACTTAAGATCATATAAAAAAAGTGTAACAAACAATTGGATTGAGCAAATTTCAAACAACAGTTTAATCATTGGCGGCGGCGGCTTACTGAATATCAAACATTTTAAAATGCAAATGGAAATGTTTGAAAAACTGGCTCAAAAAGGCAAAAAAACAGTCATTTGGGGCGCTGGACACAACGAAATTAATCTGGATAATTTCAACCAAAACAAAAAATATTGGGTGGATGTAACTAAATTTGGATTAGTAGGCACAAGAGATTACAGTTTCCCAGGAGAATGGGTTCCGTGCGTGAGTTGTTTGAATCCAATATTTGACAATCAATATACTGAAGAACACGAAGTGGGACTTATTTTTAATGCTAAATCAACAAAAGATAAAGAATTATCAAAAAAATTTGAACGTTATCCATTATCCTCTAATACAACAAATTTAGAAGAAATGATTTCTTTTATTGGCAAATGTAACACTCTGGTAACCAACAGTTATCACGCAATGTATTGGGCTATACTAATGGAAAAGAAAGTAGTTTGTATTCCAGCAACTTCTAAATTTTTAGATTTCAAATACAAAACGCCAATTACTACCTTTGAAGATTTTGAAAGCAAAATAAAAGAGGCAATAAAATATACAGGTGTTTTAGAAGAATGTCGAGAAATTAATCTGAAATTTTCAGAAAAAGTATTCAACTATTTGAATCTTTAATTTTTACAAGCCTTCTAAATGGAAATAGACAAAAAAAATGCAAATCTGCTTTTATGGACCAGCGGTCGGGAATTTTATTTCGACTTTTCAATTAATTTTAATCAACAAGAAATATTTTTAATATACAAAAAATTTAAATTTGGTTGTATTTCTTTAAAAATCAATTTTGGCTTTTAATCAAAACCTCATTCAATTCATCAAACATTTTTTTTGCAATTACTTCTTTGGTGAAATTATCCTTTAAAAATTGATATCCATTATCTGTAAATTGCTTCTGAAGGGTTTCATTATCTAAAAGTAAAATCACTTTATCTGCAAAATCAATTGGGTTTCCAACTTCAGCCAGCAAACCCGTTTCATTATCTTTCACAACTTCAGGAATTCCACCTGCATTAGCTGCTACAATTGGAACTCTACATGCATAAGATTCTAATAATACACCTCCAGTTGGTTCATTATTTGAAGTGAATAAAAACAAATCGAATTCAGGCAAAATTTCTGGGATATCTTTTCTAAAACCAGCAAAAATTATCGCATCTTCTATTCCTAATTCTTTAACTTGTTGTTTTATATCTTTCTCTAATTTACCTTCTCCAACCAAAATAAATTTAGCTTTTATTCCTCTTTTAACTAATTCCGCAACGGTATTTACCCAAGTTATATGGTCTTTAAACCCAGTAAATGCAGCAATATTCCCAATAATTTTATGGTCTGTTGGGATATTAAACTCTTTATGCAAAATTCCTGTTCGTTCTGTTTTTTTAAATTTATGAATATCTGTTACACTACCTACAACACATAGTTTATCATGATCTTTAACCGCATATTTGAGGACTTCTACCACAGGATAAGAAACACAAATAATTTTATTAATTCCCTTATAATTATATTTCCATTTTCTAAAAAAATTAGTGTCCACTCTTTTAATTAATGTGCGACATAACACTAAAGGAATGGTTAATCCAAAAAAGACAGATGATAATACCGTTTGAGTATGAGATTGGCTATTATGAATAAAAATAATGTTAGCCTTTTTATCATCAGCAATTTTTTTAATTTCTTTTGCTAATTTGAAATCATATTCCGAACGAAACTCAATCGGTATTACCTGCATATTTCTTTCTGAAGCAACTTTAAAAATCTCTGAATTTTTTGGACAAACAATCCATTGATCATCCACTAATCCAAAGTCTCTAAAGGCTTCATAAAGATAAATTATTTTTTGCTCGTGACCTCTCCATACATTGGAAGCGGTAATTTGTATTAATCTCATTATTGGAAAATTTCGCAACAAATGTATAATAATCCATACACAAAATAAAGTTCATAAGAAATATCTATATTATAATTTCATTTTTTAAAATAGTTAAATTAAAAGTGCCAATCTGCTCTATATTTAATTGATATTCTAATCAAAAAAGTTTTAAATTGAAATATAAACTAAAATAAAAAAGAATTACATTTACAAAAAACAAATAGAATACAGAATATTATAATCAAAAAATATCTAATGAATGATTAACAAGAGTAATATTTCAAGAGAGAGCCAAGGACTATCATTTTGCTATGCAACAATTTCCTAACGTAAGATCTAATGAATTTGACAGACTGATTATGTCTACAGATTTTCTACTATTCATACTATCTTAGATGTTCCAGCGGGAGGAGGTTATTTGAAAAAATTTGTACCTAGTGGTGTAAATGTTATTTCAACCGATTTTCTGAGGATTTTCAAATGATAACATTGAATTTGTTTCACCAGAAAAATTACCTTTTGAAACAAATACTTTTGATGCTGTTTTTTCTCTTAGCCGGTATGCATCATTTAAAAAATGTTCCCCTTTTTATAGAGGAATGTTTAAGGGTCGTTAAAAATAATCGAGATTTTGTTTTTGCAGATGTTAAAAAAGGGTCTTCAGTTGATGTTTTTTTAAATCAATTTGTTAATGAATACAATTCTCAAGGTCATGAAGGCAATTTTTTTTATGAAGATTATTTTAAAAATCACCCAAACATCCAAAAAAATATTGTAGAATGTAAATACAATGAATATCCATTCGTTTTTAATACCAAAGAAGAAATGATTTTATTTTTTAAACTCTTTTTTGGATTAGACAAAGCCAATGACGTTGTTATCTTTGAAGGTATTCAAGATATTTTAGGCTTAGAATACACTAAAACAGGAATTGAAGTAAATTGGGGACTAATTAGATATAAAATTATAAAAAAATAATGTTTTTAGAATCATAAATTAGGCAATTGAATAAGTTTGGCATATTCTGTATTAAATCTTTCTATTTTGCTTTTTATTAATCCTGCACTTGAGAAAAAAGTAAGCTCTCCAAAAGTAATTTTATTGCCTACCGAATATAAATCTATAGCCTTCTAGCATCTTTTCTAGATTATTAGGCTTCATGAAGTTAGAATTAGTAAAAATAGAACTTTCTTTTTGTGGTAAAATTTTATTCCAATCTAAATCATAAAAACATTTTTGAATACTATTTGATTCTTTTTTTTCAGCGAATATGTATTTAGGCTCTCCATGATAGCAAAAAATTTTGTATTCTACCATTGGGTTATTATCAATTTTAGATATGTATTTTCAGCAACAATGCGTGGCTTTACATTTTTATAAATTGCCTCTTGGAACTTGTTGTAATAATTTTGAGATAAAAATTGATTCAATTTTCTCTTTGTTTTCTTTATATTTAATTTGCTTTTATCTTCAACAATAATGTTATAACCAGAACCATGTGTCCCTTTTAATACAAATTGATTAGGTAAGGTCTCAAAATTTATTTGAGATACTGAATCATAAACCCCATAAAGCTCATTTAGATAATCTCTCCCAATTTTTTTCTACATAATTTCGTACTTCGTACTTATCTACATAGTCCTAGTTTCTTTATAATAATTCAGTTTAAGCCAAAGTAATTTTCTGTAAGTTCTTTTGGATTTTTAGATCGGGCCTATGATTGTTTTTAATAGATATTGTAAGATTGTAATTTTCTCATCATTGCCATCTCTAAGTCTCAGTAACTTTGATAATAGTTTATAATATTTTCTTTTAAGATTCATATGCTTTTTACTTAAATTTAATTATTTGGCAAATGTATGGAAATGTCCAAATTCTTTATTAAAATCTTTCGACTGAACTTCTCACAAGTCCACCATTTGAAAAGAACGTCAGTTCACCAAAAATAACTTTATTACCAATTGAATACAAATCAACACGCAAAAAAACAAATCCTTCAGATAGCTTTTCTGCAATTCTCACCATTTCATCAAAATTATCTGGTTTTTTAAAATCGGCTTCGTAAAAAGATGAAATATATTGCTCCGGAAGTACTTGGTTCCAATCCAAATCATAAAAACACTTTCTCAAATCTTTTGACTTATTTTTTTGTACATAAACATATTTTGGTTTGCCATGAAAACAATGAAATTTATAATCAATTAATGAATCATTGTCAATTTCAGAAATGTATTTTTCAACTAAAATTCTTGGTTTAACTTCCTTGTAAATGATTTCGCGAAATTTGTAATAGTAATTATTATTCAAAAAATTGACTCAATTTCCTTTTAGTCCTATTAATATTTAGTTCATTTTTACTTTGACAATAATGTTATATCCAGAACCATGCGTTCCTTTCATCACAAATTGACAAGGCAAACTATTAAAATCAATACTATCTACCGAATCATAAACTCCAAAAAAATCATTTAAATATTCTTTACCTATTTTATTTTCAACATAACTTCTAACCTCATATTTATCTACAAAATTGCCATAACTTTCTTTGTAGTAATAAAGCTTAAGCCATAAAATTTTTTCCATAAATTCCTTTGGATTAACTAAATCTGGCTTAACTCCATTTTTTAACAAATATTGATAAATAGAAATTTTTGTGTCACTTGCACAAAAAAACTTAAGTAAGGTTATGTATGATTTATAATATTTTCTTTTAAAAAAATTCATCATTTATTAATTCTAAAAGTAATTAACGGAATTTGTCATAATTAAATCAGCAAAAGTCTGAACAAATGTATAATATTTTAGATAATCTCATTAAAAAAGTAACGATTTGAATAAGTTTAAATAAATTTGCATTCAATAAGCAAAATTATGGATATCAACACCGAAGTACACAACGCATTTGAAGTCATTAAAAACGGTGGCATAATCTTATACCCAACCGACACCGTCTGGGGAATTGGTTGTGATGCTACAAATGAAGATGCAATAAAAAAAATATTCGCATTAAAACAACGTACTGAATCGAAAAGTATGATTGTTTTAGTTAACGGTGAACGTATGATGCACCAAGTGTTTAATGAAATTCCAGAAGTGGCTTGGCAAATCTTAGATTTTGCGGAAAAACCAACTACTTTAATACTTGATAAACCAAAAAATGTAGCCAAAAACCTTATTTCAGAAGACAATTCTTTGGCTGTTAGAATGGTAAATGAACCTTTTTGTTATAAATTAATGGAACGTATGAAAAAACCATTAGTTTCTACTTCGGCTAATATTTCTGGAATGTTTACACCAAAATCTTTCAAAGAAATTAGTCCAGAAATTATAAAAGGTGTGGACTATGTAGTAAATTTGCACCTCGATAAAGTTTGCAAAAATCCTTCTACTATTATTAAATTAGGTCTAGACAGCCAAGTAAAAGTGATTAGAAAATAATAATTTGAAGATTTGGAGATTTGAAAAATATCACAATTTTCAAATTAAATAATTTTCAAATTTTCAAATTAAAGCATGAATTACAAACAACATTTAGAACATAACATCTTCAAAATCATTTCACAAGCCGCACAAGAACTTAACTTGGAAAGCTATGTGATTGGTGGTTTTGTTCGTGATATTTTATTAAACCGAGACCATAAAAAAGATATTGATATCGTTGCCGTTGGTAGCGGGATTGAACTTGCTTTAAAAGTCTCTGAACTAATTCCTTTTCACCCAAAAGTCCAAGTTTTTAAAAACTACGGAACAGCAATGTTGCGCTACGATGATATTGATGTGGAATTTGTAGGCGCTCGAAAAGAATCTTATACACATGATAGCCGAAATCCATTGGTGGAAAACGGAACGTTAAAAGACGATCAAGAAAGACGCGATTTTACGATAAATGCGTTAGCTTTTTCATTAAACACTGAAAACTTTGGTGATTTAGTTGATCCTTTTAATGGTGTAGAAGATTTGAAAAACAAAATCATCAAAACACCTTTGAATCCTGATATTACCTATTCGGATGATCCATTACGTATGATGCGTGCAATTCGTTTTGCTTCCCAATTAAATTTCAAAATTGAATCGGAATCATTAGAAGCAATTTCAAGAAATAACGAGAGAATAAAAATTATTTCAGGCGAACGCATTGTAGATGAACTGCATAAAATTTTAGCTTCCAATAAACCTTCGGTTGGATTTTTACATTTGTACCAAACCGGTTTACTAGATATCATTTTACCCGAACTTACTGCGTTGAACAATGTAGAAGAAGTTGAAGGTCATACGCACAAAAACAACTTTTATCACACATTAGAAGTCGTTGATAATATTTGTCCAAATACGGATGATGTTTGGTTGCGTTGGGCGGCTTTATTGCACGATATTGGAAAAGCACCAACCAAAAGATTCAACAAAAAACAAGGTTGGACCTTTCACGGACATGAATTTTTAGGTGGAAAAATGGTAAAAAAAATATTTGAACGTTTGCACATGCCATTGAATCACAAAATGAAATTTGTGCAAAAAATGGTAATGATGAGTTCACGACCTATTGTAATTTCCGAAGAAATCGTAACGGATAGTGCGGTTCGTCGTTTGGTTTTTGACGCTGGCGAAGATATTGATAGCTTAATGACCTTATGCAAGGCTGATATTACCACAAAAAATCCAAAGAAATTTCAGAAATATCACAAAAACTTCGACATTGTAAAACAGAAAATTGTGGAAGTGGAAGAAAAAGATCGTGTTCGTGTATTTCAACCACCAATTACTGGTGAAGAAATCATGGAATTGTTTGATTTAAAGCCCTGTAGAGAAGTTGGTGTTTTGAAAGAAGCCGTAAAGGAAGCCATTTTAGAAGGTGAAATTCCAAACGAATACGAAGCAGCAAAAGCTTTTGTTTTGGAAAAAGCAGAAAAAATGGGATTAAAAAAAGGATAAATTTATAATCTGTTAAAGCACTTTTCAAATCAGCATTTCTTAAATTTGAAGAGCTTTTTGAATATCGAGAAAATGAAAACAAATAAATCAGTCATTTATTGGCTACTTTCTGGTTGTGTGTTGCTTTTTATCATGGTTATGGTGGGTGGAATTACCCGATTAACCAATTCTGGATTATCAATGACCGATTGGCATTTGATAACCGATACGTTTCCGCCAACAAGCGAAGAAAAATGGGTTGAAGCCTTTGAAGAATACAAGAAATTTCCTGAATACCAAAAAATTAACCAATTTCAATCAGGCGGATTTACGTTAGATGATTACAAATTTATTTACTTTTGGGAATGGTTTCACCGTTTCATTGGAAGAATTATTGGAATCGTTTTTATCATTCCGTTTGTTTATTTCTTGATTAAAAAGAAGTTAGACAATGAAACTGTAAAAAAATGTATCATTCTGCTTTTCATGGGTGGATTCCAAGGATTTTTGGGTTGGTTCATGGTAAAAAGTGGTTTGGTCGATAATCCCGATGTGAGTCATTATCGTTTGGCATTACACCTAACATTTGCTTTTATTACGTTTGCATATACCTTTTGGGTGGCTTTGGATTTAATATATCCTGAAAAAGTGCAACCCAATGTTGTATTAAGAAAAATTGCTAGAATTGCACTTGTGTTATTAATTATACAAATTATTTATGGTGGTTTTGTAGCTGGATTAAACGCTGGATTAATTCACAATCATTGGCCACTAATGAGCGATGGTCAATTTTTTCATGAAAGCATTTTATTGGAAGAATCAAATCTTCTAAAAGCATTTGTAGAAGGAAAAAGTGGCATTCAATTTTTTCATCGAACTTTTGCTTACATCGTGGTTGCAGCTATACTTTGGTTGTATTTCAGAAGTAGAAAATTTGCCTTGACATCTACTCAAAAAAATGGATTAAACTTTTTGGTTGTAGTTGTTTTTGTGCAATTTGCTTTGGGTGTTTTCACCTTACTTTTTCATGTGCCACTTTGGTTGGGATTAGCACATCAATTAGTTGCATTTATTTTATTAACGGCTATGACTTTTGTTTTGCATCGATTTTCAAAATAAAAACGTACTTTTACAGTTCCGACTATATTGTCACAGTTCTTTGTTACCAATTTAAATGTCAAAATTAAATGCTAATGATAAATTTTTAGATTTATCAGATTACGGAAGATCGTTTGGAAGATTTTTTGCCGAGCAACTAAAAGAAACTCGTTTTACAGCTATTCATGTAACCTTACTCTTTGGAATTTCTGGACTTATTGCCATTTATTGCATTCTAAATCAACATTACATTTTAGCTTCATTTTTCATTATACTAAAATCTGGAATTGATGCCGCCGATGGTGAACTAGCCCGTTTAAAAAAAATGCCTTCTTACACAGGAAGATATTTGGATAGTATTTTCGATATTATTCTGAATTTTTTCTTTCTAGCTACAATAGGTTATGTTACATCAGCCTCTATTTTTTTACTACTTGGTGCTTTTGTAAGTATCCAATTACAAGGCACACTTTATAATTATTACTATGTAATTTTAAGAAATAAATCTGTTGGTGGCGACACTACTAGTAAAGTTTTTGAGTATAAAACACCAACCGCTTTAACTGGTGAATCTCAAAAAGCAGTCAATATTTTGTTTGGAATTTATACAATTGTTTATGGCATATTTGACAAAATCATTCATTTTTTAGACCGTGAAGCTTATAAAGTAAAAACATTTCCAAATTGGTTCATGACACTACTTTCTCTCTACGGATTAGGTTTTCAATTATTGATAATATCAGTAATGTTACCTTTTGGTTGGATTGAATTTGTATTACCATTTTTTATTGGGTATTCGGTTTTAATTTTGGCTTTAATTGGTATTAGAAAACGATTGATATCCTAACCAATCCACTCTTTAAAATCACTAACACGTTCTCTGGCTATAATAACTTCGTCTTCTTTGTAGCTTGGTAAAACAATTTTTAAACGAGAATTCGTATAAACCTGAATTTCTTTAATTGACTTTAAAGGGACAATGAATTTTCTATTGATACGAAAAAAATCTTTCGGATTAATTTCGGTTTCCAAAATCTCTAAAGTGGAGTCAATTAAATAATCGCGATTGTCCAAAGTATGAATATAAGTTCCTTTGTTTTCGCTGTAAAAACATTCTACTTCTTCAATAGGAATCACTTTTAATTGGTGACCAATTTTAATCGAAAAACGTTTTTTATACTCTTTTTCAATTGGGTTAACTAACATTCTTTTAATCGCTTCAAAATCCAAACTTGAAATAGTATTTTTTTGAAATTGATTTTTGAATTTTGAAATGGCTACTTCCAATTCTTCTTCATCAATAGGTTTTAACAAATAATCAATACTATTCAATTTGAAAGCTCGTAACGCATATTCATCATAAGCTGTGGTAAAAATTACAGCACTTTTAATATCGATTTGCTCAAATATCTCAAACGACAAACCGTCAGACAATTGAATGTCTAAAAAAATCAAATCAGGATGCGAATTATTATGAAACCAAACAATTGATTCTTCCACAGAATGCAACATATGATGGATTTGCAGCCCCAATTTTTCTACTTTTCGTTGCAACAATCGTGCTGCTGGTTTTTCGTCTTCGATGATAAGTATGTTCATTTTTTTTGTTTCAGGTTTAAAGTTTCAGGTTATTGTTTTGTCAACTGCGACTGAAAACTGCGACTAACTATTCCCACTTGCTTTTTTCTTTTTCCATGAATTCCTTAATTTTTCGCTCTTCCCAATCTTTCCCCATAATCCATTCAGGCATAAAAGTGGACAAACCATGAGCTGCTAAACCAATTCCCCAGAAAAATGCAGTGAAGAAATTTTGAAATTGGAAGTAACTTTCTCCAGGTTTTAAGTTTTGAACATTTAAAATCACAATTACACAATTAATTACCAAGTAAACTAAAGCATGTGTATAAAATCCTTTTATTTGCTTTACGCGTTTTACAGCTCTTTCGTATCGTTCTTTTTCAATATAATTTGTTTCCATGATGTTTTCTTTTATGGTTATTGCCATTTATTTTGTGTTTGTTTTTCTTTATCTAAAATTTCTTGAATTTTACGCTCTTCCCAAGATTTTCCGTAGCCAAAAACTCCAAATCCGTGAAATAATAATCCTAATCCCCAACCAAACATTGGGAACCAAAACCATTGAAACTTTGAATACGTTTTCAGGTTAATGATAATCAAAACAGGAATTACTATGGCATACGAGATTAAATTACCATAAAATTCTTTAATATCTTTTACTCGCTTTTTAGCTTTTTCGTAAGCTTGTTGTTCGTTATAAATTGCTGTGTTTTCCATAATGGATATTTTTTTTGTCAAAATGGGAAGTTGGACAGAAAAAGCTTCATTAGTTTCTTGAACTTTTACTTTTCTATTAGTTAAAATGGAATATCGGTTAACAATATTTTGTAGCCCAACACCTTTTCTATCTTGTAAAACTTCCTTTTTTTGAAGGTTGTTTGTTATAATTAATTCGTTGTTTGCAACTGTAATTTTGATATGAAGTGGTTTAGTTGCGCTTACCACATTGTGTTTAATGCAATTTTCTAAAATAAGTTGTAATGATAAGGGCACAACTTTATTTTCTTCACTCGCTACATCTTCAGGAATTTCGAAAGTGATGCTGTTTTCAAATCGCATTTTTAGTAAATTCATGTACGTTTTGGCAAATTGCAATTCTTCTGCCACTGAAACCAAATCTTTGTCTTTTTGCTCTAAAACATAGCGATACACTTTTGAAAGCGAAGTGGTGAACTTTTGCGCATTTTCTGGATTTTCTTCAATCAATGAACTCAAAACATTTAAACTATTAAATAAAAAATGAGGATCGATTTGATTTTTTAAACTCTCAAATTGGGCAGAAGCTACGTTAGCAATAATTTTTTGTTCTTTAACTTTATTTTCTTGATAAGCCTTGTAAAAATAAATAAGATGAAAAACAAGTGATACTATAATAGTTATGATTAAACTTATTAGATAATGAGATTTATTTTCGTTTGTTATAAAATCCTCTATTGAATTTCCTGCAACAACTACTTCTATTGTGAAACGAATTAAAAAAATACCGAGTAAAGTCACAAAAACACTCCCAATAAAACCAATTAAGATTCTAAATTTTTTAAATTGTACCCAATTATCCCAATTTACTTTATTATTAATGAAGTCAAAATAAACTGAATTTATTGTCGACAAAACAACACCGTAAATAATATAATAAAGTAATTCATTAACTAGTTTAGCATCAAGTTTAATAATCCTTCCTAAAAAATATTGAATTCCAATTATTACAAAAAAAAGTACTAAAGCAACTATTATTCCTTTGATTATAGACTGAAATAAATAGGAAATGATTTTCATAATTTTTACAATTTACATTTTTTTAGTTCAGCTTCAGCCCTATCAAGTCCCCAAGTTGGGTGCCAAACAGTTTCAGGTTTAAAAGTAGTGAAAAGTTCGATTGCTTTTTCAATTTGAGCACACATTGGTTTGGTATCTTGACCAAAATATTGCGCCATTCCTATTTCAAAAGAAGCTTTTTGATATACTACTCTAGGATTTTCAGAAGCAATCTTATACGCTTTGTTCAAGATATACATTACATCTCCCGACAATCTTTGTCCGTTTGTCATTGGATCATAAACAATCCAAGCTGTATGAATCATGGCTTGCATTACCAAAACTTCTGGGTTATCTAATGCAATCTCGTTACAATTATCTTGTGCTTTTTGAGCTGCTTTTAACAACAACTCCATTTTAGTTTTGTCTTTTTCTTCAAATGCTTGTGTGGTTTGAATGAATGCGATGTAATAATTTGGTAGCCAATTGTCTTTTTCTACCAAAGCAATTCGTTCTAATTGTGCAACTGCTTCTGAAGGTTTCCCTTCTTTCCAAGTTTGTAAAGCTTTACCCATTTCTTGATTAAATGTTGTTTGTGAACTTACTACAGAAGCTACAAACAAAGCGATGAATGTGATGATTTTTGTCATGATTCTAAAATTTAAAGTTAGTATTTCTTATTTGATGACACAAAGTTGCATTGGAAAATTTTGGTTTTAAAAAAAACATAACCCAACTGTTGATTTTTAATGATGAATTGTTAATAATAACTTTTGGATTATGAATTTTAAGCTTTTGCAATTGATTTTTGAAACTAAAATTGATATTTATTGCTTACTTTTGCCTTTCCTAAAATTTCAAGATTATGATTTATAAATTCAGAGTGATACTCGATGCGGAAGAAGATATTTTTAGAGATATTGCCATAGAAAGCGACAACACTTTAGAAGAATTTCACAACGCCATAGTAAATGCTTTTGGTTTTGATGGAACAGAAACTGGCTCTTTTTTTACTTGTGAAGACGATTGGACATGGAACGAAGAAGATGAAATTCCGCTGTTCGACATAGGTGAAGTTCCTGGCGAAATGAAAACCATGCCCGATTTTAAAATCGATGACTTGCTTCACCAAGACAATACCAAATTGGTCTATATTTATGATTTCTTTAGTATGTGGACATTCTTCGTGGAATTAGCTGCTATTGAAGAAAAAGTTATTGGAGCCACTTATCCTGAACTTTTATTTTCTCATGGCGTTTTACCTGCCGAAGCAGGCTCAAGCGGATTAAGAGGTGATATTTCAAATGATGATATTTATGGCGACTTTGAAGACGATATCGATGATGAAGATTACGATATGTTTGATGGAGACGACAGTTTCGAAGATTTCGGTTTCGAAGAAAATTGGAATTAAAACTGTTTATCGTTTATAGTTTGTTGTTAATTGTTACAAAAACTATAAACCATAAACAAAAAACTATAAACTAAAATTATGATCAACTTATTCAACGCCCACATAGAAAACCTTTCGATTCATAGAGTTGGAAACAAAAGCCGAAATGAAGCTATTTTTCTTTCGGATAATCCGTATACTTTGAACGATGAAATTATGCCATTGCTTAAAGAATATTTCTTCAAACCTTTTCGTGAGAAAGAAGAAAATTACTTCCAATTTGCCCACGAAGTTGATTTAGAATACAACGAAATGTTCAATTTAGCAACAGAGGTTTTTACCAATCCAAGCGAAATTCACAACGTTTCCAAAAAGATTACCAAACATTTGTTCGAGCAATCGAATCATCCGCACATCAAAAACGGTGAAGTTTATGTTACTTATTTTACCAATGTTTCTATTGATAATAATGTAGTTGACGCCATCGGTGTTTTTAAAAGTGAAATTAAAACCGATTTCCTACAATTTGAAGAAAACGGAAACAACCTAGAAATGATTCTTCAACAAGGAATCAACTTAAACAAGCAAGATAAAGGTTGCATCATTTTCAACTACAAAAAAGAAGAAGGTTACAAAATTTTAACGGTTGACAGCAATCGTTACGATGCGCGTTATTGGTTAGAACATTTCCTTTCGGTAGATGTGTTTCAGGACGAAAATTTCATGACCAAAAAGTATTTGAAATTTTGCCAAGATTTTGCTAAAGAAGTCGTTTTACCAGCCGAAGACAAACAGCAAGAAGTCTTGTTCATGAATCGAGCAATTAATCACTTCGCAAAAAACGATGCGTTTGAAGAAACGGCTTTCTTGAACGAAGTCATGCAAAATCCAGAGTTCATTCCAGAATTTAAAAACTATAAAGTAGATAAAGGTGCCAAATACAGCATTGAAGACGTTTCAAGCTTTCCAATTGCCAATGCCGCAGTTACTGATGTGCGTAGAACATTAAAAAACACCATTCAATTGGATACCAATATTCAAATTAAATTGGATTTCATCAATCCTGAAAGCGCTGAGAAATTCGTTGAAAAAGGTTGGGACGAAGAAAAACAAATGTATTATTACTTAGTTTATTTTAATAAAGAGCAGAAAAGCTAATTCCTTTTAAATTATACCAAATCCTCATAGTCATTTGATTGTGAGGATTTTTTTTAAACTTTAACAAATTTTTGTTTAATTAAATATGTTTTATGTTAAACAAAATTTGTAACTTTGATAAAAATTAAATCATCATGGCAAAGAAGAAAAATATCACTAAAGAAAATGTAATCGGTTTTTACATGGATTACTTTTTGGAGCACAACAAAAAACCTAATTCTGTCTACCAATTCGCAAAATTGAACAATTTTGAAGAAGCGGAATTTTACAAACATTTCAACAATTTTGAAACGATTGACGAAACGATTTTCGAAGTATTTTTTGAGCAAACGTTGCAATTACTTCAAAAGAGTGACGATTACGAGAATTATGATGCCAAAACCAAATTATTGAGCTTTTACTATACTTTTTTCGAAATTTTAACTGCCAATAGAAGTTTTGTAGTAGCTATTCTAAATCATGATAAAAACCAATTGAAAAATATCAAGAAATTAGATTTGTTACGCAAACATTTCAAGAATTTCTTCCAATCACTTGAAATTGAGAAATTAGATTTACAACAAGAAAAGTTAATTGAAATCCAAGAAAAAAGCATGAGTGAAATGGCTTGGATTCAGTTTGCTTTACTAATGAAATTTTGGATAGACGATACTTCTTCCTCTTTTGAAAAAACAGATATTTTCATTGAAAAATCAGTAAATGCTAGCTTCGATTTAATGGATATAAAGCCTCTAAAAAGCTTATTCGATTTAGGAAAATTTATGTGGAAAGAAAAAGTAAGCATGAAAATGTAGGTTTAAAACCTTATAAAAAAACACTATGAAAACGATAGATTCTATTCCAACTTCCAAAATACAACGTGCTTCAAAATTGATTCAAACGGGTGCTAAAGTTGGGGTAAATTACCTAAAATATTACGGTGAGAAAATCACCAAAACCGAAGAAGAAGCCAAAGAAAACTTAAATGCTTCCAATGCAGAAGATATTTATGATGGACTAAAGCAATTGAAAGGAAGTGCTTTAAAAGTAGCGCAAATGTTGAGTATGGAAAAAAGCATTTTGCCGCAAGCGTATGTAGATAAATTCTCATTGGCGCAATTTTCGGTACCGCCGCTTTCTGCTCCATTAGTTACAAAAACCTTCAAGAATTATTTTGGAAAAAGTCCAAATGAAATTTATGACAAATTCAATCCAAATTCAGTTAATGCGGCTAGTATTGGTCAAGTGCATTTGGCTGAAAAAGACGGAAAGAAATTGGCAGTAAAAATCCAATATCCAGGCGTTGCGGAAAGTATTTCATCCGATTTAGCTTTGGTAAAGCCGATTGCTATCAAAATGTTCAACATCAAAGGAAAAGATTCAGACAAATATTTCAAAGAAGTTGAAAATAAACTGATTGAGGAAACCAATTACATCAATGAAGTAGAGCAAAGCATTGCCATGGCTGAAGCTTGTAAACATTTGCCTAATTTGGCATTTCCAAACTATTACAAAGAATTGTCTTCTGATAGAATCATCACTATGGATTGGATGCAAGGTGAACATTTGTCTGAATTCACGAAACACAACACCAATCAAGAATTGAGTAATAAAATAGGTCAAGCGCTTTGGGATTTTTATATGTTCCAAATGCACCGTCTGAAAAGAGTGCACGCTGATCCGCATCCAGGAAACTTCTTAATTTCGAAAGATGAAAAGTTAGTTGCATTAGATTTTGGTTGTATTAAAGTAGTTCCTGAAGATTTTTACGTTCCCTATTTTGAATTGGCCAAAAAAGAAAGTTTAGAAAGTCCTACGCTATTCAAAGAAAAGCTATTTGAATTGGAAATTTTAAAACCCGAAGATTCAAAAGAAGAACAAGAATTTTTCTACGAAATGTTTCATGAATTGTTAAGTATTTTCACTGCTCCATTTCATTCGGAAGTATTTGATTTTTCTGATGCTACTTTCTTTGGAAGAATTGCAGACTTAGGCGAACGCTATTCCAAAAACACAGAATTACGAAAAATGAACGGAAATAGAGGTTCACAGCATTTTATTTATATCAACCGTACGTTTTTTGGCTTGTACAACTTAATGCATGATTTGAAAGCTAAAGAAGTAAAAATAAATAATTTCAATCAATACTAACATGCTTTTTAATACCACATATAAAGATGATAAAATTAGCAATCGAATTAGTGAAATTACTGGCAAGCCTTATAGTTTCATACAAAGCATAAAAATGGGCGGAACGGGTTCAAACCGAATGATAATTACAGAAGCAAGTAACCATTTTGAACCCTGTTTAAACAAAGTTGCTGATACACAATATTGCAATTTAGAAATACGACCTAATGGCGTTTTGGTACATATTAATAAAGGTTTGGCAAATTACACTTGGGCGATACCTTATTACCAATTGGTCATTTATAAAAGTAAAACATTAAGCATTCATGCCAATGGAATGTTTGTAAAAATAAAATTGGATAAGAATTTTCAAAGGAATTACAAATTCTTCAACCGATTAGAAAATATAAAATTAGCGCAAACAGAAGCGCATAATTTTATCCATTAATTTTTAGTTTAGTTTGTTTATAATTGGTTAAACGAAAAACTCCTAAGCGGTTAACTTAGGAGTTTTTTATATATAAACTAGAATGTTTTAATTAAGACAAAGCCGCTTTTACTTGATCAGCTGCTTCTTGGAATTGAACAGCAGATAAAATTGGCATTCCTGAATTATCGATTAAATCTTTAGCGATTTCAGCATTTGTTCCTTGTAAACGAACGATGATTGGCACTTTAATAGCATCACCCATGTTTTTGTAAGCATCAACAACACCTTGAGCAACACGGTCACAACGAACGATTCCTCCAAAAATGTTAATTAAAATCGCTTTTACGTTTGGATCTTTTAAGATAATACGGAAAGCCGTTTCTACACGTTTTGCATCAGCAGTTCCACCTACGTCTAAGAAGTTTGCAGGCTCAAAACCAGCATACTTAATTAAATCCATAGTTGCCATTGCCAAACCAGCTCCGTTTACCATACAACCCACAGTTCCATCTAAATCAACATAGTTTAATCCTACTTCTTTAGCTTCAACTTCGATTGGATTTTCCTCACGGATATCACGCATTTCAGCTAAATCTTTGTGACGGAATAAAGCGTTGTCATCTAAATCTACTTTAGCGTCAACTGCAATAATTTTATTATCTGAAGTTTTTAAAACTGGGTTAATTTCAAACATAGAAGCATCTGAACCAATGTATGCTTTGTATAATGCGTCAACAAATTTCAACATTTCTTTGAAAGCTTCACCTGAAAGTCCTAAGTTAAAAGCAATTCTTCTAGCTTGAAAACCTTGTAAACCAACAGCTGGATCAATTTCTTCAGTAAAGATTAAATGTGGTGTGTGCTCAGCAACTTCTTCAATATCCATTCCACCTTCAGTAGAATACATAATCATGTTACGACCAGCACCTCTATTTAATAAAACAGACATGTAAAACTCTTTCGTTTCACTTTCACCTGGATAGTAAACATCTTCTGCTACTAACACTTTATGAACTCTTTTTCCTTGTGGAGGAGTTTGAGGTGTTATTAAATCCATTCCAATAATTTGACCCGCAATTTCTGCTACTTGATCTAAATTTTTAGCTAATTTAACGCCACCACCTTTTCCACGACCACCTGCGTGAATTTGAGCTTTGATTACATGCCAACCAGTTCCTGTTTCAGCTGTTAATTGTTTTGCTTTTGCTACTGCTTCTTCAGCATTATTAGCAACATGACCACGTTGAACGCGAACGCCGTAACTAGCTAATATTTCTTTACCTTGATATTCGTGTAAGTTCATAATTTGATACGTTTTTCTTTTTTTAAAAGTGCCACAAAAATAACAAACATATTTTGAAAACCACTATTTTTTTTCATTTAATTTGGCTATTTGGTATACATAGCTAACAATGAATTTCTTTAATAAATTGCGAAATGTTATTTTTGTAACATTTTGTTATTTATTGTTATTTATTGTTATTTATTTGCATAAATGACATTTGCGTTATTTATTTGCACAAAAATTAAAAAAATGAATACTGAAAATTTAAACACTGCTGCTGCACAATTTGGATTACCCTTATATGTGTACGATTCTGAAAAAATCGAGAGTCAATATGACCGTTTAATTCAAGCGTTTGCTAAGGTTCCACGTTTTAAAATTCATTATGCGGTAAAAGCATTGTCAAATGTTAGTATTTTAAAAATCATAAAGAATTTAGGCGGTGGTTTAGATACGGTTTCTATTGAAGAAGTCCAATTAGGATTATATGCTGGTTTTGCTCCAAGCGAAATCATTTATACACCTAATGGCGTTTCGATGGAAGAAATTGAACAAGTAGCTGCCATGGGTGTTCAAATCAATATTGATAATTTATCGATTTTAGAGCAATTTGGTACTAAACATCCGAATATTCCAGTTTGTATTCGTATTAATCCACACGTAATGGCTGGTGGAAACGCTAACATTTCTGTGGGACATATTGATAGTAAATTTGGAATTTCAATCCATCAATTGCCTCATATTTTAAGAATTGTAGAAAATACTAAAATGCACATTAACGGAATCCATATGCATACAGGTTCAGATATTTTGGATGTAGAAGTGTTTTTATATGCTGCTGAAATCTTATTTGAAACAGCCAAAAACTTCAAAGAATTAGATTTTATTGACTTTGGAAGCGGATTTAAAGTTCCGTACAAAGCAGGTGATATTGAAACTGATGTAGAAGAATTTGGTAAAAAATTAACCAAAAGATTTCTTGCCTTCGAAAAAGAATACGGTCGTGAATTAACTTTAGCATTTGAACCTGGAAAATTCCTAGTGAGTGAAGCTGGCATTTTCCTAACCAAAGTGAATGTAGTGAAACAAACAACTTCTACAGTTTTTGCTGGTGTGGATAGCGGGTTCAATCATTTAATTCGTCCGATGTTATATGGAGCGCAACATCATATTGAAAATATTTCTAATCCCAATGGAAAAGAACGTTTTTACTCAGTTGTGGGTTACATCTGTGAAACCGATACTTTTGCTTCGAACCGAAGAATTGCTGAAATTACGGAAGGTGATATTTTGTGTTTCAAAAATGCCGGAGCGTATTGTTTTTCAATGGCTTCCAACTACAATTCGAGAGTAAAACCAGCAGAAGTACTTTGGCATAACGGCGAAGCCCATTTAATTAGACAAAGAGAAACTTTTGAAGATATTTTGAAAAATCAGGTGGTTCCTTCAGCCATAGAAGAAACCATTTTAGTTTAGTTTTAAGTTGTTGTTAAGTAAAAAGTCCTGAAATTTTCAGGACTTTTTGTTATCTAATTACTTTTTAATGAATCAATCTTATTATTAAGAAACTCTAATTGTTTTGTATAATCTAAAACATTACTTCTGGACTTATAATCTTCTTTTGCTAGCTTGTAAAAATGAATAGCACTATCTCTATTCTTTTGAAGTTCGTAACAATAGGCAATTCTAATCTGAGAAATATTTGATACTCTTTTATAATAATGTAAAGCTGAATCTAATTGATTTAACATTTCAAAACAAAGACCAACATTGTAAATATCATTTTCTTGAATATAATCAAATTTCGAAAAAGTTACTCTTTTAAAATTCGGCAACGCAACTTCATACTTTCCTTGGTTATATTGCGCCATAGCTAAGTATCTAATAAACTCTTTTTCGCCTTTATATTTTTGGAGTAATTTATCAGCAAATAATTCGGCTTGAAGTGAGTTTTCGTCCAATAAACTATCTAACTTAAAACTATAATAATCAATTTCTTGTTCTCTCTTTCTGATAGCATCTTCTTCAAAAAAACTAGGTTCATTATTTCGAAAATAATTACTTTTTTTGAAAACTTCAGAAAATTCTCCAATACTGAAGTAAAAAGCAACAATGATATTCAAAGACATCCATACTACAAAAAAGAGTGCAACTTTTCGAATTATTTTTTTCAAAATATATACTTTAAACTACTAAACACCTTTAATTTTACAAAGTTGGTCACCTGGATTTAACTTCACATTTACTTCACAAGTTTCCATAATTATTCCATCATAATAACTTTCGAATTCCATAAGGACTTTCGAATTTTCTACTTCACAAATAACATCACCAGATTTTACAATATCTCCATTTTTCTTAATCCAAGCTGTTACTTCTGCCGTTTCACTCCTACCCAAATCAGGAACGGAGATCACAACGATTTCATCTTTTTTCAAAACATTGTCATGTATTGTTTTTCCATAGTCAATTGACTTCTGAATTTCTTCTTTCGATCTAAAATTTGGATGTTTTTTTAACTCATTCAATAGATTACCTTGAGTTGTGTAACCCGATTTTGATTTAAATAAGAAATTAAAAATTTTAACTAACATTTTTTATAATTTAAGCAATAAATAATTGATAAAGAACGCCAATTATAACTGAAATTATTCCAATTTTAAAAATTCTTTTTCCATGAATTCTATCTGATAACACATATTCGTAAACTCTTGAACCGTCTGGAAGTGTTTTTTTTTGTTTCCAAAGAAAATAACCAATAAGAATCCCTAATAATCCACCAAGAAATGCGAATACATATCCCGCAAAAATCCAATCATGAGGATTCTTTTCAGGTTTTTTCAATTCCTGAAGTCTTTGCTTTCTTGATGCTTCAATTTCTTCCTCGGAAATGGCAATTCCACGAGAATTTAAAATTTCAATTGCTAATAGAAAATCAATTTCACTCCATTCGTCTTTTTTGGAAATGATTTCTTTTAAATCTTCATTTGAAAATGAATACAAATAATAATCTTCTGGAAGTGAAGTAATAAACTTTTTGTTATCTTCAAGTAAAATCTTTTCAGCTAGTTCAAAATCCTTAGGGAAAATTTTCACTTCAAAGTCTTCTAATAACGGACTACTAAAATTCCGATCAAGGTTTGATTTATTTTGAATAAATTCATTGGCAATATCATTCTTTTCCAATAATTGCACTAAATATTTAGCAGTATCTAACTGTGGATATTTTCTAAAAGTTACGAATTCCATATTATCTAATTACTTCTTCCAAAACCTCTGCATCGGTTGCATTTGGTAAGGTCGTTTTTAATTGAAATGCTAATGTTGGTGCTATTTGAGTAATTTCTTTTTTGGCATAAGAAGCTCCTTTTGGGATTTTCCAACCAAAGAAAATTAGCGGCACATGCGTATCATACGTATAAGGCGTTCCGTGTGAAGTACCAACAGCTGAATATTCAATATAACCCGGTTTATACGTAAAAACCAATTCTCCATTTTGAACCGGATCATATCCTTTGGAAATAAAATTCAAATACGAATCAGTTGTTGAGCCTACCAAAATTTCTTCTTCTGTATAAACGCGTTTTACCGCTTTTTGTTGGTACAAATAGTTTTTAAAATCTTGCTTTACTTGGTTCAAATCAATACCATTTGCTGCCAATAACGGTTTATTGAAAAACAAATTAAAATTGGAATAATCCAACAACACATCAATGCCATAGGTTTTCTCCGAAAAACGTCTTAAATCATTTTCGAAGTTTTTTCTATTGATATTGTCTACATCATAACGGTTGTCTTTTAAATGGGTTACATTTTCAGCTCCTCCGTGATCAGCCGTTAGGAAAACCAAATAATTTCCTTTTCCAATTTTCTTATCCAAATACGTTAAGAAATCAGCAATAGTTTCATCCAAACGCAAATAGGTATCTTGAATTTCAACCGAACGTGGTCCCATTGTATGTCCGATATAATCCGTTGAAGAGAAACTTACTGCTAGAAAATCGGTAATGTTGTCGGCACCTAAATTCTCGTTTTCAATGATTCTTTTGGCAAAATCAGCCAACAAATTATTTCCATATGGACTTGAACGCAACACGCCAGCATCGTTGTTTTCATACATTTCCTTCATGTTGTAAGGAAAAAATGGCGTTTTTTTGAATAATTTTCCTTCGTACGGATTGTTATCGTTCAAACTTTCGTTGTAGGTTGCTTTAGGTTTTAGTAAATCCCAACCTTTTTCTAAGTAGGTCAAATAGTTTTTTTCGTTGTTGAATTGTGTTACCCAATCTGGTAATTTTTCACCGTAATACGTACTCGAAATAAAAGCACCCGTTTTACTGTACCAAAATGCCCAATCCGCAAAATGTCCAGCGGGCAAAATGGCACCTCTATCTTTGATACTAATACCAATGACTTTTCCTTTGAAGTTGGTTGCCAATTTTAATTCATCAGTAATGGTAGTACTTTGCAAATTTCTTGGCGACATCATGCCTTCTTTTTCCGTACCATCGCCTATGGTTTTTACTTGTTCGTCATCGGTGCAATACAATTCTTTTCCTGTGGCTTTGTTGAACCATTCGTTGCCCACAATTCCGTGAACTGCAGGAACGGCTCCAGTGTAAATTGTAGCATGACCAGGCGCAGTATACGTTGGCATGAAATTGTAATGCATGTTATGATAAGTAAAACCTTCTTGCATTAAGCGTTTGAAACCATTAGCCGAAAAATCATCTGAAAAACGGTATAAATATTCCATTTTCATTTGGTCTACCACGATACCAACAACTAATTTGGGTTTATCTTGTGCCGAAGCTTCAAATGCAATTAGAGAAAGTAAGCAAAAAAGTATCTTTTTCATATCAACTTGTATTTACCACAAAAATACAGTTTTGAATTGGAAATGATGTTAAGGGAAGATGAAAAAAAAAGACTTTCATTTTGGTGAAAGTCTTTTAAGATTTTATGTTTTTTCTACTCCATCTCCAAAATATCATAAGCAAACGTAAAGTTCTTATGATACACATACAATTGGGCTTTTTTAACGTCTAAGCGCAAAATGATGGCAATTTTTACAGTAATTCCTTCATGATTTCTACAGATGAACGAATTGATTTCATCTACTTTGGTTACTTCTTTTGGTAAGTATTCTAAAATTTTATAATGTTGGATTTCCGAAGAATAAATAACAATTTTATCTTTATCGTAATCCAAGGAAATAATTAATTCTGTGGGTGTTGGTTTTGTCCATTTAGCTGGTTTCCCTTTTCCTGCTGGTTCTAAAACTGAAACATTAGTAGCTTTAAAATTAAATTTTTGGGCATAAATAGTTGTTCCAAAAAGGAAAAAAAGAATTAGTATGTATTTAAATAGTTTCATAGATTTAAATTTAAAATTCAAATGTAATCATTTCTTGTTTTGCTTGATTGAATTCCTGAATCACGTTTTCCATGATGTTTTGAACCGGTAAAATATCGTGAATGATGCCTGCAATTTGACCAATTTCTAATTCGCCTTCTACTAAATCGCCTTCAAACATGCCTCTTTTGGCTCTACGTTTTCCTAATAAATTTTCTAAATCTTCTTTCGAAGGACATTTGGCATACAATTCTTGAACATCGTTGTAAAACTTATTTTTTATTAATCGAACTGGAGCTAGTTCTTTCAAAGTTAATTGGGTATCGCCTTCTTTGGTTTCAACAATTGTTTTCTTAAAATTATCATGTGCCGAACTTTCCGTTGAGGCTGCAAAACGACTTCCCATTTGAACGCCATCAGCCCCCAAACACATTGCGGCTAACATACCTCTACCAGAAGCAATTCCTCCAGCGGCGATTAATGGAATAGTAACTTGCTCTTTTACCATTGGAATTAGCGTTAACGTAGTAGTTTCATCTCTTCCGTTGTGTCCGCCTGCTTCAAAACCTTCTGCAACTACAGCATCAACTCCAGCTTCTTGCGCTTTTAAGGCAAATTTTGTGCTACTTACAACATGTACAACAGTTATGCCATTTTCTTTTAAAAACGGTGTCCAAGTTTTCGGATTTCCTGCTGAAGTGAAAACTATTTTAACGCCTTCTTCCTTTACAATTTGCATGATTTCCTCAATATTGGGATACAACATTGGAATATTTACACCAAAAGGTTTATCGGTAGCCTTTTTGCATTTTTGAATATGTTCACGCAATACTTCTGGATACATAGAACCCGCACCAATTAAACCAAGTCCGCCCGCATTACTTACAGCACTTGCTAATTTATAACCGCTGTTCCATATCATTCCACCTTGGATAATGGGATATTGTATGTTGAAAAGTTGGGTAATTCTGTTCATTCTAATTCTGTTTTAAGCTTGGGCAAGTTACTATTTATTGGCTAAAATTGGAAGAAAAAATTACGATAAAGTGAAATACAAAAATGCGGCATACGCTACTAAAAGTAAAATCCCTTCTTTAAAAAACAAACTGCCTCGTTTTGGTAAAATTACCAATGGCATCAAAATTAATGCAAAACCTAACATCCAATAAATGTCTTGTGAAAGCATTTTTTCATCGATATTCTCAATAGGTTTTATAATCGCTGTAATACCTAAAACACATAAAATATTAAAAATGTTAGATCCAATAATATTACCAATGGAAATATCCGCCTCTTTTTTTATTGCTGCAATGATAGAAGATGCTAATTCAGGAATACTAGTTCCCACAGAAACAACGGTTACTGCAATAATTCGCTCACTTACTCCAAAGCTCTCTGCTAAATTTACAGCACCTTTTACCAATAATTCAGAGCCTGCCCAAAGTGCAAATCCACCAAAAAACATGAAAAGAACAATTAAAAAATTGGATAATGCTTTTTCAGTTTCAGATGGAAGTTCAATCGCTATTTGTTTGTTTTTTTTAATGATATAAACCACGAAAATAACTAGCAGAAGTAAAAAAATAATGCCTTCTCCTCTACTAATGTCTTTATTGAATACCAAGAAACCAAATAGTAAAAATGAGGCCAAAATTTTCATGGGCCAATCGGTAACATAAAAATTTCGTTCAACGTTTACTGCATTTATCAATAAAACAGCGCCCAAAACCAAACCAATGTTTGCTATGTTTGATCCTACCACATTTCCAAGAGCAATATCTGAAAATCCATCTAAAGCCGATTTAACGCTGATAATTAATTCTGGAGCTGATGTGGCAAATGAAACTACGGTTAAACCAATCACTAATTTTGAAATATTGAGTTTTAAAGACAGCCCAACAGCTGATTTCAATAACCAATTTCCTCCTAAAACCAATAATGCTAAACCTAAAACAATAAATAGTACATCCATATTTTTATGCGATTACGCCACTTCCTAAAATTTCGTCGCCTTTATGCCAAGCTACAAATTGACCTTCTGTTATGGCGGATTGTGGTTCGTTGAAAACTACATACATTCCAGTTTCAAATTGGTACAAAGTAGCTTTTTGCAACGGTTGGCGATAACGAATACGTGCCATTACTTCCATTTTTTCTCCCACTTTTAAAGCTAAATCTTCTCTAATCCAATGTACTTCATCGTTTTTAATGAATAAGGATTTCTTGAAAAGTCCGGGATGGTTGTTGCCTTGGCCTGTGTAAATGATATTTTTATCCACATCTGTTTCTATTACGAATAATGCTTCTTTGGTACCACCAACATTCAATCCTTTTCTTTGTCCTTTGGTGAAATAGTGAGCGCCTTGATGCTTACCAACTACTTTTCCTGGAACTTGTAAATAATTAATTCTTCTGGCTTCGTGAGCAAAAGTTTCTTCTTCAGACGAGAAATTTGGTTTTTCTTCCGAATAAATAGCTGCATCTGCAGGAATTTCAACTATAATTCCTTCTTTGGGTTGTAATTTTTGTTGGAGAAATTCAGGCAAACGCACTTTTCCAATGAAACATAAGCCTTGAGAATCTTTCTTTTCAGCTGTGATTAAGTCTAATTTTGAAGCAATTTCACGAACTTCAGGTTTAGTTAATTCACCTATTGGAAATAGTGCTTTCGAAAGTTGCTCTTGCGACAATTGGCACAAAAAATACGATTGGTCTTTATTTCCGTCTTTACCAGCTAATAATTGATAAATTTCATTTCCATTTTCTTCGATAATTCCTCTTCTGCAGTAATGTCCAGTTGCTACATAATCTGCACCTAATGATAGTGCGATTTTCATGAAAACATCGAACTTTATTTCGCGATTACATAATACATCAGGATTTGGTGTTCGTCCTTGTTCGTATTCATGAAACATATAATCTACGATTTTCTCTTTGTATTGTTCGGATAAATCAACGGTTTGGAAAGGAATTCCTAGTTTTTCTGCAACCAATAGCGCGTCGTTACTATCTTCTAACCACGGACATTCATTGGAAATAGTTACCGAGTCATCGTGCCAATTTTTCATAAATAAGCCAATGACTTCGTATCCTTGTTCCTTTAATAAATACGCTGCCACGCTGGAATCAACTCCACCAGATAAACCAACTACTACTCTTTTCATTGATTTTATTTATTTTTTTTCGTGTTTTGTTTTAGGTTCTGAAGGAATTAATTTTCCGTCTTCAGATTTTTCAATTTTAAACGTTTTTCTTGTAAAACGAGAAACTTTCTCTTTAGAAACTAATTTACCATTTTCATACGTTTCCCAATATCCCACTTTTCTACCGTTTTTATATTCTCCTTTAAAAACAATGTTTTTATCTCCATCATAATAAATCACAATACCATGTAAATTGCCTTCTTTGTAGCCTGATTCTTCTAATAGATTACCATTTTCAGCATATTTATTATAGGAACCGTCTAATTTTCCGTTGGCATAATTAGAAACTTCGGCTAAAGTACCATTTTTATAAAACACTTTTTTTGTTCCGTGTAATTGTCCTTTCTTATAATTTTCAATAGACATAATATCTTTACTTTGAAAATGATAGTATTTCCATTCGCCTTCAGGTAATCTATTTAAAAGTACGCCTTCACTCACTTTATTGCCTTTTTGATCAAAAAAAGTGGTATAACAAGAACCATCGCCTTTTGAAAAATCTCTTGTGGCAATTACAGTTCCTGCTTTGGTATCATCAAAATATTTGAACACTCCAGTTTCTTTTCCATCTTTAAAAAAACCTTCATAACGTGGTCGTTTTGATTTCTCATGTATTCCTTTCCACAAACCATCACGATTCCCTTTTGAATTCAACTGATTGATTTCCTGAGCATTTGCAACAAATACCATACTCAATAAAACAAAAAACAACTTAATTTTTAACATTTGTTAGGCTTTTTTAAAAATAGTACTATATAATAGATAATTTCGTTAAACAAAAATTTTCATAAAGTTAAACTTTTACATTTTCACTAAATTAATCAATGAATAATTTTATTATTTGTTTAATGTTTTTTAATTTTGAATAAACAAAAAAATAACTAATATGAAAAACTTTGCAAAATTAATCAAATTAACATTACTAGTAGCAACTTCTGCAGTAATGTTTTCATGTTCAGATGATGACAATGTAGCTCAAGAGAGTAACACTATCGCCGCAATTGCATCTAGAAATCCAAATTTCACCACATTGGTTGCTGCACTAGACCGAGCAGATCTAGTACAAACATTAGACCAAAATGGCCCGTTTACTGTATTTGCTCCAACAAATGCTGCTTTCGATGCATTTTTGGCTGACAATGGCTTTACATCTTTAGAGGATATTCCTGTTGATGTATTAAGACAAGTTTTATTAAACCATGTTGTAAACGGTAACAATCCATCTTCAAGTTTATCTACTGGCTACATCAAAACTTTAGCTACGGGAAGTGCTTCTGAAACTAACACATTAAGTATGTTTGTTAATAGAAGTTCAGGTATATTTGCAACTAATGGTGTTTCATTACGTTTAAATGGAGTTGCTAGTGTTACAACTGCTAATTTAGTTGCAACAAATGGTATAATCCACGTTGTTGACGCTGTAATTGGTTTACCAACAGTTGTTACTCACGCAGCTGCAAATCCAGGTTTTAGTACTTTAGTTGGATTACTTTCACAACAAGATCTTGTTTCAACTTTAGATGGCACAGCAAGTTCACCATTCACCGTTTTTGCTCCAAACAATGACGCATTTACAACTTTTGAATCTCAGAATCCAGGAACATTAGGTAGTTTAACTTCAGCTCAAGTTACTGCTGTTTTAACTTACCATGTAGTTGCAGGAGCTAATGTTCTTTCAACCGGTATTCCTGCTGGACCAATAACAACATTTGAGACAGGAACTTTTACTGTTAATGGAACAACAATTACAGACGAAGCTGGAAGAGAAACCGAAATTGTTGGTTTTGATGTTCAGGCTTCAAATGGAGTTATTCATGTTCTGAATAATGTAATTCTTCCTGAACTATAATATTAAAATTGCTATGAAAAGTAAGAAGCATCGAGAAATCGGTGCTTTTTATTTTTTCCCTAATGCAATGGCTCTTTCATTGGCTGATTTTAAAGCTGTATCGATAATTGATTTCATATTCCAATTACTAAATACTTCCAATGCAGCTTCTGTTGTTCCTCCTTTGGAAGCTACTTTTTCAATCCATTCTTCATTCCCAATTTTACTTCTTTTTTGCAATTGTACAGAACCAGCAAATGTTTGATTTACCAAAAACTCTGCTTCAGAAGGTGAAAAACCCAATTGAATTGCCGATTCAATCATAGCCTGCATGAAATAAAACACGTAAGCAGGTCCGCTTCCTGAAATGGCTGTTGCCGCATTCAACATCGATTCTTGTTCAACATAAATGGATTTTCCTGTAGTATTGATAAGATTTTGGACAATGAATAATTCCTTTCTATCAACGGTTTGAGATGCACAAAAAACAGTCATTCCTTCTCCAATTTGTGTTGGAATATTTGGCATTGAACGTACAATTTTGGTAATTCCCAATTGTTCTTCAATTGTAGCTATAGAAATTCCAGCCATTACTGATAACACAATATGTTCGGTAGAAAGAAAAGGCTGAATAGTCATTGCTAATTCATAAAAATCTTGAGGTTTAACTGCAATTATGATAATATCTGATTCAAAAAATGTAGCATTGGGAACTAAAAAATAATTCTCTTTTGGAATACCAAAAACTTTCTTTTTCTCTACTTCAGTTTTATTGAGAACCAAAATACTATCTGCTTGTACAAATCCTGAACTTAAAAAACTATTGGCATAGGTTTGCCCCATATTGCCAAAACCAATGATTGAAATCTTCATATATACTAAAAAGAAACCCCAACTTGTGCAGATGGGGTTTACTATTATTTATTTAAAATTATTTTTTCTTTTGTGCGGCTTTTTGAGCTTCTGCTTGCTCCATCATTTCACGCATTTTTCTTTGGAATTTACTTTCCTTTTTGGGGTTTGATTTATTCGATTCAATTTTTGCTAAAATTTTATCTTCTTTAACGATGTAATTTTTAATCACTAACATAATACCAATGGTGATTAAGTTTGATACAAAATAATACAAACTTAATCCAGAAGCATAATTATTAAAGAAAAATAACATCATCAATGGCGAAATATAAATCATCACTTTCATGATTTTCCCCATATCTGGCATTCCTTCTTGAGGTGGTGTACTCATCGCTTGGTCACCCGTTGTCATTTTCATATAAAAGAAAATAGCAACAGAAGCTAAAATCGGGAATAAACTCACGTGATCACCATAAAATGGAATCGTAAATGGCAATTGGTAAATATTATCATACGAAGATAAATCGTCTGCCCATAAGAACGATTTTTGACGCAAATCAAATACCGATGGGAAGAATTGGAACAACGCATAGAAAATTGGAATTTGCATTACTGCTGGAATACATCCTGCCATAGGATTTACACCTGCTGTTGAATACAACTTCATCGTTTCTTGTTGTTTCTTCATTGGGTTGTCTTTGTACTTTTCGTTCAATGCTGCAATTTCTGGTCGTAAAACCTTCATCTTAGCTTGTGACAAATACGACTTATACGTAATTGGAGACATTACAATACGAACCAAAATTGTAAATACAATAATAGCAATTCCATATGGTAAAAAACCTGAGATAAAGCCGAAAACAGGAATAAATACATAACGGTTTATCCAACCAAAAATTCCCCAACCTAAAGGAAGTATATCGTCTAAATTACGATTGTAATCATTAAGAACTTTATATTTTGTTGGCCCATAATACCAATTCATGTTATAATTTAATTCCCCGTTTTTAAATTCCAAAGGAATAAAAGCAGCCATGTTTTTGGTATACAAAGTATCAACAGTTTCATCTTTAACTAAGTTTTCTGATTTTAAACTTACTGTTTTAAATGGCGTATCTGTTAATAAAATTGAAGTAAAGAAAAATTGGTGATAAGCGATATAAGTTGCGTTTTCTAAAACCTCATCATCTTCGCCATTAACGCTTAAATAATCTGTTTTTCCGTCTTTGTGTTCAAAATGAATATCGGTATAACGGTTTTCGTAAACCACACTTTTTTCATTTCTAAAAGTTTTCATTTGCCAATCTAAACCAATTGGTTTTTCACTGTTCACAATCGAATTTAATCCTTGCGAACGAATAGCAAAATCCAACATGTATTCGTTTGGTTTCATAACATAGCGATATTCCAAAAATTGGGTTTCGCTTGCTTTCAAACGCATGGTTAATACTTGATTTTCACCTTCTTTGGTTAAAGTTGGTTCAAAATACAAGTCTTTGGTTTCCAAAGTTCTATTGTCTTTCGTATTTAAAGTCAAGTTGAACTTAGCATTGTTATCTTTAATTAGTTCGATAGATTTACCAGAACCTTTTTCGAATTGTTCAAAATCATTTACAATTGCCGAAACAATATAACCGCCTTTATTAGCAATTTTTAAAGTTAATAAACCGTTGTTTAATTCAGTAACCTCATCAGTAGCTGTTGGTAAAGAAGCTGAGTATGCAAAAGCGCCCAATTGCGCTTGTAATGCATTTTGTTTCAATGAATCTACAGCTACAATTTCAGCAGAAGTTGAAGATGATACAACTTTTGCAGGTTCTTCTTCTTTGGCTTTTTCTACTTGTTCTTTTTTGGCTTTTTCGGCTTCTAATTCTTCTGGAGTTGGTGCATTGGAATACAACATCCAAATTAATAATCCTGAGATTAATACAAATCCAATAATCGAATTAAGGTCTAATTTCTTTTCTTCCATCTACTTATTAGTGTTCAGTGTTCAGTTTATTTTATGAACAGTTTATTTATTCTTGTGTTGTACGGCTGCGGCAACAAAACTCACAAAAAGTGGGTGCGGATTAGCGACTGTACTTTTATATTCAGGATGGTATTGAACGCCGATAAAGAAAGGATGTGTAGGAATTTCAACAATTTCTACCAACTTCGTATCTGGATTTACTCCTGAAGCTACTAATCCTGCTTTCTCTAATTCGTTTAAATACGCACCATTGAATTCGTAACGGTGACGGTGGCGCTCCATAATCTCGGTTTTACCATAGATTTTTTGTGCCAACGTGTTTTCTTTTATGCTACATTTCCATGCACCTAAACGCATAGTTCCTCCTTTGTTTTCAATATTTTTTTGCTCTTCCATTAAATTGATAACTGGATGAGTTGTATTTTCATTCATTTCGGTTGAATTCGCATCTGCATAACCTAAAACGTTACGCGAATATTCGATAACTGCCATTTGCATTCCCAAACAAATTCCAAAGAAAGGAATGTTATTTTCTCTTGCATAACGAACGGTGTCGATTTTACCTTCAATTCCGCGACCGCCAAAACCTGGTGCAACAAGTATACCATCTAAATCTTTCAACTGATTTTCTGCCGAATTGGCATCTAAATACTCGGAATGAATCGAAATAACGTTCACTTTTGTCTCATTTGCCGCTCCAGCATGAATAAACGCTTCTAAAATCGATTTGTATGAATCTTGTAATTCTACATATTTTCCAACCAAACCAATGTTTACTTCATGTTTTGGATTTTTCAGTCTAAATAAGAACTCGTTCCAGTTGGTTAAATCTGGTGTGTTTTTTTCTGGTAAATCTAATTTTTTCAACGCTACTCTATCCAATCCTTCTTCCAACATTAAATTGGGAACTTCATAAATAGTTGAAGCATCAATAGATTGAATTACCGCTTCTCTTTTCACATTGCAGAATAGCGCTAATTTCTGACGTAAATCTTGCGAAATTTCATGTTCAGTTCTACAAACTAAAATATCAGATTTGATTCCGCTTTCCATTAAAGTTTTCACTGAATGTTGGGTTGGTTTCGTTTTCAATTCTCCGGCAGCAGCCAAATAAGGCACTAACGTTAAATGAATTACGATTCCGTTATTTTCACCTAATTCCCAAATCAATTGTCTAACGGATTCGATATAAGGTAATGATTCAATATCTCCAACAGTTCCACCAATCTCCGTAATTACAATGTCAAAATCACCTGATTTCCCAAGTAACTGCATGCGTTCCTTGATTTCGTTTGTGATATGAGGTACTACCTGAACCGTTTTTCCTAAAAATTCTCCTCTACGCTCTTTTTCAATAACCGAAAGATACACTCTTCCTGTAGTTACGTTGTTTGCTTGAGAAGTAGGAACGTTTAAAAAACGCTCGTAGTGACCTAAATCCAAATCGGTTTCTGCTCCATCGTCTGTTACATAACATTCGCCGTGTTCGTAAGGATTTAATGTCCCTGGGTCTACATTAATGTATGGATCAAACTTTTGAATGGTCGTTCGGTATCCTCTGGCTTGCAATAATTTGGCTAACGAAGCTGCGATAATTCCTTTTCCTAAAGAAGAAGTCACACCTCCGGTAACAAAAATGTACTTAGTTTGGTTCATTGTGTTGTTGTTGTGTTGTTGTTGCGATAAATATGATTTATCTGTAATAAAATCGTGCAAAGATAACACTAATTAGTCAATGTGCCAATTTGAAAAATAGTTATTTATGATTTATTAATCTGTACTAAATTTTATATTAAACAAGAAAAAAATATTAAGTTTACAAATAAATTTATTAAAAATAACAGTGAATAATTTAAACAACATAGTAATCATTATTTTAACCACTTTAATATTGTTTTCTTGTGAGGAAAAAAAGGAAAATGATTTATCTAAAGAAAATATAAAAGGAAATGTAAAAACCATTATTGAAAGAACTTTTGATGTAAATAAAAAAAATAATGATACTGTATTTCGTGGAAATGTTTATTATACTAACTTTAATAAAGATGGTTTTAAAATCAATTTAAAGATTATTTCAAAAAACAGAAATTATGTTGAACTCTACAAATATGATTCTGTCTACAATTTGACAAATTGGAAATGTTTTGAAAATGAAAAGTTAGTCTTCGAAACAATAAATAAATACGACAAAAACAACAACTTAATTGAAAAAACCGAATTTGAATTCAACAAATATCGCTTTAAATATATTTACACCTATTCAAAAGATAGTGTTACTGAGATAAGATTTAACAAATTTGGTAAAATGATATCTAAAACAGTTAAGATTCTTGATAAAAAAAAGAGAGAAATCGAAAAACTATTTTACAATTATGAAAACATATTAGAACATAAAACTTTTTTCAAATACAACAGAAAAAATTTAATGACAAAAAAAATAAATATTCAATTCATGAAAATGGATAATAAAGAAAATGATTCTACTAGAATTTTAGAGATTGTTACAAAATATAATTATGAATATGACAAAAATAGCAATTGGACAAAAATCTACAGTAGTTTAAGTAAAAAAGACACGACATTTTTCAATTATAAATATGAAGATGTTAATAAGAATTGGACAGAACAAATTTACAACTCACCATATAGCGAAAATTTACAAATAATAAAAAGAAAGTATTTATATTATTAGAATTTTTTAATATTTCGAACCAGTTCTTCTAAGCCGTTTAGCTTGAGTTCGTGGACCAATTTTAATTGTTCGCCCAATTGCCCTTTTGGAAAACCTTTATTGGCATACCAAACCACATAATACTCCGGAAGGTCAATTAAGTAATAGCCTTCGTATTTACCAAAAGGCATTTTAGTGTGTGCGAGTTTGATGAGGAGTTCGTGGTTAGTCATTTTTTTTTTGAGAGGATAGAAGATAGAAATTAGAGGTTAGATTTTTTAATAAATTTCAGATGATTTTTAGTCCAATAATTTTCAATAAATTCCCATTTATCTTCGTAATAACCTGTATCACGTTTTATCCAATTAATTTCGACTTCTTTGTCATTTAAAATTTTATTGATAAAAATTCCATTTCTTTTTTCACCAACACAACCTCTACCAGATATATTACCTATTTTAAAACATTTGTAATCTTCTATATAAAATAAATCACTATCCCAATTAGAATCAGAACAACCACTTCTATGATATGAGTAATAAAATTTTGTTCCTTCTATTTTTTTTGGACTAGGAAAATTCTCGAAATCTTTAACGGGTTTAAATCCTTTATTATCCAAATCATAAAAAACCAATTCACTAATACCTCCAACATTGGTAATATGTTGTAATCTAATATCAAGAATACCATTCTTATCAAAATCTTCAAATTCAAAACCATTTGAGGCAAATCCATCATGAATATAAATTGTATCTCTTTTTGAGTTGAGAATCAAAAGATCCATCCTTTCTTCATCTCTCGGGTCATTTTGAATTACGATAAATTTTTCTTCATTAATAGTTAAAGTATCTACTAATAATGGATAATTCTCAATATATTTTTTTTCTTTAACTTCTTTTACTAATTCTTCATTTAACTCGTATTGTTTCTTTTCATTATTTTTACATGAATAGAATAAAACTAGTAATGAAAAAACGAAAAACTTCATTGTATTTAAATTTGAATTAAAAAAGATTCCTTCGGAATGACAAGATTGTGGATAAAATTCAATTTAATTACTTCCAATTAAAAACAACATCCTTTTCAATATCTGGATGCAAGCTTAATAAAACTGGACAAGTCATTGCGGCTCTTTCTAAAATGGTCTTGTTTTTTTCAGAAGTTTCAATAGACATATTTAGAATAACTTCAATTTTTGCAATTTTACGCGGTTCAGATTGCATAACTTTAGTAATAGAAACCGTTGAATCTTTTAAATCAACATCCAAATCTTTAGATTTTATTCCCATTATTGAAACCATACAACTACCTAAAGCCGTAGCTACTAAATCTGTTGGAGAAAATGCTTCTCCTTTTCCATGATTATCTGTTGGAGCATCAGTTAATATCTGTGTTCCAGATTGTAAATGAATACAAACTGTTCTTAAATCACCAACATATGTAATATTTGAAGTTGCCATTATTGTACTTGTTTAATCGTTAAATCGGTATCGTAATACAGTAAATATCCTGCTGTGTTTACATTTGCTCCATTTTCATTGGCATAATCAAAACTACTTTCTACGTGTTCGGTTCTGAACTTGGTTGTAGTGATAGTAAATCCGTCTTCTTGGCAAATGCGTAATAAGGTATCGAAAGTTACATCAAAACCTCTGTTTACAATTGAATTAGAAGAAACGCGGTTTGCTTTTTTAAATTTACTCTCAAAAATAAAACCTTCTGGTGTATTCACTTCTTTTTTGGTAGAAGGAAACAACATGTTCAATTCGGTTAAATTCGTAATTGGAATTTCTTCAAAATCTAACGTATCATATAATTCCAATACCGCTAATTGCAAATCAAATTCTGATTTTAATTTTATTAAATGGTTGGTCACATTCAATACAAATCCTCTATTTTCCGAATCTAAAACCACGAAATTCTTCTGTCCTTTCACGAAAAGTGTTCGCAAATATTCGTAATCTAAAAGACCTTTTTCATTGTATGAAGCAAATTTTGCGTTTGGATAATTGGTACTGATATGATCTTTTGAACTGCCTTTTTTAGTACTGATAATTGCAATTACATTACCATTATTTTTTTCAAAATGGGTAAATAACATTTGGGTAATGTGTTTTTGCGAAGGAACGGAATAAAATAAATTAGGCAATGCTTTTCCAACTTCTTTTGACAAAGGAGAAATCACTGGCGTGTTGTATTTGGAAAGTAATTGTGCTGCCGTTTCAGCATGTGAAGTTTGAAAAGGACCAATTACAGCCGAAACCGAAGAAAAATCGTTTTTAGCAATCACAGCCGCTACATTTGAAGTGTTTTTGGTGCTTTCAATATCTAAAATTTTCACGTTTACTGGTAATCCCAACACTTTTGCGGAATCAATTGCCATCATAGTTCCAGCATAATAATCTAGGGTCATGTTCAAAAACTTATTTGTTTTTAAATAATCCGTTTGCGTTTTTGTAGAATCTGATTGCATTTTATTTAACCCTAATGGCAACAGCAATACCAAATTTTTAGTCTGACTTTTGTTCACCGATTTGGTTAAATCTGCCAAAGGTTTATTAGATAAAGTAAATCCGCTTGAAGTTACGCGCTTTGGTAATTTCAAAACCATTCCTTCTTTCAAACCGTCTTGTAATTCAGGATTCAATCGGATTAATTCGTCTTGAGAAAGATTCAATTCTTTAGAAAGTCCGAATAGCGTTTCTTGCGGTTTTACCGTATATAAATTTTCTTGATCGTTAACTTTGGTCACTTCTTTTACAACGGCACGTTTGATGGTAAGAATTTCACCTTCACTCAACGATTCTTTGATTTGCGGATTGGCTTTTTCTAATTCTTCAATCGTAATGTTGAATTTTTTTGCTATTCCGTATTTGGTTTCCTGTGGAAGCACTTTATAAGAAAAGGTTTCTGTCTTACTTTTTACAGCGGCTACTTCAACATAACCGGTTTCTTGAATTATTTCATCTTTTCTAACGATAATTTCTTCCCCAATTTTTAATCCGTTTTTGGCTAAACTTGGATTCCATTCTTTCAAATCGGCAACAGAAACCTCATATTGTTTAGCCAAACTAAACAAAGTTTCTTTTGGAGCCACAACATGTGTTGTAACTTCTTCTTTTACTTGCTTAGTAGCGGTTGATTTTTGAGGAAGCAACAATACTGTATTTTCTTGAATACCATTTTTAGCGTCTGGATTCAAACGATAAATATCAAAAGGTGTGATTTGGTATTGCTTAGCAATCGAAAACACGGTTTCTCCTTTTTTCACAGTATGTTTCTCATTGTTTTGTGCGCTTACTAAAAACGAACTCCACAAGGCGAAAACTAAAAATACAATCTTAACTAGTCTCATAAACTACAATTTTCAAAGTTTATTTCAATAACAATGCCAAATTCATCTTTACAAATTTAATCAAGAAATTCGTAAAGTTGCCTTTGGCATTGAAATTTATTCTTTTATTATCTTATTCCCACTCAATAGTTGCTGGTGGTTTTGAACTGATATCGTAAACAACTCGGTTCACACCACGAACATTATTGATGATTTCATTGGAAATTTTCATTAAAAATTCATACGGTAAATGTACCCAATCCGCAGTCATACCATCAGTAGATTCTACAGCACGAAGCGCAACTACTTTTTCATAAGTACGCTCATCGCCCATTACTCCTACACTATTTACTGGCAATAAAATAGCTCCAGCTTGCCAAACTTTATCGTACAAACCGTGTTCTTTTAATCCGTTGATGAAAACGGCATCTACTTCTTGTAGAATCGCTACTTTTTCTGGTGTAATATCGCCCAAAATACGAATCGCTAATCCTGGTCCAGGAAACGGATGACGGCCTAATAATTCATCATCAATTCCTAAAGTTCTTCCTACTCTACGAACCTCATCTTTGAATAACATACGTAAAGGCTCTACCACTTGCAATTTCATGAAATCAGGTAATCCACCAACGTTATGATGCGATTTGATTGTTGCTGAAGGTCCACCAGTTGCTGAAACCGATTCAATCACATCAGGATAAATAGTACCCTGACCTAACCATTTTACATCGGTTAATTGGTGTGCTTCATCATCAAAAACTTCGATAAAGGCTTTTCCAATAGCTTTACGTTTCGCTTCTGGATCATCTAATCCTGCTAAGGCGTCATAAAAACGTTTGGAAGCATCAACACCTTTTACATTTAATCCCATTCCTTTGTATTGGTCTAACACACTTTGGAATTCATTTTTACGCAACAATCCGTTGTTTACGAAAATACAATATAAATTACTACCAATAGCTTTGTGTAATAAAACCGCTGCTACTGTGGAATCAACACCACCAGAAAGTCCTAGAACTACTTTATCATTTCCGATTTTTTCTTTCAATTCCGCAACCACTTCTTCTACGAAGGCATTTGGTGTGAAATTTTGAGGCACTTGGGCAATTTTCACTAAGAAATTCTCCAACATCTGTTTACCATCAACTGAATGATATACTTCTGGGTGAAATTGAATGGCGTAAGTTGTTTCGCCTTCGATTTTGTAGGCTGCATTTTCTACGTCTTTAGTACTTGCAATTTTAACTCCGTTTGTTGGTAATTGTTTGATAGAATCCGAATGACTCATCCAAACTTGGCTGTTTGGGCTCACACCTTCCAAAAACACTTCGTTTTCTTTGATGAACGAAAGATTCGCTCTACCATATTCTCTTGTATTTGAAGCTGCTACTTCTCCTCCTGAAAAATGTGCTAAATATTGCGCTCCGTAACAAACGGCTAACAATGGCATTTTGCCTCTAATTTGAGATAAATCAGGATGCAATGCTTCTTCAGAACGCACTGAACATGGACTTCCGCCCAAAATTACGGCTTTATATGATGATAAATCTGTTGGAATTTTATCGAATGGAAAAATCTCGCAGAAAATGTTTAACTCTCTAACTCTTCGTGCAATTAATTGGGTGTATTGCGAACCGAAATCTAAAATTAATACGTTGTGTTGCATTTTATTGTTGTTGTGTGTTTTTTGTTTCAGGTTTCAGGTTTCAGGTTATTTCTGTTCAACTTGAAACAAAAACAACTTGAAACTTGAAACAACTAATTTAATATTCAAATGTTCCGTATTCGGATGTAATTGTTAATTTCTTACTATCTGATTGTTCTACTCTACCTACGATTTGTGCATCGATGTGGAATGATTTTGAAATTTCGATGATGTCTTGCGCTACTTCTGCCGGAACGTATATTTCCATGCGGTGACCACAGTTGAATACTTGATACATTTCTTTCCAATCGGTTTTTGATTGTTCTTGAATTAATTGAAACAAGGGTGGTACTGGAAATAAATTATCTTTAATCACGTGAACATTATCTACGAAGTGAAGCACTTTTGTTTGCGCACCACCAGAACAATGAACCATTCCGTGAATTTCGTTTGAATTGTATTTTGATAAAATGGTTTTGATAACTGGAGCGTATGTTCTCGTTGGAGAAAGTACTAATTTTCCAGCGTCAATTGGACTATTTTCAACAGAATCTGTCAATTTAGTTTGCCCTGAATACACTAATTCATTGGGAACTGAAGCATCAAAACTTTCTGGATATTTTTCTGCTAAATATTTGGCAAAAACATCATGACGAGCTGAAGTTAAACCGTTGCTTCCCATTCCGCCGTTGTATTCTTTTTCGTAAGTAGCTTGACCAAAAGAAGCCAAACCTACAATAACATCACCGGCTTGAATATTGGCATTATCAATTACATCAGCACGTTTCATGCGAGCTGTTACGGTTGAATCTACGATGATAGTTCTTACTAAATCACCAACATCAGCAGTTTCTCCTCCAGTGGAATGAATGGTAACACCGTGATTTTTTAACTCTGCAATTAATTCTTCTGTTCCGTTGATAATAGCCGATATAACTTCGCCTGGAATTAGATTTTTGTTTCTTCCAATGGTTGATGAAAGCAAAATATTATCCGTTGCACCAACACATAATAGATCATCGATATTCATGATTAAGGCATCTTGAGCAATTCCTTTCCAAACCGAAATATCGCCCGTTTCTTTCCAATACATGTAAGCTAAGGAAGATTTGGTTCCTGCGCCATCAGCATGCATAATGATGCAATATTGGTCGTCGTTGGTTAAATAATCAGGGATGATTTTGCAAAATGCTTTTGGAAATAAGCCTTTGTCGATGTTTTTGATAGCTTGGTGCACATCTTCTTTAGAAGCCGAAACTCCTCTTAAATTGTAGCGTTTGCTCGTATCAGAACTCATGAATGTAGTGTGTTGTTGTTGTGGCGCAAAGATAGTTCTAAAATTTAGAATTTAGAAGTTTGAATTTAGAATTTGTTAAATTTTTATTTGGTAGCTATTGTTAACAACTTCCGAATCGTGATTGGGTGTTTGCACGTTCACTACTTTATTCAATGTGAAACATTCTTGATTTTGAGTTTCAATATCAAATTGCACTTCTATAGTCACAACATCATCCGTTTCGGGATTATTTAGGGTGATGAAAATGGTGTTTCCTTCTGCCAATGGTCGCAATGGAACAATGTGAATCGAATTGGTATTGATCAAAAAATTAAACGGAACTTCTTGTTCGTCTTCTAAAAGTATGGAAATTTGATTCGCAGTAAATCTTTCGTTTTCAAAAACATTTTCATCGGTAGCTTCATCAACAAATGTTACAAACAGCGACGCTAATGGTGGCGCATCTGCATCACTACATTTATCAGAACAACTGAAATTCACAAACGTTACTACTGCTAATAAAAGGTAACCAAATTTTCTCATCTGTTTTATTTACTTAAAATTTCCATTTCCACTCTACGATTTGCCGCGGCTTGTTCTTCATTTTCCTCTGGAATAGGATAAATAGGTTGGGTTACACCAAAACCTGTTACTGTCACTCTTCCAACTGGAATACCATTATATACTAAAAAACGACGAATTTGCTTGGCGCGTTCCAAAGATAAATTTCTTCTGTCTTTATCCACACAACAAATGTGGCCTTGCAATTGAATTTTTAAATTGGGATTGTTTTGCATAACGAACAACAAGTCATACATAGCGCCTTGAGATTCTGGAACAGTTGCAAAGGTGTTTTGGAAGAAATTAATATTTTTCAATATAATTTTGGTTCCTACTTTAGCACGAGCTACTTTTTCATGTAACGCCATATCGTCTGTAATTTCCAATCCTTCTACATTTTCATTGGATTGGATGCCTAGAATTTCATTTTCTCTAGCTAAATCCTTTTCTAAAATATAAAAAATCGTAGCGCGTCTATTTTCAGCTTGATTGATGGATTGCATGAAGTTTTTACCGTAACTAATCGTTTTGAAATCTTCACGAATGGTTACTTTATCTTTAATTTGTTCGTATATAAAATCCACACGTTTTTGAGCCAAGGTATCATTATAACCTACCGAACCTAATTCATCTGTAAAACCGTGAATGGCAACAATTTTAGAAGTTCCATTGGCAGTAATCCATTCTTTTAACCGTTTGGATTGTGCAGGCGTTAACTGATGCTTATCGGTATCAAAGTATACAGAAAATTGCTCTTGCCCCACAACTGTTTGAAGCGTTAAAAAAAGTAATATAGAAAGTAAAACTCGCATCATCCTATTTTTTTTTTACGAAGTAACGATTTTTTGCTAAGGTACAAAAGATTAATTTTCTAAAATTAAAATTTCTACTCGGCGGTTTTCATCGCGCTCGGTGTCGTTTTTCTCTGGAATTTTATGAATGGGTTGTGTGTTTCCGAAGCTTTTGTATTGCAATCGCTCTTTGGCTACACCATTATCAATCAAATATTTATAAACGGCAAATGCGCGAACTTTCGCAATATCTTCAGGATCATGACCGATATGACAACAAATATGTCCGTGAATTTCAATTTTTAATTTTGGATTATCCAATAACACTTGCAATAATTCTTCCACAACTGGTCTGGATTTTGGCACAAAAACTCCCGAACGATTGTAAAAATACAAGTTTTTGAGTACCAATTTATCCCCAACTTTTAAATTTTGATACTGTGTTGGGACTTCTTTTTTGACTTCCACTATCTCGATTTTCTCTAGAATTTCTGGAATTGCTGCTATATAATGAATCTCTACTTTTCGGTTTTGTTGTAAATCTTGATTTTGTGGAAACTTTTCTCCTTTTCCTTCCAATGAAATTGCGTTTGTAAACTTATTTTTCACCAAATCAAACACAAATTGTGCCCTTTTTTCAGACAAAACCTGATTGTAGGCATCAGTAGCCCGATAATCACAAAAGCCAATGATTTTCTGAATAATAATATTTTCTGTTTGAAGAAATTGCTGCAATCGTTCAGATTCTGTTGGAGTTAACTCAAATTTATCGGTATCAAAATAAACTACAAAAGTTTCTTGCGCCCAAAAAAACGGACTCCAAAAAAGAAATAAAAGTAACGTTCTCAATTTGTTTTTTTATTAGCAAACGCTGAAATGGTGATTTAAGTATGGAAGATTTACTTTATTGTGAGAATTTTTATATATTTGAGAAGTAAAAAACAAAATAAAACTTGTAAAACTTTCGCTAATCTTGCCAATATGGTTTAAATATGATTGAAAGTTTTGAATGTAAACGAATTACTAGTAATTGTAAAAAAACAGAATGAGAATAACAAATATTCAGAAAAAAGAGCTTTCAATAATTGCAAAAAGGAGCGGGTTAAATCTGTTTGATTTTGAAACTATTGGCGAATATCATGAGTTTAAAATTAAATTTAAGCATGATTATTTCTCTTTCAATATTGTCAAAGTAAAAGATGACATTTATTCTTTGTCAATTTTGGCAATAGACCGAAAAAATCCTTATAATTCTTCAGATAACTGGGGAAATACATTAACAAAATTTGAAAATTGGTCAAAAAGAATTTCTGATGAAATTAAATTCTCCTACTGGTTGGGAAACATTTGAGAATGTAAATTTTATGAATGAATTCGAAGATCTACTTAGAATTTACAGAATCTGAAAAGATACAAACCAAACAAAAATATAGATGTATTAAAAAGTAAAATTAAATTATTACAATTACCTGATGAAAAATTGAACATTATTGAACATAAACTAGACTTGCTTTCTTTAAAAGTGGATGAACTGAATAAATTTGATTGGAAATCTCTATTCATTGGAACAATGGTGTTTACAATAATGTCATTAATAATTCCTCCCGAAACAAGTGGAATAATTTGGGAATATATAAAAAGCTCATTCAGTAATTTAAAAATAAACGGATAGAAACAACTACTGGTATCATCGGTTTGTTTCAATCGCTACTTCCGGATTTTCGTACGGAAAATCCGCTACTGAATGGAATGTTTTATTATATTTGTAATGGTTTGGTTCTGGTTTAACACAACTGATAGCAAGCCGCAAAACGTTGGCTGCCATTTAAAAAACCAGAACGTAAAACAATAATTTGAAAAATTTAATAACATACTTTCTCTTTCTCTCTTTGGGTTGTTTTGCTCAAAATAAAGTAGAGGATAACTTTTACGAAGAAAAACACTTCGGTAAACGTTAATATTTTGTTATTATAAAAATAAGAATTTGACCCAAACGCTGAAAAAGTTGAGATTGATTCAGTAACTAGAAAAATAATTTATGGCGGTAACTAGTTGGATGTTGGTTTAAGTGTAAATACTTAATCTCACAAAAAGTATTCAATGACATTAAAAAGACATTGATTTTGTAGCTTATGATCATTATGGAAGACCAGTTTTCAAAGATTATGAAATGTGCTATTATATATTTCAAAAAGCGATGATGGAAAATATTACTTTCATCAGAAATATCAATATGATCCATTATTCGAAGATAAAAAAGGAGAATTATTTGGTTGTTTTACTTTTAGAACTGTTGAAGATTTTTTAATAAATTCAAAGCTGGAGTCTTTTAAAATTGATTTAGGAAATTTAATTGTTTATGATACAACAACATACAAGAATTTATGTTGAAAACTTATGTACCTAAACCATTTTACAAAATTAAAAACAATAAAGCTAGACCGGTTTTAGGAGCTAGAATTAAGGAATTATTCTTGTCGAAAAAACAAACGAACTTTAAGAAAATGTTTGAAAACTAATAAACGTCAGCTAACACTAGTAACTGTTGATCAACTACCATTTTTAAAAAAATCTGTAAAAACAAAAAAATCCCAATCTTTCGATTGGGATTGCTATTCTAATTACTTCGTAAACAACAATTCACGATACTTAGTCAATGTCCACATTTCGTCGTCTACTAACAATTCTAATTTGTCAGCGTGGTAACGAATTTGGTCAAAATACGGTTTTACTTTATCGCAATAAGCAGCCGCCATTTCTTCGGTATTCTTTAAGGCGTTTGCAGTTCTTCTTGCTTGAGTCATGGCTTCAACTTTAGAGTTAATACCTTCTATATGACCAGAAATCTCTTTGATTAAGTTAATCTGTTCGCCAGCAATTTTTTCGAAATCTTTTCCAAAAATATCTTTCAATCCTTTCACGTGTTTCAATCAAATTTTAAAACGCTCCGCTGTTGAATAGGATGTTTTGTTATATTTGTATTGGCTTGGTGTTGGTGTAACGCCACTGAGAGCAAGCCGCAAAACGTTAGAAAATATTATGAAAAAAAACATATTCACAATAACAATTACATTAATTTTATTTTCTTGTTCTTCAACAACTAAAGTGAATGAAAAGAGATGTAATTCTATATTGAAAAATGATTACAAAACTATTCTTGAAGAAAAATTTGAGTCAGTAGTAAATAATGATACAATATTCCTAAATGAAGTAAAATATGAATGCGTGTATACTGCAATGTACATTAAAAAAGGAATGTATGACAGGTTTGGAAAATGGAATCAAGAAATTTATCCAAAAGGCAGAAATCATCCAATTTTATTGTGGAATAATGTAAAACTCTTCCCTAACGATACAACTGAATTTATTATTGCTGCAAATGGATTAGAAAATACAAAAACTATTTATGCTTCAGTTTTAGTTTTTGACAAAAAAAATAGAGATTTACTATCCAATGAATCAGTGTTAAAGACCAAATTAATCTATTATTTTTCAGATATGATTAAGACAAATAATGAACAGAAAAGAGATTTTTATGAAATATATTGGAAAACTGTTGACCCAATAAGATGGGCAGAAATTAAACAGTATCAAAATAACAATTAACATCTGCTAACAAGCCAAACTGTTGCTTTACTACCATTTAAAAATAAAATTCCAAAAAAAATAAAATTTCTATCTCGTTTAATCCCAGCTCACGCACGAATCCTTTCGCGTGTTTCAATCAAATTTTAAAACGCTCCGCTGCTCAATGGAATGTTTTATTATATTTGTAAAGACTTGGTGTTGGTGTAACTCCAGTGAGAGAAAGCCTTAGAAATGTAGGCTAGTTATTAACCGTTTATAATAGAACTTGTATGATTCGTACAATATTAATTCTTTTTATCTTATCACTTTCTGGTTGTAAAAATAAAACAGAATCTTTAGAAGTTGTGGACAGAAACATGAAAGCCGAAAATGATTCGCTTAGAAAAAAGATTGAAGATGATAAATCATATTGGTTTTTTAATAAAATGGAATCGCAAAAAAATACAATTATCGAAGATTCGTTGCGACAAAGAGTTGAATTAATTCCGCTAAAACCAACTTTGGGTGGAAAAATGGAATTCGGAAAAATAGAAATAATTAGTGAAAATTGGCTAATTGCTGATTATAGTGATGGACATGTTGAAGGAACCTCTATTTGGAAATATAAAGTTGTAGAAAATGGAAAAATTGAGTTTTTTCTTTTAAATTCAGTTGAACCTTAAACAATAAAACCAGCCCCCGCTCACGCGCGAATCCTTTCGAGTGTTTTATTCAAATTTAAAAATGTTCCGCTGCTGAATGGAATGTTATATATTTGTAAGGCTTGGTGCTAGATCAAGAACCCTTTTTCTTTAAAGTCAATTTTCCATTATTATAAGAAATAACAAAAGGAATTTTTTCTAACGTACAACGTGGCTCAATGGTAAATCTTAAAAATCCGTTTATTTCAAAATCATCTTTAGTTACTATTGCTAATGTTTGTTTGTAACTCGTGTTTTCACGAACTAACATAGCAGAACCATGTGCGTAATCTACTTTTGACAAAGGGGTTTCTAAAATTGCTCCCTTTGCAATTATTTTTTCAGGTTCTGAAAATGCTAAAGTAAACTTTCCTGAAAAATCACCTCTTTCATTAGGCGAAACAAAGTAGGCGTTGTTTTTCAAAAACACTTCAATCGACATTTGATAATCGTCATTTTTTTGTTTGTCCACTCTTAAAAGAATGGAGTAGAGTTCATCATCAAAAACAAGATCATCAGTAAAAGAAGTAATTACAGCGGGTTTTGTATTTTCTGTAGCTTTAGCGATAATAACTTCTTGATCTGGAACGTTTTCCAAATTAAAAATAAACAGAATTTGCAATAAACCTAAAATTAAATACTTGTTCATAACTAAATATTTTTAAATTAAAAATTGAATCATTCTTACATACTACCAAGGACCAAATCTTGTAATATTTATAAAACTATCGTTTTCTAAACGATAAGCTCCTTTAAATCCAACAAACCACAGTCGGTTTTGCTGATCTTCGTAAATTTGAAATGGTAAAGGACTAAACTCCCCTTCTTTGATTTGTTTTTTTTGGAATGTTTCACCATTATAACTATAGATGTTACGCTTATTTGCTGTAAACCAAATTGTACCTGATTTATCTTCTAAAAGGCAACCTACTCCATTATTTTTGCCCAATAATTTTTCAGTACGATTGTAAAATGAATTTCCATCGTATTCATAAAGTCCGTCTGAAGTTGAAATTAAATAGTTTCCATTTGATCTTTCTATAATTTGGTTCACAAAATTGGATGAGTTATTGTATTTTGTTGAAAGGTTTGTTAGCGTATTGCCATCAAATACATAAGCACCTCCATTAGTTGCAAACCAAATGTGGCCTTTACTATCTTCCATGATAGAATGAACCATTTTAGATGTACTAACTCCTTTTGAGTCATCAATTTTACCTTCGGGAATAGCAAAAGGGACCAATTCATCGCCTTCTAAAGTAAAAACGCCTTGTGTAGTTCCTAACCAAAGTACTCCTTTGCTATCCATCATCATACTCCAAAGTCCAGAAACGGTTAGAATATCCTTTTGGTGGTAATTAGTAAAAAAAGTTCCATCATATTTTGCAACTCCGCCTCCATAACCAATCCAGATATTTCCATTTTTATCTTCAAGAATGGCATAGATGGTTACACTTTGACCGTTGAAACCTTTTAGATCAAAATAAACCAACCCACTTTGGTTTTTTCTGCAAAGACCATTTTGAGTACCAAACCAAAAATTTCCTTTTTTATCTTGAAATACCGTTCGTACAACACCACTTATTTGATTCCCTTGGTAATCTTTATCATGTGGACTAATTTTAAATTCAGGTAAGATTTCTGCTTTTGCACTAATGCTATCTTCATGAACTTTAATTTGTTCTATCTTATATTTTAAAGTGATTTTATTTTTATCAACTTGGCCAGAACAAGAAATAAAAATGAATGAGGAAAGTAGCGTTATACTCCATGTTTTTAAATTCAATACATATCTTTCAGTGTTTTTCATAGTTAGCCTTTTGGTATTAAAAAATAATTCTTTAAAAAGTTGTACTTGTAAATAAATCTGTTGTAAAACTAGACGAATTAAAGCTAAAAAATGTAAAAAAAGTGTAAAAGAAGTGTCAATGGTTTTAAAAAATGACAAATTTGTATGTTATTTGCATTACTTATGAAACTGAGAAAAATTGTAATTATCGGTAGTTTTTGTGTTGCAGTATTAGCAGCAATTATGCTATTAATTCCCAACAAGGAAAACGAAAACCCAACTGATTTGGTAAAGATTTCATTACGTGATGTTGGAAATCAACTTTTGCTTAGTAACCAAGACAGTACTTCGCTTATTTTGCCTATTGAAAGAATAGAGGAAATTAAATACCAACTTTCATTTGAAAAAGCACTTTCTATTCATCCCGATAGTTTGGTTGTAATTGTTGCTGAAAGTTTTAAAAAAACAAATTTACCCACTGAATACCAAATTGAAGTAAAACAATGCGAAGATGATGAAGTTGCTTATAGCTATTTAAAATTTCCGAACGAAGAAAAAAGCGTTGTTCCCTGTAGCGGAAGAATATTGCCTCAAAAATGTTATACCATTGAAGTGTTATTTCTAGAAAAAATTGCTACTTCAAGCTATCAAGATCTTTGGATATTTCTTTTGATTTTCAGTTTGGTAGTGATTGTAATTCTATTACCCAAAAAACGAATAGAAAAACAAACTGAAACAAAATTAATTGATGAAAATTGTATTTCTTTTGGTAAATTTATTTTTTTTCCAAATGAAAATAAGTTGGTAATTAAAACTAAAGAGATTAGTCTATCTAAAAAAGAAGTAGAATTACTAACAATTTTTATAGCTAATCCAAATAAAATCATCAAACGTGAAGAGCTCTCTAAACAAGTTTGGGAAGATCAAGGAGTTTTTGTGGGTAGAAGTTTAGATACTTACATTTCTAAATTGCGAAAAAAACTTAGTGATGACGAAACCATCAAGTTAACCAACATTCATGGAATCGGCTATAATCTTGAGATAAAAGAAAACGGATATTTGTGATGTAAGAAAAGAAAAGTCAAGTGAACAACAATCGAATGGAATTAAAGCTAAAAAAATGACAAGAAAGGAATTTATAAAACTCTGTGGAATTTTTGGAATTAGTTTACCAATTCAAAGTACCTTGTTATCCCTAAATAATGAACACGATACATCTAAATCATTCTCTGGAAAAGTATTAATTATTGGTGCTGGAGCTGGTGGATTAACTGCAGGCTATTTTTTAAAACAAAAAGGGATTGATTTTGAAATACTTGAAGCTTCATCTGCTTTTGGAGGCAGAATGAAAATAAATAAAGATTTTGCAGATTTCCCTATTCCTCTAGGAGCAGAGTGGTTAGAAACTAATCCTAGCATATTTAATGAAATAGTTAACGATTCTTCAGTTCAAGTAAAAATTGAAACTATAACCGATCATCCGGATAGAAAATTTATTAATTATTCATGGTTTAACTTTTTTGAGGAGTATATTATTCCAACTATTTCAAATAAAATTAGGTATAACACGATTGTTGAATTCATCGACTATTCTAAAAATAAAATTACAGTTAAGACTCAAAGTAATTATTATACTGCAGATAAAATAATCATATCAGTACCATTAGCCATTTTAAAAGAAGAAAAAATAAGATTTTTCCCAAAATTGCCTCAAAATAAATTAGATGCAATCAAAGAGGTAAAAGTATGGGAAGGATTTAAAGCTTTTTTCGAATTTTCTACAAATTTTTATGACGAAGGAATAGAAATCTCTATGAACAAAGAAGGCGAAAAAATATATTATAATGCTTCTTTAGGACAAAATACAAGTAAAAATATTATTGGATTATTTGCTGTAGGAAAGCCAGCCCTTGATTACATCAACCTTTCTGAAAATGAATTAAAAAAATTTATACTTGATGAATTAGACATCCTTTATTCTAATAAGGCAACACCAAATTATATCAAACACATCACTCAAAATTGGAATAACGAACCTTTTATAAAAGGAGGTTATTTGACCAATTATGCCAATTGGAAAGCGGCAAAAGAGCTTGGAAAATCAATTTCCGATAAGTTATATTTTGCTGGAAGTGAATATACAGATGGTGAAGATTGGGGTTCAGTTCACAATGCTGCAAAATCAGCTAAAAATGTTGTTAAAAAAATAAGTACTTACTAAAAAGTAAAAAAATCGACTATATCCCTTTCAAAACCTCAACCAAATAATCCACATCTTCTTTCGTATTCAAATGACTAAAAGAAATACGAAGATTGGGTAAAATTTGTTCTTCTTTAGTTAGAAATTCAGCTAAAACATGAGAAGGTTTAATGCTGCCGCTTTGGCAAGCGCTTCCTCTAGAAACGGCAATTCCTTTCATGTCTAAATTAAAAAGTAATAATGCGGTTTTAGAACTATCCAAAGGCAAAATCACATTCATAAGATTGTAAAACGTGTTTTTTCCAATGATTCTCACAGTTGGAAAAGCGGTTTGCAATTGCGTAATCGCATATTGTTTTAATTCTGAAATGTAGTTTTTTTCTTCTTCTAATTTGTCATACGAAAGAGACAGCGCTTCCGCCATTCCAACAATCTGATGCACGGCTTCGGTTCCGGCGCGCCAACCTTTTTCTTGTTCGCCACCAAACAATAACGGTTGCAACACTATATTTTTACGAACAAACGCAAAACCAACACCTTTTGGTCCATGGAATTTGTGTGCACTTGCTACTAAAAAATCAACAGGAAGTTGTTGCAAATCAAACAGCATTTTACCAATCGCTTGCACCGTATCACAATGAAAATAAGCCTCATACGTTTGACACCATTGCGCAACTTGTTGAATATCTTGAATTTCACCCGTTTCATTATTCACATGAATTAGCGAAACCAAAGTTTTAATCGGTTGTTCTAATAATTCGGGTAAATCGGAAATTTGCACACTTCCGTCAGTATTTATTGGAAGAAAAGTTACGTTTATACCAAATTCTCTTTCCAAAACTGTAACTGTATGTAAAGTCGCGTGATGTTCGGTTTTGGTAGTAATGATTCGTTTTACTCCTAAATCTCGCACCGCACTACGAAGAATCCAATTGGTAGCTTCAGTAGCGGTTGATGTGAAAAGGATTTCAGAAGCATTGGCATGAAGCAATTTAGCAATCGTTTTTCGTGCAGTTTCCAATTGGGTTTTCGCACTTCTGCCAAAACCATGTGTAGAAGATGGATTTCCAAAATGTTCCAAAAGCACGGAAGTCATAGCATCAACCACTTCTTTTCTTACTGGAGTTGTGGCAGCATTGTCTAAATAAACTTTTCTAATTGCATTCATACCGCAAAGATAAGAAAGTGATGTGGAATGTGGGAAATAGGAGTTGTTTTTTGAAATTTCTTTTAACTTTTGTTTTATTTTAACCACATAGAAACATAGGATAAAAAGAAATACATAGTCCAATAATTGGATAAATAAAGCTATGTAAACTATAAAAAATGAAATGCCTGATTATTTAAAAAAAACTATGTTTCTATGTGGTAAAAACTTTATAATCAATATTCAGCACCCCTTCATTATTTAAAAACACCAAATAAATAAAACACAAAGCTATGTAAACTATAAAAAATTAAATGCCTGATTATTAAAAAAACCTATGTTTCTGTATGGTGAAAACTGCTAGAATTAATGCCCCACAACTACTACTTCATCAACTTGAATGCCTTGTTTTTGTAACAAACGCTTCACCATCCAAGCGAAAAACGTCAAATAAGCAAAGCACAAAACACCCACCATGTACGATTGATGAATTCCAATAATATCTGCTAATTTTCCTTGTAATGGCGGAATAATTCCTCCACCCAAAATCATCATCACCAAAAACGCCGAACCTTGTGACGTATATTTTCCTAATCCCATAATCGACAAACTAAAAATTGAAGGCCACATAATACTACAAGCCAATCCAGCAGAAAGGAAGGCATAAATCGCAATAATTCCAGTAGTAAATAAGCCAATTAGTAAGGCTAACATACCAAAAACACCAAAAACAAATAACGTTCGTGCGGGTTTGTCTTTACTGATGAAGAAAGCAATAATTTGAACCAAAACACAAACGCCGTAGAAATACAAAGCTTCCATACTCTTTCCAGACACTTCATTAACACCAATTACTACTCCAAAAGCAATTAGAGGCACTACAATTAAAGCTAATTTTTTCCATTGGTCACTTAAATTAAAAACAGAAATGGCTCCTGCCCATCGACCAATCATCAAACTTCCCCAATACATCGAAATATAAGGTGCCGTTTCTGAGGTCGCTAATTTCCCAAAAGCTTCTTGTCCTAATAAATCGCCTAGATTACTTCCAACGGCAACTTCTACTCCAACATATGTAAATATAGCCAACATCCCTAAAATCAATTGTGGATATTGCATAGCACCCCAACCCGAAGTGTTTTTCTTAGCAGCATTATAAGCAAATAACAAACTCAACACCACAACACCTAAAGCTGCAGTCAACCAATACATGCGACTTTGTTCTAATGGCTCTTTTAAAACAGTAATTTCAGCTTCTTTTAATGTAATTACATGCAATATGTCATCCAATTGAATTTCTTGCTTTAAAATAGAGATTTCTTCGCTTTTTTGTTCAATCATTATAGCTTCTTCACTTTTGTAACTGCTAAAAACAGGTGTAAAAAAGATACCCAATAAAACGGTCATAATTACCATTGTAGTTAAAGCTTTGTTGGCTTTTTCCATAGGTTCGTCTGAAATCCCTTTAGGAACTTTCTTCGAAAAATAAAATAATGCTGCTGCTGCCAAAAACAACAAACCAACCGCCATATATAAAATCACCACTTTGTTCAATTCCAAAGCTTTAATTTGTTCGTCAGTAACTGAAGTCGTTGTTCCAAACAAAGCAAAACCTACTAATAACGGGCCAATCATAGTTCCAAAAGAATTGATTCCACCACCCAAATTCACACGTGAAGCACCAGTTTTTGGATCACCTAACAAAATCGCAAACGGATTGGCAGCTGATTGTTGCAACGAAAATCCTAATGCTACGATAAATAATCCCGCCAACATTCCAGTATACCAATTGGCTTCTACCGCTAAAATCATCGCTCCGGCTCCTAATGCGGAAAACAACAAACCATAAACTATACTTTTTTTGTAACCCCAAACCCCAATAATATCTTTATTTTTTATACTTGCCATTATGAAAAGTAACAAAGCACCTACATAATACGCTGTGTAAAATGCAAAATCAACCAATTGCGATTGGAATTGATCCAAACTGAAATAATGCTTACAAAACGGAATAAAAATACTGTTTCCAGCGGCAATAAAGCCCCAGAAAAAGAAAACAGTGACTAAAGTATATAAAGCAGGGTAATTGGTTTTGGTTGTTGTTGTGTTCATAATTCTTTGTTTTAAAGTTTAAATATACTAGGAAATACGAATTAACAAACAATTTGTTGAAAATAAAATTAAAGGTTTAAATTTGCTAAAATTATTTTCTATGAAACGATATATAGGCTTGTTTCTTTTAGCGTTGAGCTTTACCGCTTGCGATGATGGTGATATTACACTACAATCATTTGATTTTGAAGCGCAAAACATTCAAAATTGCACTACAAATGAATTGCTTTTTAAAATTAAAGGTTCGGAATTGTTGTTAGTTACACTTCCAAATTCAGCCATTACAAACGAAGTAACACTTGACAATGAACCTCGAGTAATTCAAGTAAACACAACAAACCAAGTATTATATCGAAAATACTCCGGAAATCTTTCTAGTGCTTCTATTTGCTCAACAGTACCTCCAGCTAATCCAACAGTTTCTAAAGAATGGGTTGCTACAGGAGGAACGATTGAAGTAATTACTTCGGAAAGAAGAGATATCAACGACGAATTAATTGGTTACACACACAACATCCGATTTGTAAATATCAACTTTTCGAGTAGTGAGGATTCGTTTAGTTTTGTGAGTTACATTTTCGGAAATTACCAAACGAATTTATAAACAAAAAATATACATTTTTAAAAAGGCGATAAGAAAATTTCTTATCGCCTTTTTCATTTTTTAGCGATTTGGATTTTGTTTAATGTAAACTTCTGTTGCACCAAAACCATATTTCTGAAAGTTCGCTTCTTGAAAAACTACGTTGTCATATCGCGATAAAAAAAACTCAATTTCCGACTTCAAAACACCTTCACCAACACCATGAATCAAAACCATCTTTGGAAGGCGATTTTTGATAGCAAATTCCAATTTGTGTTTTACCGTATCCATTTGCATATTTAGGATATCAAAGTTAGACATTCCACGAAAATTTTGCACCAATTTTTCTATGTGCAAATCAACTTCCATTACAAATTCTTCCTTCTTGGATTTCTTTTCTTTGGTAAAACTGCGCTTAATTGGCTCTGTTTTATCCTTCAAAACCTCACTTATACTTTTAGATGAAAACAAATTATTTAAATCACTTGTTTTCTGCAACTTAACCAATTCGTTGACAAAAAATGTCATCACAAAATCATCAGTAGTTTTTATGGAAATTTCGTTATTTTTAACCGCTACCACTTCTCCTTCAATTGCTTCATCTAAAACAGCGACCTTATCGCCTACTTCAAATTTATCACTCATTGTCTTCTTCGTTTTTGTTGGGTATTTTTTTCATAATTCTATACAAACCTATCATAAAAATAGCCATTGCTCCTATCATAATAAACTTATTTGGTTCAGGTTTTGACTGCTCATAAAGGGCGTAAATTCCAGCTCCAAAAAACAATAAAATGGATACAAACTTCATCATAATTCAATTGATTTTTTTCAAAGATAACTAAAACAATTTTGATGGATTTTGTTTTATAAATAAATATGAAATACATCTTGACATCCTTAAAATTTAGAATCAAAAATTTCAACTTATATAGATCAACTATTTGAAGTCTATATTTTTTTTCGTAAACTTGTCTATCAATTTTTTTATCAATGGAAGAAGAAAAAATGTTGCCTTGTATGAACAAACAACTCTTTGGTGTGGAATGCCCAGGTTGTGGCACGCAGCGTTCATTAGCACATTTGTCACAAGGTGAATTTTACGAAGCTTTTATAATCTATCCTGCAATTTATACATTGATTCCTTTTTTCATTGTTCTTGCATTACATTTCACAAACAAATCTAGAAACTACAACAAAGCCATAATTGTATTAGCCATTCTTAATGGAATTGTTATTATTGGCTCCTATTTATTAAAAATTTTCAATCAAACTAACTAATTAAAAACTAAAAAAACATGGAAAAACAAAAATTACCTAATGAACAAGCCGTAATGATTTTAGGTTTATTATCATTCATTGGCTGTTGTTGCACCAACGGAATCTTAGGAGTAATCCTTTCGGGAACGGGTTTGTATTTGGCTAACAAGTCGGAACAATTGTACAAACAAAATCCAGAGCAATACAACTTAGGTTCCCTAAACACTTGGAAAATTGTAAATATTGTGAGTTTAGCTATTAGTGCTGTATTTGTAATTTGGTTAGTATATTTATTAGCTACTGGAAAATACGATGAAATGCAAGAACAATACATACAGATGATTGAAGAAATGCAAAGAGGTCAATAATTTTATTAAAAAAAATTCGTAAAAGTCCAGTATTTACTGGGCTTTTTTGTTTAATAACAAATCGTTAACAACTTTACTTCATTGGAAATTCATTTTTTGGCACGCAACTTGGATATAGCTAATCAACCAACAGTTTTCAAATAAATGTTGGATTGTTTAACCTTAAATTGATGTGTTATGAAATCGAAGATTCACGAATTCAGAAATGTAAATTTTTTACGCATGAGTAAAAAAATTACTCAAGTATTGGTTGCCTTCACTATCCTATTTGGATTTGGAATGGCAGAAGCATCAGAGAAAAGGGTTTTTGATGATGTTGGAAGAAGATTTCGTCCAGTTGATTATCGTCACGCTGAGCCGATTGTATTCGTTGAAAGAGGTGTTGAATTTTATGTTTTCCCAAATGGAGAATTTGATTTCAATACCGTTAGAACTGCAACTCCAAATAGACCAAGAGGCAATAATTTCAATAGTACTTTTGGCGCACCAAATGTTCATAGCTATAACAGCCATAGAAATAATGGCGTACGAATTGAGCACGATCATTTTGGAAGAGTGAGAAGAATTGGCAACGTTTTTATCAACTACGATGCCTTTGGAAGAATTAGAAGAGCTGGAAGCGTTTATATGAGATACAACAGTTTTGCACTGACTCAAGTTGGAAATTTACGAATCGTTTACAACAGAAGAGGTCAAATTATCTCAGTTTACGGTACAGTAAATGGTTTTAATCATGGTTATGTGTACAATCCTGGTGGTTTTGGCGGAAACACCTATTACAACACAAACGTATTTAACAACGATGATTTTGAAGGCGATTTCTACTACTACCGTACAGATGGAACCAAAGCAAAAATGGCTGAGGAAGACGTAAAAGAAATCGAAAGAGAAGCTACTTCTCTAAAAAATAGAAGATAACATAGTAAATAGTTTGGTTGGTTAGTTTTGTTAAAGTCCTGTTTTATCCTAGTGGTAAGGCAGGATTTTTAATGTAGAATAGCTACCAATTCTTGAGTGAGCACTCTCCTACTGTATTTTTGTAGACCAACAGCATGCACTTGAAGCGATTGCGATTGAAAGGCTTCGAAATACTGTACTATTTGCGATTTCAAAGCGTCTTTGTCTTCGTAGGTAAAAAATGTACCTGTATTGGTTTCTTTGATTATGGAAGCAAAATCCGCTTTTTCTGGTCCAATGGCTAAAATAGGCCGTTCCGAAACTAAATATTCAAACAATTTCCCAGGAATAATACAATTCGTTTGCTCGGAATCAATTTCGATTAAAAGCAACACTTGCGAACTACGTTGCTCTTGAAGCGCCACTTCATGCGAAACATAACCCAAATGATTTACAAAACGTTCTAATTTAAATTCTTTAATCGTTTCCAAAACCGAATCACTAACAGCACCAATTAATTTCAATTCCAATTTTTCTGAAAAAGCTTTATTTTCTTTAACTAATTCTGCTAAAGCTTTCCATAAAATTCTCGGATTTCTTTCCGATAAAAACGAACCAATGTGTGCCAATGTAAATTTTTCATCCAATGGCTTTTTGGAAATTTGTTCCACATCATAACCATTAGTAATCACCGAAATTGGTTTGGAAGTTAACGCTTGAAATTCTGTTTTTGTTGTAGGTGAAGTCACAATGATTTGGTCACAACTGTTTAAAACTTGCTTTTCTAATTGCTTGTGTTTTTTCGCAGCCCAATTCGATAATTGCAATTTATCGTGATAACCAATAGTGGTCCATGGATCTCTAAAATCAGTAATCCAATTGATTTTATGCCGATTTTTCAATTCCATTCCAATTAAATGCAGACTGTGCGGCGGTCCAGTAGTGATTATCGTTTCAATTTGGTATTCTTGAATGTATTTACTCAAAAATTGCACCGAAGGACGAATCCAAAACAAGCGCGCATCAGGAATAAACAAGTTCCCACGAACCCAAAGCAGCATTTTTTCAACCCAAGACTGCTTCTTTTTATTTGGAATAATCCCCGAACTGATTTTTTTGGTCTTATTTTTAGAGAATATTCTAGCCAATCCATAAGGCTCAAAAATGGGCTTTTTAATGATAATTGCTTTTTTGGAAACATCAGCAACTAATTTCTCATCAAGTAGCGGATACGTTGGATTTTTTGGCACATAAACATGCGGTTCTATTCCAAAATCAGGCAAATATTTGACAAACTTCAACCAGCGTTGTACTCCTGGTCCACCCGCTGGCGGCCAATAGTAAGAAATGATGAGTATTCTTTTGGATGGAAAGTTTGAATCCGACATTATTCTTCAGGTTTTATTTCTCCTAATTGTTCCAAATCTAGTTGGTCTTTTAATCGATTCGTTGCTTTTTTTGCTACAATTAAACTTTGGTAATCAATAAAATAAATTGGAATCTCATTTAACATTACAATCGTTGCTTTTTCAAGTAAAACATCAAAAGTTTGATCTTCTAATCCTTTTATCGAAGTCATAACGTCTAATCGAATTCCAAAAAACAAAGAAAAATCAGTCCAACCTGGCAAAAATAGCATCGTTTCAATTGCAGGAATATCGCCTATTCCAATCTCTAAGAAAGCTTGTCGTAGATTTTTTCGGTTTTCAAGCGAATCTTCAATCAAAATATCAATATCTCCAGTATTTCGAGTGTAGCCATAAATATTAACAGCTAATCCACCAATAATTAAGTACTTTACGTTATTGGAATGTAATTTTTCCCAAATGATGGCGAATTCAGTTATCATTTGATTTTAGGATAAATTCGTGGTGCTGTTTTTAAAACATAAGATAATTCAGCCAAAGCCAAAAAACGCTCCAATCGTTCGATATACACCGATTGCATCAAACTGTCTTTTTCACTTAGTCTGATTTTCTTTTGATTGGTATTTGATTTAGTTTTTGACATCAAGTAAAATTACGACTTTTTCTGAAAATACAATCCCAAACCAACCAATAAAACCATCAAAATGGTACTAATCAATGTAATTGTACTTCCTGTTTTTACTACTTCTGGTTCAAATTTGAATTCGATAGTATGTTTTCCAGCTGGGATTTGCAAACCTCTTAAAACATAGTTTACATTCAAAATTTCAGCTTCTTGACCATCAATAGTCGCTTTCCAACCATTGGAATAATACATTTCTGAAAATACTGCGAAACCATCATTTTTATTATTTGAAACATATTTCAAGTGATTCGGTTGGTATTGGGTTAATTGAATGGAAGCTAAAGAATCTTGTACAAAATTACCATTGAATCTTGTACCTTTAAAATAATCAACATAATTTCTTTCATACATCACCACTTCATTCTTCGTATCTAAACTATCCAAAGCTTTTATTTCTTCATCAGCTGTACTTACAAATTTTACTTTCTCTATAAACCAAGCGTTTCCATTGGCTTCTTGGTTTAATAATGGTAGTTGTTGGCCTTCTTCATTAGCTTGAATGATGTATTTCGCATTTAACATGTTCAATACACGAACGTTGTTTTTGGCAATATGGTAATCAAACAATTGTTGCATTCTTCTAGGTTTCGCCGCATGATAACCACCAATCGACTGATGGAAATACGATGCTCTAGCACTATTCATAGCTCCATTAACTTCAAAAACTCTAAAAACAGTGGTATCTTGAAGAATTTGAGCGTTAGCTTGTGTTGGTTGGAACGGTTGGTCCATTTCTCTTGCTGGCACAAAACTTTCTTTATTTACATAGTTTTTGGCAATGAAAAATAAATCGCCCACCATTAAAAATCCAACTAAAACTAGCGTTGTTAGTGGTTTTAATGTATTCTTATTGTATAAAAATAACAATCCAAATACTACTGCTACAAATCCCATTCCGCGTAAGACATCGGAACTGTATAACGACATTCTATCTTCTTTCAAAGCGTTCATGAATTCTGGTCCGTAAGCTTGTGCGTAATAACTATCACTAGCTCCTGAAAAATCGAACGTTCCTTTCAATAAGAACAAAAACACTAAAATTCCAAAAGCAATAGCACCTGTTTTCCATAAATAATCAAATTGTTGTTTTTTGTCTTCGATTTTAAAAAATTGGTACAAACCTAAAGTTGCCAATGCAGGAATACAAAGCTCCAATAACACTTGAATAGACGAAACTGCTCTAAATTTGTTGTACATAGGAACATAATCGATAAAGAAATTGGTTACCAATGGGAAGTTTTTTCCCCAAGAAAGCACCAGAGCAACCAAAGCTCCGGTAGCTAAAATGTATTTTATTTTTCGTTTTTCCGTAAAAAAAGCTAGTACAAAAAAGAAGAAAACTACGATTCCAATATACGCTGGAGCCGCTACAATGGGTTGGTCGCCCCAATACGTTGGCATTTGCTTTACTAAATTAGTCGCTTCATAAGACGGAACACCTTGTTGTACGATAAATTGGAACATTTCAGAATCTGCGCCTAAATCTTCGTTGTTTGAACCACCAAATAATCGCGGTGCAATTAAATTCAAGCTTTCTGCAATTCCGTAGCTGTATTCGGTGATGTAATCGTACGACATGGCATTGCTATCTGTTTTTGGAGAACCGTCTGGATTAAAGGTTAATTCGCTTTTATCTCTTGTTGAAAATTTGGCATACTCTGCTGTTGCCATCAAATTAGTTGCATTGGCTCCGATGGCTAAAATTCCTGCGATTGCGAATACTCCGAATGCTTTGGCTAAATCCTTAACAGCTTTTTCTTTGGCAAATTGGACAATATAAAAAATGGTTACTACCAATAACAATAGCAATAAGTAATACGTCATTTGGAAGTGATTTGCTTGAATTTCCAATGCTGCAGCTATCATCGTCAAAATACCGCCTAAAAGAAATTTTCTTTGGAATACCAATAAAACGCCAGCCAAAACCATTGGCATATAAGCAATTGCATGTGCTTTGGCATTATGACCTACGCCCAAAATAATAATTAAATACGTAGAAAAACCGAACGCTAAAGCTCCAAAAAAAGCTTTTAATGGATCAATTTTCAACACCATCAACAACACGTAAAACCCTAAGAAATAAAGGAATAAATAATCAGCTGGTCTTGGAAGAAAACGCAAAACACTATCTACTTTTTTTACATAATTATGCGGATAATTAGCGCCCAATTGATACGTTGGCATTCCACCAAAAGCGCTGTTTGTCCAGTAAGGTTCTTCGTTAAATTCCTTGCGAAAATCGTTTTGTTCTTTTGCCATTCCGGTATATTGAGCGATATCGGATTGGAAGATTTTCTTTCCTTCTAAAACAGGGTGAAAATAAATTAATGCTACTAAAACAAAGCCAAAAACAGCTAAAACGTGAGGTAAAAACGGTTGTATTTTTTTCATTGGTACGAAATATCAAGATATAAAGCGCTAAGGTAAATAAAAAAAGGATATTGCAATAATATCCTTAAAGTTATTCGGTAGTAAAAATCTTATTCTACTTCTTCGTAATCGATGTATTCGCCTACTTTTTTCTTTTCTTTTGGCATGGCTTGTTGAGCAGGCTCTTGATACTGATTTTGTTGGTATCGTTGCTGTTGCTGATGCATTTGTTGGGCCATTTTTTCTTGCATTTTTTCCATTGCCTTCCGCATCAAAAAAGGAGCTAGCAAACGCATTAGAAATTTGAAAGCGTAATAAAATAAAATAATGTAAACTAAAGTTTTCAAAACTCCAGTGAAAGAAGCCATTTCCATTGTAATCCTTTTAATTATCAAATATACAACTATAAGTAATTATTTCCGGACATTTGTTTCTTAAAATTATTATAAATATACTATTTTTGAAAATAAATTTATTCAAAATGAAATATTCAAAATCACTTTTAGTTTTCTTTTTATTGATTTACCAAGTTCAATTTGCCCAGTTTACAGATGAAATCAATTCCAATCGTCCTGGTCGCTCTATGATGGCTTTTTCAGTTGGCAAATCTGTATTTCAAACGGAAAGTGGTTTACATTACGTTAGTGAGAATCATGAAAAATTAGATTACAGTGCAAATGGTTTTATGGCTGAGTTGGATTTAAGATGGGGACTATTTTTTGAAGAGCTTGAATTAATAGGCGAGTTTCAATATCAAAATGATTCATATACATCATCTTTTATTGAGTCCAATCGTTCATCTCTTAAAAAGACTATTTTTGGTGCTAAATATCTTATTTATGATCCATTCAAAAATTATGAAGAAAAACCAAACTTATATAGCTGGAAGGCGAATCATCGTTTCAAATGGCGTCAATTAATTCCAGCAATTTCAGTATATGCAGGGGTTAATTTAAATTTTTCTGATAACCCATTTAATTTTGCTCCTGATGATGTAGTAGAATCTAAAGTTAGTCCAAAAGCAATGATAATAGCACAAAATCACTTTGGTAGTCAATGGGTATTGGTTACAAATATTGCTTACAATAAAATTGGCAGTGATTTTGCGAGTATTGATTATATTGTTACACTTACACGAGGTATCAATTCACAATGGTCTGGTTTTATAGAAAATCAAGGCTTTATGGGTGATTATTATTCTGATGGAATATTTAGAATGGGTGCTGCTTATTTAATTAATAAAGATATGCAAGTTGATGCATCTATTGGGAAAAACATCAAAAATACGCCAAGCTTGTTTTCAGCAGGATTAGGTTTTTCTTGGAGGTTTACTAAAAATTACAAAGAAGTAAAAATGGAAAAAGACAACGGAAGCAAGATGGATAAAAAAATGAAGAAGAAAGGCGAAAAAGAAGCTAAAAAACGTAAAGACGAATTTGTCGAATAACAATATGATTACAATTAAAGAAGCTTTAACTAAGAAAGAAATAAGAGACTATGTTTTATTTTCCTTCGAATTATATAAAGACAATCCTTATTGGATTCCTCCAATTATAAATGAAGAAATTGAAACTTTTGATAAAACCAAAAACCCAGCATTACAAACAGCAGAATGTCATTTGTATTTAGCTTATAAAAACAATAAAATTGTTGGAAAAATAGCTGCAATAGTGAATTGGGACGAAGTTAATCTGCTGGATAAAAAAAAGGTGCGATTTGGCTGGTTTGATGTAATTGACGACATTGAAGTTACTAAAGCATTGCTTTCTAAAGTAGAAGAATTGGGGAAAAAACACCAATTGGAACATATGGAAGGACCAATTGGTTTCTCAAATTTGGATAAAGTTGGTGTTTTAGTTGAAGGTTTTGAAGAAATGGGAAACATGATTACTTGGTATAGCATGCCTTATTACAAGGATCATTTTGAAAAACTAGGTCTAGTTAAAGAAAAAGAATACATAGAAAGTTCGTTTTCTTTTTCAAATATTGACCCAACACCATTTAGAAAGGCAAGTGCATTAATCAAGGAGCGATACGGCTTAAAACCGTTGAACTTTACGAAGACAAAAGACATTATGCCTTATGTGGATAAAATGTTTGATTTATTTAATACAACATATGCTAGGTTACAATCTTTTGTTCCTATCAATACAATCCAAAAGGAATATTTTAAGAAAAAATATATTGGCTTAATTAATCCAGAATACATCAAGTTTATTTTAGACAAAGACGACAATATGGTTGCTTTTGCTATAGTTATGCCTGGTTTTTCAGATGCATTAAAAAAAGCTAATGGGAAATTATTCCCCTTTGGATTTTATCATTTATTGCAAGCAAGAAAACACTCAAAAGAAATTGTTTTTTATCTAATTGGTATTTTACCCGAATACCAAAGTAAAGGAATTACTGCTATAATTTTTGATGAATATTATAACGTAAGTTTAAAAAAAGGCATTACTACTTGTATTCGAACACCTGAATTGGAAGAAAATCATGCTATTCACAATTTATGGAAAAATTTTAATAGTAAAATCACCAAAAGAAGAAGAACATATCGTAAAAATCTTTAATTTAAAAAAATCAAATAAAACAATACGGAAATACAACAATACAATAATGTAAGTAGGATTTCTAACTTATAATTTTCTAAACGTTTTCTCATATTAACACATACGAATTCATTATAAGGTTGGATTTAAAACATAAAAAAAGGCTATCAAAAATGATAGCCTTTGTTATGGTGTTGTATTTGCTTACTTTTCCATGTTTACCACATTAGCTTCAGCAATTTGTTTGTAAGTTCCATTTACTAATTTTTCACGAATAGCCTCAAATGCAGCTAACGTTTCGTTGATGTCTTCCAAAGTATGAGAAGCTGTAGGAATCATACGCAATAAGATAATTCCTTTTGGAATCACTGGATATACTACAATTGAAAGGAAAATACCATAGTTTTCCCTCAAATCATTCACCATTATCATTGCTTCTGGAATTGAACCTTCTAAATATACTGGAGTTACACAAGTATTGGTATCTCCAATATTAAATCCTTTTTCTTTCAAGCCGTTTTGTAACGCATTCACGTTTTCCCATAATTTATCTTTCAAACCTGGGTTATCGCGAAGCAATTGCAAACGCTTTAATGCTCCTACCGTCTGAATCATTGGTAATGCTTTTGCAAACATTTGCGAACGTAAGTTGTATTTTAAATAATCAATAACATCTTTATCTGCAGCTAAGAAAGCGCCAATACTTGCCATAGATTTTGCGAAAGTTGAAAAATAAACATCGATTCCATCTTGACAACCTTGCTCCTCACCTGCTCCAGCACCTGTTTTTCCTAAAGTACCAAATCCATGAGCATCATCAACTAACAAACGGAAATTGTATTTTTCTTTCATTGCAACAATTTCTTTCAATTTTCCTTGTTGACCACGCATTCCGAATACACCTTCAGTAATGAATAAAATCCCACCACCTGTTTCTTGTGCCATTTTTGTAGCACGTTGCAGGTTTTTTTCCATACTTTCTAAATCATTGTGCTTGTATGTAAAACGCTTACCCATGTGTAAACGAACTCCATCAATGATACAAGCATGTGCATCAACATCATAAACAATGATATCATTTTTTGTTACTAAGGCATCAATACAAGACATAATTCCTTGGTAACCAAAATTTAATAGATAAGCAGCTTCTTTATTTACAAAAGCAGCTAACTCATTTTCTAATTGTTCGTGATAATTGGTATGACCGCTCATCATACGAGCACCCATTGGATAAGCTGCACCGTATTGTAAAGCTGCATCTGCATCCGCTTTTCTAACTTCAGGATGGTTGGCTAAACCTAAATAATCGTTAATACTCCAATTTAAAATCTCTTTTCCGTGGAACATCATTCTTGGACCTAATTCTCCTTCCAATTTAGGAAACACGAAATACCCTTCTGCTTGTGAAGCCCATTTTCCTAACGGACCTTTATTGTTCTGAATTCTTTCGAATAAATCTTTTACCATGATATATAAATAGGTGTTAAAAACGGGACAAAAATAACAAGAAAAAAGTTTTATTGGGTGAATATTTTAAACTTTTTGAAATATCTACAAAAAAAACTTGAATTTTAAAAAAATGCGCTTACATTTGTAACCGAATGACACAGCAATGTGGTTACACATTCATCATAAAAGTCGATCGCTCCAGGTCGGCTTTTGTACTTTATAACTGTTTCGTTTTATAGCATATCAAATTTAATACATCATGAAACTTGTTTTCGCTTCTAACAACAAAAATAAAATTCAGGAAATTCAAGCTTTAGTTCCAAAAACTATTCAAATTTTAAGTTTGGAAGAAATTGGTTGTAACGAAGATATTCCAGAAACAGCTGATACCATTGAAGGAAATGCGATTTTAAAAGCGAATTACGTTACCTCCAACTATGGATACAATTGTTTTGCAGATGATACGGGTTTAGAAGTTGAGACTTTAAATGGAGCGCCCGGAGTTTATTCAGCTCGATATGCAGGCGAACAGAAAGACGCAAACGATAATATGGATAAGCTTTTATTGGCATTAAAAGATAAAACGAACCGAAAAGCAAACTTTAAAACGGTGATTGCTTTAAATTTGAATGGTAAACAAAACCTATTTACCGGAATTATAAACGGAAAAATCATCGAAGAAAAAATTGGAACTAATGGCTTTGGTTACGATCCTATTTTTGTTGCTGACGGTTATAACAAAACGTTTGCTGAATTAACTATGGAAGAAAAATCAACAATCAGTCACAGAGGAATTGCCGTAAAACAACTGCTTACTTTTTTACAAAAACTGTCCCAATAGGCAAACTCCAATTGTACTTGTAAGCAACTAAACGCAAAGTAATAATAAAAACCGCAACACTAGCCGAAATAATTTCCTTCGGAATAGCAAATTCTTGCAAAAGAAAAAACAAAACTCCTCCTGCAATACACAATGTTGCATAAATCTCTTTTCGGAACAGAACTGGAATTTCATTACACAAAATATCACGAATTACACCACCAAAAGTAGCAGTTAAAGTTCCTAAAATCACACAAATAACCGGACTCAAGCCATATTCAATTCCTTTTTCCAAACCAATTAAAGTAAAAACACCAAGTCCTATTGTATCAAATAATAACATCGAAATACGCAAACGTTCCAAATACCGATTAAAAACCAAAGACAATAGAAATCCAAGAGTTATAATAAAAACATAATCTATATCTAACATCCAACCCACTGGAGTTCTACCAATCATCACATCTCGAATAGTTCCACCCCCTAAAGCTGTAACAAAAGTAATACAATAAACTCCAAACAAATCAAGTTTTTTATACATAGCCGTTAATGCTCCAGAAATAGCAAATACCAAAGTTCCTATTGTGTCTAAAATTTCAAACATTTCTTACTAATTTGATTCACAAATATAGCAAAATTAACAGCTTTACGAAGCAAAATTTTCGTTTTTGAATATAGAACTATCACCAATATTTTTACAACAAATTGAAAATCAATTACTAACAAATTAGTTTATCTAATTTTTATAGCGTACCTTTGCACCCAATTTAAAATATTATATGAATAAATTTGAACAATTAGGATTGAATGAGTCGCTACTGCTGGCGATTAAAGATCTAGGATTTGAGAATCCGTCAGAAGTGCAAGAAAAAGCGATTCCAGTACTATTGGAACAAAACACAGATTTAGTTGCCCTAGCGCAAACAGGAACAGGAAAAACCGCCGCTTTTGGTTTTCCACTTATCCAAAAAATTGATGCTGAAAACAGAAATACACAAGCATTAATTTTATCACCAACACGTGAGTTATGCTTACAAATCACCAACGAGATTAAATTATACTCAAAGTACATAAAGGGGTTACATACAGTGGCTGTTTATGGTGGTGCAAGCATTACAGAACAAGCTAGAGAAGTTAAACGTGGTGCACAAATTATTGTGGCTACACCAGGTAGAATGCAAGACATGATTAACAGAGGTCTTGTAAACATTAAAAACATCGATTTTTGTATCTTAGATGAGGCAGATGAAATGTTAAATATGGGATTCTACGACGATATTTGTTCCATTTTATCGGACACACCAGACGAGAAAAACACTTGGTTATTCTCTGCAACTATGCCAGCTGAAGTTGCGCGTATTGCAAAACAATTTATGTCTTCTCCAGTAGAAATTACTGTTGGAAGCAAAAATTCAGGTTCAGCTACCGTATCACACGAATTTTATTGTGTAAATGCTCGTGACCGTTACGAAGCTTTAAAACGCTTAGCAGATGCAAATCCAGATATTTTCTCGGTTGTATTTTGTAGAACGAAAAGAGACACGCAAGCTGTTGCTGAAAAATTAATCGAAGATGGTTATAACGCTGCTGCTTTACACGGCGATTTATCGCAAGCTCAACGTGATGGCGTAATGAAATCATTTAGAGGTCGTCAAATTCAAATGTTGGTTGCAACAGACGTTGCGGCTCGTGGAATTGACGTTGATAACATTACTCACGTAGTAAATTACCAATTACCTGACGAAATTGAAACGTACAATCACCGTTCAGGAAGAACAGGTAGAGCTGGAAAATTAGGAACTTCTATCGTAATCATCACAAAAAGTGAATTACGTAAAATTTCTGCTATTGAAAGAATCATCCAACAAAAATTCGAAGAAAAAACGATTCCATCTGGAATTGAAATCTGCGAAATTCAGTTGTTGCATTTAGCAAATAAGATTAAAGACACAGAAGTTGATCACGACATTGACACCTATTTACCTGCTATTAATGAAGTTTTAGATGGTTTATCCAAAGAAGAGTTAATTAAGAAAATGGTTTCTGTAGAATTTAATAGATTTATTAACTACTACAAAAAGAAACGCGACTTATCTGGTGAAAAAGGAGAAAGAAGCGAAAGAAATTCTGAACCAAGAGAAATTAGAGCTGGAGACCCTGTAAGATACTTTATCAACATTGGAACAAGAGACGATTTCGATTGGATGCAATTAAAAGATTTCTTAAAAGACACTTTAGAATTAGGTCGTGACGATGTTTTCAAAGTGGATGTAAAAGAAGGTTTCTCTTTCTTTAATACCGATGGCGAACATACTGAAAAAGTAATGAGCGTTTTAAACGGTTATGACATGAACGGAAGAAGAATCAACGTTGAAATTTCTAAAAATGATGGTGGCGGAAGACGTGACCATAATGGAAGAGGTTCTGGAGGCGGTAGAAGTTCAGGTGGTTTTAGAGGTGAAAGAAGTTCTGGCGGCTTTAGAGGCGAAAGAAGTGGTTCTGCACCAAGAAGAGAAGGTGGTTTCAGAAGCGATAGAAATAGTTCGGCTCCAAAAAGAGAAGGTGGTTTTAGAGGCGAAAGAAGCAGTTCTGCTCCAAGAAGAGAAGGAAGTTTCTCTGATAGACCTAGACGTTCTGAAAGCGCTGGAGACACTCCAAGACCAAGAAAACCAAGAAGAAGCTAAACTTTTTCGTTAATTTTCTTATAAAATTAAAATAAACTACAAAATATCTTCATTTGATTCGTATTTTTGAATCAATTATTTAAACATGAGATATTTTGTAGTTTTTCTTTTTGCCTTGTTCACCACAACTGCATTTTCACAAAACGATACCATAGTTTCCCAAATTAATGGTACTGTTATTAATAGTGAGACTAGATTTCCTATGAACAATGTGCATATAATTAATGCTACGCGAGTAAAAGGAACTGTTACTGATAACAACGGTTATTTTGAAATTTACGCCGCAACAAATGACACTTTGTTATTCTCCTATCTAGGCTTTGAAACAATCAAAGTAAGGGTAACAAACGATTGGATTAAAAATAAATCATCAAAAGTTGTTTTAACCGAAAAAGCTCTTGCTTTAGAAGAAGTTGTTGTTGCACAATACAACCTTACCGGTTATGTTGAGGTAGATACAAAACTAATAAAAGTAGACGAAAACCAATACCGTTATAGCATTTCAGGATTAACTGCAGGATATGAAGCTGGAGATAGATCACCAGGCGCTATTTCTAAGGTCTTAGGTGCTATTTTTAATCCCGCTGATTTTCTTTACAATGCTTTTGGCAAGCGTCCTAAACAAATGAAAAAACTTCGCGAAATGAAAAAAGACGATACTATTCGCGATTTATTAGCTACAAAATTCGATCGTCAAACCT
>JAGYJR010000029.1 GCA_018401995.1 Flavobacterium sp. | reverse complement strand
TTATCCTTTGAACTGCTATGGTGAAAAAAACGGATGCCATGTTTGGCTAATTGGTGTTGGTCTAAATAATCTGCCAATTGTAATTTATGCCTAAGATAAATAGCCCCTAATTCCACCGTGGATTCTCCAACCTTGTGAATTGCATTAGGGGCAGGATTCTTTCTTTTGTCAATGACTGTAATGGACAAATTTGGATCCTTCATTTTTAACTGTCGAGCAAGTGTTAATCCCGCCATTCCAGCACCAATAATAACTATTTGTTGATTCGTTAAATTCAATATTCCTGTGAAATTGACATTTCTTTGATTAAAATTAGTATTTTCGTAAAAATACTAAATATTTATGTCTATTGGGGGAGTTTGTTCATAAGTAAACTATTTATGATCAGCTTCGCACCCTAAGTCACAAGGCCAAAACCGCTGAATATGTTCAAATATAAAATTTTTAGTATAACTTTAGCGCTGACAACATTTTTATTAGTTGGAAAATGAACACTACAGTAACTTGCGAATGGCTAAAAGAACATCTGAATGATAAAGACATCATTATATTGGATGCAAGTCCAAAAAGTAATGTTTCGGGGTTAGAGAATAAACTCGAAAATTTGCAAATTCCGAATGCTCGATATTTAGATTTAGCCCAAGATTTTAGCCTTCCCAATGCTGAGTTTCCTAATACTTTTCCAACAGTAGCACGGTTCGAAAAAGCAGCACAGCAATTGGGAATTAATTCCAATAGCATTTTGGTGATTTACGACAATCTAGGCATTTATAGCAGCCCTAGAGTTTGGTGTATGTTTCAAACCATAGGGCATCAACAGACTTTTGTGCTGGATGGTGGTTTGCCAGAATGGGTTGCAAAAGGTTATGAAACCACCACTTCAATTCCTACTACAAATGAGTTTGCAAAAGGGAATTTCAAAGCCAATTTTGATGAAAGAATTGAATGAGAAAGGTCAGTCTGGAATGGTATTCCATGTTTCTCCCCATTTTTAATTTTATGAAATCAATTTATTTCAACGGAGCAATTGATTCATGCCTCAAAACTATAAAAACTATGCCATAATTGGGATTAAAAATTTATAAAATGCGTTACAACTTGTCCGTCAGTAATTAACTTCATATCAGTTGAATCTGCAGAATTGTACATTTTACAATTGAATTTTATCAAGACTTTCATACTTTGAGCGCCATCAACTTCTTGCTGTTGTGCTTGTAGAATTTCAAAATGACTTCCTGTTTGGTCACCCAAGTCTGAAATATAATTTACGCCATTATTTAAAGTGTAAGAAATGATAATTCCTTGGTTATTTCCAATCACTGCATAAGGAAAAGTATTGGGTTGAAAGAAACCAAAAAAATCTGCTACGGGAGCAGTCCAAGAACCAGGATAAACCAAAATTCCTTTGCTAATGCTAAAATTCTTAGGAGAAAAAATGGTGCTTAATAAAACTCGAATATACAACTGCATTAGAGTAGCCGTTTGCATAATTTTTATAACTACTTGAATGTAATTCAGTATCTCCTTCATTATCTGATTCTGAATAATAATCGCCATCAAAATTGATAGAATATGTAGATTCATCATCCAAAGTGAAGTCAAAATCCGGATCAGTAAAATCGTAAACACAACTTCCGTCATCTTTTTTCGCATCGCTACTAAAATTTGTTGCTTTGGGGTTTGTACAGCCTTTTCTTTTGCAAGATGTTGCCACAAAAGCAAAAAGAGCAAGGATTGTTATTGTTTTTAAAAGACGCATAATAAGGAGGGCAAAAGGAAACATTAAGCTTTCTGAATACTCTGAGACAAATTTACAATTTCGCCTGCCTGTCGGCAGAAAGGTTTTTACATTTTAATTGACGAAAATGCAAATTATTTATATTTATCGTCATTAGCAGGGGCGTTTCTTTGCTTGTGCACATTGTAAGCATCAAGAAATTAGCACATACACTATTGCCCAACTCCAAAAATCTAGTTCTTCTGGTGGTTCTTCGAGTGGAGGTGGTGGAGGTTCTTGGGGAGGCGGAAGCTCAGGAGGTGGAGGTTCTTCGAGTAGGTGGTGATTTAATTTACCAATGTGACAATTTTGATAATGTACCAATGAGGCAATTTGAAGATTTAAATTTACCAATGTGACAATTATGATAATGTACCAATGAGATAATTTGAAGATTTAAATAATCAAACCTACAACTTCTTGTCGTTTTCCTCATAACCCATCTCCGGGTTAGTCAACAGCGCATTCACGTGTCTGCCTTTTGGCTGAGATTTTGACTATCGTCAATCCGAATGCTTAGTTGTTGGCACCAGTATTTTTTCTAATTTATTTTTCAATTCACTTTTTGTCGATTCAAACAATTCACTTAAATCAGTTTTGGTCTCTAAATCCGATTCTAATAATTCACGATTAATGATTGGCAGCTGAAATGCCTTAACAAATATTTCTTTACCATTCGCCAAAGCATCTTTAATTGTCAATTCTGTTCCTTCTTCTTGCCCTTGCTTAATAGTGTTAGGATAAAATAATATGATTTCATTTACCTCAAACCTTACCGCATAAGCAAGCATTTGATAAAGGTCGTTTTGTGAAATCCCTTTTTTGGGGTCTTTCTCATCTGAATATACAATCTTGTATTTAGTGTCTGCAATCAGAGATTTATGATCTGTTTTTAACCATAAATCTGGTTTTAGGTTAAAGGCTTTATCTTCATCTAGGTATGTATCGCTTCTTTGTGCTTTGGCAGTTACATTTTCTAGTTCTTTATCAATGAAACCAAAAATGAAGTCTTCAAATACGTATTCCATTGGTAGCAGGAAAGCGAAAAGTTTTAAGTCATTCTTGTAGTCAAATGACACGCAATTAGTGAGGAATAATTGGCAGTAATCTCGTACAGTTTCAAACTCGCCAAACATTGGGTTAAATGATATTCTGGAACATTGTTCAGCTGTTGCTCTTTCATCTGAAACTTCATCCAATATGAAAAGTATTTCCCTCAAATTCTTTTTATTGTCCTGATTTGAAGTGGCATTAAAAAGGAGAGTAGTGACGTATTTTATGATGCGATTAAACTCATTATCAAAAACGAAAGCATCATATGTGCAATTGAGCTTATGCCATTTCCCTTTGCTTAAGTTCTCACTTATATATTCATTTATGTTTAGTCTTCCTTTTATAAATGACAATTCACGATTTACTTCCTCATACTGCTGATAAATGGAAGAGTTCAAAAGTTCACGTGTGTACTTTGAAAAGAGATAGATCAAAACTTCAAAAAAGTCACTTTTTGCACTACCCAACGAAGCCTGATAATTTGGAAATTTAATTTTACGACAATAGCTTAACCACCAAAGAATGTGATTATGTATTTGATTCACTTCATTGGTTTGATATTCCTTTTCAGAGTCAAAAAATATCTTAGGTAATAGGTTGATTTTTGCACCTTGATAATGAATTACTCCAACATATTTATTGGACTTTAATTCATTTGATTTGTGAATGAACTGCAGGAACCTCTGAGATTCTATTTTATCGTTGCCGTTTACAGAGTAAAAAGAATTCTTTTCACGGCTATTCCAGATTTCATCAAGAAATCCTTCCAAGCCGTCCAATGAAGCTTGAATATCTACTTTGTTCTGATATTCAAAAAGATTAATCATTTGTCCCCTTGATTCTTAATGGCCAAGAGTTTTCTTCAATTATTAATCCGGATGATTGCAGAATCCCTTTAACCTCTTTTTCGTCATTCATATAATACTCGAGAAGCAATGGAATAACTTTCTTATTCATTCTTTGTACTAGGTCTTTGTTTTCTCCCATAAAATAAGCGTGACCAATCTGAAAATCATGACCTTTAGATTTTATGATTTGTTCATTGATCTTTTTAAGGATTTCTACATCATAGATTTCTTGATTTTCTATTTTGTATTTCGGATACATTGACTCAAACTCAAATCTTCTTCTTAGAGCGATATCCAATAGTGCAATTGATTTATCAGCGGTGTTCATTGTGCCGATTATGAACAAGTTAGATGGTACAATAAATGGGTCACCAGAAGGTAATCGAGCTTCCAATGGAATTGCACCATGAGAACGCTTGTCAGGTTCAATAAGTGTTATAAGTTCTCCAAAAACTCTTGAAATATTGGCTCTATTAATCTCATCTATAATGATTACAAAGTTTTTACGAGTTACCTTTTGTGGTGCTAATGTTTTCTTAGGTAAATATTTAATTATTTCTGAATAAACTAAATAGTAATAAGTCGCATGTTGATTAGCTAGACCAGAAATACTCGACAAACCTTTAATGTCTTTCCTGCTTTTGACATTATTTCTATAAAACTCTTTTAAATCACTGAATTTCATTCGCAAACCATTTGCATGGTTTGTCCATTTTTCACCTGTATATCTAAAGGCTTCTTCTTCAACTTCAAATATGTAGGCTGTATCGTTAATTTTAAAGTTATCCTCACTCTCTAATACTTTATCTGAGAATAATTCAAGAGCTTTATCAAACTTGGCTTCACTTGTAAGTTCGTCAGGGGCTTTTTGAATAAGTTTTAGATTTTCTAATGCTTTATCCGCAATCTTTTTGAAAACCCCATCTTTTTTGTCAAATACTAATGAAGATTTGTTATCTGTTTCAGGTCTTAGACCCTGAATGAAATCTTCATAGCTATAATTCTGGTGAAAAGTGATAAATTCAATTTGATTATGAAGATTGGCTTTGAATATTTCCAAGGCTTCATCATAAGAGTCAATCGTTCGGTTTTCTATAATTTGAGCGGCTCTTAATATTGTGTTGTATGTTTTACCTGTACCAGGAGGGCCATATAAAATGGTGTTTAGTGGAAAGTCCATATTCTTTTCATTAGTATTCTGTACGGATTCTATTTCAAAAACAAAATTTTCAAAATCAGAATTATTATGTCTTCTGTAGCCAGATTTAGAAGTTCTATCTAGTTCATCATTTATGGCCTCTTTAATTGAATTCCACTCATTTTGTTGAGGATTAAATTCAGTATAGTAGTTGTAAAAAGGTTGGGGAGGTGTTCCATCGTAAGGCTCACTACTTTCAAGAAGTTTTTCCTTTGAAATAACTCCATAAACTCCTCGTGAGTCATTCAGATATAGATTGAAGCTATAACGTTGTCCAACTGTGAAATTTAGTCGGTTATCCCTGACGCTATAAACCACTCTTTCGTCATTAGGTACAAGCACTAATTCAGAATTGATTTTTCTGAGAAACTTGATATAATTTTCAAAAATTGAGTTTTCAAATTTGTCTTTTGTTTTTAAAAACAAATTGTCATTCTTGGCTTTATGGTTGAAAATTTGGTCTATATGGTCTTGCTTTGTTACTTCTTTGATTGTCGCCCAATAGCCGCCAGAAAAATCTACTTCAAATGGCGTAAATTCTTTCTCCCACTGAACATCTAGCTTTTTTCCGTCATGGTAATTTTTAACAACAGTTCCTTTTGCTTTTATTGCCATCACGGATTTCGTTTTCTCTCTTGTAAAGGCAGCCTTTATTCCAATTTTACTACCTTCGGGAACTGCTTTCACTTCTTCAGTAAACTTATCATCATAGCCGTTTTCCCAAATACTGTTTTGTAGAAAACGCTCTGTTTGGTCAGAAGGACTAGAACCATCCCAATAAGCGCCAACTAAAAAATATTGGTGTGCAGAACTTAGGTTTTCATCTAAAATAGAATTGTAGCGTTCAATGTTGATTACATCATGGGTCAAGTACTTATATTCTTTTGAATCGATTGTCACACTTATACCGCTAGAATTGATGTTTTTAGCAATTTGAATGCCGATTGTGCCTAAGTATGTTGCAAAATTTAGGTGCCTATTTAATTCTGGAAAGCTTCTATAAAACTCACATATTGAATCGTAATCATCATTTTTAGTTAAAACCTCACGGACGATATTTTTCCAATACTTGTAATAAATTGGATACTCACTTGGGTTTTGGCAGTGCTTAATAACTGAAAAGATATGAGGTAAAAAGTTGTTAAGATTAGAGTTTAATGGGTAAGTGAAACTGTTTAGGTCGGTAGAATTCTTTGCTGAGTTAAAAAAATTGTATAACTCTAGTTTTGAACCATCATCTAATTTTGTTTCTTCTTTAAAGTTATTGATACGGTTGGCAATTCTGACGATTGTGTTAACCTTACTAACAAATGTTGAAAGAATTTTGGTGTCATCTTTAGTGAAGGGGTCATCCGCTTTTAGTTTTCCGATTACAGCATTCAGTTCAGCTTGATGTTTTGCATTTTTAAGTAAATGAACTTTGTCTTCTAAGTTCCCAAGCCATTCTTTTTCTTGCTCATAAAGAGAGTTGAAATCTTCTTCATGTTTAGATTTCAAATTGTCAAATGAGTAGTTGAACTTCTTTACGTAATCTTTTATATCCATTCAGTTTTTTCTTATTGGTGCCAAAACTTGGCTAAACACCAGCTACTGGTATTTATAACATTCATGTGTTTGGTTGTTTCGTTTGTAAATTTAAAAAATAATTGAATATTCAGAAAAACTTATCAGTTATATAACCTCTTACTTGATGAAAAACATATAGTTTTGATGAAAAAACAAAAATATGGCAACAATAACATTAGGAGGAAATCCATTAGAAACTATAGGAACATTACCAACAGTGGGAACTCAAGCAAAAGATTTTAATTTGGTGAAAGAAGATTTATCAATGCTTTCGCTTGCAGATTTAGCAGGAAAAAGAGTTGTGCTCAATATTTTCCCAAGTATAGATACTGGAGTTTGTGCTACTTCTACTAGAAAATTTAATGCAGAGGCTTCAAAACTTCAAAACACTCAAGTGGTTTGTGTATCTAGAGATTTACCTTTTGCTTTCAAGAGATTTTGTGGTGCTGAAGGCATTGATAATTTAATCACCGCTTCGGATTTCGTGTCTGGACAATTTGGAAAAGATTACCAACTAGAAATGACTACTGGACCTTTAAAAAATCTACATTCTAGAGTGGTAATTGTATTGGACGAAAACGGAAAAATCATCTACACAGAGCAAGTTCCTGAAATTGGTCAAGAGCCGAATTACGATAAAGTATTTGAAGTATTAGGATAAATGCGAATAGCCATCATAGGAGGAGGAGCAGGAGGGTTTTTTACCGCCATAAATTTGGCAGAAAAGCACCCAGATTTTAAAATTGTAATTTTCGAAAAAGGAAAAAATGTTTTGGGCAAAGTTAAGGTGAGTGGTGGTGGTAGATGCAACGTAACTCATGCTTGTTTTGAGCCCAAAGAATTAGTAAAGTTTTACCCCCGTGGCAATAAAGAACTGCTGGGTCCTTTTCATACATTTTTGACTGGCGATACTATGGAATGGTTTGAATCTCGAGGGGTAGCACTCAAAATAGAGTCAGATAATCGTGTTTTTCCTGTTTCTAATGATTCTCAAACCATCATTAATTGTTTTATGGATTGGGTTGAAAAATATCAAATTGAGGTAAAAACAGAATGTGGTGTTGAAAATTTCGAACCTCAAGAAAATCAATGGTTGGTTTCACATTCCGAAAAACAAGAACTGTTTGATGCCGTGGTGGTAGCAAGTGGTGGAAATAGCAATGCGGTTTGGAATCAGTTAGAAAAATTGGGTTATGATATTGAGCCTCCCATTCCATCTTTGTTTACGTTCAACACCAAAGATACCAGATTAAGAAACCTTAGCGGATTGTCTGTTCCCAATGCTAAAGTAAAAATAGCAGGAACTAAAATTTCAGAATCTGGACCTGTGTTAGTAACCCACTGGGGATTGAGTGGCCCAGGAATTTTAAAACTTTCTGCCGTAGGCGCAACTTTATTGCACAGTAAGGAATATCAGTTTTCTATCATTGTGGATTGGTGTAATGATGTAGATAGCGAAAAAGTATTGGAATCTTTTCAAGAACAAAGAAAGTTTCATCCCAAGAAAAAAGTCTTAAATACTCCTTTATGTGATTTACCCAAAAGACTTTGGGAATCCTTTATCCAATATTGCGGTATTTCTGAAGAGAAAATTTGGGCAGAATTGGGTGCTAAAGAACAGAATAAATTATTTGAAACGATAAAAAATTCTTTGTTTCAAATAAATGGTAAAAGTACTAACAAAGAAGAGTTTGTGACTTGTGGAGGGGTAAAACTCAATCAAATAAATTTCACAAAATTTGAAAGTAAATTACATCCCAATTTGTATTTTGTGGGAGAAGTTTTAAATATCGATGCTTTGACAGGCGGTTTTAACTTTCAAGCGGCTTGGACTGGAGGATTTATGGTTGCAAAATCATTAGTAAAATAATTTGAAATTTTTCTAATTTATCAAGAAAACAATAGTTTTTACAAGCCGTTTTTACCATTCATCCATTAATTAACAAAATATTAGAAATGGTTGTTTTACTTTTGAAAAAATTTTTGAATGAAGTATTTCAACATCATATTATTTATTTGCGTTGGGTTTGGTTGTACCTCTTTTTTTTCTCAGTCGGAAAATAATATAACTATTAAGGGCGAAGTAGCAGATACACTCAATAAAAAAGGAGTGGAAAATGCTGTAGTAATGGCAGTTAGAGTTCGCGATTCTGTTTTGGTAACCTATTCAAGAACGCTTTGGAATGGAACATTTGAAATACAAATTCCTAGAGATACATTTCAAATTTTTATTACACATCCAAAGTTTGAGGATAGAGAATATTTTATTTTTGGCAATGAAAACACCAAAGATTTGGACTTTGGAAGATTAATCATGCCTCCCAAAGGAGAAGAGTTGAAAGAGTTTGTAGTTTTTTCTAACAACGAACCCATTTTTTTTAGAGGAGATACTTTGGTAATGGTTGCAGATTCTTTCAAAACAGGCGCCAATGCCAATGTGGAAGATTTGTTCAAAAAACTACCTGGTTTTGATGTGGATAAATCTGGGAAAATAGTAGTCCACGGAAAAGAAGTAAACAAAGTTTATGTAGATGGAGACGAATTTTTTGGAACAGACCCAACTATTGCCACCAAAAACTTACCTGCAAATGCAATCGAAAATGTAGAGGTTTATGAACAAAAAATTGAAGGTGATAATACAGATGAAACCGAAAAAGTAATCAATCTAACTTTAAAAGAAAGTGCCAAAAAAGGTTATTTTGGAAAAGTAAACGGAGCGTCTGATTTTCAAAATTTTTATGAAGGCGAAGTCTTAGCCAATCGATTTAAAGGAGATCAAAAAATATCCATCTTTGGATTATTTACCAATACACCAAGAAGTGATTTTAATTGGCAAGACAGGTATCAGTTTGGATTGACAGAAGAAATGGGAAACAGAAATGATGATGGAAATTATATTTTTGAACCTCAAATAGGAAATCTTGGGGAAGGATTACCTCAAAAGGCAAAAACAGGGTTTTATTATACTGATAAAATTGGTAAATCATTAAAAATTGGCACCAACTTTACTTATGATAACCAAGAAGTAGTTGCATCTACAATTTCTAATACTGAATTCCTTTTGGCGGACACCACCTATTCAAGTTTTTCTGATGAGACTAAAAATTCTCAACAAGAAGCTTTTGCTTTTAATCTTAATTTAGAATTTCAAATTGATTCTTTAACCACGCTCGAAATTGCGCCTAGAGTAAAACAAATTTACACACAAACACAAGAATTGGCTTCTACTTCTTTTTATAGCGCAGATGATTTTGAAACTAGAAATACGAGCAACCAATACGATGAAAATATAGAGTATGTAGAAGCAAGTATTGCTTCAAAATTTGAACGAAAATTTAAAAAAGAAAATAGAAATCTAAAAATTAATTACAACCTAAGAAGTCAAACCAATTCATCTGTAGATGTTCTTGATAATTCTGATTTTGATGTTATGAATAGCATTAATTTGTTTAGCACGCTTCAAAATAAAAACGGAAAATCTACAAGTTTGCAACATTACGGAGAGTTAACTTATGTAGAGCCTATTTCCAAAAAACTTAAATTAGAGTTGAAGTATATGGCTCAGTATTCAGAAGGTACAAATCAAAAATTTGCATTTGATATTTCTGATGAAGGAAATAGAACGTTTAATTCGTTTTTCTCTAGTGATTTTGAAAACACAACATTAACACAAAGAGTAGGAGGTAGATTTATCTATAATGTTAAAAAACACGAAATGATTGCTGGAGCAGATTGGAATAATTTGAGATTAAATAGTTTTGATGTACTGAATGAGAATGAAATTTTACAAGATCGCACCAATTTTTTGCCGTTTGTAAGATACAAATACAAGTTTTCGAGATCCAAAACATTAACATTTACTTATAGAACTAAAATTCAGAACCCAAGTATTTCTCAGTTACAGCCTTTACCAGACAATAGAAACATCAATAACATAAGAGTGGGAAACATCGATTTGGTAAATCAACTTGAAAACGCTATTGCTGCAAATTTCTTTACATACAAGGCAACTACGGGCTCACATACTTATGCAAACGCTAGTTTTTCGTTCTTTGAAAATGCTTTTTCACAAGCTATCATTTATGATAATCAGGGTAGAGCGGTCAATCAAACAATCAATGTGAAAGGGAATCAAAATTTTAATTCTTATTTTGGAACTTCTATTCCGTTTTTCAAACAAAAGATAAAGTTTGAACCATTTGTAAATCTGAATTATTTTGACATTAAAGCCTTAATTAATGGAATGGACAATACTACCCAAACTGTTTCTACTTTAGCACGAGGAAATGTAAGTTATATTATGGATTCTTTGACCATTAAAGTAGGCGTGGATTATAATTATGCAGTTTCTGAAACAACATTAAGTCCGGACTTACAGAAATCTACGCAAATAAGTTACAATGCCGGATTTGAACTTAAATTGAAGCATAGCATCATTATTTCTTCCGATATAGATTACATTATCAATTCTCAAAGAGCAGCAGGATTCGACTTGACCTATATTTTGTGGGATGCGTCTATTGGAAAAACATTCTTGAAAAAAGAAAATTTAATCATTTCAGTAGATGCTAATGATATACTAAATCAGAACATAAGCAACACTCGAAACGTATTTAATAACATTGTAGTGGATAAAAGAACCAATATAATTGGAAGGTATATTTTATTGAGAGCAGTGTATAAGTTTAATGTTTTAAAAAGCAACAAAAATGAAGATGAGAAATATTAAACTATTGCTTTTAGTGAGTTTTTCGATTGGATTCTTCAATGCAATGGGTCAGTATAGAGAAGGTAAAATCTTGTACGAACGCAAAACGAATTTGTACAAAAGAATGGGAGAAGGCGCAAGTAAATGGGTTCCAGAAAAAGATAAAATAAAAAAAGAATACTTTGAATTAACTTTTACAGATAGCCTTAGTCTATTTCAACAAAAACCCACTGATATTGCCGACCCAATGCCCTGGGGAACATCAAGAAATATGGTGTATAGAACTTTGAGAAATGACTATTACTACAGCGTTAGAGATATTTGGGGAGATGCTGTGCACGTAGAAGATTCTATCCCTAATAGAGATTGGAAAATTACGGACAGCAAACGTATCATTGCGGGATATAATTGTAGAAAAGCATTTTGGGTAGTCAATGATTCAACAAAAATTTATGCTTGGTATGCTGAGGAAATTATACCTTCCATAGGTCCTGAAAGATTTGCAGGATTGCCAGGAGCAATATTAGGATTAGCAAGCGAAGATGGAGGCGTAGTTTATTTTGCTACAGAAATCACATTTTTCCAACCTCAAAAAGAAGTCTTTGAATTTAAAAGAGCAAAGAAAACTCAAGATTTGGAATCTACAAGAGAACAAATAGAAATCGTGATGAGTAGAAACAAATGGTGGAAAAGCGATGTGGGGCACTTCTTTCTATGGTAAAATAATCAAGTTTTTTCAAAAAAGTAAAAACGAGTGAGGTAAAAAACTTTTTTGGGCATTTTTATTTTGGAAAGAAGAGTTTGTAAAATCGCAAGGTCTATTTCTTTATCGTTTTCTATTATGAGTACGGGAACTTCACCAAATTTTTCGTCTTTCATCCCTTAAAAAAAATCGGCTAGAAATGAGTTTGCTCAACTTTTGTGCGATTTGCTCGGGAAATAACTTTACGCCACCGCTGTTGATGACAAAATCTTTTCTGCCCAACCATTTAAAATGGGTCGCGTCTTTCAAACTTATAATGTCTTCGGTAATGATAGGTTTTTCGGATAAAATCTGAACTGAGTTATAAAATTGCAAATTAAATGTCAAGTATTATGTTTCATTTACTTGACAAATGAGTTAACTATTATTCTACCTTTGTTTTCAACGGAAAAAGCAAATTTGATAATAGTTCAGCTTCTATTTTTTTCGAATCTGCATCGGATATTATCTAACCTTTTCGAACCAAATTAATTTCTTAGTTAAAAAACTAGAAATGAAAAGCAAACTTGAAAATAAATCTGTTTTTATAAATATTTGAAAATAATAATTTATCTTAGTAGCGTGTAAAGGGAAAATAAACGACATAATGTCGTTTATGTAAATATTAATACTCAAAAAACAGCATTTAAAAACTCAACCCAACCCACCAACACTCCTCCCTCTATCCACTTTCCCACTTTCCGTTTCTACAAAACGAGTGAGATAAAAAACTTTTTTGGGCATTTCTATTTTGGAAAGAAGAGGTTGTAAATGCGTAAGGTCAATTTCTTTATCGCTTTCAATAATGAGTACCGGAACTTCTCCAAATTTTTCGTCTTTCATACCGTAAATAAAAAATCGGCTAGAGATGAGTTTACTCAATTTTTGTTCTATTTGCTCGGGAAATAACTTTACGCCACCGCTATTAATAACAAAATCTTTTCTGCCCAACCATTTAAAATAGGTAGCATCTTTCAAACTCACAATGTCTTCGGTAACAATAGGCTTTTTGGATAAAAACGGAGCGTGAATCTCTAAATTTTGACTTGCTCCTAGCGTAAATGTAATTCCATCCAGTGCTTCGAAATGGTCGCTTTTGTCTTTACCGTTGAGTGGTTGCAAAGCAATGTGTGTAATGGTTTCTGTCATCCCGTAAGTGGCATAACAAATAGGCGTTATCTCTTGTAAATCTTCCAAGAGTTGAACCGAAACGGGAGCGCCACCAATAATTAGCTTTTTGATAAAATCAAACTTTTCGGGCGTTTCAGAAAGCGTAGTTGAGACTTGGAGCGGTGTCATCGCTGCAAAGTCAACAGTTTGCTGTAAATCTCTAATCGGATTGGATTTTATCGGGGCCATCAATACATTGAGTTTGCCAACAATGGCTCTTACCCAAATCATTTTTCCTGCGATAAAACCACTTGGCAAACATTGTAAAATCGTATCTCCTTCTTGCAAATTGAAATAAGAAATGGTATTCAAAGCGCTTTGTTTCATCTTTTCTTTGGACAAACTGATGGTTTTGGGCGTACCCGTAGAACCAGATGTTTTTACGATAATATCTTCGTTGTTGTCAAACCAATTTTTTAAGAAAACCAATGCTTCAGCATCGAATTCTTGAAGTAATGAATGAAATTGAGAGTCCTTTTCAAAAGAATGTATATCAAAAGAAGGGGTGTTATTTATAAAAGATACACTTACCATTTTAGTGCATCTAAATTCCAGTTTTTGGAAGGATCGTAAGCTAATTCTTGCCCGTTTAAAACCAAAGGACAATCCAAATTGGATTGATACAATTTGCCTGTACCCAAACCTTGAGGCAAAGGATTGTAAAACTGACTTACAAATTGAGCAATAGCTGCCAAGCCCAAATTACTTTCCAATGCAGAAGTAATCCACCAAGGAATACTGAGTGTTCCCGAAGCCTGAATCCATTCCATAGAAGATTGAAAACCTCCCAAAAGACTTGGTTTTAAAATGATATATTGCGGTTGAATGGTTTCTAAAAGTCGTTGCTTTTCCTCTGGAGCGTGAATGCCTATCAATTCTTCGTCAAGCGCTATGTCCAAAGGTGTTTTTTCACACAAAAGCGCCATTTCTTGCCATTGGCCTTGTCTTATAGGTTGTTCGATAGAATGAAGATCCAATTGAGATAAAATCTCCAATTTAGAAAGAGCTTCTTCCACCGAAAAAGCGCCATTGGCATCCACTCTTATTTCCAAAGTTTCTTCACAATAGCGTTCTCTCACAGAACGAATGATTTCAACTTCATCTTCAAAGTTGATGGCTCCAATTTTCAATTTTAGACATTTGAATCCTTGTGCTAATTTTTCTTCAATCTGTTGTAACATATAGGATTTATCTCCCATCCAAATCAAACCGTTGATGTTCAATTTTTGAAATCCTTTGGCAAAATGACTTTTGAAAAAAATTCTTTCTCCTCCATTCGATAAATCCAAGATTGCCATTTCATAAGCCATTCTAATGGCAGGAAAATCTAGCAAAAAAACATAAATTTCTTCTTTGGATAAATGTAAGTTTTGGGTAAGCCACAACAACTTTTCTTCCAATTTTTGAGGGTTATCAAAACTCAATCCTTCGATGATGGAAACTTCTCCCAATCCAAAAACGGAGGGGTTTTCAGTGTCCCAAACTTTGAGAATGTAACAAGTTTTGGTGGTCAAAACACCTCTAGAGGTACCACTAGGTCTAATAAATTCTAAAGGATATTTTAAAAACTTGCCACTGTACATTTCAGAACAAAATGATTTTATTATGCTGCCTTTAATTTGCTGATTTTCGAAATGTTGAATTTTTCTTCAGCATAGTTTAAATCTACTACAAAGTTTTTGGTGTCTAAAGAAGGCCCTTCGAACATTGCGTCAGTAAGAATTGCTTCACAAATAGAACGTAAACCTCTTGCACCTAATTTTAATTCTAAAGCTTTATCAACGATAAAATTCAAAACTTCTTCTGTGATTTCTAATTTAATTCCATCAATCTCAAACAACTTTTCATATTGCTTTACCAAAGCATTTTTAGGTTCTGTAAGAATACTTCTGAGTGTATCTTTATCCAAAGGATTCAAATAAGTCAATACAGGAAAACGTCCAATTAATTCTGGAATTAACCCATATTTTTTGATATCCAATTGATTCACGTAAGAAAGAATATTTTCTTTTACTTCTTTCATCCCATCGTTAGATCCGAATCCAATAGATTGTGTTTTGATTCTTCTTTCAATAATTTGCTTAATACCATCAAAAGCACCTCCACAAATAAATAAAATATTTTTGGTATTCACTTGAATCATTTTTTGGTCAGGATGTTTTCTTCCTCCTTGAGGCGGAACACTAACCACTGAACCCTCTAGTAATTTAAGCATCGCTTGTTGCACACCTTCACCGGAAACATCTCTAGTGATAGAAGGGTTGTCGCTTTTTCGAGCAACTTTATCTACTTCATCAATAAAAACGATACCTCTTTCAGCTTGTGCTACATCATAATCTGCAGCTTGTAGTAATCTAGAAAGAATACTTTCAACATCTTCACCTACATATCCTGCCTCAGTAAGAACCGTTGCATCAGCAATACAAAACGGAACATTCAATAATTTAGCTATTGTTTTTGCCAAAAGTGTTTTTCCTGTACCCGTTTCTCCGGCAAGAATTACATTGGACTTTTCTATTTCTATTTCTTCTTCTTTGGTAGTCGCCTGCAATAATCTTTTATAGTGATTATATACCGCTACAGAAAGCACTTTTTTTGCCTCATTCTGACCAATTACAAACTGATCTAAATGATTCATTATTTCAATAGGTTTGATAAGTTGAAGGCTACTTTCTGTCTTAGATTTAGAAAGGTGGCTGTATTCTTCTTGAATGATAAGGCTTGCTTGCCCAATACAACTATCGCAAATATGACCTGTGATTCCTGCAATTAAAACATCTACTTCCTTTTTTTGCCTTCCGCAAAACGAACATCTTACATCTTGTTTACTCATAGTTTGCAAATATAAAACAAAAGCATTTATGATTGACTAGTTTTTAGAATAGAATTCATTTTTTGGAAGATTTTGATTAAGAATTTCAAGTTTTTTATTTTTTGTACAAAGTATAATGTCCTATATACAATGTGTTTTAAAATTACGATAAATAAAAACTTTATAGACGCTTCGGTCTTTACAAGTGTGCTCTTTGCGTAAATTCTTGGCGTTCTTTGCGGTTAACAATAATCTTGTTTGAAACATAACTTTAAAATCTATGATTAATTGCAGTTTTTAGTAAGATTCAATCAGCGAAAATCTGTGTCTATTATTATCAACTCATGGAACGCAGATGACACAGATTTTTATGATAAACGCTGATTTGTTTTGAAATCAATTTGAAATTTACAACTCCATAATTTTATGAAAGTTTAAAGTATATTTCTTTTAAAAGAAACTTTTAATTTGAATTTCTACTGTTGTTTCAAAGGGGCGTTAATCAGCGAAAATCTACACAACCTGCGTCATCTGTGTTCTATATGTTTTTGTTTGAAAATAGATAGTATATGGAGTTTCTTAATATTTTGAAATTTAAACGTATTCACTTTTTTCTTATTAAATAAGTGAATTAAATCACTATATTTGTATTAAATAAGTGAATTAAAAAGTTAAAAGATGAAATATATAGACCGATGTATCGAACAAAATTTTCATGAATATCTAAAGCCAAACAAGGTTACCATTCTTCTAGGAGCTAGACGAGTTGGAAAAACAGAATTGTTAAAAAGGCAACTTACTACCATTAACGAAAAGTATTTGTTTTTGAATGGTGAAGATACAGAAACTTTAGCAGTGCTTAATAATAGAAGTGTTGAAAATTATAAGCGATTATTGGGAGAAACTAAACTTTTGATAATTGATGAAGCGCAAGTTATTCCTATGATTGGTAAAATACTAAAACTTATGGTTGATAGTATCGAAGGACTTAAAATTGTGGCAACTGGTTCGTCTGTATTTGATCTTGAAAACGAATTAGGAGAGCCTTTGACAGGAAGAGATATAGAACTTCGAATTTTTCCATTAGCTCAAATGGAGTTGGGTAAAGTGGAAAACTTAATAGAAACGAGAGGCAAACTAGAAGAGCGTTTGGTTTTGGGAAGTTATCCTGAATTACAACAATATTCAGGATGGAATGACAAAGTTAAGTATATTCAAAAATTGGTAAATTCTTATTTATTAAGAGATATTCTAGCATTTGAAAAACTTAAAAAACCCGATAAAATTGTAAAATTACTCAGATTAATAGCTTTTCAAATTGGTCAAGAGGTATCATTACCTGAATTAGGAACTCAATTAGGGTTGGATAAAAATACTGTTGAACGTTATCTTGATTTATTGTCAAAAGTATTCGTAATATATAAAGTAGATGCCTTTAGTCGTAATCCAAGAAAAGAGATTTCAAAATCATCCAGATGGTATTTTCTCGACAATGGAATCAGAAACGCTCTTGTAGCAAATTTTAACCCCCTAGAATTAAGAGATGATCAAGGACAATTATGGGAAAACTACTTAGTTTCAGAAAGAATTAAATATCAAAATTATTCAAATAGGTTTGCAAATAATTATTTTTGGAGGACTTATAATAAACAAGAAGTTGATTGGGTTGAAGAACGAAATGGTTTGATATATGGATACGAATTTAAATGGAGTCCAAACAAAGTAAAAGGTGCGCCATCATCTTGGAAATCACTTTATCCAAACGCAGAATTTATAACCATTCATCCCAACAATTATCTTGATTTTATCACATAAATTTTAGATGCAATATCTTAGGAGATGTAATGAGTTAAAAATCAATACTTTTTCCCGTAACTTTTTTTCTTTTGATTTCCACCTAAAAAATCTGAGGTTTTGTGATGCAAAATGGTAACTCTAAAAAAGATGCCATTCTGTTGCCATCCAGAAGCATCTTGTAGTTTAAAATTATTGTTTTTGTTGAGATCCAATCGATATACAATGTCATAAAAATAAGACCAAGCCACTCTGCTTTTATGTCCACCGCTGTATTTTGGGTTAATTCCCAATCCAAATTCCAATCTACTATCGTTTTGATTTGCAAAACTTTGAAAGTTGGATTTGTTGCTAAAATGCAAAGCATAATTATAACCCGCAAGTAATTTTAAGTTCAACCACCAGCATTCTCCTTTGGTTGACTTCCCCAATCTCAAACTATAAAAATGTAATTTAGAATTGAGAGAAAACCCCAAACTTTGATTCTTGTTTTGATAGTTCAAATTCAAAGAATCGTTAGTGCCATAATTGACATCCGATAAAGAGTAATGTATTTCAGGAAATAAGAAATTTTTGATGGATGTTGTAGCGCCAACACCAAAAAAATATCCTCCATTTGTTTTGTAGTTTTCGAGGCTAGATTTATTTGTTGACATACCACCAAAAGCAACTAAACCGATGTTTCCACCTGATACTTGATGCATTTGTGAAGAGATATTAAATGAAAGTAATATCCAAAAAGAAATTAAACATAAAAAAAGTTTCATAAAAAAAAGTTTTTACAAATATAGCGTTTTTCTAAAAAAGAAAGAATTCATAGAACTTTCATTCAGTATTTTATAAAGATTTTTTTTTATGATAGAACTTGTTTTTTAATATAAATGAATTATATTTGTTAACAATTTTATCACCTTTTCTTAAATATAACCTGCTTCAAAAATGAAAAAACTGTACTTTTTACTTGTAATTGTTTATGTTTCTTTAAGTGATTTTTATTCTCAAGGTTTCAATACTTTTGATAATGAAAAATCTTCCAAAGCCTTTATTGAAAACAACGGTCAGTATGATGGTCGAGATTGGTACAAAACTAACAATATAAAATTTGCGTACAGTCACAATCCTTTTTATGTGTTTTTTAGACCTGATGGTTTAACCTATAGAATGGATAAAATAGTTAGAAACCCAGAAAGAGATAGGTCAAACCCTAACGACCCTAAAAGAAAAAACATCAGCGAGTTGATACATGTCAACTGGTTAGGCGCAAATCAAAACGTCAACATAGTTCATGAAAATATGTTAGACCATTATTATTCCTTTGCTGTTAAAGATTTTTCGAATGGAGAAGTAAGCAATATTAAAAATGTAAAAGGATATAGTAAAATTATTTATCAAAACCTATATGATAATATTGATGTAGAATATATTTTGCATGAAAATGGAGGAATTAAATATAATGTAATTTTACATCCTGGCGCAAACCCAAATGATTTAAAACTTAAGTATACATCAGCACATACTAACATAGCTGACGAAAATATTGAAATTACATTAGAGGATGAAGAACTCAAAATCAATACCTCTCTTGGTCAAATAATAGAACATAAGCCTTTTACTTTTTATGACAACAACAATACGGAGATAAATTCTAGTTATACATTTGTAAACAACGAGTTACAGTTTGTGATTGACAATTATGACAATACTCAAAAAGTAATTATTGACCCATGGATTGTGTCTCCCACTTTTGCAACTTCAACTGCTGTTTGGGAAGTTGA
>JAGYJR010000028.1 GCA_018401995.1 Flavobacterium sp. | reverse complement strand
CATACCTTATTATGAATCTACAAATGCAGATGTTACCACTCAAATTAAGTTATTTGAAACCACAAACAACATAGAAATACACACCACCAACATTTCAGACCCAGAAGATTATTTTTATGGTATTACACAAGGAATCTATATAGGTAATACTCGTTTTGGTGTTGCAGACAGAGAGGATGATTATTTTACCTTAACCAATGATTATGTTTCTTTTGAGCCTACAAGTGCTTTTTCTGTATCAGATTGTGATTCAAGTACTATTTCTTTTGATAGAACCACTTTTACATGCGATGATTTAGGACCACAAACCATTACTGTTACTGCTACAGATGGCTCAGGAAATGCAAGTAATAATACTTTTGTCTTAACAATTACAGATAATACTGCACCTGTATTTAATAGTGCTTTACCTGCAGATTTTATTGCAGTAGCAGGTGCAAGAGATGAATATACAGTAACAGATTTTACAGGAGGTATTACTGCAGATGATAATTGTAATTATACAATTACACAAAATCCTACAGTAGGTAGTAAATTAAGATCTGGTATACATACCATTACTATAAGTGCTGTAGATAATAATGGTAATAGTACAGACCACACTTTTACAGCGACTATAACATCTACTTACAATACTTTTTTAGGAACCACTAATAATTTATGGAGCGAAGCAAGTAATTGGTCTTTTGGTACAGTACCCATTGCAACAGAAAATACCCTTATTAGTACTGGAGTAAGTACAGTGGTAGATGCAGTTGCCAATGTAAATGAATTAATTGTAGATGGTACGTTAACAGTATTGCCAGAATATGCCATTACTATAAACGATAGATTGACACAAAATGGTACGTTAACCATACAATCTAATGCTACCCATAGTGGTTCTTTAATATTAAAAGAATATCATTTTGGATATGAAGAAGTAACCTATCAAAGATATGTAACTTCTGATTGGCATATAATTTCATTACCATTTAAAGGGTTCACTCAGCGTATTAGCGATTTTAAAGATTTGTTAGCTAGAAGCGGTAACAAATATGCTATCGCAACGTATGATAATAGTTTGGAAACAAATCGATATGTTTATTACACAGATAATACTGGTAGTAATGATATTGATAATCTAGATGGGGCTTTATTTGAAGAAGGAAAAGGCTATTCTGTAAAGAAATCTGTTGCAGGAACTCTTAATTTTAAAGGGTTTATAAACACCCGTTTTGAGATTAATGAAAATATTACAGATAACAGTTCTGGCGTTGGAAATAAGTGGAATTTAGTAGGGAATCCCTACACATCAGCAATCGCATTAAATGACGATGCAGATGCTACCAATAATCTTTTAACGGTAAATGCAGGTAATTTAGATCCGGCAAGAGTTGCCATTTACCAATGGAATGCAGGTACAGCTTCTTATGATATTATTAATCATTCAGATGAGGTTGCTAAATATGCTGCACCTGGTCAAGGATTTTTTGTAGAAGCTAATGTAGGAGGAACTATAAGTTTTCCAAAAACTATACAAAAACACCAAACAGGTAATGTATTTTCTAAAACAGCACTTACAACACCACAAATATTACTTTCTATTGCAAAAGAAAATACTATAAAAACTACTAAAATTAAATATTTAGAAAATACCACAACAGGTTTAGACCCTGGTTATGATGCAGGAGTTTTCTCTGGAGAATCTAGTTCTTTTAGTATTTTTACTCATTTAGTAACTGATAACACTGGTGTGCCTTTTGCTTTACAATGTTTGCCAACTACCAATTTAGAAACGATGGTTATTCCTGTAGGAATTCTATCAGAAGCAAACCAAACAATCACTATTTCTGCAGAGGTATAAACTTACCAACGGGAATTCATACATTATTTAGAAGATACCAGAAACAGGTGCGTTTATCAATTTAAATGAAGAAGAATATCTACTAACTACCAAAACAGCTTTAGAAGGTGTAGGGCGCTTCTTTTACATACAAATCGAATGTATTATCTAATGATAATGAGTCTTTTAGTGCCAACATCAGTATGTTTAAAACAGCGAATCATACATTAAGAATTTTAGGTTTAATTGATGGCAATGCAACAATTAGATTATTTGATGTTTAGGCAAAGAAGTATTTACCAAAATTTAAAGGACAACGTAAAACCGATATTATTTTACCAAATTTAAAAGCAACGGATTTATATGGTTTCTTTACAAAGCGAAACAGGTAAAAAGACACAAAAGATCATTATAGAATAATTAAATTACATAAGAACAACTTTATGAAAAATCAAACAAAAATACTTTAGAAATTTACAGAAAGAGGCGAATTACAAAAAATGGAAACTATGGCAAATATGCTGCTTTAACAGCATTAGGAACCTATTTGCTATTAAACCCTAAAAAGCACAAACAGCTAGCCCAGAAGCTCCCTGGAACTGATTTTAGTAATTATTAATGTAAACACTTTTAATTTTTATATAGAATAAAATCTCCCAGTTTTTAATAATGAACTCCAACTTTTTAGTTGGAGTTTTTTATTATTAAAATTATCTATTTTCATTCTCGTATGAATTGGTTAATTTCGTAAATCCTATTTATTTTACAAAGTGAATCCTAAATAACCCAATTACATATATTAACGAATTAGTGCACAGAGCCACGCTTTTGCATACAAATTGGGCATTAAAACATGCAACGATTTACTTCATTTTTTTCCTTTTCGATATATAGATAAGACCCAGTTTTATCAGATCAAAGATTTACAGCCTAGTGCTGCTGAAGTACAAATTGTGGGTAAAATAACCCATGTAAAATCGGTGGCGCAGAAAAGAGGCAGTAGGTTAGTGGCAACTTTGCAAGACGCTACTGGAACTATGGAGTTGGTTTGGTTTAAAGGCCAAAAATGGATTAAAGATGCCTTAAAAATAAACGAACCTTATGTGGTGTATGGTAAGTTGAATCATTATAATGGCAGTTTTAGCATTCCCGCATCCAGAATTAAATTGGTTACAGCCTATAAAAAAATTGCAAACTAAAATGCAGCCTGTATATCCATCTACAGAAAAATTAACTAATTCTGGAGTTTCAATTAAATTGATACGCAATTATATACAGCATTTATTACAACAAGTGTATGATGGAGTAGAGAGAAAGTTTATCTACAGAAATTATAAATGATTTTTAAGTTGATGTCTAAACGAGATGCCTTGTTAAATACATTTTCCTAAGAGTCAAGAAGATTTATGCAAAGCACAAAATAGATTAAAATTTGAAGAATTGTTTTTATTCAGTGCAGTTGGTTCGTAAAACTCATCAATAAAAACCAAATTAAAGGTTTGTTTTTAAAAATGTTAGCGCAATTTTTAATCAATTTTATAAAGAAAAATTACCTTTCGATTTAACCAATGCACAAAAAGAGTTTTAAAGAAATTAGAAAGATGTAACCACAGCGCACACATGAACAGGTTGTTGCAAGGTGATGTAGGTTCTGGAAAAACAATTGTTGCTTTACTAACTATGTTGTTAGCAATCGATAATGGATTTCAAGCCACCATTATGGCACCTACAGAAATTTTAGCAAATCAGCATTTTACAGCCGTTTCAGAGTTGTTAGAAGGCATGAATATTAACGTTGATATTTTAACAGGTTCTGTAAAAACAAAAAAACGTAGAGAAATTCATGAAAATTTAGAAAATGGTAATTTGCATATTTTGGTAGGAACTCATGCCTTATTAGAAGATAAAGTACAATTTAAAAATTTGGTGCCATTATTGATAGGCAGCACAGATTTAGGGTGCACACAACGTGCAAGCTTTGGGCAAAGGAGGCCCACCTCAATCCTCCCATAGGGAGGGAATCCCAAACTGTACGCAAAATATATGACTGCTCGTCCATCAACATAAATTGATGGGGAAATTTTGCCAAAAAAATAGAAAGCAGCAAACTACTGAAGCTGAACAGATTCCTTTAGAGACAATTAAGAACTAAAAAATTAAGTTTTAAATTTAGAAGACAACATATTGACAGTGAGTTTATAGTTGATTTTATTTGCATTGAAAAGACTAATTATAGAAGTTGATGGTAAATATCATAATACAAAGAGCAAAAAGAAAACAAGACAATTTAAGAATAAAAATTCTAAATGAATTAGGATTTAAAGTAATTAGATTCACAAATGAAGAAGTAATTGGAAATATAGAAAATACAATAAATAGTATAATAGAACATTTAACAAAGAAAAACATAATAGTAGAGAGTTCCCTTCCTTTGGAAGGGCCTAGGAAAAGGCTCTTCCTCCACATATTTAGTAATGACAGCAACTAATACCAAGAACTTTGGCAATGTCTGTGTATGGAGATTTAGATATTTCTGTAATTGATGAATTACCTCCAGGAAGAGAAAAGAAGTAAAACAGTGCATCGTTTTGATAGCAATCGTTTGTCGGTTTTTAAATTTATGAAAGATGAAATTGCAAAGGAAGACAAGTTTATTGTATATCCTTTAATTGAAGAGTCTGAAGCCATGGATTATAAAGACTTAATGGATGGTTATGAAGTGTGTCTGAGAGTTTCCTTTGCCAAATTACCAAATAAGTATTGTACATGGTAAAAATGAAACCTGCAGATAAAGACTTTGAAATGCAACGTTTTGTTAAAGGAGAAACCCAAATTATGGTAGCAACAACCACAGTTATAGAAGTTGGGGTAAACGTACCTAATGCAAGTGTAATGATTATAGAAAGTGCAGAGCGTTTTGGGTTGAGTCAGTTACACCAATTAAGAGGTAGGGGATTGGTAGAGGTGCAGACCAAAGTTATTGTATTTTAATACAGTTTTAAATTGTCTGAAGAAGCAAAAACACGTTTAAAAACCATGGTAGAAACTTCAGATGGTTTTAAAATTGCAGAAGTAGATTTAAAATTACGTGGCCCAGAAATATTATGGGTACACAACAAAGTGGCGTGTTAGATTTAAAAATTGCAGATGTTGTAAAGGATTCTAAAATTTTAGTTGCTGCAGAAATACTGCAATTTCTTTATTGCAAGAAGACTCTAATTTATCTAAAGAGAAGAAAATATACCTATTAAAGCGTATTCGCAATTAACTCCAAAAACTTCTAAAATTTGGAGTAATATTAGCTAAAAAAAGAGGCCTTATAAAAGATAATTTTTATAAGACCTCTTAAGATTATAAAAAAAACGGAAATTATTTTCCTGTTTCTTCTTTTTTAGGTGCTGCTTTATCTGCAATAATTTTAGTATCCATATTGGCAACTTCCCAAGCTGTATGAAAAACCAAACGAGTTCTGTTTTCTAACAACTCGTAATTAATTTTGTCTGGAGTATCTGTTGGTCTATGATAATCTGCATGTGTACCATTAAAGTAAAAAATAATTGGGACATTGTTTTTTGCAAAGTTGTAATGATCTGACCTGTAGTAAAATCTGTTAGGATCATTCTCATCATTGTATTTATAATCTAAATTGATATTTGTGTATTTTTTATTGATAGCTTCAGAAATGTTATGTAATTCTGTACTTAACTTATCTGAACCAATTAAATATACATAATTTGGGTCTGCTTTGTGTCTATCATCAATTCTACCAACCATGTCTATATTTAAATCACAAACAGTGTTTGCAAGTGGAAAAATCGGGTCTACATCCGCATAATATTTAGAGCCTAACAATCCTTTTTCTTCTCCAGTTACATGTAAAAATAAAATAGAACGTTTTGGTCCTTTTCCTGCTTTAGCCGCCATTTGAAAAGCTTGCGCAATTTCTAAAATTGCAACTGTACCAGAACCATCATCATCTGCACCATTATAAATTTCTCCATTTTTAATTCCTTCGTGATCTAAATGAGCAGAAATAATTACAATTTCGTCTGGTTTTTCTGTTCCTTTAATAAAAGCAACTACATTTTCAGAATCATTATATTTTCCTCTTCTTGTATTTTTATTAATCCAATCTGCAGGTACTTCTTGGAAATAATCATCTCCACCTAAAGGAGATACAATTCCTTCAGAAACATAAAAGTTTTTTAAATACTCAACAGCTTTTTTTTGTCCAGGTTCGCCTGTATTTCTACCTTCAAATTCGTCTGAAGCATAGGTAAATAAATGAGCTCCTAAATCTTTTGCAGTAATTGTAGCAGCATATTTTGCGGCTTGATCTACGTTTGCATCGTCATTTGATGCATTTTTACTAGAACCACAAGCCATAAAAGCAATTGCACTAGCAACATAAAGTATTTTTTTCATCGATTAAAAAAGTATTTTGTTTGTTGTAATTAGTATTCAAATGTAACGAAAAGTTACAGTGTTATCAAAATTAATTTTTATTGACAACAAATTGTTGTAATGATTTGTTAAATTTTAACAAATCATTAGGAAATAAATTATCAAATGCATTTTGATTGGTTAATTCTGATAAATTTCCTGCAAAAAGTTCATTTTCTGTTAATAAAACAATCTTGTCAGAAAGCTGAATGGCTAAATTTACTTCATGAGAAGAAATGATGATGGTTTTAGCAGTTTCTTTTACTAATTTTTTAAAAGTGAAAATATTTTTAGGGTATGATGCATGTCTAAATGCGCAGTAGGTTCATCTAAGATAATTATAGCAGTATCTTGTGCTAAAGCTCTTGCAATTAAAACTCTTTGCAATTGGCCATCACTTAATTCGTAAAAACGACGTTCTTTTAAATGTGCTATTTCTGTTTGTGTTATGGCTGTATTTATTTTTTCTAAATCTTCATCAGAAAGTTTATCAATCCAATTTGTGTAAGGTTGTCTGCCTAAGGCAACTATTTCAAAAACAGTTAATTGGCTTTCTGGTAAACGTTCTGTTAATACCAAACTTAATTGTGTAGACAACTCTTTTTCTGAGTATTTTTGGAGGCACGTATCATTTAATAAAACAGCACCAGCAATTGGTTTTTGAACTCTGAAATGGTTCTTAATAGGTTGATTTACCAATTCCGTTTTCCTAAAATGGTAATTAATTTTCCTTCTTCTAAAGTTAAATTAATATCAGAAAAAATAATAGTATCTTTCTTTTTGATGATATCCAATAGCTAATTTTTAGTTTTAAAACGATATTTTTTTCTGAAGTAAGCATATTAAACAAAAATTTTCTTTTTCTGATTAATAACCAAATTACAAACTGGAGCACCAAAAAGTGATGTGATAGCATTTATAGGTAACGTAAATTCACTTGTTGGTAATTGAGCAATTGCATCACAAATTAATAAAATAATAGCTCCTAAAATAAGTGTTGCAGGAATTAATATTTTATGATTAGATGTTATAAAAATCATTCTTGCAATATGAGGAACTGCCAAACCTATAAAAAACAATTGGACCAGAAAAAGCAGTAATAACGCCGGTTAAAATACTTGTAATTAATAAAATGATATTTCTACTTTTTTTTACGTTTATACTAAGCTTTTGCATAATTTTCTCCTAATAAAAAACTGTTTAGAGGTTTTATAATTGTTAGTGTTGCTAAAATACCAATGCAATAAATGCTTATAAAAATGAGTAACTCATTCAAGAAAAGTTTTGCCTAAACTACCAAAACTCCAAAATAAATATTGTTGAATTTGTTCAGCTTTACTAAAATAAGCTAAAACACTAATAATTGCAGCAGTTAAGCTGCCAAACATTAACAATTATTAAAATAGACATGGTGTTTCTTACTTTATTTGCAACAATAACAACTGCAGATAAAACAAAAAAACACCCAAACTTGCAGCAACAGGTAGAACCAATTAAAAAATAATACATTCAAAAAAAGCCACCAAATAAAGAGCTTCCTAAAATTAATAATGCAACGCCTAAACTTGCACCAGAAGAAATACCTAAAACAAAGGTCCCGCAAGCGGATTTCTAAATAAAGTTTGCATTAATAAACCAGAAACAGACAGACCAGAACCTACTAAAATAGCTGTTATTGCTTTTGGTAATCTAAAGTGTAAAATAATAGTTTGCCCAACTTTCTTTGGCACTAAAACCATCTGTTAAAATATTAAAAATGTCTTTGAAAGGTATTAAAACAGAACCCAAACTGATATTTACAAAAAACAAAACCATCAGTAAAACTGATAAGAAAATAAAGTGTTTTTTATAATTTTTGTTTCATCTATAAAATGTGTGGTTGAGCAGAAGTCGAAACTTAATAGAAAACCTCTAAACTGTGTTTAAGGAGGCAAATTTAAGTTAATATTTCTTTAAAAATGCTACTAATTTTGAATGGCTATTCCTCTATGAGAAATGGTGTTTTTTTCTTTAGAGGACATTTGTGCAAATGATTGTTGATATCCATTAGGTTTAAAAATAGGATCATAAGCAAACCCTTTTTCTCCTTGTTTTTCGGTTAAAATACTTCCCTTACAAATTCCTTCAAATAAAAATTCAGTTTACCATCTAAATTTAGACAAATAGCAGTTCTAAATTGTGCTTTTCTGTTGTTTTTGTCTTTTAATTCAGATACTAATTTTTGCATATTATTTTCTGCATTTGCAGGCTCTCCTGCAAAACGTGCAGAATAAACACCAGGTTTACCATCTAAACTCTCTACTTCTAAACCCGTATCATCTGCAAAACAATTGTACCCAAAATTCTTGGTTATATAATCTGCCTTTAGCTTTGCATTACCTTCTAAAGTAGTTTCAGTTTCATTAACTTCATCTAAACAATTAATATCTTTTAAACTCAATATTTTTATTGAATCAGACAACATTTCTTGCACTTCTTTTAGTTTATTTGGGTTGTTAGTTTGCAAAAACTAACTTCATTTTAATTTATTTAGGGTAAAGTTACAAAGAAAAATATCAATTTTAAAGATTTAACGAATTCTAACATACATTTTTAATATGATTTTTATACTTATTGAGTTCTTTTCGTTTAGGAAGTTTAGAGTGGGCTTTTGCCTTTTTACTCATGATGATAAGGTTCATTCTTTTAAAATAGTAAAACCTCTGTATAGTTGTTCTACAATAAATAAACGAATCATTTGATGAGAAAATGTCATTTTAGATAATGATATTTTTCCACTTGCTTTTTTGTACACTTCATCAGAAAAACCATAAGGACCACCAATTACCAATACCAACTGTTTTATACCAGTATTCATTTTCTTTTGTAAATATTCAGAAAATTCAATTGAGGTAAAATGCTTTCCTTTATCATCTAATAAAACTAATTGATCTGTGTTTTGTAGTTTATTTAGAATAAGTTCTCCTTCTTTTTCTTTTGCTGTAATTCCTTAAATTCTTTACATTTTTAATGTCTGGTATTATTTCTAACTCAAACTTTATATAATGTTTTAAGCGGTTTTGATATTCATCAATTAACTGAATCAAATTTTTATGGTCAGTTTTACCAATGGCAAGTAATTTAATTTTCATTTGCAGGCTGTCATTTCAGTGATTTTCGATTTTAAAGAAAATTGTTGGAAGCGCATTAAAATCAATCTCTTATATCCGATACGTCAGTTTTAAAACATATATTCTTAAGAACTCACAAAAAGTTGAAAATCATTGTTATTTTTACATCAGAATAAAAAGACATTTATGATTTCAGAAGTGCAATTTCAAAAAGAACTAGATCTTATTATAAAAAACGCCATTAGAGAAGATATTGGAGATGGAGACCATACATCGCTTTCTTGTATTCCTGCTGATGCAAAAGGAAAAGCAAAACTATTGGTAAAAGACGATGGAATTATTGCAGGTGTAGAATTTGCAAAACAAGTTTTTACATACGTTGATGCAGATTTAAAAGTAGAAACCTTTATAAATGACGGTTCAAAAGTGAAATTTGGTGATGTTGTTTTTCATGTTTCAGGGAAATCACAATCTATTTTAATGTCAGAACGTTTGGTGCTAAATGCAATGCAAAGAATGAGTGCAATTGCTACCAAAACTGCCTTTTTTGCAGATTTATTAAAAGGCACAAAAACCAAAGTATTAGATACCAGAAAAACCACTCCAGGAATTAGAGCTTTAGAAAAATGGGCAGTAAAAATTGGAGGAGGAGAAAACCACAGATTTGCGCTGTATGATATGGTAATGATTAAAGACAATCATATAGATTTTGCTGGCGGTATAACTGCAGCAATTACAAAAACAAAAAAATATTTAGCCGAAAAAAACTTAGATATCAAGATAATTGTAGAAGCAAGAAGTTTAGAAGAAATTAAAGAAATTCTTTCTAATGATGGTGTGTACAGAGTTTTGATTGATAATTTTAATTACGAAGATACTAGAAAAGCAGTTGCTTTAATTGGTGATACATGTTTAACAGAATCTTCTGGAGGAATCAATGAAAAAACTATTAGAAAATATGCAGAATGTGGTGTAGATTTTATTTCTTCTGGAGCCTTAACGCATTCTGTTTATAATATGGATTTAAGTTTAAAAGCGATAGATTAATGCTTGATAATTATTTTGATAGTAAAGAATACTCAAAATTTGATTTTACAAAAACTAAAATCAAAAAAGGAGAATATGACAATTGTACCTTTATAAATTGTGATTTTTCAGGTGTTCATGCATCCAATATTCAGTTTGTAGAATGTGATTTTATAGATTGTAATTTTAGCAATGTTATTGTAAAAGATACTGCTTTTAAAGATGTCAAGTTTAGAAATTGTAAAATGATTGGAATAAAATTTAATGAAGTTGATTCGTTTTTATTAGAATTTTCATTTGCAGATTGTCAATTAAATTATTCTTCTTTTTATCAATTAAAAATACCCAATACAACCTTTACAAACTGTAATTTAGAAGTCGTAGATTTTACAGAAACCGATGCAAAAAATGTAGTTTTTAGTAATTGCGATTTAAAAAATGCGGTTTTTAAAGACTCAAATTTAGAAAAGACAGATTTTAGGACTGCATTTAATTTTAGAATTCATCCAGAAGAAAATCGTTTGCAAAACGCAAAATTTAGCAGAAATTCTATTGATGGATTGCTATCATCATATAAAATACACATTGAATGAAAAAGTCATTTTCTTACTTATTTTTTATAATCTTTATACTATTATCATGTACTAAAGATCAAGCAAATGTTCCTATTTTTTCATATTCATTATCAAATAATAAAATTGAAAAACTTATATTAAATAGTTTACATCATAAAGAAATTATTGCTTTTCACTATTTACATCCAACAGATACTGTTAAAAATGTAGACTTAAGATATCACATAGAAAAAGATATTTTAATGGTTAATTCAGATACTTTTTTACCAACTAAAAAAATGTACAATTCTAAAAGTTTAGACTTTAAAATTTATCAATTAAAATCAAACAAAAGCCATGGTAGATCTTTGGTTTTTAATGCACAATATGGTCTTTTAGCTAATTTAGCACTTGGTGCAGATTATTTGTTTTTAAAAGATTCTTTATCAGAAACCGAAAATAAGGTTATTTTTAAGAAATATTTTAGAGTTAAATAAAATAACTATTAAATAGTGCTTCTTTTTGGAAATTTTTAAAAGACAAAACGCTACATGACAAAAGAAATAGAAAGCAAACTACATAAAATACCGGCCCAGTTAGTATTTTAATTAAACTTGGAAAAAAATTAAAATTCCAGGTTTAGAAGGGATGTCTTTTTACGACCTTTTAGAAATGTATTTTATAGGTATTATTAGAGGGGCCTTAACAACAAGAGCAGGAGGTATTGCCTACAGTTTTTTTATGTCTATTTTTCCTTTTTTGTTATTTGTGCTAACGCTTAATTCCCTTTGTTCCAATAGATGGCGCACAAGAAGGTTTGCTATCTATAATTTCTGATGTATTACCACCCAAAACCTTTGATGCTGTAGATTCTGTAATTATAGATATTATTAAAAATCAATATGGTGGGTTGCTTTCTTTTGGTTTCATAGGGTCCATTTTTTTAATGACCAATGGGGTAAATGCTATTTTTGGTGGTTTTGAATATTCTTATCACGTTAAAGTAGTTAGAAACTCATTTCGTTCTTATTTTATAGCCATGTTGGTTTCTATTGTAATTGTACTTTTTCTTTTGCTCACTACTAATTTTAATCATATTTTTTGATCTTGTTTTAAAAATATGGTTTCCTTAGGTTGGTTAGAAGACAATTTAATTTGGCTACAATTAGGGCGTGGTTTTATCTTTTTGTTGATGATTTTCTTAACAGTTTCTATGTTGTATCATTATGGTGTTAAAGAAGGGAAACACTCACGATTTTTATCTCCAGGAGCTGTATTTACTACCATTTTATCAATTTTAACCTTTTATTTATTTAGTTATTATGTAAATGAATTTGCAAAATATAACGAGTTGTATGGTTCTATAGGAACCTTGTTAATTTTAATGTTATTCATTTGGTTAAACGCCATTATTTTATTGTTAGGTTTCGAATTAAATGCCACAATTTACTCTTTAAGAAGAAGAAATAAAACCTTTACAACTCCCGAAAAATTATAACTTTTTACCGATATTTGCACTCGCAAATTTTATTGCAGAATGTTAAATTTTTAAGTTATTAGTTTTGATTGCTATTATTAAAAACTAAAACTAAAAACTAAAAACTAAAAACTAATAAATGAAACCAAGCATCCCAAAAAGAACCAGAGATTTTCGCCAACAGAAGTTGCCAATCGTACGTATATAATCAACACGATTAAAACTTCTTTTGAAACCTTTAGTTTTCAACCTATTGAAACCCCAAGTTTTGAGAATTCATCAACTCTAATGGGTAAATATGGTGATGAAGGAGATCGTTTGATTTTAAGATTTTAAATTCTGGTGATTTTTATCCAAAGCAGATGATAAATTTTTTAATAGAAAAAGATAGTTTAAAATTAATACCTCAAATCTCAGAAAAAGCACTACGTTACGATTTAACAGTGCCTTTTGCAAGATACGTGGTGCAACATCAAAATGAAATTACGTTTCCTTTTAAACGCTATCAAGTACAACCTGTTTGGAGAGCAGATAGACCACAAAAAGGGCGTTTTAGAGAGTTCTACTCAATGTGATGCAGATGGTTGGAAGTCAATCTTTGTGGCAAGAAGTAGAATTTGTTCAACTATACGATACCGTTTTTACCAAATTAGGGTTGCAAGGAACCACTATTAAAATTAACAACAGAAAGATATTATCAGGAATTGCAGAAGTTATTGGCGCTCAAGATAAATTAATCGATTTTACTGTAGCTTTAGATAAGTTAGATAAAATTGGTCAAGAAAAAGTAGCAGCAGAAATGCTTGCAAAAGGAATTACAGAAACAGCCATAGAAAAAGTACAACCACTATTCAATTTTACAGGCTCTAATTTAGATAAGTTGGCTTCTTTAGAAAATATGTTGCAAACTTCTGAAGAAGGAACAAAAGGAGTAGAAGAGTTACGTTTTGTAATTAATACTATTGAAGAACTAGGTTTAAAAACAGCTTCTTTACAGGTAGATGTAACTTTAGCAAGAGGTTTAAACTATTATACAGGTGCAATTTTTGAAGTTGCTGCACCCAAAGGTGTAAAAATGGGTTCTATTGGTGGTGGAGGAAGATATGATGATTTAACAGGAATTTTTGGAATGCCAGATGTTTCTGGAGTAGGAATTTCTTTTGGATTGGATAGAATTTACTTAGTTTTAGAAGAGTTAGGTTTGTTTACCAAAGTAGATTTACCAAAACCAAAAGTATTGTTTGTCAATTTTGGAGAAGCAGAAGCTTTTTATTCTATGAAAGCCATTGCTGAACTAAGGAAAAACGAAATTAAATCGGAATTGTATCCTGATGCAGCAAAGATGAAAAAACAAATGAATTACGCAGACAAACGTGAAATTCCGTTCGTAGTCATTGTAGGTTCTCAAGAAATGGAAAAGCAAGAATTTACACTAAAAAACATGATTTCTGGAGAGCAAACTAAAGTTTCTTTATCAACTTTAATACATCAATTAAAAGCTTCATAAATTATAGTTAGATAGTTTTAATTTATGAATAAACTAAAATAATACGTTGCAAACACGTAAATTTGCATTGTAATAAACGATTGAAATGTTTGAATTGAACAGCAAAATGAATGACGAAAGAATTGAAGAAATAGGAGAAAACCATGTAGCTACGTCTGCAAAAACTCCATTAAGAGCTGATGCTTTTGCTATTTCTGACGAAGAAAAAATAGAAAAAATTCAAGAAAGTGTAAAAGATATTTTGCACACTTTAGGGATGGATTTAGAAGATGATAGCATAAAAGGTACTCCAAAAAGAGTCGCCAAAGCTTTTGTAAATGAGTTGTTTATGGGGTTAAATCCTAAAAACATGCCATCACCATCTACATTTGACAATAATTATAATTATGGTGAAATGTTAGTAGAAAAAAACATTGTGGTGTATTCTACTTGCGAGCATCATTTATTACCAATAATTGGTAGAGCACATGTAGCTTATATTTCTAATGGAAAAGTAATTGGTTTGTCTAAAATGAACCGAATTGTAGAATATTTTGCTAAAAGACCACAAGTACAAGAACGCTTAACCATGCAAGTAGTACAAGCTATGCAAGAAGCTCTAGGAACGCAAGATGTAGCTTGTGTAATAGATGCAAAACATTTGTGTGTAAATTCTAGAGGAATTAAAGACATAGAAAGCTCTACAGTAACTTCAGAATTTGGCGGAAAATTCAAAGAAAAAGAAACTAGAAAAGAGTTTTTACAATATTTACAAATGGACACACATTTTTAAATTCTAATTTTTATCATATTAAAAACCCGTTTTGAGAATATCAAAGCGGGTTTTTTTATGAAATGTTAAAAAATTTAACTAAAATTTTTTATTGTTTTTGTATAGGCTAATTTTTGAGTTTGTTCAACTTAGAATGATATTTTAGAAAAATTTATTTTATGCATGAACTAAACATCAAAACTCTCGGAATAATTCTATTTATTTCTTTTTCAACATCTATTTTTCTCAAACTCAAGTAGGTAGTGGAAGTTACACATCAACTTTTCCAGGAACAGATTCAGCTGGTAGAAATGCTTTTCCTTCAGGAGCACCTCAATTAAGTGGCAATGCTTTAGGCAAACCTGTTCCTACTAATGATTGGTGGTCTAAATTGGTAAAAGAAAATCATGCAGATAATTTATTTAATTATCCAATGACTATGAAAACCACTAACAATGGTTTAATTGTTACGTATATTCCTTGAGGGAGTTATTGGTGATTCTGCTCCAATTCAAGTTGGTTTACAAGGCTTAAATACAGATAAAACTACAGTTTCAGATTATTCAGATTGGACAGTAACAATGAATTGGAAAGATAGCAATCATGAAATGAATGTAACTTCAGGAATTGGTATGCCTTTCTTGTATTTTGAAAAAGATGCTAATGATGTTGTAGAAATTAAAGTGAATTCTGGAACAGCATCAATAAATGATGAAATTCTTATTGTAGAAAATGCTTCAGATGGACAAGATTTTGTTTTTTATGCGCCTTCAGGAAGTAATTGGGTTCAATCAGGAAATTTATATACATCTACTTTAAATGGTAAAGATTATTGGTCTATGGCTATGTTACCGCAAAATACAAGTAGTGTAAACAGTACAGCTCAAGACTTAAAAAAATATGCCTATGTTTTCCCAACAAATACAACTACTTCTTGGTCTTATACCGAAAATAATTCAAAAGTAACTACTACTTTTCAGGTAGAAACAGATATTAAAGAAGGTAGTAATTCTAATATGCTTTTAGGTTTATTACCTCATCAATGGTATAATACAAGCTCAAATTCTCCAGTACCAAGTGCTTATACTTATAGTTCTGTTAGAGGAGAATTAAAAATGTTAGAAGGCAATAGTTTTATTGTAGAAAATACTTTTAAAGGAATTTTACCTACTATTCCTTATTTAGCAAATTATAGTGCAGGATTTAGTCCTTCTAATTTAGATGCTAAAATTTCACAAATAGAAAACGATGGTTTAGCAACTTGGACAGACTCGTATAACGAAGGACAAGTTATGAATCGTTTAATTCAGACGGCAAGAATTGCAGATCAAACTGGTAATATTGAAGCAAGAAACAAAATGATTGCTACTGTTAAACAACGTTTAGAAGATTGGTTAACCTATACATCAGGTGAAGTTGCATTCCTTTTTTATTATAATGATACTTGGTCTGCCATGTTAGGGTATCCTGCGGGACATGGACAAGATAATAATATTAATGACCACCATTTTCATTGGGGATATTTTATTCATGCAGCCGCTTTTATGGAACAATTTGAACCAGGATGGGCATCAAAATGGGGAGATATGATTAACATATTAATCAGAGATGCAGCTTCTTATGATAGAAATGATACTCAATTTCCATTTTTAAGAAATTTTAGTCCGTATGCAGGACATAGTTGGGCAAATGGATTTGCTACTTTTCCACAAGGAAATGACCAAGAATCGACTTCAGAAAGTATGCAATTTGCTTCTTCTTTAATTCATTGGGGAACCATTACAGAAAATAATACCATTAGAGATCTGGGTATTTATATTTACACTACAGAACAAACTGCGGTAGAAGAATATTGGTTTGATGTTTATGAACGTAATTTTAAAGCAAATCAACAGTACAGTTTAGTTTCTAGAGTTTGGGGAAATTCTTATGATAATGGTACTTTTTGGACAGCAGATATTGCAGCTTCTTATGGTATAGAAATGTACCCTATTCATGGAGGTTCGTTTTATTTAGGACATAATCAACAGTACGCTCAAAAACTTTGGACAGAAATTTCACAGAATACAGGAGTTTTAAGTAAAGAGAATAATGACAATTTATGGCATGATACCTATTGGAAATACTTATCTATGGTAAATCCTCAAGAAGCAGTTAATCTTTACAATGCGTATCCTGAAAGAAATTTAAAATTTGGTATTTCTGATGCACAAACTTATCACTGGCTGCATTCTATAAATGCAATGGGAGTGATAGATGCAACAATTACAGCAGATTATCCTATTGCTGGGGTATTTAAACAAAATGGAGAAACTACCTATGTTGCACATAATTATTCAGATTCTGAAATTACAGTTAATTTTTCAGATGGTTTCAAATTAACGGTTCCAGAAAATCAAATGAGAACCAATAGAGATATTGATGCGTCAGGAGTTTTGTCTTCCAGATTTCACGCAAGCTTTTCCAAATGGAAGTGTTAATTTGTTAGTAAATACATCAGGAACTGAGATTACAAAAGTTGCATTTTTGATGGAGCAACTTCTATAGGAGTAGATACCACTGCACCTTATGAGTTTAAGGCAGAAAACTTAAACTTAGGAGTTCATGGATTTTACGCAAAAGTATATGTTAATGATCAATTTAATGTTACCAATATTGTTAACGTACAAGTTGGCGAGCAAGTTCCTTATTCAGGAACTGCTATTAGCATTCCTGGAATTATAGAACCTGGTTTATATGATAAATTTGAAGGTGGAATTGGTCAAAATATTTCTTATATAGATACTTCTATAGGTAACAATGGAGATTTTAGAACCGAAGAAAATGTGGACGCAACTCAAAATACACAAGAAGGCGCTATTGTTGGTTGGACTGGAGCAGGTGAATGGATAGAATATACTATTGATGTACAAACAGCAGGAGTATATGATATGAGCTTTAGATATGCTTCAGGAAATTCAAGTGGAGGTGGACCTTTTTACTTTGAAATTGAAGGGGAAAAAGTGAGTCCAGATATTACTGTTCCAAATTCAGTGATTGGGATGCATGGGCTTCTAAAAGTGTAACCAATATTGAACTAACCAAAGGACAGCATAGTACTAAGATTGTTTATAGAAAATGGTGAGTTTAATTTGGGTAAAATGACATTTACTTACAAAGAAGCTTTGTCTTTTGTTCCGCCAGTTGCAGTTGCAGGAGAGAATATCTCAGTTGTTTTACCAAATACAACAACAACCTTAAATGGATCAGAAAGTAATGATCCAGAAGGACAACCAATAACCTATAAATGGGAACAAATTTATGGTCCATCAATCATCAGTTTTAATGATAATACAAGTGCATCACCAAACGTTAGCAATCTTTTAGAAGGTGTTTATAAATTAAAATTAACGGTGAGTGATGGTGTTTATAATGATTCAGATGAAGTTTTAATAATTGTTTCTGCTTCCGGAAATTTAAGTCCAACAATTTCAATAAGTTCACCTAATAATGGAACCGCTTTTAAAGAAGGAGAAGCGATTACAATTTCAACAGTTGCAAGTGATTTAGATGGAACAGTTTCATTGGTCGAATTTTTTAATGGTACAACAAAATTAGGTGAAGATATTACAGCACCTTTTAGTTTTGAATGGAATGGAGCTGCTATTGGAAATCATGAAATTACAGCGATTGCAACCGATAATAATGGAGCTACGTCTACTTCTCAAGCAATTTCTATTGCTGTTTCTGAAGAAAAAATTTGTACTGAGGTTTCTTCTGATGCACAACAAGGAGGTTTTTCTCAAGGTTATGAAGTTTCTTTTGAAACTGTAGGAACTAGTGTAACTATTACTTTTAAGTTGTTAGATACTGATAAAAATGGAGTAGTAGCCTATTTATGGAAACAATCTCCTTTTTCTGAAACCCAATTAAATGAAGTTTCTGCACTAACATTCACAAAAACAATAAGTGGTTTTACTGCAGGAGAAACCATAAGTTATGCATGTAAATTTGCATATGCAGGAGGATTATCTGCTACAAAATATTTTAGCTATGTAGTAGGAAGTAGTTGTTCTGGTAGTAGTTCAGATGTAACTGACCCAACAAATTTCTCAGCTTCTGTAGGTGCAATTACATCATCATCTATAGAATTATTATTAAACGCAACAGATGATTCTGGTAAAGTTTCATATGATATAACTTTTGGTAGTTCGTTAGAATCTATAAGTGGAGATTCTGGAATTCAAAGTCTTTTATTATCAATAATTTAAATCCAGAAACAAACTATTCTTTTTCTATTCAAGCAAGATTTATCAGGAAATTTGGCTTCCAACAATCCACTAACTTTAGATGCAAAAACATTACAAAACACAAATTCTCAATGTTCAGGCTCAGAAAGTGAAGCAACACAAGGCTCTTTTTCTGTAGGTTATAGATATGATTTTACAACAAATGGAACAGATGTTACCTTTACATTTGAGTTATTAGATAAAGATAAATCTGGAGTTGTAGCTTACCTTTGGAGTCAATCTCCGTTTTCAGAAACTCAAATGACTTCTATGTCTGGAAATAAGTTTTACCAAAACCGTAAGTGGTTTTACAAACGGACAAACCATTAATTACGCATGTAAATTTGCCTTTGCAGGCAGTTTTGCGGTTACAAAATATTTGTCTTATGAGGTAGGAGCTACCTGTGCTCTAAGTGTAGAAGATAACGTTACAAGCGGAATCAATTAAGTTGTTTCCAAATCCTGTTAAGAATATTTTAAATTTAAGTTCTCCAATTACAGCAATTACTAAAGTTGAAATTTTTCTGTAGTAGGAAAAAAGTATAAAACGTTTATGCCAATTTTGAAAGATTACCAATTGAAGATTTATCAACTGGACTTTATTTGATTAAAATTTCTTCAAAATCAGGAAATTATACAACTAAATTTATTAAAAGAATAAAGACTTGTTTTATAACAATTAAAACCGTTTAGAATTTCTAAACAGTTTTTATTATCAATTTACTTTTATTAAAGTATATATTATTTATTTACTAAAACAAATTCTCCTTTTTCAATTAAAGGAATCGCTTGTTTAAACTTTACCTCTTTTTCTTACTTCACTCATTACATTTTTAATAGTAACACGCTCATTTCTACCAATTTTTGGTTGCTCTCTTACAACAGTTTCAACGGGTTCAGAAGATTGTTGACGAGAATTTTGAATAGCCTGTTCAGTGATGTTTTGCACATCTGCTTTCTTAGTATTTAAACGTTCTCTTTTTGCTGACCGCTTCTGAAATTTGACTTTATCTTGTGTAGGTAATTCTCCCTTAAACAAGAAAGACAATACTTCTTTGTTAATTTCATCTACAGTTTGTTTGAATAAGTTGAACGCTTCAAATTTATAAATAAGTAAAGGGTCTTTTTGTTCGTGAACAGCTAGTTGAACGGACTGCTTTAATTCATCCATTTTACGTAAATGTTCTTTCCAATTTTCATCAATAATAGCTAACGTAATGTTTTTCTCGAAATCTGTAACTAAACTTTTACCTTCAGTTTCATACGCTTCTTTTAAATTGGTTACAACTTGTAAAGATTTAATTCCGTCTGTAAAAGGAACCACAATTCGTTCATATCTATCACCTTCATTTTCAAAAACATCTTTAATTACAGGATATGCTAAAACAGCATTTCTTTCAATTTTATTTTTGTAATGTTCTGTTACAATTTCGTATAATTTATCTGTAATTTCTTTTTCTGATAATTTATTAAATTCTTCTTCAGAAAAAGGAGAAGTCATAGATGAAAACTTGATTAATTCAAACTCAAAATTTGGGAAATCTTTAACAGCTTTATTACTATTTACAATAGATTCACAAGTATCATAAATCATATTTGCAATATCAACTTGTAAACGTTTTCCATCTAAGGCATTTCTACGTCTTTTATAAACAAACTCACGTTGAGCGTTCATAATATCATCATATTCTAAGAGACGTTTTCTGATGCCAAAGTTATTTTCTTCAACTTTTTTCTGTGCTCTTTCAATAGATTTGGTAATCATAGAATGTTGAATAACTTCGCCTTCTTTTAAGCCCATTCTATCCATCATTTTGGCAATTCTATCAGAACCAAATAAACGCATTAAATTGTCATCTAAAGCAACATAAAATTGAGATGAACCAACATCTCCTTGTCTTCCTGCACGACCTCTTAACTGTCTATCAACTCGTCTAGAATCATGACGCTCTGTACCAATAATTGCTAAACCACCAGCTTCTTTTACTTCTGGTGTTAATTTAATATCTGTACCACGTCCTGCCATGTTTGTTGCAATAGTTACAACTCCAGGTTTACCAGCTTCAGCAACAACATCAGCTTCACGTTTATGTAATTTTGCATTTAAAATATTATGAGGAATTTTACGCATTTGTAACATTCTACCTAATAATTCTGATATTTCTACAGAAGTTGTACCTACTAAAACTGGACGTTTTTGTTCAACTAATTTTACAATATCTTCTATAACTGCATTGTAT